>NZ_JAYGJQ010000002.1:0-600000 GCF_035013165.1 Bacteriovorax sp. PP10
GAACTCGGAAGTTAAGCTCTTCAGCGCCGAAGGTAGTGCCAGGGAAGCTTGGTGTGAGAAAAGGTCAATGCACCCTCTTTATTTTAGAAAAACCCCGAGCTTGTCTTGGGGTTTTTTGTTTTTAGGGGTCTGGTTTAACTCGTTTTTAAGTCTATCAAAATGCTTTTTCATTTCCAAAAAAAATTCATGATGTAGAATTTAAGTATGAATACAAAAATACTTAAATACGAACTGTTCGCTCTATTTTTCCTGACGATTATTACGCTTGTTGTGTTTTATTATAGAGACACTTTGCCGGATAATTATCTTTCGATTTCGTCTGCGTCCTCACATGGGTTCTTTGCTTATTATGGGACAAGTTTTTTAAATTTCATTAATTACTATTCTGGGCCGTGGGTTTTTATTCCATGTGCTGTCTTTACTTCATTCTATGTTTTAGTTTTTTCAAAAAGAGCTGACTGGATTGATGCCTTAAATATTATCTCACTTTCAATTTTTTCATTATTTACTATTTTTTATTTTCAACCGGGGCTTTTAGGAGCTGGGTTGTATCAGATTCTTGATATGACGTTTTCGGCGTTTTCTATGTTTTTAGTTTGGGCCGTGACTGCAACGTTATTTTTATGGGGGGCTTTCAGAGGAAGCTTTACTGATAAAGTTAAAATGGCAGCAGATGAAATTAAGAATTTCAATTATCAAGAGACTTCTGAAAATGTTCAGGAGAAGTTTTTATTACTTAAAAATAAATTTGGGATTAAACCTCGCGAAGATCAAGAGTTGTTAGAAGAAGATGAAGGTCTTCCGGCGATCGAGATGGCAAAACCTACTTTAAAAGAGAAAGTGGCGGCGAAGATTGCGAACTATGCGAAGCCTATTGAAGATAATTCTGAGAAAGAGGCGATTATGTTGCCGAATAATTCTCAGGAAAACCAAGAAGGAAAAGAAGTTGTCGATCCGGTTACAGGGGAGATTACGACTTCTACTGAAACTCAGACGAATGAAGGGATGTTTCTAGTTCCGATTACTGAGGCGAAGAAGATTGAAGCTTCTGATGACTTTGGGTTTGATGCAGTTGATGAGAGTTATCCGGTTGTGATTTCAGATGATGATGAATATGTGGATGAGTCTGAGATTTCTACGTTTAATAGTCATACAAATAAAGTTGAAACGTTTAATGAAGATAAATATTTTAATCTGGTGAAGCTGGCTTCGCATAAGAAACAAGATATGAAGTTTTCTCAGCCGGAAGATAAATACTTTCACGATATTATTTCTAAGATCCAGGCGAAGCTTGGGGAGTTTAAGATTCAGGGGCAGGTCATCAACGTTCTTAAAGGGCCGGTTGTTGATACGTTTGAATGGGAGCTTGGGCCTGGAGAGAAAGTTTCTAGGTTAACTTCGATTGCTGAAGATTTATCGTTAGCGCTTTCTGGGTCGCCGATTCGTATGGTTTATCCAATGAAAGGTAGAACGACCGTGGGGATTGAGGTTCCTAGGAATCCGAGAGATTTTATTTTCTTGGATGAGATTATTGGATCGAAAGATTTTACGAATACAAGTCATCAGCTTCCGCTTGCAATGGGGAAGGATGCGTTTGGTGAACCGGTTGTTGTGGATTTGGCAGCGATGCCTCACATGCTGGTTGCGGGATCGACTGGTGCTGGTAAGTCGGTTTTCATTAACTCTGTTTTAGTTTCTCTACTTCTTAAAAAGTCTCCTAATCAAATGAAATTGATTTTGATCGATCCGAAGCAGCTCGAGCTTGCGCTTTATTCACGTCTTCCGCATTTAATTATGCCGGTTATTACTGAGGCGAAAACAGCGACGACTGCACTACTTTGGGCGTGTCAGGAGATGGAGAGACGTTACTCGATTATGTCGGAATTTGGGGTGAGGAACATTGAAGGGTTCAATCATAAATTAAAATCGGCGGCGAGACCGGCGCTGGATAAGATCAGTAAATTTTATGAATTTGCGACTGAAGATACTTATGAGCTTCCATATATCGTTATTATTATCGATGAATTTGCTGACTTGATTCTGACTCAAAAAGGGAAAGAGATTGAGAATCATATTTGTAGATTGGCGGCCAAAGCGAGAGCTGCGGGTGTGCATTTAATGATCGCGACACAAAGACCTTCGGTTGATGTTATCACGGGATTAATTAAGTCGAACTTCCCTACACGAGTGTCTTTCCGAGTGACGTCTTCGACTGACTCGAGAACGATTTTAAATGCGATGGGAGCTGAAAAGCTGCTTGGTAAAGGGGATATGTTATATAAGCAAGGTGTGGACACGACTCGTATTCACTCGGCGTATATTGAAGAATTAGAGATTGAATCGCTGACTGAAAAGTTATCTGAAATGACTCCTTCGTTTGATCCGAATGTTATGGAATTTTTGGAAAATGGTGGAGAAGAAGAGCCTGTGACATCTGTTTCGATGAGAGATGGTGAGACAGCAGGTGGGAAAGATGACAAGTATGATGAAGCGGTGCGTGTTGTTCTAGAGCATCGTTCGGCTAGTGCGTCATTGCTTCAGAGAAGGCTTGGTGTTGGGTATAACCGTGCGGCGAATTTGATTGAAGAGATGGAATCAAAGGGAGTTGTGGGGCCTGCGCAGGGGTCTAAACCGAGAAAAGTTTTGATGGGATCTGAGTCTATTCCTTAATTAAAAAATGTTTTGGGCCTGTCTTGTGATGGGTCCAAAATAGTCTGTTTTTAACACTATAAATAAAATCGAATTTCATTGCGAAAATATCTGCGGCGAACTCTAAATAAGAAGTAAAAATGCTGCGCATTTTTTCGCCGCAGTCTTGCTCAAATTCAGGGCATATGTTATCAACATAGCTCATTAATAATTTCAGTTGTCTGAAATGTTGGTCCTTGAAAGAGGCTCACAGACAATTCGATTAACCAACGGAGTATCTATGTCAGAATTAAATCTAAAAAGCTTGCTTGAAGCAGGCGCACACTTTGGTCACCAGACTGAAAAGTGGAACCCAAAAATGAAGAAATACGTTTTCGGTGAGAAGAACGGTATCTACATTATCGATCTTGCTAAAACTATTCCTCTTGCAAAAGACGCTTACGACTTCCTTAAAAAAACTGCTTCTGAAGGGAAACCAGTTCTTTTCGTAGGAACAAAAAGACAAGCATCAGATACTGTAAAACAAGCTGCTATCGACTGTGGAGCTAACTTTGTTACTTCAAGATGGTTAGGTGGAATGCTTACTAACTGGAAAACTGTTTCTCTTTCGATTGATAAAATTCGTAAAGTAGAAAAAATGAAAGAAACAGGAGATTTCGGTCTTCTAACTAAAAAAGAAAGAATCAACATTGAGAAAGAAGTAATCAAGCTAGAAAAAGTTCTAGGCGGGATTAAAGATATGAAGAAGCTTCCAGGAGCTCTATTCGTTATCGATCCAAACAATGAAAGAATCGCTATCCTTGAAGCAAACAACCTTGGAATTCCTGTTGTAGCTATTACAGATACAAACTGTGATCCAACTGGTGTTGATTATGTTGTTCCAGGAAACGACGATGCAATTAAATCTGTATCAATGTTTACTGAATACTTCGCTAACTCAGTTACTGAAGGGATGAACCTTGCTAAGAAAAATAACAAGATTGAATCAAACTCTAAAGATTCTTCTCGTGACATGGCCCTTGAAAAAGAAATCATCAGCAAATACGAAAAAGATATCGATCTTGCTGACGAAGAATAGTTATAAGTTTTAGATTTTAATTTTTAAGTTTAAGGAAAATAGATATGACACAAATTACTGCAAAGCTTGTTTCTGAATTAAGAGAAAAAACTGGTGCTGGAATGATGGACTGTAAAAAGGCCCTTGGCGAAGTTGATGGTGACCTTGAAAAAGCGATCGATTACCTAAGACAAAAAGGTCTAGCTGCTGCTCAAAAGAAGCAATCTCGTATTGCTGCTGAAGGCTTAGTTGGATCATACATTCACGGTGGAAGAATTGGTGTAATGGTTGAAGTAAACTGTGAAACTGACTTCGTAGCAAAGTCTGAAGACTTCGTTACTTTCGTAAAAGACGTAGCTATGCACGTAGCTGCTGCTGATCCGAAATTCGTTAGAGCTTCTGAAATGGACCAAGCATTCGTAGAAAGAGAAATCGCAATCTACACTGCTCAGTTAAAAGAAGAAGGGAAACCAGAAGCAATGATCTCAAAAATCGTTGAAGGAAAAGTTAAAAAACTTTCTACTGAAGTATGTCTTCTTGATCAAAAATTCGTTAAGAACCCGGACATTTCAGTTCAGGATCTTATCAATGAACTTACTATCAAAGTTGGAGAGAAAATCGACGTAAGAAGATTTGTAAAATTCAACCTTGGAGAAGGTATTGAGAAAAAAGTTGATGACTTCGCAGCTGAAGTTGCTTCTATGACTGGTGGAAAACAGTAGTTATTATTTTATGAAAATTACAAAAAGGGGCTTTAAAGGCCCCTTTTTTTTGACCTACAAATTAAGGAAGAACTAATGAAGTACAATCGAATCCTTTTGAAACTTTCTGGAGAAGCACTTGCTGGTGAGCAGGGACATGGAATTTCGGCAGAAGTGCTGGACACAATTGCTGGAGAAGTTAAAGAGCTTCAAGTCATGGGTGTTGAGATCGCAATCGTTATCGGTGGTGGAAATATTCACCGTGGAGTAGCGGGAGCAACTAAGGGAATGGATAGAACGACTTCTGATCATATGGGGATGTTGGCGACAATTATTAACTCGCTAGCACTTCAAGACAGTCTTGAAAGACATGGAATCGATACGAGAGTATTGACTGCAATCGATATGCAAGAAATTGCAGAGCCGTACATTAGAAGACGTGCTGTAAGACACCTTGAAAAGAAAAGAGTGGTGATCTTTGCTGCTGGAACTGGGAATCCGTATTTTACAACGGATACAGCTGCGGCGCTTCGTGCGAATGAGATTGACGCACAAGTAATTATGAAAGCAACAAAAGTTGATGGAATCTACAATAAAGACCCAATGAAGTTTAAAGATGCCGTAAAAATTGATAAACTTAAGTTTATGGACGTTCTAAACCAAGGTCTTGCTGTTATGGATTCAACAGCTATCAGCCTTTCTATGGACAACGAAATTGATATTTTAGTTTTCAATATGTTTGAAAAAGGGAATATCAAACGTGCTGTATTAGGTGATAATATTGGGACAATTGTAACGAATAAATAATTTAACTAACTAACGAAGGGGATGTCATTATGATGAAAGAAACTCAAGCTTCATTAAATGATTCAATGAAAAAAGCGGTTGATTCGCTTAAGCATCAATTAACAAAAGTACGTACAGGAAGAGCATCAGCATCTGTTTTAGATGGTGTTCAAGTTGAATATTACGGATCTCTAACTCCGCTTTCTCAGTTGGGACAAATTTCAACTCCAGAAGCGCGTTTACTTCAAATCCAACCATTCGATAAAACGATGTTGGGTGCGATTGAAAAAGCACTTTTCGGTGCAAACCTTGGTGTTACACCAACTAACGATGGTAACTTTATCCGTCTTAACTTTCCTTCACTAACTGAAGACAAAAGAAAAGATATCGCTAAAGAAATCAAAAAAATTGGTGAAGATGCTAAAGTTGTTTTAAGAAACTTACGTCGTGATTCTAACGAAGCTGTTAAAAAAGCTGAGAAAGATAAAACTGTTTCAGAAGATGATTCAAAGAAAATCCAAACGGAAATTCAAAATATCACTGATAAGTTCACGAAAGAAATTGATACTGTTATTGCTAACAAAGAAAAAGAAGTACTATCAGTTTAATTGGATAAGATGGAACCACTTAGTCACAATATTAAGCACGTGGCCGTCATCATGGATGGCAATGGCCGTTGGGCCAAACAACGTTCTCACCCGAGAGTGTGGGGGCACGTGCGCGGTTCTGCAGTGGTTTCACATATTGTTCAGGAAGCAGATGACTTAGGGATCGAAGCGCTTACGATGTATGCGTTTTCTTCTGAGAATTGGAGTCGTCCACAGACTGAAGTTTTAGTTCTGTTTAATCTTCTTTATAAATTTTTAAAGAAAGAGCGAGCGAGAATTTTAAAAAACAATATCAGATTTAAAATTATGGGAGATATTTCTAATCTTCCGGAACAAACTAAAAAATTAATTGGGCAGCTTGAAAGTGAAACTGCTCATCATACAGGACTGAAACTGACGTTTGCTTTTGGATATGGCGCGAGAGCGGAGATTGCTTATGCAGTTAACCGTTTTATGAAAGCTAATCCAGGAAAAGACATTACAGAAGATGCTCTTAATGAATATTTAATGATCCCTGATTTAGGGGACGTTGATTTACTAATTAGAACTGGTGGAGATCACCGTGTTTCTAATTTTATGTTATGGCAAATTGCTTACGCTGAGATGTTTTTTACTGAAACGAAGTGGCCGGATTTTACGATCACAGAGTTCAGATACATCATCGAACAGGTGGCAAAAAGAGAGAGAAGATTTGGGGCAGTCGCTCCAGCAACTTCGCTTCAGGATAACATCATAGTAGCTCGCGAAAACCAAAGAATACTTCGAGGCTAATGATGTCGAATACAAAAGAAAGAGTTATTTCTGCGTTGGTAATGGCCGTGTTGGTTGTTGCTGCGGTTTACTTTGGTAAATCGACAACTCTGATTGCAGTGTTAGTGGCCAGTGTTCTTTGTATTGATGAAATGCTGATTAATTTTGCAAAACTCACACGTAAAGACTTTATTTATAAGTACGTGATGGTGTTCTTTAGTTTATTTTTCATCGCGATTAACGGGATGAACGCAAGAGTCTCGTTGAATGTTTTTACAATCGCGGCGATTCTTATGAACTGCTTTTTAATTTACTATTTGTTTAGAGTTCCTCTGGCAGATGGGTTTATGAAAAAGAGTACTGAAAAAAATCCTTCGATCATTGCAGTTCTTGTGGCCGTTCCTATGCTTTCTTTTGGGATTCACTTTGAGAGTGATGCCTGGAGACAAATTTTAGGGATGCTTTTGATTGTTACTTACTCAATGGATACTGGTGCTTGGTTTGTGGGCAAAAATTTTGGAAAACATAAACTCTGGCCAGCTGTAAGTCCTAAGAAAACTGTAGAAGGTTTCATTGGTGGGATAATCATCGCAGCTGTCTGTGGATCATTTGCCTGGGATATCTTTTTCGGTCAATTCAGATGGTATTACTCAATTATTTTTGGTCTTTGTGGGGCCATGTCACAAGTTGGTGACCTGATTCAGTCAAAGATTAAGAGAGAATTCGAAATCAAAGACAGTTCCAACCTCATTCCGGGGCATGGCGGGGTATACGATCGTATAGACAGCCTTATCTTTCTATCGCCTTTTTTCGTTATTGTTGTAAAATATCTAGGACAGCAAATCTCACTTTAGAACTCTGAAATTAAGAGGCTTCCAATGTTATTAGAAAAAATTGCAATTTTTATCATCTTTTTAGGTCCGCTCGTGTTCTTTCACGAATTGGGTCACTTTTTATTCGCTCGTCTTTTTGGCGTAAGAGTAGAAGTTTTTTCAATTGGTTTTGGGCCAAAGATCTTCAAGAAAAAATGGGGAGAAACAGAGTACGCTGTTTCTGCTATTCCACTTGGTGGATATGTAAAAATGTTTGGGGATGATCCGTTTAACAAAGACGACATTCCTGAAAGCGAGCGCAAGCACAGCTTCACTCACCAAGGTAAGTGGGCGCGCTTTTGGATCGTTATGGGTGGACCTCTAGCGAACTTTATTTTAGCGTTCGTGATTTTCTTTTCTCTATTAATTGTTGGAGAGAGAATTCCTGAAATTAAAATTGGTGCTTTAACTCCAGAGACTGCTCTTTACCAAAATGGTTTAAGAACAGGGGACGTTCTGGTTAAAGTTAATAACAACGATGTTTATAATCCTTCAGACTTAATGGTTGATGGCAATACTGCTGTTAGTTCGTTAACAGTAAAAAGAAATAATGAAACGAAAGTATTATCGGTGAACTTTGCTGGTGATAAGTTTTTTGAAGAAGTTTTAAAATACCCTCCATTTTTAAGAAAGCCGTACTTCGTTGATCAAAACGCAAACCGTTTTGTTGTCACTCCAGTTAAAGGGCAAATTGATTTCAAGCATTCGATTGAAGAGCTTGCGACAATGGAAAATGTGAAGAAGCTTTATGTTTATCCAATTGCTGCCGGAGAAGATCTTTCTACGGATACAGTAAAAGTTGATATGAACGCTGGAAAAGAAATGGCAGTGGAATACACTGACCTTAAATCTTTAATCATGGCACTTGATGGTAGAGGACTTCGTACGATCGATCTGATGGTAAGAAGTGTAAACATGGGTTCTCCTGCTGATAAAGTTGGGATTAAGAGCGATGACGTGTTCGCTAGTCTCGAAGGTCAGAAAGTTTATAGCTTTGAAGAGTTACGAACTAAACTTCAAACGATTGCAAAAGCTTCTGTGGACGTTGAAGTATACAGTAAGGGAGAGTTGAAGAAGTACACTGTGACTCCTGAAACGAGCATGCAAGATGGTAAGTCGGTTAAGCTTCTTGGAGTTTATAGCTTCGTTGAAGTCATGAAGACGAACTTTGTTTTAACGAAATCAAAAGGTCTGTTTAGTTCTGTGAGTGTTGCTGTAACACGTACATGGGACTCGATGAAAAAGACTGTTGATGGGTTTGTTAAGCTTATTACGAATCAAGTTTCACTGAAGTCAATCGGCGGGCCACTGGCGATTGGTAAAGTAGCACACGATTCATTTAATACATCACTATCGTATTTCTTCCAGTTAATGGCACTCATTTCTGTAAACCTTGGGGTTATTAACTTGTTTCCAATTCCAGTTCTTGATGGTGGGCATATTATGTTCATCGCGCTTGAGATTGTTAATCGCGGGCCTTTATCAAGACGTAAAATGGAAATTGCTCAACAGGTTGGTTTATCAGTTCTGTTGATGTTAATGGTTGGTGCGATTTTCAATGATGTGACTAGGTTCTTTTAATGCATTCTTTATATGTGGATAGTACTTCCGGATTAGTTATTGGCCTACTCGATTCAGAATTTAAATGGGTCGAGTACCATGATACAAATGAAAAAAAGCCTTCGGAAGTCATCCATGTTGAAATCTATAATCTGATTAAAAAATACAATTTAGATTTAAAAACGATGAACTTCTTCTTTTCTGCAGGCCCGGGGTCATACACGGGAATGAGATTGGGAGAGGGAATCGCGCAAGTCCTTGCGTGGGAAAATCGTAATGTTTTTTCATTTCTTCATTTTGAAGTGCCGACGTTTGTTGGTGTGAAAAAAGGATTTTGGGTTACCAATGCTTTTAAAGGGCAGGTTTTTAGTTATAACTGGAATCTTGAAGAAGGGACGAGTGAAAAAGAATTGATTAACTCGGCCGACTTTAAAATCATGGATACAACTTTAGGGTATACGCTGGCCGCAGACTCGAAAGATTTTTCTGAACTTAAAAATACAAAAGATCTGATTAAGAATTCTTCAGAAGTGATTTTTGCTCATGTTTATAAAGAAAAGATGAGAGAGCCACCTTATTATTTTAGAACTCTGGATGAGGAGTTTAATAAGTAGTTATGCTGAAATCTTATCTTCCGGCGAAATTTAATACACTCGCATTTATTATTCTATTCTTCCTTTGGGTTTTTAGTTGTTACAAAATCCTGACGGTGGCGTTTTTAGCTTACATCGTTTTGTATATCAGCTTAAGACGTAATAGAAACGACTTTCGTGATGATCCCATCGTAACGAAAGGAGTTATCTTTGCTCCGGCCAACGGGAAGATCATTCATATTGAAAATAATGTTTCACATGGAATGTATGGAGACCAACTGGTTGAAGTGCAGATCATGATTCCGTGGTGGAAAGAGATGGGTGTTTCGATGCCTTTATCAGCGGAGATTAAAACGCTGTTGGTTTTGAAAGGTCAGTCGTTCTTTCGTTATCACTACGCGGTTGAGAAAATCGGGACGAAAGATGGAAAAGGTGTTGCTCTAGCGTTAGATAACCGCGGCGAAACTGTGGGTCTTACGTTTTTCAAATGCAAATTAGGATTATGGCCGGAACTCATGGTTATGCCAGGGGATCGCGGAGGAAGACGAGTGAATATTGGCTACTTTCCCTTTGGTGGAACAGTGATGCTTTATTTACCAAAAAAATATGAGATACTACTTAAAATAAATGATGAAGTTACGGCAGGTGAAACAATCCTTGCAGTAATTCCTGACCATGCTTAAAGGTTATTAGAAATGTTGAACACACCACGCAGACTTGCTTTTTTTCTTCCGAATACTTTCACGGCACTTAATATGGCCTGTGGATTTTTCTCAGTTATTCTGGGATGGAGAGGAGAATTTACCCAAGCTTCATTGCTTTTAATTTTAGGTGCAGTATTCGATTCAGTTGATGGGCGAGTAGCACGTATGACGGGAACGCAATCTGCTTTTGGTGAGCAGTTCGACTCGATTTCTGATGTTGTAACTTTTGGTGTGGCGCCAGCGTTTTTAGTTTATAACAAATTCTTTTTTAATATGGGCCGTTTGGGTTTGATTACATCTTTTATCTTTCTTCTTTGTGGAGCGCTTCGTTTAGCTCGCTTCAACGCTAACATTGATAAAGTAAGTTCTGATTTTTTCCAAGGGCTTCCAATTCCAAGTGGAGCACTTGCTATTGTTGGGTTGATTCTTTTTACAGGAGAGTATCCTGAAGCTGGAATCATGGATCATCCATGGATTGCAGTTGTTTATGTTTTATTTTATGCCTTCTTAATGATTTCAAATATCCCTTTCAATTCTTTCAAGAATTCTCCGTGGGTAAAAAGTCATAAGAAGAGAGTGTTGTTTCTTATTTTCATTATCATGATTTTAATTGTGTTAGCTTATGAAATTATGATTGGTGGATTAATTCTTCTTTATGTTCTCGGGTCACTACTTTATTTTTTCAAAAATAAAGGTGCACTTGAAGAAATGTTTCACTGGAAAGGTGAGGAAGACGATGACCAAGGTCATCAGATCTAATTAGTTTTAAACTTTTTTTGATACGAGATACTTAGTAGGAGTATTGATATGCATAGAAGGAATCTAGCGTTTTTCATTTCCCTCTCAATTCTTTCATTCAACGCAGTGGCGGTGGATCTGGAGCATTCTGTTTCAGGTGATAATGAAATTGAGAACTCCTTAGAAAATACAGAAATCAAAGGGACGAGTCCTTATGTTGATGGCATAGAGTCTGGAGGCAGTGTCGAGACTGCAAAGAGTACTGGCGTTGATTATATTTTTGATCACGGTGTAAAGGAAGTTACAGATAAGCCTACACTTAAGAAAAAGTATGAAGACTTTGGTTACACCGCTCCAGGTACTTTTGATAAACAAGAAAACTACATTGAAACTGATAAAAAGATGCTAGCAAAAGACTTTAGAAAAGCTTCTGCTGGATCATTCAATATTACTTTCATTAAAAACGATTTTGACTACCAGTCTACGAATGACATTATTAACCGCACAATTGGAACGGGTTATAGGCACATCAAAGGTGGAGCTCTTTATTTCCGTAATGATGATTATATTGTAAAGAGAGATTTAATTAATGCTTATTGGTCATTAGGAGCAGGCGTTGGTTACAATTCGGGGAAAGGGATTTTCGCTTCTGATGGAACTCGCAGTGATGCGACTTTTAATCTTTGGGAAGTTCCGGTAGATCTAGGAGTGGGAATGGAAGTTCCACTTTATAGCTGGTTTAAAATTGCAGGAACCGGAGGAGCAAGTGTGCTGGGGTTAATGCAAAACAGATCGGACTATCAACGTGGTGAAGATGGTAAGAGAAAGTTTCAGGTGAGCCCTGGGTATTTTCTAAATGGGCAGATGAAAATTAATCTTACTGGTTTTAATGAAGACACAGCTAATGATTTATTTACATCAAGCCAGATTACAAACTTATTTTTAAATCTTGAGGCCCGTCATCAGTCCTATAGCAATTTTCAAGATGAGATTAAAATCTCAGGTACGTCATTCGGGATAGGTTTTACATTTGAATATTTATAGAATCACTGTTCAGTATAAAGGAACCCATTACTCTGGGTTTCAAGTTCAGTTGAGTGATAAGACCATTCAAGGTGAAATTAATTCTGTTTTAAAAGTTCTTTCTAAATCTGAAGATATTAAAAGTGTTGGTTCGGGTAGAACCGATGCAGGTGTGCATGCACTTGCTCAAGTGATGCGAATTGAAATTCCGGTTGATATTCCAGTTCAGGGTTTAGTGCGTGCGATGAATTCACTTTTACCTGAAGACATTCGAGTAGTAGATGCCGTTGTCGTGAATGATAAGTTCCATCCAATTTATAGTGCTAAATCAAAAGAATATAATTACGTTTTTACGACTGATGAAGTGATCTCGCCTTTTGCTCGCGAGCTGATCACTCATTTTCCCTTTGATCTGGATATTGAGTTGATGAAAAAAGGCTGCCAAATCTTTTGCGGTGAGCATGATTTTATCAATTACCAATGTGTCGGGACTGATATTGAGAGCACTGTGCGCAAAATTATCTCTTGCGAGTTAGTGCGCTTTGAGTCGAGTGGGCATTGGGGAAATCTTGCGGGAGAGTATTACGTTTTAAAAGTCGTAGGAAATGGATTTTTAAAGCAAATGGTACGTCTTCTCATGGGTGCGTTGATCTCGTTAGGTAAGGGCAAAATCACTTTAGAAGACCTCGAAAAATCGCTTAAAACACCGCTTAAAAATCGCCTGGGGCCAACGGCTCCGCCACAAGGGTTATATCTAAAAGAAGTCCACTACTAAATCTGTCTCTTTCACTGGGCAAATGTAGCCTTTACATTGACAATTATGGCCTTCTTTAATACTTTTGGAGAACTATTTTTAAGAGAGGATTTTTATGTCTTACACAGTAAAAAGCGTCAATGGATGCACAAAGAAAATTGAGTTCAATTTCGCAACTCTAGATCTATCAAAAGAAATCAAACAAGCGGTTGTTAGAAAACAAAGTACAACAAACGTTAAAGGATTCAGAAAAGGTAAAGCTCCTCTATCAATGGTAGAGCAAGTTTACGGACCTCAAATCGAATCAGACGCTCTTAATTCATTTGTTCAATCACAACTTTTCGAAGCTGTGACAAAAGAAAAATTCAAGACTGTTGGATACCCAGCATTCGAAAACATTAAGTACGATGCAGGTAAATCTGTATCTTTCGACGCTGTTGTTGAAGTTTTCCCAGAAATCAAACTTGCTGATTACTCTGGATACTCATTCAAAAAAGAAAGTGCTGAAGTGACTGCTGACGACATGGATAAGCTTACAAAGAACTACCTTGGTTCAAAAGCTGAAATGACTGAAGTAACTGACGCTAAAGCTGCAATCAAAAAAGGTGACTTCGCTGTGTTTAACTTCGAAGGTGTTAAAGCTGACGGATCAAGACCAGAAAACATGAAAGGTTCAGAATACCTTCTTGAAATCGGTTCAGGTCAATTCATTCCAGGATTCGAAGAAGGAATGATCGGAATGAAAAAAGGTGAGAAGAAGAATATTCTTTTAACTTTCCCAGCTGATTACCATGCTGTTGAACTTCAAAACGCAAAAGTAACTTTTGAGTGTGAACTTCTAGAAATTAAAGAAAAGAAATTCCCGGAACTTAACGATGAACTAGCAAAAGAATTCGGATACGAATCAGTTGCTGACTTCAACGAAAAAAATAAGAAGAACCTTGTTGCTCAAAAAGAAAGACAAGCTGCTGAAAAACTTCACCAAGACATCCTTGAAAAACTTGTAAACGAAAACAAGTTTGATGTTCCAGCTACTCTTGTTCAAAACCAAGAAAAATATCTTCAAGAAGATCTTGCTAAGAACCTTAAGGGTCAAGGATTCAATGAATCTATGGTTGCTGAGTACTTCGAAAGATGGAAAGGGGATATCCACACTAAAGCTAACTTCCAAGTGAGATCAGGACTTGTTCTAGATCATCTAGCTCAGGAATTTAAGATCGAAACTTCAGAAGCTGACTTCAACAAAAAACTTGAAGAAAGTGCTGCTCAAGCTGGAATTGATGTTGAAACTGTTAAGAAGTACTACTCTTCTAACGATCAAATCAAGAACAACATGATGTATGCAATCCGTGAAGAAAAGACATTTGAAGCTCTTAAAAAGAAAATCAAACTTTCTTAATACGTGTGTTAAAATTGAAATAACAGAGGCCCTGTCGCAAGACAGGGCTTTTTTTTATCTTTTTTGTCCACTTTTAGGGGAAATACATGTTGAAGCTTGTTCTTGGATTGTTTCTGGTAAGTAGTTCTGCATTTGCCGGCGCTAATGGATATGATCTGAAGTTTGACCTTTCTCTTAACGGAAAGCACATTTCATCACCACGCATGTATGTTTTAGAAGGTGCTGTGGCCTCTATTGAGCAGAAGAATTCGACAGACTCAAGTTACATTGAAGTGAAAGCAACTGAGACGATGGTGTCGAATAAAAAGCGCATCAAGATGAATTTTACTGTTGGGGTTGTGGATAAGTTTGGACAGAAGACAGTGATCTCAAAACAAAATATTATTGTTAAAGAAAATGAATTGATGAAAGTGACGTTGAATGAGAATGAAGATAATTCGAAGCATTTGGCGTTGTCTGTTGTAGCTAAAAGAAAATCATTATAAGAAAATAAAAGGCCCGCTTAAAGCGGGCCTTTTTTATTTTAGCCTTTAAATTGAACTAAATTTTCCTGGATACTTTGGATCTTCTCACGAAGCTCTCTTTCGTTCTGCTTTACTTCTTCACGCACATTTTCTGGTGCATTTGCCATAAACTTTTCGTTGTTCATTCTTGCTTCATAATTTTTATGGTCAGCAGTTGTTTTTGCTAATTCTTTTTCCAGTCGTTGGATCTGATCTTTTAGATCGATAACTCCATCAAGAGGAAGAAAGACTTCAGTGTGAGTCGTGATGTTAACGATAGATTTATTAGGACGATTTAATTCCTTGTTACCTACTGTTAAGCTTTTTACACGAGCTAGCTCCTGGAAGTTAACTAGGTTTGCTCTAAAGTACGTTACCAGCTCATTGTGGTCAGTGAAGAGTTCAACATTAACTTCGTCTTTTGGTTTAATGTTTACGCTGGCACGAAGATTTCTGATGCTAGTTACAACTTCAACGAACTTATTCATTTGGTCCTGGTCTTGTGTGAACTCCAGGGCCTTATCGTATTCAGGGTAATCTTGAGCAATCAATAGATCCTCATTTGCTTCTTTTAATTGTGACCAAAGCTCTTCAGTGATGAATGGCGTGATCGGGTGAAGAAGCGCCAGGATTTTTCTGAAAACGAATTTTAGAACTGATGCACGTTGAAGTTTAACAGCAGCGTTGTCACCATTTAAAATGTTTTTAGAAAGCTCGATGAACCATGAGCAGTACTTGTCGTATACGAATGAGTAAACGGCAGCACAAGCTTCGTCGTAGCGGTAAATTTCAAGGGAGTCGTTCATTACTTTTGTAGTTGTGTTTAGTTCTGCAAGAATCCATCTTTCATGGTGGTCTAGTTTGCTCATATCTGTGAGTTGAGCAGATCCAGCTTGAAGATGAGGGTAGATGAAACGGAATGCGTTCCATACTTTGTTAATGAAGTTTCTGTATCCGCCGATTCTATCCGGATCTAGGTTGATACCGCGGTTGTACCCGGCACCACTTGCTAGAGCGAATCTGAAAGCGTCTGTTCCGTATTGAGCGATCATATCGAAAGGATCAATTCCGTTTCCTAATGACTTACTCATTTTACGTCCCAGCTTATCTCTTACTATCGCGTGGATGTATGTATCTTTGAAAGGAACTTGGTCCTGAGTTTGAAGAGACATCATCATCATTCTAGCTACCCAGAAGAAAATAATATCGTAGCCAGTTACTAGAACTGTTGTAGGGAAGAAAGTATGAAATTTCTTTTCTTCCATAGCTTTTTCATCAGGCCATCCTAGTGTCGACATTGGCCATAGACCAGATGAGAACCATGTATCTAGAACGTCTGGATCCTGGTGAACCTTAGTTGATTTACATGTTGGGCATTCTGTATCGTTATGCTCGCTTGCCCATTGGTGATTGTTGTCACAATAGAAAACCGGAATTTGATGTCCCCACCATAATTGGCGAGAGATACACCAGTCTTTTGGATTTCTTAGCCATGAGTAGTAAGTGTTTTCCCATTCTTTTGGATAGAATTTCATATCGCCATTTTCAACAGCAACTACTGCACGTCTACTCATGTCGTTTACGTTTACGAACCATTGTTTTGAAACCATTGGCTCGATTGGAACACCTGAGCGTTCACCGTGACCAACTGGGTGCGTGTGAGGTTTTTTATCTAGTAAAAGTCCTAGTTCATCTAGTTTTTTTGAAACTACGTTACGAGCTACCTTTGTAGATAGACCTTTGAACTCTAGACAAATATCGTTAAGAGTTCCGTCTTTATTTAGGATGTTGATGATTGGAAGGTTATGACGTTTTCCGATTTCGAAGTCGTTGAAGTCGTGACCTGGAGTCACTTTTAAGCATCCAGTTCCTTTTTCAAGATCAACGTGTTCGTCTCCAATGATAGGAACTTCGCGGTTACATAATGGGATGATGGCCGTCTTACCGATTAGGTGTTTGAAGCGCTCATCACTTGGGTTAACTGCAACAGCAGTATCACCGAATAATGTTTCTGGTCTTGTTGTCGCAACTTCTAGAGTTTCATCAGATCCTTTGATCGCGTATTTAATGTGAAAGAAATTACCCGCAACATCTTTGTGATCAACTTCTTGATCTGATACAGCTGATTGAAGCATTGGATCCCAGTTAACGATATAGTCACTTTGGTAGATCATCTTCTTGTTGTACATATCAACGAAGAATTTCTTAACAGCTTTATTCGGGATTGGATCAAGTGTGAAAGTTAAGTAGTCCCAGTCACAGCTTGCACCCATAGCACGTTGCTGATCAAGGATATGATTTCCGTATTCTTCTTTCCATGCCCAGATTTTTTTAACGAATTCTTCGCGCGTGAAATCACGACGAGTTTTCTTTTCTTTTTCAAAAACCATTTTTTCAACTACTGATTGAGTTGAGATACCAGCGTGGTCTAGTCCTGGTAAGAAAAGTGTTTCGTATCCTTTCATTCTTTTGAATCTGATCAAGGAATCCTGAGTCGTGATATCAAGAGCGTGACCAGCGTGCAGTTTACCTGTTACGTTTGGTGGAGGAACGATGATACAGAAAGACTTGTTAGCTTTCCCTTTTTTCGGTTTGAAGTATTTTCCTGACTCCCACTGTTTGTACCATTTAGATTCAACGTCAGCTGGAGAGTAGGTTGTTGCAAGTTCATTTGTATTATTATTTGTTGTCATAATTAAGCCTTAATAATTTTCAGAATTGATTCAAGGTCGTTTAAATCAATTGTGTGTTGTTCTTTAGTCGCCAGGTTCTTTAATTGAATTTGGTTTTTTGCAAATTCATCGCTTCCCATAAGTGTGACGAAGCGGACTCCTTTTTTCTCAGCGGTAGGAAAGACCTTTTTAAACTTGATGGCATCTAAGTTTGTGACGACTTTTAAACCAGCTTTTCTTAAAGAGCGTGCAAGCTTCATTGAAACTTCAATGGCCTGGTCTTCTTGAAAAGTAATCATGATGTCATTAACTGGATGATCAAAATTGGGTAACAGATTGTGGACTTCAAGGAAGTCTTGGAAAGTGACGTCACCTAAACCGAATCCTACTCCTGGAAGTGGGTCTTCGTTAAAGATTTGAAGTAGGTTGGCAAATGCTCCACCACCACAAAGAGCTCGACGGTTATCAGGGTGCTTATCAAAAATTTCAAACACGATACCAGTATAGTAATCAAGTCCTCTTACGATGCTTGGGTCATATACAAGGTATTCAGACAGGTCGTTACTTTTAGTTAATGAAATGAAATTTGCAAATAAATCTGCAATCTCAGTTTCGTTATTCTTTTTTAAGAAAGCATCAACCTCATCAAAAGTTTTTAATTGTAGATAACTGTAAAAAATATTTTCAGCTGCGGGAGTTAATCCTACTTCTGCGACCATCTTCTTCAGACCTTCTTCATTTACTTTTTTAGACTTATCAGCAATTTTGTAAAGTCTGTAAGTTTGAGCATCAGTTGCTCCCATAATTTTTTTGAAAACTGTATCAACAATCGCGCGGTCGTTTAAAACGATTTCAAAGTGAGACTTGTTAGCACCGTAGTTTTCAAATAGTTCTACAGCGACTTGAAGAATTTCTACTTCACCTGTTCTTCCCGGAGCTCCAAAGATATCGCAGTTAAGCTGCCAGAATTCACGCATTCTTCCGCGCTGAGGTTTTTCATATCTCATTAATCTTGGAATTGAATACCAACGCAGAGGCTTACTAGACTCGCGGTGAACCTGTGCCACAAGTCTTGCAACCGTAGGAGTCATCTCTGGTCTAATGGCCATATTGCGTTCACCACGATCGATGAAAGAATAAATTTGTTCATTGATTAACTCTTCACCAGACTTAGCTTTGTAAAGTTCAACTTCTTCCAGAAGTGGACCATCGTATGGTTCGTAACCGAAACTCTCAGAAGTTTTAATCATTATCGAAAACAAGTAATCTTGAATCCTTTTATCTTTCGGAAAAAAGTCACGTGTTCCGCGGTAAGGCAGTTTATTTAGCGCCATTGGTAATCCTTAAATATTCATTAGGAGAATAGTGGGTTTTCAGAGGTAAAATATAGCACAGAATGGACTAAAAGTCTTGTAGCCATTCAGCGTCATTGCTAGGTTTTGGAAGATTCTGAAGAGACGGAGGAGTGTTTTCGTCTTCGAGCCAATTTTCTTCAGTTGGCTTAGGAAGATCGGCCGGAGTTATGTCAGTGATAGGGGCCAAAATATCTTCCACGCTTTTTTGTCCAGCAGCAACAGGCGCCTTCGGGGCCTTGGCCGGAGCGACGTCTTTGACTGCGAAGAATTTTAAGTCGGCTTCACTGGTAAGAGGAGCTGGTAGAGGAGTCATGCTGGCCTCTTTGGCCATTAGGTAAAAGCTGTTTTGGATATTTTTTAGAGCATCAAGCATTTTTGGAGTCAGCTCATTAGTAAATGCATCTAAACCTTCAGGGGTAATCTTAGAAACCCAGAACTGAATAAGTTCAGCTTTCTTTTCCAGCTTTCTGTATTCAATCTTTTCATTTTTTACGTTGGCATTTTTTTGTAATAAAAATTCTTTATAAATCGGGCTGCCGGTTAAATCTAAACTGTCTTTCAAAAGTGCCTGCAGGAACCATTTCACAAAATTGTCGTTTGTTTTTTTCATGGCCGAACGCAAAGTTGCGACAGTTGCTCCATCAATTGGCGTTTTGATGGGAGTAGCGTAATTCTTTAATAGAGTTTTATAAACTTCGATTTTCCCAATGAGAAAAATATCTTCTTTGGACATTGAGCGGGCATACAAGTCAATGTTCATCACTAAAGGAAGAATCTTTTTATAGTTTTCAGGACTTGTTGCCTGAACACTATCAACAAGCAAGTTGATTTCAAGTGGAAGATCTTTTGAGCCTGATATAGTTTTTTCGGCATAGGCAGACCCTATGCAATTCATTGCAAGCAATATGAAGACTAAATATAAGTTTCGTCTTTTAGTCATTTTCTCTTTCTTTATCTATCGCTTTAATGGCTTCGGTCGCTCCACTTGGTGGGAGAGACTTTAGTGAATCAATATTTTTATAATCAGTATTACCTTTAACGATAAAATACTTTCCTTTATCAAGTGCCAATAGAGTTCCATCCATATTGATAACACTTGTAATGGTTTTCATTTCACTTAAGAGAGTCAGTGCCTTGGTTTGTGTATTTAGGTCCACCAGGTCGGTACTGAAGTGCTCGTTTGTCCCGTAGTTTTTAATAAAAGTGATGTTGTCTTTACTGTAGTCACAAACCAGCTGACCGAAATCGTTGACCAGAGAATTGTAAATCGTGTCGCGTTTTGAGAAATCAGTAATAGGAAGAGGGGCGCGGTAGATGGTCGTTCCTTCTTTAGAATAATTGATTCCAAAAAGTCCCATGATCAAACTGTTATTATGCAGGCAGATTTCTGCTTTTAGCATTGGAGTATTCGCTTTAAAGATAACTTCTGCTTTATTAGTATTTCTTTGGTACTGCAATAAACCAACGGCACCTGTTTCACCAAGGTCAGTGTAGTAAATGGTATTTTCATCACTCATTAGCACCTGAGGAGTGAAATAAGGATTAATTTTATTATTCAATTTAATTGTAAATTTTAAGGCCTTATTGGCCGTGCTTTCAAACGTGATGATTTTTGTATAATAGTCATAATATGAAATCCACGTGTCATCTAAGTGAAGAGCTGGAGCTGATCCCATTCCAACTTCTTTAAGAGTGGTATCGCCAAAATTGAGCAAGAAGATTTTTTCCTGAGCTCTCAATGCATAAAAAGTATGGAAGATCTGATTTTGCATGACGATGATTTTTTTACGAGCAGCTGTCCCAATCAATGTGTACTGAGTTCCGATCTGACCTTTTAAGATCTCCATCACTTTATAGTTACTAGAGTAAAGAAGGCTTCCTGAACGTTTTTGATAATAAGTAAATTTTCCATCCTGGCTTAAAAAGCGGATGTTGCTCACAGCTTGCTTAGCAAGAAGCTCAGGCAGAATAATCTTTGCCTGAAGAGATCCTGCTAAAAGGAATGTTAGTAAAATGAAAATTTTCATAACCTTATTATTTTTTAATGCCATATAACGTCCATGTATTTAACGGGTGAAGTTCTTGATAGGCACTAACGGCATTAAAAATATTAGGCCACATCAAAAATCTTGGAGTGTGAATATCGTCAATTGATAAGCGCGCTACTAAAAGCGATTCGCCATCTTTTTCTACGTGTCCATCAACGATGAACGGTAGTGGGTGACACTGGTTAATGGCTGTTCTCTGGAATTGCTCAGGCATTAAGTCTTCGGCACAGCCGATCCCGTGAATCACACCATTAGGCATTTTATCCAGCCAGTATTTAACATCAGTTAAATTTCTTACAATACGTTCCTGAGTTCCTTTCACTTCATTGATTAAACTCGTAAAAGCGTAACGTTCACTAATGTAAGCAGTAGGAAAATAATCAAAGACCGGAAAGCCGACAAAGTGGATATCTTTTTGTTCTTTTTCTTCCCAGATCACTTTTTTATTACAAGCAAGAGTTGAGCAGGTTTCAGGGTTGAATACGATGAAGCATCCGAACTTAAACTCTGATCTAAGCGGATTATAGTTTTTAGCATCCACTAGCTTACATGTAGTTTTTTGTGGAGCACCTTTTTGAGCGTAAAGAATTTTGGCCACAACCTGGTCTTCACTTAAAGGCTCATCTGCTCTGGCACCAGGAATGTAAGTGTCACATGTTTCTTTGCCTTCAACTCGGTTCATGTAACAAACTTTTAGCGGCCAGCCTGATTCGTGTTTAATATCGAGATTTAATCTCGCTAAAGTATAATTGGCCTCGCCACGACAAGTTTCTTTTGAAGTGATGATTTTTCTAGGTGCAAAGTGGTTAACCAAACGGTGGATGTTGGTTAGAGCTTCATTATCAATATTTCCCGGGCAATCCTGATAGTCAGTTACGAGCTTTGATTTATTTAAAGCATCTGAAATATTGTTACAGTTTTGCAATGGGAAATTGGATGGAAAATCCTGAGTTCCTCTTGTTTCACAAAATTTATTATCTGTTGCCAGTTTACTTGCACAGTTTCTCATTTCCTGAACAGTCAGCTTTATTGTTTTGTTGTACATCTGCTGGCATTTGTAGCTCATTTTATAGTCAGGCATTTCAGATGTTAGGATTTTATTCCAAACATCGCCTTTTAAATAACTGCTGCAGAAGAGTTCTGGGTTACTGATAGAGTTACAAATATTATCCAGGTAAATTCTCTGCATAAGAGGAATGCGCTCGCGGTAGTAGTCAGCGATTTTTCTTAAAGCAGGTTTTTTAAAAACTTGTTGAATTCTGCAAAGATAAGGAGTGTAAGGGTTATCCAGCCATTCATTGTGGATTGCCGTACATTCATTCTTTGTTTTAGGAACTGTGAACTTGATTCCTTCAATTGTTTTTTGAGCGTTGGCCTCAGTAAATAAAATTGAGTACTCGCGATTGTTTAAACATTTTCTTTTATAGATCTGATCAAAGAAATCATCCTTGAGCATTGTCGCACTTTCAATTTTTCCGTCTTTGGTTTTGTAATTGATAAGAATATTGTCGATGTTTCCTTCAGTCGTTTTTAGAAGATTGGTTTCAAGCATCGAAAGGAAGCGGCATTCGTCTTTAAGGGCCAGTTTAACAAAACGCTCATCAGAGTGAAGGATAAGTGACTTCACATATTGTGGGTCGAGTTTAACTTCTTCAAAACCACTGAGGCTTGAAACTGCTTTTAGGTTTGATTGAATGCTGATTTTGTTTTTTTGGAATTGGTCTTTGTGGAGTTCTAAGAGTCTTTCGAAACTTTCGATGATTCCAGGATTAGTCGTTTCATTAGAGCCTTGAGAAAAGGCCTTACCAGATAAACTGGTAAGGCATATAAGCATAATTATCTTATAAAACTGATCTGGCCAGAATAGAGGCGATATCTTCAACTTCAAGGTTTTCCGTTTCCTTAACGTGAGCTTTCGACGAATTAAAGTTAATCATACAATAAGAACAGGCCGTAGCCAATTTGTTAACTTCTTTTTCACCGATGTCTTTAAGTCGGTTATTCGCGATATGCTCTCCTTCCGGAAGCTCGTACCACATATTTCCTCCGCCCATTCCGCAACAAAGGGCCTTATCTTTGCTTCTTTCCATTTCTTTTAACTTTAGACCTTGGATTGAATTTAAGATCGCTCGAGGTGCATTGTACTGGCCATGGTGGCGGCCAAGGTAACATGGATCGTGGAAAGTCAGTGATTCGTTGATCGGTTTTTCAGGGAAAAGTTTCCCTGTATCAATCAGTTCAGCAAGAAGTTCAGTGTGGTGGACTGTATCGAAGGCCCCATCATCGAATTTAGCGTACTCTTTTCCGATAGTGTGAAGACAGTGAGGACAATGAGTCACAACTTTACCAAAATCGTATTGGTTCATGTTGGCGATGTTCTCGATTGCGATTTCATAGAATGAATACTCATCGCCGAAACGTCTAACCGGGTCACCATTACATTTTTCTGTTTTACCCATAACTGCGAAACTCACGCCTGCTTTTTTCATCATGGCGATCGTGTCTTTAACTACTTTTTGGTTAGATCCATCATATGAACCTGCACACCCAACGTAGTATAGGTAGTCCACTTTTTTACCAGCTTCAATTACAGGAATGTCTAAACCATCGGCCCATTTGAAACGGTCATGTTGAGCGATACCCCAAGGGTTACCTTGGTTTTTAATTTTGTTGATAGCGTCTGCAGCTGCTGGAGGAATATCTCCAAGAGTTAGAGCTTTGTAGCGTTTAGCTTCCATGATGATGTTAACGTGTTCGATGTTTGCAGGACACTCTTCCATACAAGCACCACAAGTCGTACAGGCATCAAGTTCGTTAGCAGAGTAGATTGGAGCGTCTCCCCAGATTTCTGCATCTGTCTGACCAGCTTCTTTAGTTGCATAAGCAAGATCGCGAGCTTTTGTAATAATCTTTTTCGGATCAAGGATTTTTCCAGCTAGGTTAGCTGGGCACACTTGTGTACAACGACCACATTCAACACATGAAAGCAGGTCGAGGTTGTTTTTCATCGAAAGCTCTGAAAGTTTACCAAGACCAAAAGTCTCAGCATTTTCATTTTCAAAGTTCATTGGGTTTAAAACAGCTCCACGTCGCTCAGGAGTTAGTAGTGCTTCGATTGGAAGTAAGAAAATGTGTCCAAACTTCGAGTAACCAATACTTGCAACGAATGCCATGGTGTTAACCATGTGAAGAAACCATAGTGATCTGAAAGTGTAAGCTAGGATTGAATCAGAAAGATTTAGGTAACCAAATGCACTTGCAATGGCCCATCCGATTGGTGACCAGTGAGATTCATTGATTGGCATTCCTGTTCCAAGAATTCTCAGACCTTCAATGAAGTAACCGATAACAACTAAGGCAACAAGCATTCCGTACATGAAAAGTTCTTGTTTTGGTTTTGTTGCTGATAAGTAATCAGGCTTCTTGATGTAACGGCGGTGGTAAGCGATAGCGATACCAGCTAAAACCATTAAACCAGCAAAGTCGGCCAGAAAAGAGACAACGATATAAGTTGTACCTTCGAAAATCTTAAATGGAGTATCTGCATGAACTGCAACGATGTCTGTTGCGATAAACAGAATTAAAAATCCATAAAAAATTAAACTGTGAAAAAATCCTACGTATTTAAAACGTGGAACCTTTCCGGTTAAAATTGATGTGAAAAAGAATTTCGACCAGTTTAACTTTTCAGGAAGTAACGATTTAATTCCTTTGAAGCCTTCACCTTTGGTAACGAATAATAATTTTTCGTACATTCCTTTTACTAAAATAACCATGCTGCAAATAAATAGTGCGTACATAGCGTATTTGAAAGAATGCGGAATATTCCACATGATTTCTCTGGTGGCGAGTGTAGTTACATCTCCCATAGCGTCTCCTAAATAAGGTCGAGTGAATTAATCTGGTATTAAATTTTGTGAACATAGATAGAATAGATGAGATTGCCTTAGAATTAAATGAGAAATTTAGTTAAAATGGAGGCATAATAAAAGTCCCAATATCAATTTAGATTGGACCATTTCCATGAAAAGAATTTTACTTCCTCTCCTTACGATTTCTCTTATCAGTTGTGCCAGAGTTCAGACTCTGAATTTGCAACCGCATTCTTACTCGGAACGTCCGAAACATATCGTTTGGATTCAAATCGCAGGATTTACGGAAGGGCATTTGCCTCTTTTAAGATTCAATGTGGCGGATGCAGGACATAAAACCAACATGGAACAAGTGGATTGTGTTGGAAAAATGTGGAGTTACAATCTTTATCAACTGCGTCCAGAAGCAAGTAAGAGTTTCATTTCTCAAATGACCGGCTCTAAAAATATCAAAGGAACTTGTGAGGACTACGAAGCGAAGGCCTCGACTTCTTATTTAGAGAACATTGGTTATGAAGTGGCAGTTTTGGAAAGTGGTGCAGCTGCTGAGCAAAGTTTAGAAAAAGCGTTAGGCTGCTCAAACAATAACACACTCGATCTTAGTAAAATGAGACTTTATAAAATGGGTGCAGAGTCATCATCAGCGCTTAAAACTTTTCACTATCAAGATTCTCCTGAACAAGTCACAGAGTCGATGAAGCCGGGAATGTATTATGACCGCTCATGCCAGAAAGGGATTTGTTACTCTAGTTTATCAAATAATTTTAAAACTCTTTGGAGTCGCTTAACGAAAGATCGTTTAAAAACATTTTTCATCGTCCGCGATTTTAATTTTCAAAAGGCCTTGAAGAAAAAAGATTTAACACTCGCTAAAGAAGCTTTATTAGAACTGGATAGAATCGTTGGATCATTCCCAACGGATAGATTAGATGAAATTTTAGTTATTGTGAGTGGAGCAGAGTCTCAACCAATGGAGTTCCCACTTCAAGGAAAAGAGTGGTCTGACTTTGAGAAGACGGGAAAAAATGTGATTTATAAAAATACTGCATTGATGTCACCGGTACTTGCTCGTGGTCCAATGGCCGAAAATTTTTGTGGGATTTTTGATGAATCAGAAATGTTGAAAAGAGTGATTTATAAACCGGAAGGGAAGAAGTTCAACTGGGACAGCGTGAATCCGTTCTAGCTTTCGAATTCTTCGCGAGTTAAAAGATAGCTGGTTTTGCAGTAGTCGCACTTAGTTTCGATATGTAATTCACTTGGGTCAAAGACTGAGTCCATTCCATTTGCCCAAATGATTGAGCGAATTCCCTCGAACATTCTTTGTCTTGAACAAGTGCATTTGAAAACGATTTCTTTAGAACCTAAGAAGATTAATCCTTCGCGCTCGAAGTGGTCTTGAATGTCTTTTTGTTCGGTTGTTCCAAGATCGTAAAGCTCTTGAGTCTTCTCACCAATTCTTTTCCAGTAGTCATCAATCGATAAAATATAGTGTGTTTGAACTCTATTAACATTGATTTCCGGAAGCTTCATAATCATGACACTTTGATCAGACGTCTGACTTAAAAAAACTTCACTATTAATTTGATAAGACTCTTTTAGGATTTTATTAACAACCTGATGGAAGTCGATATCATCTAATTGAATAATTGATGTATATGGTTGCGGATCGTCTGGAGAAAGTTTAACGATACGGCATTTACCAATAATTGTTTTAGGGAATTCATTAAAACTTTCCGGTAAAAGAAGAGTTCTCATTTGCCCTTGGTCACTCATTTCAATTTTTAAACGGAAATAAGGTTCTTCTGAATCGATGTAAATCCCGAGACCTTCGCCTGGTTTTAGAAAAGAGATCATTGGTTGAAGAGAAAGAATTGCGTCACGATAATATTGGAAACCGCCCCCGACAACCGCGTGGATGATGGCCAAGTCATTAATTAACTTTTGCCCTTCTAAGAAGTTTACTGTGAAACCTTCTTTTTGATCAATAAAACTATACAATCGACTTTCTGGAAGCATAAAATCTTTTTACCCTAAATTTAGAGCTTTGTCTTGGAGAAAAGCGTTGTGCTAGAAGTAGTCTTTTATCAAAACAACCAAGATTTATTGCAAAAATTGCAGGATGAAAATCCTCCCTTGGTTATTTGTCCCAGCCCACAGGTGGCCGATAATTTAAGAAGCCTCGCTCCAGAACTGGATATCATCACTATTTCTAAATGGACTTCAGACCACTTAAAAAAATTAGGTCTGTCTCGTTCAAGAAAATCTGAACTCATGATTAAACTCTCGGCAGTCTGGAGACATTATTTTCCAACTGAGTCGACAGCTGTTTTTTTAGAGGCCTTTGAACTTTTCACAGAACTGCGTTCATACACATTGGACATGGGACTTTTAAATGAATTCCTCCAAGAGCTGGATGAAGTGGTCAGAAAGTCGATTCATGTCTTCTGGCTTTATTTAGATCAAGAAAAAATTATTGATGAGCATTTAAGTTACAACAAAGTGACTGAATCAAAACACCATATGAGTATGTGGTTTGTTGGATTCAAGCACATGAGTGGCGTGCAGATCGATATGCTAAAAACATTAAGTGAAACTCAGGATATTGAAGTTTTATTTCCTTATCCTGTTTACACCGACTCTCTTCCAAATGACTGGATTAGATGGTTGTCAGCTGATGAAATTAAAAAGACGAAAAGAGAAGGTCCGATTTCAGAAGTACGTGTCGCGCTTATTCCGAAAGGGAAAGCGAACATTGTTTTAAATAAATTTTTTGAAACTCATCCGAGTTTTGATTTAGTTATGGCCGGGACTCAAGTGGGCCTTGTGTCTTATCAGGAAGCGCAGAAAGAGCAATCGTTTTTTAAAACGACGGAAGACTTGTTTGCTGTAGAGCTTGAGCTGTTAACGAATGATCTTAGAAAGAAGCTTAAAGAATTAAAAGTGATTACTGTTGAAGAGATTAATACTTATTTTGAAGAAGTGAGACTTGCAGCGATTGCAAAAGGCGAATACCGCAAATTAAAAATGGTTGAGCTAATGGGAGTTGCGGTTGTTGATTATTCTGAGTTTCAAAAAACCATTGATGGGTTTGCGATTGATATCTTTGAAGTCATCGTAAGACTGAATTCTCCACGCGTTTCGTTTTTATCCCTGGAAGAACACAACCAGCGATCTTTCCTGGATATGAATGGATTGAACTTTAGAGATGAAGAGCGCGAAATCGTCCTGCTTGCTACTGAGAGCATGGGTGGGTTTAGAGCGAATGAGAGAATTTTAAGTGAAGCGATGACGAAAGCTTTAAGAGTGATCGGGCCGATTAAGAGAGCTGGACTTGATTTCTTATTTCATAAATATGAACTCCTATCTATTTTAGCTGATTCTAAGAATGTTCTTTTAATTGAAGAACAAGTTATGGAAACAGATTTATCGTGGAGAGAAGTGCTAAAGCATTTTGATGTTATGGATTTTGATTTAGGTGTTAGGTATTCAATTAAGAAAATTCAAGAATACTTAAGTCCTAAAAAGAAAACCGGACCTTTTGAGCAGAAGTATTTTTCTGCTTCAAGACTGCAGTCTTATATTGATTGTCCTCAAAAATATTATTTCAACTATATTGAAAAAATTGAGAACCGTCCGGAAGAAAGATCAACTCTTGGGCCGGATGAATTAGGGAATCTTGAACATAAGATTATTGAAACTTATTTTGTTGAGAATGGGTTTAAAAAAGATGATGTGATCAATCTGGATCATCACCGCAAAGCTTGTGTGCGAGTTTTTAATGAGTACATTACAGCAAGCAGACTTATTTTAAATGAAACTGAAAAAGCGAGAGCTTATAACGAGATCATGCACTATACGTGGAATGGTATTGTTTTCTTACTAGATTTGATGGGAACAAAGTCAGCTACTGGGATTCGTTTTGAAATTCCACTGGGGACAAACCCGTGGACGCTTAAAGGGTCTATCGACTGCTTGATTGAGATTGGCGATAAAAAAGCGATCGTTATTGATTTTAAAAGATCAAGTAGTGCCACTGGAACTAAGGCCGAGACTTTGGAGTTTAAGAAAATCCAGTTATGGGTTTATCTTTTAACACTAAAACATCAAGGATATGACATCGACTCTTTTGGTTATTTGAATCTAAGTGATTTAAGTGATGATAAGTTATTTTTTGATACGACAGACGCGGAAAGCTTAATGAATTCGTCGATGGAGTTTGCAAAAGATGTTATTGAGAAAACTATTTCTGGAATTCAGACGAATACAACTTTTAAGCCTCACCCGCGTGAATCGAAAGTTTGTAATTACTGCCCGGTCAATTTATTTTGTCTGAAAGGGGAGGTCGTATGAGTTCATCAACAGGTGTAAAAACTCCCAACGCTGAACAGATGATTGCAATCAACCATCTTGGTGGAAAGATTCTTTCTGCTGGGGCGGGATCTGGTAAGACATTCGTCTTAATTGAACACATTATTACATGGCTTGATAATTTAAGAATGAAGACTCCTGCGTCTGACTGGCCGCAAGTGATTCCTTTTCAATTGCCAAAAGTCGTGTTGATGACCTTTACTAAAAAGGCCGCAGGGGAAATGTCGATTCGTATGATGAAGAGACTTGATGACCTGTGTGATAGTCATCACGATGATAAAGAGGGAGAGTTTTGGGAAATTGTCAGACAGTATCTGTCGATGATGAACATCACGACTATCTCATCTTTTTGTCATCAGTTATTAGGCCTTGGATATTTTCAGGATGTCGGAAGTGATGTTCAGATTTTATCTAATGTTGAATTTAAAAACAAAATTTCAAATCTTTTTAATCTTTGGTTTATTTCAAAGAGCAATAACCTAAACCAGGTTTTTCAGGCCAACTCGACAGCCCTTATTGGGGCCATGATTGAGATTTACAATTCACCGGAGCTTAGGCTTCTGTGGAAAGAGCCGCTGGTTAAAACATCTCCTGAGCGCGAGCTTAATGAGTATGTTGGAAAGATGATCAATGAATTAGGTCTAGAAGATCTTTTTGATGGATCACTGGATCTAAATGCAGATGCTAAGGAAAGAGAAAAGGGATGGTTTGTCCTTTTACAAAGTTTTGATCAGCTAATTCAGACTTCGGGGAATTTTTCTGCGGATAGCTTTAAAGCTTATGCTGAATGGGCGATGAATGTGGGAAGACTTCCGATTGCGGTTAAAGCAATGAGTGAAGATCAAAAGTTTCATTTAGAGAAAATCAAAGTATTAGTAAAAGAGTTAAGAGATATTCAAGAAGACTTTATTAATTTCATTGAAAACTACGACACTTATTGGTCGTGGGTTGAAATCTTTCAAGAAGTTTATAACTTCATTGACCGCAACTACTTCCTTGAAAAAGGTTTTGCTTTTGCCGATCTTGAGTACTACACGTGTGTTGGGCTTCGAAATTCAATGATCCGTGAAAAGATCAAAAAGAATTACGATTACTTTATCGTAGATGAATTCCAGGATACGTCATCAGTTCAATATGAAATTATTCAACACCTGGTAGGGGATAATCACCAGAGAATCTTTTGTGTTGGAGATAAAAAACAGGCCATTTACGGATTCAGAGGGGGAGAACTTTTAGTTTTCAACCAATGTTCTGAATTGTTGGGAACTGAGAATAATATCTGGTTAAAAAATAACTTCCGTTCGGAAGGGAACGTGATTCGTTTCAATAACCATTTCTTTGAAAGAATTTTTCCTCTAGGCCATGGTTTTGAAGGAATTGACCCTAATACTGTTTTAATGGAAGCTCAGGCAATTCCGGAAGCAAAAACTGCTGCTGGAGAAGTTGAGAGATTTAAAACTGAAATCATGGGACTTGAAAGCGATAAGAAGCTCGATTTAGATTTCTATGAAGCAGAAGCTTTATACCAAGTGATTACTGATTTATTGGCACGAGACGAAATTGAAAATGTTTGTGTGCTTTATCGAAAATTAAGACCTAGTGCTCTTTTACTTGATCTACTGGCGGAAAACGAAGTGGCCTTCAGTGCTCAGGTAAAAGTTCAGTACGGTGAAGACCCGATCATCAATTTATTCTTGCGCTCGATTGAGTTGAAGTTAAATCAGAACGATCCTTTAAAGTTATCTTCAACACATTTTTTAATGAACTCACTATTGGAAGTCTTAAATGTTAATGCCAAAGCGGCCGATATTCAGGAGAGATTCCTTGGGGATTTAAGTATCCTGGGACTAAGACTTGCTTTCCATAAGCTGGTTTACTCATTTGGGATTAGTAATTCTCAGTATCAGGAAAACAGCAAACTCATCGATTCGATTTGTAGAGTTTGTAATGAAGACCTGATTAAGGTTTTCCATTTGTTATCAAGTGAGAGTGAAGAAGCTTATTCTCTTCAGTTAATGAATGGAGCAAGAGCAAAACGAGTGATCATCATGTCGGCCCATGCTTCAAAAGGATTGGAGTTTGATGCGGTCTTGTTGGGAGGAATCCATAACAATGGCGTGCAGATGGGGAAGACGGATACCATTGGGAAACTTCCAAAAAGTTTTAGATGGAAAAAAGTTTATAATCAAAAGAAATTTTATAAGTCACCGACTTACTATCTTGAAGCTGATATTGATAAAGCGAAAGAGTTTTCTGAGAGTAAGAGATTGCTTTATGTAGCTTGTACTCGCGCTGTGAAGTATCTGGGATGGATTGATTTGTGGGCGACGATTGATGGGAAAGAAAAAATTCTTTCTACGGGATCGAATCACTGGATTAAGGCCATGAGGATAGCAAAGGAAAATGATAACCTGATTATTGAAAAGACGATTCAGCTTGGTTCAAAAGCTATTCATCAGGAAGCTGATATTCCCTTAATTCTAAAAGATTCATTGGGAATTGTTTCACTTGGGAATCATGGAAGGCTTGGGGTTTTTGCTGATACTTCAGTGACAAAACTTGCTCAACTGGCCCAGTGTCCGTTTAAGTTTTATCTTTCTAATATTTGTAAAATCACTCCGCCAAAATTATCTCCGAAAATCTTTATGGATATGGGAGATGATGAAGAGGGGATTGAGGCAGAAGAAGTATTCTATTCATCAATGGAGCGAGGGACGAGAGTTCACGCCGGGCTTTCTAAGTTAATGCTTGGTGAGATGGAATTATCTGATGTCGCAATCGAAGAGAGAGAAAAATTAGAATGGGTTCTATCGGAAGCAGACAAAGTTTTTGATGGAAAAAATGTCATCAGTGAAAAACAAATTAAATTTTCATTCTTCGGACAAATGATTTCAGGAACACCTGATTTAATCTTCGAAGACGACACCGAAGTCATCGTTTGGGACTTCAAAACAGGGACTCGAGACGAATCAAATGAAGAGAGCTATTGGTTTCAGTTAATGTGTTACGGGTACGCTTACGCTAATCTGAAGCATTTTACTCCGGAAAAAAGTGTTCCTCTTACTCTACTATATGTCGACCAGAAACAGTCGGTTACTAAAGTGCTTACATTGGGCCAAATTAGTGCACTTCTCTTTGAGAAATGGTCAAAAACAGAGTCTCTTAATCAAGTTAATTTGGAGCACTGTTTTCACTGTGACTACTCATCAATTTGCGTTCACTATAAAAGTTCTGCTCCTTAGTTGCTCCACTTCCATCCTGTGTTAAAATATTCTTAAATTCTAAACCTTAATGGTTGATGACACTCATAAAGCAGGATGCGTATGAAATCAAAAGTTTTGGCTTCTTTAGTTCTATTCACGTTAGTATTCACGACAAATTTATTCGCAAGTGAGAAAGACATTTATGAATTCTCATGGCTAGACCCGGACAAAGAAGTATTCGTTCTTCAAAACAGAAAGTTTAGAAAAGCAGGACATCTTCATTTGAATTTAGGTGCAGGTATTACGACATCTGGTGCATTCGTTGATGCGACATCAATTCAAGGTAGAGCAGGGTATTTCGTAACTGAAGACTATGGTCTGGAAGTTATCTACGCTAAAAATAGTGGTAAAGAAAATGATACAGCTAAGGCCGTTCGCAGCGGTGGAGGCGGTGGTACAGGAACAACTCCATTCAGAAGAATCGTTCAAAGTTACACAGGGGCGATGTTTTTATGGTCTCCGTTCTATAGCAAGATCAACACATTCAACAGTATTGTTTACATGGACTGGATCTTTGGTGTTGGTTACGCATCTCTTGTAGAAAAAAACAACAAGCTACGTTTCACTGAAGGTCAATCTGCAGAAGGGATTGAGACAGAAGAAACTCATAGTGGTGCAATGTGGGAAGCTGGTCTTAAATTTTACTTAACGGAACATTTAAATATCAGAACAGACTTAACTGCAATTCACTACAAAGCTGAAAATATTTCTGGTGATGGAAAATCAAGTTACAAATCTAACTTTGATGCAACTGTGTCTCTTGGTTACTCATTCTAATTAGGGAGAAGTTAATATGAAAAAATCATACTTATTACTTTTCTTGCTAACGGTTGGAATGAACGCAGAAGCTTCAATTTCAGGTGCAAGAAAATTATATCAGTCCGGGGATAAGTCTCGTTACGCTCAAGTCGCGGCGGAACTAGTTCAGGAAAAAATGTATTTCAGTGCTGTTCCATTTATCAAAGAATACCTTTCTTCAACTGGAAGAGTGAACGACGCTGCTGTTGATAAAGTTCTTGATGATGTGATCACGCAAGTTGGTGTAAAACAATTTGAAGTTTTACCGGAAAACATTTTACAAAAATCAAATGCTCCAACGGTTCGCTATATTTTGGCGAAAAAAGCATTTCGTTTAAAAAAATACGATCAAGCACTTAAGTACCTTGATAGAAAAATCGAAGACTGGCATCCAGTGAAGCCTTTCGCTCTATTGTTAGAGGCGAGTACATATGCTGTTAGTAAGAGAGAAGATAAGGCCGTAGGTATTTTTAGAGCGTGTATCGATGTTGCTGACTCTCAAATTAGCAAGCTTGATGCGAAAGAAAAAGATCGTATTAGACAATTAAGAATCACAAGAGACTACTGCGTAGTGGGAATTCCTCGCGTGCAGTTTGCTACAACTAAATTCGAAGAGGCCAATTCAAGTTACCTTGATTTGCCAAAGTCATCATACATCTGGCCGGAAATCCTATTTGAAGAAGCATGGAACAGCTTTTACTTAAAAGACTACAATAGAACTTTAGGAAAGCTTGTTACTTATAAAGCACCAGTTTTTGATTACACTTTCAACCCTGAAATTGAAGTTCTAAAAGCTCTTTCTTATATGGAGCTTTGTCTTTGGGATGACTCGAAAAAAGTCGTTGAAGAGTTTTACACGACTTATGAAAAAGACAACGTAAGTTACAAAAAGTTTATCGATTCTTTAGGGAAAGATTATCGTCAGTATTATTTACTGGTGAAGGATCGTGCAGAAGGGAAGTACAGAGAAAATAAAATCCTAAGTACTGCTCTTGCTCAAATTGGTAGAGACCCAGCTTACCTGGAGCTTTATAGCTCATTCAATAATGGCCGTGATGAAATCGAAAGACTGAAGAGCCTTCCGAATGATTCTCTAAAAGCTGCATTGAATGACAACCTTCGTGAAGCTTTAAGTCTTCAAAGAAACCTGATCGGAAGTTATATCCGTGGGCAACTTCAGCTTTATGCTGCTCAGGTAACAAGATCTTTTGAAGATATGAGTTATATCAGTCTGGAAGTTTTATCTAAGAGAAAGACTGAGCTATATGACGACGTTTCATTAAGAGAACCGGGGAGAGCAAGAGGAAATGTTGCTCACCTACGTAGAACTGACAAACAGTATTTTTGGACTTTTAACGGTGAGTTCTGGGCAGATGAGCTTGGGGACTATGTATTCTCATTAAAATCGGAATGTAAGTAATTATGAAAAGAAAAATGCTTTTATCTTTTTGTTTGGGATTATTTTTAACGAACGCTGCAATTGTTCCAGTGGCACACGCCGATGTTGAACAAAGAAGGGCGGAGTTAATTAAAGTTTTGGATGATGAGCTTCGTGAAGTGACTCGTCTTAATAAACAGCTTGGAGCGCAGAGGCCAGACCTCATGCTTCGTATGGCCCAAGTGCTTTTAGAAAAAGCACGTCTTCTGAAGGATCAGGAAAACCAAAAGTTTCTTGAAACTCAGGATTCAAAAAGAGATAAAATTAATAAAGACGAATACTTTAAAGAGTCTCGTCGTTATTTTGATCAAGCTCAGAAAACTGTTTTAGTGATGCTGAAAAAGTTTAAGAGATTTGATGAAAAAGGGGATGCGTATTACATCCTTGCTTATAACGCTAAAGAATTAAAGCAAGACGAGCAGTCGAGAAAGTTCTTCCAGAAAGCATTGGAAGAATCAAAGTCGAACTCAGTTATTGCTGATAAATCACGTATTGCACTTGCTGAAATCTACTTCAATAAAGGGTCATTCGATAAATCGATGCAACTTTATGAAGCTGCTTTAAAAAACAAGCGCGATAAATGGTGGACGAAAGATGCTTTCAACCTAGCTTGGTCATATTTCAAGATGGGAAGATACGATAAGGCCATTGATACAATGACTGAGTCTTATGAGCTTTCAAAAAATCCTAAGTATATCGATATGAGTAAAAGTATCGAGAGAGATTTAGCTTTCTTCTACACTGAAGCAGGGAAGTCTAACGAGGCCATCGCATTCTATAAAAAGAATGGAAAGTCAGTCTCAGACATCATGCTTAAAGTTGGTCGCTACTTAAAGCAACAAGGAAAGTTCACTCAAGCAGAGAAGACTCTTGCAGATGCACTTCAGTATAAGACGAGTGAAAAAGAAGAAGTTGATATCAATATCGAACTTATTTCTCTTTATGAGAAATTCGGTCGTGATCAAAAGCACCTTGAAACAAGCCGTTTTTTAAGCGCGCAGTTTTCAAAAGGTAATTTAAATCCTGATCAGGTTGAAATTCTAAGATTTAACGTTGATAAAATGTCAGCTCTTATTCAGCAGCAGTTAGTTGCTAAGACATACGACAACTCAGCTGATATTCGTGCAAAGAAAACAGACGCTGCTAATGAATATTTCATGATGAGTGCTCTGGTTACTCCCACAAAAGCTCAGGAAGCTTACTTCCACGCTGGGGAGACCTATTTCGCTGTAGGACAGTTTGATAAAGCAGTTCCACTTTATGCTGAGGCGATTAAGCGCTCTCAAGTAAATAAAGATAAAAAGACTGAAGGCCTTGCAAGTAACGCTTTAATGGTGTCACTTGGTAAAGGTGTGAACAAAAAAACAACTGAAGACTACCTGATTCCTGCTTACGAAGGATTTCTTTCGTCAGATCCAAAAGGGGAGAGATCAAGCGTTGTTTACCAACGTCTTTTCTCAGCTCAAATGGGGAAGAAGAATGTTGCTGGCGCTGAAAAAGTTTTAATGAACTATAAAGCGAATTTCCCAGGTGAAGTTGATACACAAGAAAAAATGCTAGCTCAGGTTATGGACTTTCATAAAGACTCTGGAAACAAAGCTGCTCTTGGTGAATGGTCAAAGAGAGTTGAGTCAGGAGAATTTAAAGTTAACCCTGAATACGCAGCAAAAGTTAAGACTCTTGTCCTTGGAATGCAATTTGAAAAAGTTGAACAGGCCAGTGTAAAAGGTGACAAGCGCGGAGCTCTTAAAGGGTATTTGGAAATTTACAAATCACCAGAGACAGACAACGAAGCTAAGAAGACAGCTGCTTATAACATCGCCGTTTTATTCTATGAAACAGGGGACTGGAAGCAGATGTACGGATGGGCAGATCGTGCTGTTGTGATGATGGCACCAGCTGAAATCAATAAATTTGAAAAAGACTTTATTCTTTTCACAACAGATCTTTTCCAACGCCGTCAGTTCGCTGAATCAGCGGCATTAAGTGAAAAGATTTTTGATAAAACATGTCAAACGAGCTCAAAGAGCTTAAAAACATTTTTTAAGAATGCGAACGTTATTTATCTTGCTGATAAACAGTTTGATAAAAGCGCGAGCCTTTTAGATAGAGCTCCAAAATGTGGATTAGGTAACGATGTTATCCTTCCTGGATACCTTGATCATTTAAATGAACTAGCTGCTTCAAGCAAGTGGGGATCATTCAATGAAATTATCAAGAAACTGGAAGCTTCTAAAGAAATGTGGCCCCAGCTAATTTATCCATCAAGCTTACTTGCTAACGAACTTGAGAACATCGGACGTGTTGATGATGCCAAGAAAGTTAGAGTGAAGATGATTACATATTTTGAAACGGCTAAAAAATCTAAAATGAATGTTCCTTTAGAAGGATTAGATGCGATTTCATTAATCAGACTTGCTGCTCTTGAAGATCAAGTGAAGAGATTAACGGCGACAAGACTAGCTTTCCCGGAAGCAGAGTATAACAAAAACTTAAAAGCAAAATTCGTAATGCTGGATAAGATTACAACTGAGGCGATTTCAATTGCTGAACTTGGATCTGGTATTGGTATCGTAAAAGCTTATCGTTATCTGGTATATGCTCACGAGTCGCTTAAAAATGAAATCGTAAACTTCAAACCTGAAGGGAAGTCTGCTGAGTACGTTTCGTCTTTCCAAAAAGGAATGCAGAAACTTGGTGCTCCTTTAGAGAAACAAGCTGAAGACTTCAGAGAAACAGCGATTACGAAAATTGAAAAAGAAAACATTTTATCCCCAGACAATGGTTGGTTCTTAGTTAAGAACGACGCAATCATTCCAGAGTACTTTAATGACAATGGAAACGTATTGATGGATAAGGCAGGCGCAAAATAATGAAAAAACTATTACCAGTATTACTTTTATTCTTATCAGCTTGTTCAACGACTCCGGGAAATGTCTCGGGTGATAAAGTTAACAAAAGAGCATTGAGCTCATCTGAAGATGATTTCAAATGGGTTGAAGGCCTGGACTTTGATAAAAAGTCTGAAGAGAAGTATAGAGCGGATAAAGATGAGTTTGATTTTTCATCATCTGATGAATCGGCACACGCACTTGTGAAAGAATCGTTAGCTTCACTTCCAGCAGCAAAGTTAGAAGAGGCCGTTTCAAATACGAATGATCCTTTAATGAAAATCAACGTTAAATGTTACCAGGGTAAATTTGATGAAGCGCTAAAGATCGCTGACGATCAATACTCAAAGTATAAAAACAATACGAGTTACTGGAACCAATTGGGAACGTGTTATTTCCTGAAGTCAGACTTTGCTAAAGCAATTCTTTTCTACAATAAGTCGCGCGACCTTGATGCTAAATTCATTCCACCGGTTAATAACCTGGGAGTGGTTTATCAGAGACAAGGAAAATTCCAGAAGGCACTGGCAGCGTTTAAACTTGCTGCTGACTTAAATACATTTTCTGTGACGCCAACTTACAACCTTGCTCAATTGTACCTTCGTTTTGGTACAGTTGGAAAAGCACTTCCTATTTTCCAAGGACTACAAAAGCGCAGTCCAAAAGATGTTGAAGTGGGATCTGCTCTGGCATCAGCTAATTTAATTAAAGGTGATTACCAAACAGCAGTAGATATCTATGCACGATTCGATAAAGCAACATTAGCGAATCCATCAGTAGGTCTGAACTATGCCGTGGCCTTGAAACTGTTAAACCGTCCGCAAGACGCTCAGACAGTACTATCAAACGTATCTGGACCAACAACAGGTGCGATGGGCGAATATGCACAAAGAGTTGATAAATTTGTAAGGAATTAATATGAAAACATTACTAGCAATGCTTCTTCTTTCAACAACTCTTCATGCTCAGGATTTCGCTGACGGACAAGAGGGTAAAGTCGGAAATAAAAAAGTTATTTATACTTATAAGCAGTATGAAAAATTTGATTTTGATGACCTGAACATTGAAGGGGATTCGGGAGCGCCGAACGATCTTTCAATTTCACCTATTCATGAGAAGCGTTTTACGAATCGTCTTCCATATAGAAAGTCGTTTACTGTAGAAATTAAAAAAGGGATTGAGCGCGTTCGCTAATACCTATGCTTAAATTTGTATTTGCCTTATTTTATTTTTCTTTAACAGTGGCTCAGGCCGCTGATCTTGATACTAATTATGTGACCTTCAATGTTTCGGAAAGAAATATGGAGCTCTCTCATAATGAGTCATCGGCTGCAACGAATTTTAAATCAATCAATGCAACATATTCGATTCCTGTTTTTTCTTTAAAAGCAGGATTAGAAAAAGAAATTTTTGAAAACCAACCACTCTCTTTCACGCTTGGTGGAAGTTATGGTCTTATGTATGGTAAAAAGAAAAAAGATTTTCTGGCAACCGACACGCAAATCAGCGACAAAGTTTCAGGAACATTTTATACGCTTGGTGGAACGGCCAATGCGAATTTCATGTGGCAAAAAATGCGATCACAGGTTTTTGGCGGACTCAATATTGTGAAGAGTGATACAAAGTATAGAGTTACAAGCGGACTATTTTCCAGCGATGCTTCACAAACCAACCTTGATTATAAAGAAGATGGAACTCAGTCATTTCTTACTGCTGGTGTGCGCTTTTTTGATAATAAGCTGGGGCTCTTTTCAATCATCTCTCTAGAGTATGAAGTGACTTCAACTTTTACCAATAATCTTACCGCTTCGAAAGTCGATGGTGCGAGTGTTTTAATCTCAAATCCGGCCACAATCGAACATAAGCCTCTGGTGATTAATTTAGGTTTCGGGATCACCTTTTAGCCCAGTGACAGTCTTTTTTGGCAGGCCTTTCCCAATGCACACACTACCTTTCAATGACTTAACTTAGGGCCAAGGTTTTAAGCTCATCATCGGTTATACTAACTTCATGAATGTTTTAAAGAACCTCTCAGGAATACAACTCACGAGGATAAAGCTAGCGTTACTTCTAGCGTTTAGTACTTTGATGTTGTTCCAGTTTTTGATTGGGTTTCAGTCTTTCGATGATTACCTCATCGCGTTTGTGTATGTTCTTTTCTTAAACGATCTTTATATCAAAGTTAAAAAACCAGATCTTTGCTTTTATCACGACGAGAGATTCAAGCGCTCGGTGATGTCGATCATCTTTATGGTGCTTTTTACTCTGCCGTTTCTCTTGGATGGATTTAATGTCACTGATGCCACTAGAGGGTTTATATACCGCTTAGGATTTATGTTGTGGGCACAGATCTTCTTGTTGGATGCTTTTGTTCAATACAGACAGACGCAATCGCGCAACTGGCTTGTGATTACCAATATGGCAGCGTTGTTAATTATCTTTGGGGCGTTTGCGAATATCTAAAAGTTAGTAGTTCTCTGGGAACATACTTCTTTCGATTCCTTCAATGAAGATGTGAATACACTTAATGTGAACTTCCTGAATGCGATCACTCACTGGTGAATCAACAACGATAGCTACATCAACCATATTCTTTAATTTCCCACCGTCTTTACCTAAAAGCCCAATAACTTTCATTCCCTTTTTTCTAGCAGCTTCAGCAGCTAATAAAACGTTTGGTGAATTTCCAGATGTTGAGATTGCAAGAAGGACATCACCTTTATTTCCCCAAGCTTCAACGTAACGAGAGAATACGACATCGTATCCATAGTCATTTGAAACACAAGTCAGGTGAGAGGGATCGTTGATTGCCATAGCGGCAAGAGGAGCTCTTTCTTTTCTAAATCTGCCAGTAAGCTCTTCTGCAAAGTGCATAGCATCGCACATAGATCCGCCGTTTCCACAGCTGAACATGCGACCGTTGTTTTTGTACGACTCGACCATCATGTTGATGGCCGAATTAATTTTTTCAACGTTGTCTTTATTTTCAATAAATGAAGTTAAGACTTTCTGTGCATCCTGAAGTGAGCTTAAAGCAAACATGGATTATGCCATCTCTTCTAGAGATTTTTTGATTTCGTCTTTTGCTTGAACTCCAACAAGAGTTTTTGCAGCTTGACCATTCTTGAAGAAGATCATTGTTGGGATCCCACGGATACCATACTTTTGAGCTAGCTCAGGATTGTCATCAACGTTAACTTTTACGATTTGAGCTTTTTCGCCTAATTCTTTAGCAACGTCGTCAAGTATTGGTCCAAGAACGCGACATGGTCCGCACCACTCAGCCCAAAAATCTACTAGAACTGGTTTGTCTGATTTTAATACGTCTGTTTCGAAATGCGCTACGTCTGTCTTATTTACTGAACCCATAAGGATCTCCTTCATTAGTTGAATATTCATTCTACATAACTCTAAGTGTGATTGAAAACTTAAAAATATAGCGCTTCGCAATTGTCTAGGTGTCAGAATGGTAACTAACACAGGGCTTTTCCTTTGCAATTTCTTTGGTGTGTCACTAATATTGGTTTATGGATAGAAAGTATGTCCTCGAAAAAGCGATACGTGTCGCAAAATTAACTCGCCTCATAGCAAAAGCAATCGATCTCTTTATCGTATTGTGTTTTTCTATTTGGTTTTTTCCCCTAGGAATTGTCCTGGGAGTTATTTATATGTCGGTGTGCGACGGAATGAGTAATGGGCAGTCTGCTGGAAAAAAGTTTATGGGATTTGCAGTGAAGTCTCTGGAAGATGGATCTCCATGTTCATACAAACAATCTGTTATTAGAAATCTTCCTTTTACTTTACCTTTACTCGTTGCTTCACTACCAATTGTGGGATGGATTTTAGGTCTTATTCTTGGTATCGTTCTCATTGGATTTGAACTCTATCTTCTTTACAATCTCGACTCAGGACACCGTCTTGGTGATGTCATGGCAGACACTAGCGTTATGGCCAACGATGACAACTTCGCCGGAGTAAAAAATCGAAAGACAAGTTGGTGGACTTCAGATACACCTGGGTCTATTTAATTTTCTATTTTTTTTAGGATTCACCTATGTCAAAAAAGCGTTTGATTATCGTCGACGTCTCTAATTTTATATTCCGTGCATTCTATGCCATTCGTCCTATGCATTCGCCAGAAGGTGTTCCAACGAACGCTGTTTATGGAATGCTGACAATGCTGATGAAACTTTTATCTGATCACAGACCAACTCACGTTTTTCTTGCAAGAGATACGAAAGGTGGATCTTTTAGAAATACACTTTACGATCAGTATAAGGCCAACAGAACGGCACCTCCTGAAGATTTAATTCCTCAGTTTGCGCTGATTGATCAGTTAATTCAGAAAATGAATCTTCCCACTTTTTCAATGGATAACTACGAAGCCGATGATATTATCGGATCAGCTTGTGTGCAGTGGAAAGAGCAGTTTGACGAAATTTTTATCGCTTCAGGTGATAAGGATTTAATGCAATTTGTTCACGGGAATACAAAACTTCTCGATACGATGAAAGATAAAATCTATTCACCGGACGACGTTGAAATAAAAATGGGCGTTCGACCTGAGCAGATCGTAGATTACTTATCAATCGTTGGAGATACATCGGATAACATTCCGGGGATGAAAGGGATCGGTGCCGTTGGTGCTGCAAAACTTTTAAAAGAATACGGAACATTCGATAACATCGTAGCTAACGTTGATAAACTAAAAGGTAAAAAAACGATTGAAGCTTTTACTGAGCATTTAGAGCTTGGGATTCTTTCAAAAAAATTAGTTCAAATTTATACGGAAATCGAGTTAGGCCATACGCCAGAAGAAACGGCCGTTTCTTTTTATCCAACTCAAGAACTTTCTGATTACTTAAAAGACTTAGGTTTCAAAACGATTTTAACAAAACTTCAGGACATGCGTTTTCAACATCACATGGGCCGTGAAATGGATAAACGTGTTGATGGAACTCCTGATGCAGGGCCAATTGATAGTCCATTATTTCATCAGACAAAGTCTTCTCCAGTGACAATTATCGAAGTGAATGAACATAACTTTGATGAAGTTTTAAGTGAAGCACTGGCGACAAAACAAGTTTCAATTCATAACTGCTATGACACTGACGATATCTACGCGAGAAAAATCACGCGTATTTATTTTGCTTACAACGACACTCACGCTTACACGGTGGAGAGTAATCTAGTTGAAAGTGCTTTAAAGAAACTTTGGAATGACCCTGAAGTGGAAATTGTAGGGGAGAGTTTAAAACGTGATTACGTTTACTCACTTGTCAATAATATCGGATTTACAGCAAAGAAATTTGACGTAGGTCTTGCTCACTTCAATACCGATTCTGTCTCTCGTCACGACCTAGATGTCATGATGAAAGAATACTTGAATATGGAACCAGGTGAAGATGAAAATCAAGCTAATGGAGAGCGTGCTTACGCCCTTCTAGTAATTGCAAAAATTCTAAAAGAAAAAATGGAAACATTGAAAGTTTTAGATATTTATAACTCGATTGATTTAAATATCATTCCGGTTTTAGCGAAGATGGAAAAAGAGGGGATTTCTCTTAACGCCAATTACCTTCGCGAATTTGAAGTTGAACTATCAACTGAAATTGAAAGAATTGAAAAAGAGATTTTCCGTATTGCTGAAACAGAAATCAACCTGAATTCACCGAAACAAGTAGGAGTTCTTTTATTTGAAAAACTACAGCTTCCTCCTGTTAAAAAAACAAAAACAGGTTACTCAACTGACGCCGAAGTTTTAGAAGAATTAGATGGAATGAATTTAAGTGAAGTCCCTGGACTACTACTTACTCACCGTGAATACGGAAAAATTCTTTCAACTTATGTAAAGGCGCTACCTGAACTGGTAAATCCTGAAACAAAAAGAATTCATACAAACTTCAACTTAACAGTGGCGCAAACTGGAAGACTTTCTTCAACAAACCCGAACCTTCAAAACATCCCAGTGAGAAGTCCTATGGGTGAAAAAGTGAGAAAGGCCTTCATCGCAAAACCAGGTAAAATTCTGCTTTCGGCCGATTATTCTCAAGTAGAACTTCGCCTTCTTGCTCATTTTTCTGAAGACCCGACAATGCTAAAATCCTTCCAGGACAATGTCGATATTCACACTCAGACAGCTTCTGAGGTGATGGACATTCCTGTAACTCAAGTGACGAGCGTCGAGCGATCAATGGCAAAAACAGTTAACTTTGGACTTATGTACGGACAGTCTTCATTTGGACTTGCTTCGACATTAAAGATTTCAAGAACTGAAGCAAAACAATATATCGATAAATACTTTGCGCGCTTTAGTTCAATTAAAACATTCCTGGATACACTGAAAGATAAAGCGGAACAAACTGGTTACGCAGAAACTTTCCACGGAAGAAAAAGATTTCTTCCAGATATCCATTCACAAAATAGAACGATTAAAGCTCAAGCAGAAAGAATGGCGATCAACAGTCCTATTCAGGGAACTGCAGCTGATATTATTAAAATCGCCATGATCAATATCGACCGTCAGATGACAGAACAAAATCTGAAATCAAAAATGCTTCTTCAGGTACACGATGAACTTATCTTTGAAGTCGTAGAAGAAGAATTAGCGGTGATGAAAGAGCTGGTACGCGCAGGTATGGAAAATGTTGTCGAACTGCGCGTACCACTTAAAGTTGATATGGGAATCGGGATTAACTGGTACGATCTGAAATAATTAGAATGTCTTGTAGTGAAAAACTACTGGGATATTCATTTCAGAACTTAAACTTCTTGTAACCGGACAGGTGTGAGCGATTTTTTCTAAAGTCGCTCTCTCTTCCGCAGATAACTTCGCCGGTAGCGTTAATTCCACGGCCAGTTCATGAATCTGCCTTGGCTCCATTTTCATTTTCTTTGTCACATGAAAGGCAGACCCCTTTAAATCTATTCCATTTTTTTCGCCGTAGATGGCCATTGTTGTAAGAATGCAGCTTCCTAGAGCTGCGCCCACCATATCCGTAGGGGAGAAGGCCTCGCCGCGCCCATTGTTGTCCTTAGGGGCGTCAGTGTGGATGACATTCCCCGATGGGCCGTGAGTAATCGCGCAATGCTTATCTCCTTCGTATACTCCTGTCATTGTAACCATTTGAGTTCTCCCATTTAAATATTTAATAAATCCCAAAAATACTGCTCTCAACGCCATAAAAAAGCAAAAATAACAATCCGTGTCGGTATCTTATAAAAATATTTTGCCAGCTACCCTTGACACTAACGAGGTCCGACACCACATTGAGTAGGTACATTTTTTATTGGAGGAAGTTTATGCAATTAAAGCCATTACAAGACCGCGTTGTCATTCAACGTTTAGATGAAGAAACAAAAACAGCTGGTGGAATTATCATTCCTGATAGCCATACAGAAAAGCCGTCTCAAGGAAAAATCCTTGCAGTTGGAACTGGATATAGACTTACTGACGGCTCACTAAGAAGCCTTGACGTAAAAGTTGGTGATACTGTTCTTTTCGGAAAATACTCTGGAACTACTGTGAAAGTTGAAGGGAAAGACGTTCTTGTTATGAAAGAAGACGAAATTCTTGGGATTCTTAACTAATTTCAAAGAAAACAAAATTTATTAGGAGATATATATGGCTAAGGAATTAAAATACTCAGAAGACGCAAGAACTCTGATTCTTAATGGTGTAAACGCTCTGGCGAACGCTGTAAAAGTAACACTTGGACCAAAAGGTCGTAACGTTGTTATTCAAAAATCTTTCGGTGCTCCACACATCACAAAAGACGGTGTGACTGTTGCTAAAGAAATCGAATTAGAAAACAACTTCGAAAATATGGGCGCGCAAATGGTTAAAGAAGTTGCGCAAAAAACTAACGAAGATGCTGGGGACGGAACAACAACTGCAACTGTACTTGCGCAAGCAATCTACAAAGAAGGTGTTAAACTTGTTTCAGCTGGTCACAATCCAATGGACCTTAAGCGTGGTATCGATGCAGCTGTAGCTGCTGTTGTTACTAAACTTAAAGAAATGTCTAAAGAAGTTAAGACTTCTGAAGAGATCGCTCAAATTGGAACAATCTCAGGAAACAACGATATCGAAATCGGGAAACTTCTTGCAGAAGCAATGTCAAAAGTTGGAAACAACGGTGTTATCACAATCGAAGAATCAAAAACTGCTGAAACAGAACTTACTGTAGTAAAAGGTATGCAATTCGACCGTGGATACTTATCTCCATACTTCGTAAACAATCCAGAAAAAATGGAAGTTGCTTTCGATAACTGCTCAATCCTAATCACTGAAAAGAAAGTTTCTAACATGAAAGAACTTCTTCCATTACTGGAAAAAACTGTTCAATCAGGAAGACAACTTCTAATCATCGCTGAAGATATTGACGGTGAAGCACTAACAACTCTTGTTGTTAACAAACTTCGTGGAACTCTTCAGGTAGCAGCTGTAAAAGCTCCTGGATTCGGTGACAGAAGAAAAGAAATGTTAAAAGACATTGCATGCTTAACTGGTGCAACTGTTATTTCTGAAGAACTAGGAATGTCTCTAGAGACTTCTGGAGTTGAAGTTCTTGGATCTGCAAAACGCGTAACAATCGACAAAGAAAATACAACTATTGTTGATGGAAACGGAAACAAAGCAGACATCATGGCAAGAGTTGGAGCGATCAAAACACAAATCGCTGAAACAACTTCTGACTACGATAAAGAAAAACTAAAAGAAAGATTAGCAAAAATTGATGGTGGAGTTGCTGTAATTAAAGTTGGAGCACCTACTGAAACTGCTATGAAAGAAAAGAAAGACAGAGTTGAAGATGCATTACATGCAACTCGCGCTGCTGTTGAAGAAGGAATTGTTGTTGGTGGTGGATCAGCTCTACTTCACGCTTCAGTTGTTTTAAACGACCTTAAGGGACGTAACGAAGAAGAAAATTTCGGTATCAGAATCATCAAGAGAGCAATCGAAGAACCTCTAAGACAAATCGCTACAAACGCAGGTCTTGAAGGATCAGTTGTTGTTAACGAAGTTAAAGCTAACAAAGATCCTAACTTCGGTTTCAACGCTCGCGATGAAAAATTCGAAAACCTTGTTGCTGCTGGTATTATCGATCCAACTAAAGTTGTTCGTTCAGCACTTCAAAACGCATCATCAGTTGCTGGCTTAATGCTTACAACTGAAACTATGATCGCTGACATCAAGTCTGACGCTCCAGCAATGGGTGGCGGCGGAATGGGTGGAATGGGAGGCATGGGCGGAATGATGTAATTCATTCGCAGTCCACGTTCGCAGAAGTAAATTCAAGCATTCGTATAAAAAAGGAGACCAGTAATGGTCTCCTTTTTTTTGTCTTCTAAAATCTGCAACACAAATGTTTTCTAAAGTTTAATTTAAATTGTCATACGCAGCTTCTGGGTGATTAAATTTATTTAATAAATAAATTGGAGGAACTCATGAAGCTACTACTTGTACTTTGTTTTTCAATGTTTGCATCTGCTGCTATGGCATGCACTGACTTTTCTGGAAATTATAGAAATGGTGAAGGCGTGCAAACACAAATTCAACAATCAGGTTGCACAAGCGTAACTTTCTCAAACGTTGAGGGTACTGGAACGATTATCACAGACGGACAATTTAGAGTGTTACAAGACGATGCTGACGTAAGAATTTTAACATCTGCTGCATTCGTTGGTGCAACGTTAAATCTTGAAGGAAAGTTTGAATACAAACAACCAGCTCCACCAGAGATGCCATCTGAATATATCGCGAAACGTTTTTCAATGGTGTACACAAAAAGTAATTCGGGTGACGTCGTTGCTGTAATGTCAGTTTATAACTCGCAAAATCAAGTTATCTACTCTTTGACAGATTCTTACTCAAAACTATAAGAAAACTTATCTTTCTCTTACAATTTGGCCCTTCGGGGCCCTTTTTGTTTGTCACGCTCACTACACCAGTGATTAAATATTCTTAAATAAAAAAGTTCATAGAATTGTACACCAGGATCGTGTACGCAGCGTCAAGGAGTTGATCTATGGAAATCGTTTTAAGTTCTGTTCTTTGTATTGCTATCATCTACTGCCTGATTGAAATTTCTTCAATTAGTTTAACGTCGTTTCGTAAAGAGATGAGTTTAAAAGTAGCGGAATAAAATGAAAGCGATCTTCACATTAGTTGCCTTAGCCTTTTCAATAAATGCATTTGCTTGTCCAAATATTACCGGGAAATTTTTTGATGCAGATTCTGAGTTGGTTCGTACCATTACTCAAAATGGTTGCGTTGATACAACATGGTCTGATGAAGATGGTTCAACAACTCTGATCGCAGATAATGTTGAGAGAGTTTTAGAAAGCGAAGGCAGTACTACTGCTTATGCAAAAGTTTCATATACGGTAGAAGAGTTGGTTGTCGACATCCGCATGGATTGGGGTGGACACAATGATTTCGATCTTCCTGTTCGTTGGTTGACTTCTTATAGAGTCGACAAGTTTAATAATCTCGTAGAAAAAATCATTCCATTCAAGGAAGATGGTTCAGTGCTTGCCACTGAATTTATAACTTACAGAAGAGTAAAATAATGAAAAAACTAGTATTAATTTTTGGGGCTCTATTATCAGCTCAAGCTTTTGCATGCCCTGATTTAAGTGGAACTTATCAAGATAAGAATGGAGAGAGCGTAGTGCTCGCTCAAAGAGGTTGTGATGAGGTTTCTGTTTTATCCCGTCCATTAACTCATACATTGCTTCTAGATAACGTTTTCACGGTTGTCCAGGACGACAACGATGTGACGGCCTATGGTAGAGGAATTTTCGAAGGTGACGTTCTTGTACTTGAAGCAAAGGTTACATACAAAAGAGACCCAGGGATTCCAAAGTTCTTACTTCCAGTTAGGGCCGTGAATAAATACACGTCAACAACAACTGGTGATCTTCAAGAGTTGGGCACGATCTATAACTGGTATGATAAAGTCCTAACGACAACTAAGACTGTTTACAAAAAAACGGCCTACTAGTCGTTCACGTAAAACATATTCCCGTTAAACTCTTTAAATTTTACACCTAAGTATTCTGGTTTAAAGTCTTCACCATTTAAAATCGGATTGAAGACTTTATACATAAGAACTGTTTTTGAATCAAAATATCTATGGTGTGTACTAAGAGATTTCGAGAGATCAATATAGGTTGTATCTGGCGAAGTGTACTTAGCAATGGTTTTTTTTGTTAAGTGCAGGTCTCTAAAACCAAGTCCAAGTTTGTAGTATTGTGGTTTAAGAGCTTTGAGATCTAGCATATAAGATGATCTCAATACGAAGTCTCCATCATTCATTGTAATGTATTTTTTTCCAACGAAATCAATAGCAGCTACCCAATCTTTGTGATCAGTAAGGCCGACGTCTGCTCCAACTGAAACCCAGGTATTAAAGAGAGGGTGTCCGGCAGCATCATTAAGATCATGTTTATAATGTTTTTCAACATAATCACGGAACACGACATTTCCCATACTGTGAGTTAGCAGAGAGATCTTTTTATGTTGAAAGATTTCCGGATTTGCTTCTTTATAATCTTTAATTTGTTTAAAGACTTCAGCGAGCTCATCAATCGCATCCGAGGCCTTATCAGTAGGTCTCGATGTCATAGATGACCACGACTGCCAGTGAAACATAATTATCTTAGCGTTGTATGTATCTTCTAATGGTTTTAGGGTGTCCCACTTCTCGTCAATTGCACGTCCACGGCCGTGTATATAGATGATGATGTTTTTCTCAGGAGCTTCTTTCTGAAACTGATCCATGATCTCCGCTGTCTGAGCTGGTTGGCGAAGAATGAATTCATCTTTGGTGTATATTCCAATTTCATTTACATATTCCCTAGACATCGCTTGGAATGTTGTAAAACTGAATAAACCGACTAAAGCAATTTTTGTGATTGTTTTCATACCGTATTAGTCGGTTATTAATTAAAAAATCTTGAGTGTTATCTGCTTGTATAAGTGCCTCATAGCCCGTGTAAAAAAGTAATGAGGTCAAAAATTTGAATCTGACATTTTCTTTTGACACCTAAAAGGTCGGTTTAAGTGTCCTTTCGTCACTAGGACTTGAGGCTTGATTCTGGCTATCAAGGTGTTACAATTTTGGCGGTCTTGGCATTAAGAGTGCAATGTATCTAAGTAGGAGATCAGGAAGATTTCCAACCAAGTACGGTTACCTCAAGGAAGAATATTTAAATCGGGAGCTTTAGGATGAAGCAAATTACTAGACTAGGGATGGTCATGATTTTTGGTTTAGGATTTACCATCATAGGGGTGCAGGAAGCACAATCAATGACGGCTTTTAATCTTTCTTGTCCTGAAAAATATATCGCTACTGTAACTAATGTAGAAGAAGTTGATTCAAAAGCATTAGTACCCAAAGTCGAAGTTGATTTCCAAATTATACAGACATTGAAAGGAGATAACATAATCTCCAAGAAGATCCAGGTCGCTAAAGACGGGCCAGTACAATTCAAGAGCGGAGAGATTTATACACTCGAAGCAAATGATGTCTGGTTATGTTCGGCAACTGTATTTTCAAAACTATAAATTCTTTTAAAATCTTTCCAAGGATGGGAAGAAGTTAATAGTGAATATTTTTACAAGGAAGTAAAATGAAGCACACAAAAAAATTGGCCATTAGTATTCTCCCCCTCTCGCTAATGGCCATTTTCTTCGTCACAACTCTTATTTCAAAAGCGGAAGCATATTCATTCACATCAGACTTTAAAAATGGTTTTTATTGGGCAAGTTTCCCAATTAAAATGAACAAATTCGCTGCTGTTGCAAGTGATTCAGCGATGCTTGAAAGTCTTGCCAACTCAGCGGTTGCTGAATGGGAAAGTGCTGTTGGTAAAGATATTTGGGAAATGAGTGCAGTTCAAAATACATCAAGTTATTCAGGAAATTATATCCGCTGGTCTGATAATTTCGGAACTGAGACGGGATACGATCCTTCAAGAACTCTGGCCATCACTATTAGATATAATCAGGGAACTTTCTTTCAATCGACAGTTATTATTTTGAACGGAAGCATTAGTTATCTTCGTCAAAACTATGCCAACAGTTTAAGAACAACAATTTTACATGAAATTGGACATACAATTGGTTTAGATCACTCTTCAGATAGTGGCGCAGTTATGGCCGCAAGCTTGGGATCAGTTTCAAGACTGCAGTCTGATGATATTCAGGGAATGAACGCCTTGATGGATGAGACTATAAACAGACAGGCCACAGGCTATGTTTCACCTTTAGCAGCTTCAGAAAAGAAAGTAGCAGCTTGTGGATCGATTGAAGACATATCGAAAAACTCGGGTGGATCAGGTGGAGCAATGGCGAATTTCCTGGGATCTCTGATAGTTGGAATGATGTTCATTGCAGCGATTGGAAAGCTGGAAAAATCCAGACGCCAAAAAGTTTTTGTCAGGTATTAAAAAGTAATTTTTAATTGGGAAATGCCGATAAAAATGGCATGAGTGAAAACAACAACCCAACAATAAATTATCTTTTTTACCTACAAACCAAAGCTGAGCTGGATAATACGTATTATGTATTAGCAGAAGTACTAGCTAAGATTAATATAAGTTTATTACCCATTGAAGCTCAAGACCTTCAAGGCATTGATAAAGGTAAAAAGAGCCATGTAATAGTAGTGAGAAACGATTTTGCATCTGCGTTTGCCTTCAAAGAAATTCGCAAAAATTTTCTTGATAGTGCCATGGCCTCTGGTAAAGTTATGGTCTATGATGTGAGTTCGTTTTCTGAGATAGAAAACGCTTTGAAGTTTGAACAGAAAAACGTTTATCGTTACTTTCAGCTTCCACTGAACATCAAGCAAGTGGCAATGACAGTGGCAGTAGAATTTTACAAAGACAGGAATGCAGCTCCCACGGTGGAATGGCCAGGTGGAAGAAGATCGAAATTACCGTCTATGACAAATTCAAACTAAGAATTATAATGACTCTATGAAGATAAAAATTAGTGAAGAAACGCAACGTATGCTCATGCTACTAAAGCTTGATGCCAAAAGATTATTTGAGCGAATCAAATACCGATCTCCAGAATACATGTACGAATTTTCACTTAAGCGCTCCAGAGACCATTTTCCAGCAGTGTTCAATAATCGTTATGAATCATCAACGATTAGAGACCTGATGTTATGTGGACAGGAAGTTATCGCAGGACTGGATCAGTTTTACAGTCTCGTCGATGAAATGCGCTGGTACTTGAACCATACACAGGACATGCCTAATCGTATGGAAGATAAAGTGCATTCTTATGTTAGAGAACTGGAAAAACTTTTCGAAACACTAAACTTATATATCGACGTAGAGATGGGGCTACTTAAAGAACAAACAAATGAAACAGACAGTTAACATCATCGCATTTTTTTTCGTACTCTCTATTCCTTTTGCACTTTCATCGCAAACGAGAAAGGCCATTCCTGCGGGAAGGTATGAAGCGCTGTCTGGAATTAAAAACTCTAGAAGCCCAAAAGCTGCAGATACGACGACTGTTGATAGAAGAGATGCTACCGCTTTGTTTTGGAATGAAGTTCTCAACCACGTTCCGGAAAATACATCAGACCTTTCATATTTCTCAACTGGCAAAATGGATGAATTCTCTACATCGCTTCTAACGACGAAGGGATTAAAGACATCTAAGAAACTAGGGGCGAAAACAAATATCGTTTTCAGTGATGACCTAAACCGCGACCGCGAAATTCTTAAAAACCTAAAGAATAAAAATGGCCTGGTTGTTCTGAAAGACCCGCACCAGCTTAAAGACGTTATGGCGTCGCTTGGACAATTTGAAGTTCTGCTTTACCAGGCAGAAGACCAGTCAAATTATTTCTTGTTAAAACTTAAGCAGTAAACTCAAGTATAATCTTCCTCATAGACGAAAATCCAAAGACTCCTGATAATAGGATTATGAAAACTATTTTCAAAATCCTGCCGCTTACAATCTGGTTATTATCAACCAGCGCGTTTGCTGCATTATCAGAAGACGGATTTTTTTCCGGTCGCATTTCAAAAATCAATAATGATATTTCAGTCGTTCGCGTGAAAGTGGATTTCGATAACGTGAAGTACATCAACGTGAAAGACAAGATTGAATTCTGGGATGAAAAAAACGATACCAAAAAATGCAAGAGTTACGTGATCGGCAGAACTGCTGATTATATTCTATTAAAAGTTCCCGACATGAAATTCTGTGAACGCAGTTTATATTTTACGACAGGTGCCTATTTTAAATTCTTCAGTGAAGACCTTTTAAATAATGTGAAGATGGGCCGTGAAGTGGTTGGTATACTTATCAAAAAACGCATGGCAGTCCAAGGTCAGATGGAACTAAAAAATAAAGAAATTCAGGCCCACATGGACAGAGTCGGAGCGATCAATGCACGCTATCAGACACTCCGCGACAAGTTAGAACAAGAATGGCAAAAAGAAGTCCATGCTCTGGACGAAGATAAAACATTCTCCCTAAGGTCTTATAAAGATTTAGAACGCCGCCGCGACGAGATCGATCAAAAGCTTGAACAATATAAGCTTAAAGATGAGAATCTTACACTCGACAGATGGTCTCTGGACTCCAACCTGTACTTCAAAAAATAATTGAACTCAGGGTACTTCTATTCTAAGCTGTATTAATTTTTTAAAAGGCGGAAATACTATGAAAAAGTGTATTATTACTCTTTCAATTCTCCTTGGTGCAATGAATGCGGCCATGGCGATTGGAAACCCAACAGCTCCAATTGGTGGAGATTTTAAAATCAACATCGATCAGGCCCCAACAACTCTGAATGCGTTGTCTTCTACAGATGCTTACGCAACTCAAGTTCAGACCATGATTATGGATTCTCTTCTGACAAGAAATCTTGATACGAGAGAATGGGAACCTGCTCTTGCAAAAGAATGGACAATTTCTAAAGACGGAAAAACTTTTGAATTCACTTTGAGAGATGGAGTGAAGTGGCACGATGGTAAACCATTAACAATCGAAGACGTTAAGTTTTCTTTCGATGCGATCGTCGATCCAAAAGATAAATACAAAACAGCTCACTTAAAGCCTTACTATGAAAACATTAAGTCGGCAGAAGTTGTTGGACCTAACAAGATCAGATTCACAGTTGGAACTCCTTACTTCGACAACTTTACAGTTGTGGCAGGTCTGACAGTTGTTCCAAAGCATTTATATGCAAATCCTTCTAAAGAGCAGGAAAAAATTCTTAACAGAACATTAGTTGGAACTGGTCCATACATGTTAAAAGAATTCGACCGTGCAAAAAGAATTGTATTAGTTGCTAACCCGAATTGGTGGGGAAGAACTCTTCCACTAAACAAAGGGAAGTATAACTTTAGCACTATCACTATGAGATTTATCCAGGACCCAACGATTGCTATTCGTTCACTTGAAAATGGCGATATCGATTATCTTGGTCTTCAGCCAGATGAATATGTTCAAAAAGCTGTTGGACCTAAATGGGGAAAGACTGTTCATAAAGTGAAGACTGAAAATAAGCAGCCAGGTGGATTTGCTTTCGTAGGTTTCAACCTGACAAACCCAATTTTTAAATCTGTTAAAACAAGAGAAGCACTTGTTCAATTATTCGACAGAGAGAAGATGATCAAAAAACTTCTTTTTGGTCTATCTATTCCAGCTACAGGTCCACTTTACTTACAAAGTGATTACGCTGACCAATCAGTGAAGCCAATTGCCTTCGATCCAAAAGCAGCACTTAAGAAATTAAATGATGACGGATGGAAAGATACAGATGGGGATAAAATCCTTGATAAAATGATTGATGGTAAAAAAGTAAAACTTAGTTTCACAATCCTTGAGCCACTTCCGGATTTCGTAAAATACTTAACGACTTTCCAGGAAGACGCTAAAAAGGCCGGAGTTGATGTTCAGGTAAAAGTTATTGAGTGGAACGCATTCATTAAACTTCTTGATGAAAGAAAATTCGAAGCTGTTCGCCTTGCATGGGGTGGCGGAGATGTTGACTGGGATCCAAAACAAATCTGGCACTCTGATTCTATCAAGAACTCAGGTTCAAACTTTGTTGGTTACAGCAATCCAAAAGTAGATAAGTTAATTGATGAATCTCGTGTCATCATGGACAAAAAAACAAGAATCACAAAGCTTCGCGAAGTTTACAGAACAATCGCAGCTGACGTTCCATACATCTTTTTATTTAACGGAAAGTATAGATTCTATGCTCACTCAAATCGTGTAGGTAGAGAAAAAGATACATACACATATGGTGTTGGTTCAGAATACTGGTGGCTTTCAAAATAATTAGAGGTTCTGCTTGTTTACTTATATCTTAAAAAGAATATTGATCATGATCCCAACTTTGCTTGGGGTCACGATCGTAACTTTCGCAATCATTAACCTTGCTCCTGGAAGTCCTATTGAACAACGAATTCAGCAAATGAAATTCGGTGGAATGGGTCATGAAGGTGCAGGCGGCAACAATAAAAGTAGCGGTGTTAGTCAGGAAGTTATTGAAGCGCTTAAGAAACAATACGGCTTCGATAAACCCGTTCACGTTCGTTACTGGATCTGGTTAAAGAATATTTCACGTTTAGATTTCGGTGAAAGTTTCACTTATGAAGAACCGGTTCTCGACGTTATTACCAGCAAATTCCCGGTGTCTATACAGTTCGGGGTTATCTCACTAATCATGTCCTATCTGGTTTGTGTGGTCCTGGGTGTTTTAAAAGCAGTTAAACATGGAACAGCCTTCGACTACGTCTCAAGCTTCCTATTGTTTGTGTTTTATTCAATTCCTGGATTCATGCTCGCCATTCTCCTCATCGTTTATTTCGCCGGTGGAAGTTTCTTCAACTGGTTTCCGATGGGAGAGTTATATTCAGACAATTATTACGACCTGACTCTTTGGGGAAAAATCGTAGATCGCGTTCACCATTTTATCCTGCCATTAATTTGTTATATGATCGGATCATTTACCGTTTTAACTATGCTTATGAAGAACTCTCTTTTAGATGAAATTAAAAGAGACTACATTCGTACAGCTAGAGCAAAAGGTGTTCCTGAGAAAATGATTTATTTGAAACATGCTCTTAGAAATGCCCTTATCCCGATCGTTACTGGTATCGGTGGATTTCTTTCAGTATTCTTCGCCGGATCACTTCTATTAGAAAGTATTTTCCAGTTAGATGGAATCGGTCTTCTTAGTTACAAATCAATTCTTCAAAGGGACTACAACGTCATTATGGGATTGATTTTTATTCAAAGTGTACTGATGCTGCTTGGAAATTTACTGAGCGATCTTGCCTATGTTGCTGTTGACCCAAGGATTGATTTCAAATGATAGAACGATTATTAAAAAACGAGTTAAGTCGTAAACGTTGGAAAATTTTTAGAAAAAGTAAAACTGCAGTTTATTCTTCAGTGATTCTTTTCATACTTATCTGCGCTACTTTTCTTTCACCATTTTTAGCTAACAGCAAACCGTTGTACGTGAAGTACCATGGAGTTAGTTATTTCCCGATGTTTAAAGAATACTCTGCCGAAGATTTTGGCATCACAGATACAATCGATGTGAATTTCAGAGAACTAAAAATGGACAAGGGAGACTACTCTCTATGGCCAATCGTTCAATGGGATCCGTTTGAAAGTAACTCAAAAGTAGAGTCGTACCCATCACCACCAAGTGAAACAAATTACTTTGGGACTGATGACCGTGGAAGAGATGTTTTCACAAGACTTCTTTATGGATTCAAATACAGTATCACTTACGCTGTTGCCGTTTGGTTTATCTCACTAGTTATTGGAACAATTCTAGGTGGGACAATGGGATACTTCGGTGGGAAGGTCGACTTTGTTGGACAAAGAATTGTTGAAGTCCTGAGTACAGTTCCACAGTTCTTCTTATTGATTATTTTAATCTCTATCTTTTCGCCGTCGCTTTTTATGCTAGTCATGATTTCATGTATCTTTGCATGGATCGGGATTTCGTATTATATCCGCGGAGAGTTTTTAAAGAATAGAAATCGTGAATTCGTTGAGGCCGCGAGATCTCTTGGAGCTTCAAACTTCAAGATTATTTTTAAGCACATCCTTCCAAACTCACTGACACCAATTATTACGTTTGCACCTTTTACAATTGCAGCAGAAATCGTGGGCCTTGCTGCTCTTGATTACCTGGGTTTTGGTTTACAGGTTCCAACACCAAGTTGGGGAGAGCTTCTAGCTCAAGCACAAAAGAACTACACGATCGCTTGGTGGCTGGCATTTTACCCGTCGCTTGCATTGTTCATTGTACTAACACTTCTGAACCTTATCGGTCAGGGCGTGAGAGATGCAATGGACCCGAACATGACTTAATTAAAAGATATATTTGAGACCAAGGGTGGCAGATCTGCCACCCGTCCCATAACCATAAATATCTTCATAATCCTTATTCAATATATTTCTGATTTTTGCATACGATGAAAACTTCTCAGTGAAGTTGTAACTGTAATTCATGTTGAAGACGATATTTGAACCCAAGCTTACAGTGTTTCCAAGATTGTCGACGTCAGGTCTTTTTCCTGTGAAATCTCCTTCAACAGTCACTGCGTGCTTTTCTTGTTTGTAATTGAAGATTACTTTGGCATTGAAGTTCGGACGGCGTGCGAGCTTTTGTTTTGCTGTTAAGTCACGAGCACTCATCCATGTGGTTGCGATTCCTAAATTCATATCAGGAGAAAGAGTCGTATCGAAAACGTTTTCAAAACCAATAATGCGAGCTCTGCCGCGGTTTTGATTAACGAAAGTGACTGGATCATAACTTAGGCGATTATCGATTTCAGTATAGAAAAGTGTCGCTGTATTCACATGAATAACAAATGGGATTTCAAAACCAACTTCAGCTGACTGGCTTTCTTCAGGGGTAAGATTTTTATTTCCATAAGTCGGGTCATATAATTGATTTAAACTTGGAGCGCGAAATCCCGTAGAATAACTCATCTTTAGTAGAGCAGGGTCGAAGTTATGTAAGTAGGCCGCTTTATAAGTTAAGTGTTCACCGAAAGATTGATTGCTATCGACTCTGACACCCAGGTTGTAAATATTAGTATCAACTTCATACCTGTTATATAAAAACAAACTGGTGTTCTCGTTAGAGTTTTTAAGTTGATCTTCTTCGTGTTGATAATCCAGATTTATATTTTGAGTCAGTCTGTCTGTCGTGTATTGAGTGTGATTAATCGCAACTGCGTTGATATCACCTTTAGAAGTTACAGCAGAAGAAGCAGGATTGGCGGTATCAGGAAGAACTCTTAATGTTCTATGATGCGTACTTCTTGTAAGGCTTAGTTGTGTTTCACCCTCCGACCAATTGTAATTGTAACCTGCTTTTAGGTAATGCTCTTCTGAGTTTTGTGAGTCATTAGGATCATCTTGTCCAGCTCCACCACCTTTATCCAGATCGGCCTCATCAAATACACCACGGTAATTAAGAACCACTTCACTTTTTTCACCAAGGCCTTGATTTAATCCTGCACTAACTGTCGTCAGTTTTTGTCCGTCATCATCAGCATTTGGATTAACATTAACATTCGCTGCAGAAAATCCTTTGGTCTTTAAATGATCAATACCAAAACTCATTGCCGTATTGTTTACTTTTTTCTGGACGTTTACAGCGCTGCTGAAAGTATCGAATGTTCCATAATCAACTAGTGCTGATCCAGAAAAATTATTCTGCCCTTTTTTAGAAGTGATCAGGATCACTCCTCCAATAGCATTAGACCCGTATAACAACCCTTGAGAGCCTTTTAAAATTTCAATGCGCTCAACATTGTTAAGACTCAATCGTCCCAGGTCAAACTGGCGATTTGGATTACTTGGATCATTCATGATAATTCCATCAATGATCACTAGAGTGTGAGATGAATCACTCCCTCTAAGAAATAAACTTGTATTGGCGCCGAGTGGTCCTGATTGGGCCACCTTTATGTCTGATTGAGTGCTGAGTAAGTCAGCAATTGATGTCGCTTTAGAAATTTCTTCTGTTTCAAAAACTTTAATATCAGAAGGGGATTTATCCAGAGAGCTCTTAATTCTATCGGCCGTAACTATGATTGTTGAGTCATCGGCGTGAGCAATTGAATGAGTGGTAAGAGTTAAGGCAATAAGGGCCAGGTGCGTGAGATTCTTTTCAAGCATGATTCCTCCTCGGGGTAAATAAGAGATAAAAATGGATCGGGCTTTACCGTTGCGGGACAGCGTTGGAATCTCACCAACTTCACTAGATTTTTATCTTGAACCTATTATAGGGAAAGTATGAAGCTTTACAATAAAAATGAGGGCGCTTAGACTTTTTAGATGAAATCAATTTTACTTATTTTGGGTTTATTCACGACGATGACAGCAATGGCGCTTGATTGTGAATCTCAAAAACCCATGAGTGAGTATAAACCTCGTTACGCTAAACTCTTTTTTATTAAGTATTATAAAGATTTTAAAATTGTTGATTCTGTTAATGATCATTTTATTGTGACTGATAAAAAACTTAGTTGTACGACGAAACTTCCAGTTATGTCTTCTAAGGTTGAGCGCTTTGTCGCAACTTCGACCACTCATATTCCTTTTTTAAAAGTCTTCTCTCTGGAAAAAACATTAATTGGTTTTCAGGGAGTAAATTATATTTTTGATCCGACTCTTCGTGCTCAAAATATCAGAAATATTAATTATCAGATGAATCCTGAAGAGCTTATCTCTCTTAAGGCCGATCTGGTGATGGCCTATGCTGCGAACATCTCTTCTGAGAAAAGACTTAATGATTTAAGACAACTTCAGATCCCGATCGTTCTTAACCGCGACTTTCAAGAGCAGCATCCATTAGCAAGAGCAGAGTGGATTGTTTTTTCAGCATTATTTTTTTCAAAAGACCTGGAAGCTCAAAAGATCTTTAAAGATATCGAAGTTAATTACTTAAAAATAAAAAATGAAATCAAGAAAACCAAACCAGTCATCCTGGTTGGTGACATTCAAAATGGAAAGTGGGCAACGTGTGGTGGGCTTAGTGACCTGGCCATCTTAATCAATGATGCCGGCGGAACTCTTTTATTAGACCGCAAAAATCCCGAGACTCAATACTTTCCTCTAGAAAATGTCCTTTCCATGAAAGAAGTCCCACAGATCTGGCTTTCACAAAATACCTGGGAAAATAAGACTAAGATCACAGCTGACCCAAGATATAATCGTTTTAGTAAGATTTCAGTTTATAATAATAACAAATTGCTCAATGCTGCTGGATTTAACGACTACTGGGAAACAGGTCTCTCAAGACCCGATCTTTTATTAAAGGATCTCTATAGTATTTTTCATCCAGAAAAAAACCTCAACCCGAAGCTAGTTTGGTATAAAGAATTAAAATGAGACCATTAATTACGATATTTAGTTTTTTATTGATAACAGGGCTACTGTCGCTGGTTCTGTTTGCTTATGGCGATGCTGGATTCACTTTAAGCAATGAAGTCGTTTTATGGCAGCTTCGTTTTCCTAAAATAATTGTCGCAATCATGGCCGGCGGAATGCTTGCTTCATCTGGACTTTTGTTACAAGTCTTTTTCCAAAACCCATTAGCCGGCCCAGATCTTTTAGGGATTAATGCTGGTTCGTGTTTAGGTGTGGCCATTGCCATTATGGGAGCAAGTTTTATCCCTGCTGGTTTAGTTGAAATCAGCCAACCAGTCATGGCGATGTTGGGTGCACTTGCTGTTTTTTTAATTTTAGGATTTTTAGTTCAAAAGAACTTAAGCCGCATCAGTTTACTAATCTTAGGATTACTAATTGCGAATTTTACTTCAAGTTTCATAAGCATCCTCGTAAGTATGACTCCAAGTCTGCAAGTAAAAAATTTTTTAGTTTGGTCGATGGGAAGCTTTCAGGGCTTAACGATTGTTGAACTTCCATTGTTTGTAACACTGGCCTCGATTGGCCTAGTTTCAATGTTATTTCTTCCTAAGAAATTAAATCAATTTATCATTGGTGAAAATTACGCAAAAAGCATGGGAGTCAATGTTCGCACCTTTAAAATCATCTTGATTTTAATTTGCTCATACCTGGTTGCGATTGTAACAGCTTATTGTGGGCCAATTGGTTTCATTGGAATCATCGCTCCTCATATCGCGAGATCATTTATTAAAAGAAGTGATATCAGCTTAGTTATGCCAGCGGTCTTTCTAGTGGGAAGTATTCTCGCATTATTTACAGAACTCATCTTAATCATCACAAGTCCATACTCGCTGACAACCAATTCGATTCTCGGATTAATTGGAGCTCCTTTAATTGCAATCTACTTGTATAAAGAAAGGAGAATGCTGTGATTGAATTTAAAAACCTTTCAGTAGGTTTTAACAACAAAGTAGTTCTCTCAAACCTAGAAGGCGAAATTGCAGAAGGGAAGTTGATTGCTCTAATGGGAATCAATGGAGTAGGGAAAAGCTGCTTTTTAAAAACCATGACGACGATTAATCCACCAATCAGTGGTGAGTTTAAAATCGACGGTAAGGCAGTTAATGAATTTTCCAATCTAGAAATGGCAAAAATCATGGCCGTGGTTTTAACTGATAAAATCCAGGCAGACTTTCTAAAAGTTGAAGAGTTAATAAGACTAGGCAGATCACCACATACAAACTTCTGGGGTGGGCTATCTGAAAATGATAATCAGACAATGGATGATGTTGTTAAGCTCTTAAAGATTGAATCAATCTACGACAGATACTTTTCTGACCTAAGTGATGGGCAAAAACAAAAAGTGCTTCTGGCACGTGCTTTAGTCCAAGGGCCTCGTTACTTGTTTCTTGATGAACCTACAACATATCTTGATATCCCTTCGAAAATCGAATTGATGAAGATTCTAAAAATCATCAGCCATGAAAAGAAGATGGGAGTGTTTTTTAGCACTCACGATTTAAATTTAGTTGAAGATGTTGTCGATGAGATCTGGCTGCTTGACTCTGAAGGTGTCCTTCATAAGAAAAACCCTGCAGATATGCATCTATCAGGGCTTTTACAAAAGAACTTTAATATTTAAATTTGAACTAGAGTGATGTCTACCAGTTTAGGTTTTCCATCGCGGATGATTTTAACTTTAATCTTATCGCCAATTTTATATTTATTAACTGTTGAGTATAAATCATCATATGATTTAATTTCATCGTTATTGATTCCTACAATCACGTCACCAATATAATACTGTCCACGGCGGTCTCTCGTAATACCTTGCAGACCAGCTTTTGAAGCAGGACCTTTTGGATCAACAAACTTCACCATGACACCTTCTTGTAGGCCAAAACGAGCAGCATATTGCTCTTCTAAAACCGCAACTCCGAGTCCCGGACGATTCACTCTTCCGTATTGAATAAGTTGAGGGACAACATCTTTAACAATGTTGACTGGAATCGCAAAACCAAGACCCGCACTTGCTTGAGATCCACCGGCATTGAAGATCATTGTATTGATCCCAATTAATCTTCCTTGTGAGTCTAATAAAGCTCCACCAGAGTTACCCGGGTTAATGGAAGCATCCGTTTGAATCATTCCATTAATCGAAACACCACCGTAACCTTTAATCTTTCTATCAAGAGCAGAAACAGATCCAGTTGTTAACGTGTGATCAAGTCCTAAAGGGTTACCGATCGCCAGAGCTTTTTGTCCTACTAATAAACCTTTTGAATCACCACGAGGAATTGATTTTAAATTTTTTGGAATTTCTTCAAGCTTTAAAACAGCGAGATCGTTTTTTGGATCACCACCAACAAGCTTCGCGCGGTATTGTTTTTTATCTTCACGGAAAGAAACGATGAAAGCATCTCCGCCTTCAACAACATGGTAGTTCGTCACGATATGACCGGCACTATCCCAAACTAATCCAGAACCCATTCCGGCCTGAACTTCGGTTGCATCCATATCGAAAAAACCTTTAGTCTTTCTCAGGTTCGAAACGTTGACTACGGAATCTGCCGTATTTTGAAATACACTAATCGAATTTCTTTCGCTCTCAATCAGCATTGAGGCTTCTTTTATGGGTTTTGCCTGCTGTGAAAACGCTGGACTGGCAAAGGCCATTGATAAAACGACTAAAAGACTTAACTTCATCATGAACTCCTCCTTGCATCGAATGTACTCTATAGATATAATCCCGGAAGACTTTTTGATCAAGAGGCCATTATGGAAATTAAATTTTTTAATCGTGTTACAGGTAAAGAAGACATTGAAATGGTCTATGGTGACAAGTTCATCGAATGGCTTTATGAATCAACTAGCGGAAAGAGTTTATCGACACTTATCTGCAAAGCGCCGCTCAGCAAATTTTATGGAGCGCTTCAAGACTTTCCTTTAAGTCAGCAAAAAGTCGCACCGTTTATTAAAAAATTTAATATTAAAATGGAAGATTATCTTCCTGAAGATGGAAGATCAGAAAAATCTCCATACTCTTCTTTTAATCAGTTTTTTATCCGTCGTTTCCGCCCAGGAAGACGTCCAATCGTACAGGCCCCTCAAGAGATGGCCGCATTTAGTGAAGCCCGTTATTTCGGCTATGAAAGCGTTAGAGACGATGAAACTGTTCCGGTTAAAGGATTCAATTTAAAACCTAAGGCACTTCTGGCCAACACGAAGTGGGAAAAAACTTTTGAAGATGGGCCGCTGCTTTTAGCTCGTCTTTGTCCGGTTGATTATCACCGCTATCACTACCCAGATGACGGAAGTATTGTAGATGACTATAGAGTAAGTGGACTTTATCACTCAGTGAATCCATTGGCGCTAAAATCAAAACAAGATATTTTAATCACTAACGAAAGACACGTAACGATTATCGACACTGTGAATTTCGGAAAGCTTGCTTACATCGAAGTCGGTGCTATTTGTGTTGGAAAAATTATTCAATCAAAACCACTTGATAAAGGCAGAGCTTTTGCCCGCGGTGAAGAAAAAGGTTATTTCTTATTTGGCGGATCAACAGTGATCGTTGTTGGTGAAAAAGGAAAGTGGAAGCCGAGTGCTGATATTTTAGAAAATACGAAAAAAGGAATGGAGACTTATCTTCATTTAGGAATGACTGTCGCCAATAAGGGATAGTGATCTGATGGATAGACGTTCTCAATAGAGCGCTTATCCATAACCAGACTTGTGCACTCGAAATTCTTCGGCATTAAAATCCAGTCAATACGATCTCCCGTCACAGCTTTTGTTCCAGAAAAACCATGGTGACTTGTTTCTTCAGCATAATTTTTTTCAATCCACGGATCCTTTAATCCAAAAGCATCCATCAAATCTTTTTTGACTTCAGTTAATGGCGATTCATTAAAGTCACCCATGATCATCAAAGGGCGATCGTTAATTTTTTTCACTTCGTTAATCAACACATGAATCTGGCCCAAACGAGTTGAGCTTAAAATATGATCGAGGTGAGTGTTCACGATCATAAGTTTTTCACCGGATACTTTCACTGTGACTTCTGCCCAAGTGCAAAGTCTGGGAAAAGCACTATCAAAATCTTTTGATCCGGGAACGTGAGGAGTTTTTGAAAGCCAGATGTCTCCGGACCTCTCAACAGAAATCGTTTGAAGGTTTACAAACAAGCACGGGTACATTCGTTCATCAATCCATGAGCGGTGAGAGTCAACTAAATCCAAATCAGGAATCGAATCATCCAATTCTTTTATTTGAATCTGACGTCCCTCTTGTGTCGCTAAAATATCTGGTTTGAAACTCTGATAAAGATCAGCGAGTAATGGAAGCCGGTTAGGCCAGTCATGACTGCCATCACTAGGATTGGAAAATCGAATGTTACTTGTGATGATTCTTAGTTCAGTCATGATGTCCTTATTTTAAAACACTTCATTCTCATATGAGAACACTATTCTCTGAAACTGTGAATTTCTCTCTCATAAATTCCGTCAGTTAGACCAATTTTTCTTTGGCACAGGTAATGCTTTAGTGAGTCATAACGGAGGAACTCATGGACTTACAAATGACAATTTTAAATCAATACATGCTTTTGAATAATAAACCGACTTTAAAGAAAATTTCGGCCGACACTGGGATTCAACTTACAAGAATTTTTAGGCTTTTTAACGGAAGCACGATGAAACTTTCTGAGTACCAGATTTTTAATCGCAAAGTGAAAGAGAAAATGGGTCTAACTGATGGATTAGAGGCCATTGCTTTTGAATGTTCGATGAAATTAAGTCCTGATGCCATCAAGGATTTAGAAGTTTTTTTAAAACGAAAAATCGAAACATGGAAACTTTCTCAAATCCAAAAACAAACAAGAGTCACAACTTTAACAGCGTAAATAACGCGCGGAGAATTTATGAAAGACGGACTATTAATGATCGAGAGAATTGTTATTGAATCGCTTAGTAAAAAAGAAAAGAACATCCAAGAGATTGAAATTGATACGAATTTAGCTCACGGGTTGTTACTAAACATCCTTCCTAATTTACTAATGCGTAACATGATTAAATATAAAAATGGTACTTACTCGATCGATAAAGAGCAGTGCTTTTCATGGCTGGCAGAAGTGAATAAGAAGGAAAACGTGAAAGAAGAGGCCAAAGAAATTTTCACTTCTCTGGTTAATCAGTACTTTAAAAAAGATCCGCTCCTTACTCCGCAAGTTGGTCCACAATTGAAGATTCAAAAAATGTGGTTAACCCGTGATGAAGAAATGATTTTAAAATCTCATATGGCAACACTCGAAGCTTTTTTCAATGGAGTAAAAGAGACAAGAAAGTATCATCCTCAGAGGGAAAAAACGTGTGAACAAAGAGTCGTTATTTGGGGGGCAACTTGCTACTCGGATTTAGTAGAGGGAGTTTTACAGGCAGTTTAGACAAAATATTTTTCACTTTTTTTTACGAAGACAGTTGACTTAAATACCATAAAAGTAATATAAATTTAGTAATCATTATTGTGCACGGTAACACGTCATCATCGTTATTAATTTTAGGAGATTTGAGATGAAAAAATTATTAGTTCTTGCTCTTGTTGTATCTGCAATGTCTTTCGGTTGTTCAAAAAAAGAAGAAACAACTACAACTACTGAAACAGCTCCAGCTGCTACAACTGAAGTTGCTCCAGCAACTGAAACAACTACAACTGAAACTACAGCTACAGAAGCTGCTCCAGCTGCAGAAGCTGCACCTGCTGCAGAAGCTGCTCCAGCTCACTAGTTATTAATTCACTCTTAGGAGTGTTTAGATAATATAAAAAAGGCTTCCTTCGGGAAGCCTTTTTTATTTGTGCTTTTTGAATTGTTTTTAGCCTTCGAATCCATGCGTCGTGATCATCTCTTCTACAAGATCCACTAACTTATGCTCAATATCCTTATTCTCAGGAGAGTCTTCACAACATTGAAGATAACCCAGCATTTTCGGAAACGGAGTCGTGCGCCCTTCTTTCTTCAGCCATTCAGTAAAATAGGTAATGGCGTTAAGCCAGGCATAGAGAGAGTATTCGGAGTGATCGATCACGCGGAAGAAATACTCCACTGCGGATGATCCAGTCGGGCGCTCTTTTGAATCTTGATAGAGAAGTCTCACCATCATTTCAGTGTGAGCAATAGTCGCGTCTCCCTTTGTCAGGCGGACGAGGTTTCTGTCAGACAAAAACTTTACAGGAATAGTGGCTCTGGCATATTCCAGAGTCGCACGCCATTCTTCGCCCTTAAGCTCGATGACTTCTTCTATCGTAGTAACGTTCTTTTTATATTCAACTTTATTTTGGTTCATATCCTAAATTCGGTGAAAGCCATTTTTCGATGTACTCTTTCGAGAGACCCTTTCTTTTAGCATAGTCCTCAATTTGATCTTGTCCAAGACTTCCGACATTGAAATATTTTGCCTCAGGGTGATTGAAGTAAAATCCTGAAACTGAGCTTGGTGGATTCATCGCGAAGTTTTCAGTTAGAGTTACGTGAGTTCTCTCGTCGGCCTCTAGTAGATCCCAAAGGATTTGCTTTTCAGTATGGTCAGGGCAGGCAGGATATCCTGGGGCCGGACGTACACCTCTGTATTTTTCTTTGATCAGGTCGTCGTTTGATAAGTTTTCGTCTAAACCGTAACCAAAAATCTCGCGCACTTTTTTGTGAGCAAGTTCGGCCAGGGCCTCAGCGACACGGTCTCCGATGGCCTTCACCATGATAGATGAGTAGTCGTCATTTTTATCCTGGAAGCTTTTAGCGAAAGTTTCGACTTCATGACCGGCAGTCACAACGAATCCACCAAAGTAGTCGTTATGGCCTTCTGGTGCGATGAAATCGGCAAGGGAGTGGTAAACTCCGTCGTCACCAAGTTTTTCTTTTTGCTGGCGAAGGAAGTGAAGAGTTGTCTTATTATTTACGACAACATCGTCGCCTTGTGAATAAGCTGGAAAAATACCAACCAATACCTGAGGTTTGAAGATTTGTTTTTTAATGATCTGGTTTAGTAAAAGTTGAGCATCGTTAAAAAGCTTTTGAGCTTCTTGTCCGTACTTTTCGTTACCCAAAATTTTTGGATAAGTTCCTTTTAGTTCCCAAGTCCAGAAGAAAGGAGACCAGTCGATGTAAGGGACAACTTCTTCAAGAGAGATGTCTAGATTGAAAATTCCTGTTTTGTTAGGTTTTGCAATTTCAACTTCATTCCAGTTTGTTTTAAACGCGTGAGCTTTTGCTTCAGTGTATGGGATCAGAACATTTTCCTGAGCTTGGTTTGCGTGACGTTGTCTTAATGATTCGAAAGATTCGTTCATTTGAGCAACATAAGCGTCTCTGCGTTCTGGAGATAATAGGTTTGTGCAGACTTCGATAACTAACGAAGCATCACCAACGTGGGCCATAGGAGATTTGTAATGTTGAGCGATTTTAATAGCTGTGTGAGCTTTTGAAGTTGTTGCTCCACCGATAAGAAGAGGGACTTTAAAACCCTGACGTTCCATCTCTTTTGCTACGTGAACCATTTCATCCAATGAAGGAGTGATAAGTCCAGATAGACCGATGATGTCTGCTTTGTGTTCAATGGCAGCGTCCAGAATTTTCTGAGCAGAAACCATAACTCCCAGATCGATCACTTTATAACCGTTACAAGCTAGAACAACTCCAACGATATTTTTTCCGATATCGTGAACGTCACCTTTAACAGTCGCGATTACGAAGACACCTTGTTCGCGGACAACTTCTTTGGCCTCTAGTTTTTCTTGCTCCATAAAAGGTTCAAGATAAGCTACGGCCTTTTTCATCACTCGAGCCGACTTAACAACTTGAGGAAGGAACATTTTCCCTTCACCAAATAGGCCACCAACGATTTTCATCCCGTCCATTAGGGGACCTTCGATAACATTTAGCGGGCGACCAAGTTTTTTTCTAGCTTCTTCAGTATCTAGTTCGATGTATTGATCTAGGCCTTTAACCATGGCGTATGAAATGCGCTCTTCCAGAGAGAAGTTTCGCCATTCATCAACTTTGACTTCAGCTTTATTTGAATTTTGACTTTTTAGTTTTTCGGCCAGCTCTAATAGTTCTTCAGTTGCGTTGTCATGCAGGTTTAAAACCACGGCTTCGCATTTTTCTTTTAGATCAGGGTTTAGGTCGTCGTATACGCCAAGCATTCCGGCGTTAACGATTCCCATGTCTAATCCAGCTTTAATCGCGTGGTATAAAAAGACTGAGTGGATAGCTTCTCTTACGATATTGTTTCCACGGAATGAGAATGAAAGGTTTGAAACTCCACCAGACGTCAGTGCACCTGGACAGACTTTTTTAATTTCTCTGACGGCTTCAATGAAGTTTACTCCGTAAGAGTTGTGCTCATCGATACCTGTTGCAACGGTTAGGATGTTGGCGTCGAAGATAATATCGCACGGATCAAAATCTAGTTTTTCAATCAGAAGGTCGTAAGCGCGTTTACAGATGCGAACTTTTTCACTTTGGCTTGCGGCCTGACCTTGTTCATCAAAGGCCATGATGACGGCAGCAGCACCGTAACGTTGGATAAGTCTGGCGTGCTCAAGAAATGTTTCTTCGCCTTCTTTTAAGGAAATCGAATTTACGATCGCTTTACCTTGAACGCATTTTAATCCAGCTTCGATGACTTCCCATTTAGAAGAGTCAATCATAACTGGGACGCGAGAGATATCGGGTTCACTTGCTACTAAATTTAAGAAGTGGACCATGCATGCTTTCGAATCGAGTAAACCTTCATCGAAGTTAATGTCGATAATGTTCGCGCCGTTTTCTACCTGTTGTCTGGCAACTGAGAGAGCTTCGTCGAAATTTCCTGCTTTAATTAATTTTGCGAATAAAGGGGAGCCGGTGACGTTTGTGCGTTCACCGACCATATAAAAAGGCTTGTTGTGTGTAACTTCAATTGTAAATGGTTCTAGACCAGAAAGCCTAGTAGCTTTTTTGATTTCTGGCTTAATTCTTGGTTTTTTTACTCTGCACTTTTTAGCAATAGCGTTGATGTGATCAGGAGTTGTTCCACAGCATCCACCAAGAATGTTAATAAAGCCGGCATCAACGAACTCACCAACGAACTTTGCAGTCATCACTGGTGTCTCATCATAGCCTGTCGGGCTTAGTGGGTTAGGCAGTCCGGCGTTCGGATAGCAGCTCACATAGCAGTCAGCAATGTTTGATAATTCTTCTAGGTATGGACGCATTTCTTTTGCACCAAGGGCGCAGTTTAATCCAACCGATAATGGTTTTGCGTGACGGACAGAGTTCCAGAATGCTTCTGTCGTTTGTCCAGAAAGTGTTCTACCGCTGGCATCAGTGATTGTTACTGAAAGCATAAGCGGGAATTTTATTTGGACTTCTTCCTGAAATTTTTCAACAGCGAAGATGGCCGCTTTTAAGTTTAGTGTATCGAAAGTTGTTTCTGGCAGAAGAATGTCAGCTCCACCTTCGATTAAAGCTTTCACTTGTTCGTAGTAGTTTTGAACTAGCTCGTCGAAAGTGATTGTTCTAAAGGCCGGGTTGTTTACATCCGGAGACATTGAGAGTGTTCTGTTTGTTGGGCCTAGGGCGCCGGCAACGTAGCACTTTCTATCTGGGTTTTTTGCCATGAAATCAGTACAAGCTTTTTTAGCGAGTTTTGCTGATTGGAAATTGATATCGTAAACCGCGTGTTCCAGATCGTAATCTTTTTGCGCGATTCTTGTTCCTGAAAAAGTATTTGTCTCGATGATGTCAGCGCCGGCTTCCAGGTATTCTGTGTGAATAGCATAGATGACGTCTGGTCTTGTCAGAGACAGGAGATCGTTGTTTCCCTTGAGGTCACTTGGGTGATTTTCAAAATGACCTTTCCTGAAGTCTTCTTCTTGAAGCTTATAGGTTTGGATCATCGTTCCCATGGCGCCATCGAGAAATAGGATTTTCTCTGAAAGAGTTTTTTCGAGTTCAATAAGAGTTGAATGTTTTTTCATTTTATTTACTTTTGATATTTTTTTACAATATCTACAACGTTGTTAGTATCGTTCATGATGTAGAAGTGAATGCACGGAGCTCCACCTTCTAGTAATCCCTTCACTTGATTGTCTGCCCATCGTTTTCCGATTTCGCCGACATTCTTCGGGTCTTTCGTTACTGTTTCTACCAGTTCATCTGGGAAATCGATATAGAAATTTTTTGGGATCGAAGTAAGTTGAGTCGCGTTCTTTAGGATTTTGATTCCTGGAATAATGGGAACAGTGATTCCTGCTGCGCGAGCTTGTCTTACGAATTCGAAATAGTGATTGTTGTCAAAAAACATTTGAGTGACTACGTAGTCTGCACCAGCATCGACTTTTTTCTTTAAGTTGAAAAGATCTAGTTTTAGGTTGGGAGCTTCGAAGTGTTTTTCTGGGTAAGCGGCAACACCTACACAGAAATCGAATTTTGATCCGCCTTCGATTTCATCAAGGAATTTTCCTTGATTGATGTCTTTGATTTGTTCAACTAGATCTGAAGCGTAATAATTTGTCGTACGGTTCTTTGAGATTTCTTTTTTATAGTTTGGCCCGTCACCACGAAGGGCAAGGACATTATGGATGCCTAAGAAGTTTAACTCTAATAGAGCGTCTTCTGTTTCTTCTTTTGTGAAACCTAAGCAAAGCATATGCACAACGGTGTCGATTCTGAAGCGGTTTTGGATGATTCCGCAAATGCCGATTGTTCCTGGGCGCTTTTTGAAAATTTTGCGTTCGATTGATCCGTCTTCTTTTTCGTTGTAGTAGGCCGAAGATGAATGGGATGTTACGTCGATCCAAGCTGGGCTGACCGGGCTTAGGGTTTCGACGATGTCGATGATGTCTTGAACCGATCTACCTCTTGGAGGTGGGACGATTTCGTAACTGAATAGAGGATTTTTAGCGAGTTCTAAATGTTCTATTACTTTCATAGGGAGGATTATAGCAGGATTTTGGCCATAGATCACTCGATTAATGATTAATTTAAACTGGGTTTAAGCTAAATTTGGAACGACTTTTAAGCTTATGCCTTCATCTGGATTATAATCGAAATGTAGGATTTCAAGGCCGATAACCTTACCGTCTTTATTCTTCATGACTATGATCTCATCGTCAGTCAGTTCAGAGACAAACTCTTCTTTGGCATCACTAAAATGAATTGTTAAGGTTTTTCCAATATTGTCGTGAATGAGATTTATTTTAGCCATAGAATTTCTCCGCTTTTGACGCTATCACTAGATCGAATAAATGTCAGTTTTTGAATATGTAGCTAAAAATCTTTTGTAGTAGAGATCCTCACCACTTATACTTAGAGTATTATGAGCGATTGGTACCAAATAGAAAGTAATTCATTAATTGTCCAAGTCACAAGCAAGGGTGCTGAAATGAAGCGCCTTTTTTCGAAAGAGTGGCATCGTGAGCTCTTATGGCTTGGTAATGAAAAAGTGTGGAATCGCTCTGCCCCAGTATTATTTCCGATTGTGGGAAGACTCAAAGATGATGAGTACAACTTAAAAGGCAAAAATTACAAGATGTCGCAACATGGCTTCGCTCGTGATTTTGAGTTTAAGTGCACAGAATGTGGTACATCGGAAGTTGAGTTTTTGCTTGAGGCAACCCAGGAGAGTTTTAACTTCTGGCCGTTTTGTTTTGAGCTTAGAGTTCGATACAAGATCCAGGACAGTAAGGTTGTCGTTTCTTATTTTGTTAAGAATGTTGATCGTCAGGATATTTATTTTTCTATTGGTGCTCATCCGGGATTTGAAACCAAAGATATTGCAAACTATGAAGTTAGATTTGAAATACCTGAGAAAGAGTACTTTCAGCTTAATAATGGATTAGTTGATTGGAACACACCTCATGAGTTTAAAGAGCAAAAACTTAGCGTGACTAAGAATTTGTTTAAAGACGATGCTCTGATTTTTAAAAAATTGAAATCAAAATATATAGATTTAGTTGATACTAAAAGACGTGAAGTTATTCGAGTTCATGCCAATACTCCTTATTGGGGGATTTGGGCAAAAGCTGATGTTCCATTTGTTTGTATTGAGCCTTGGTATGGGGTTGGAGACGGGATGGAGCATGATAAGAATTTTGAAAATAAGAATGGGATAGTGACTTTGGGGGAAGGAGAAATTTTTGGTTTTTCTTACACTTTAGAGATGAGATTACTTCCGACTGAAATGGAAGAGAAGAAGAAATGAGAGTTACGCCGATATTTTTCCAGAATAGAGATCTTCTATTGGAAAAAGAAGATCAAAGTCTCCCCAAAGTAAGTCATGATCTTTAATCTTGAAAGCTTTGAATTTTTCTAAAATTAGATAATCTCTAATTTGTGGATTAGTTGAAGATTTTAAGAAGTCATAAAAATCTACATTGACCTCTTTTCCGTCTTGGAAAGTAATAAGTAATTCGTAGTTTTTAATGTATATAGCAGATTTAATTTTTAGAATTTTCTTGCTCATAATTTTCCAGTAATTTTTTTTGATACAATTTTTTTATGTAATACAAAATAATTAATCCAACTTTGTACAATCTCATCGGCCAAAGCAGAAGTTAGTCTAATAAATTTTTCTTTATTTTTGGGACTTAAAGGTTTTTTACCAGAAACTTCTTTATATCTTACTCTTGTTACATTACCAAATTCTACAAAAATTTCTATTTTCCCCTCTGTCTGACCTTGTCTTGCATGAACATGAATTGGTTCATGCTCATTAGAGTAAAAAAATATAGTAAGACCCATGTATTCATAAAGTTTAGGCATATCATCTCCTAATAACGAGATATGCAAAACTGATTAGAATAATGTATTAGAGATAATTGAAATTACTAAGATGTTTAGGATATCGAACACAAATTTGTAATTTACTTTTAAATTTCTGAGTTAATATATAAATAACTAGTTAATTATACTTAAAAGAGAAGAAGAAATGAGTTTTTTAATTCCGCTTGTTCATCGTGGCGATTCAGCTTCATCTAAAGACAATGTTCTTTGGAATGAAGGGAAAGTTTATGTGATGGACAATCATAGACTGGCGCTTTGGTGCTGGTTTCAGAAGATCGATAAAACTAAAAGATACAATTTAATTCACATTGATGCTCATCCGGATATGAGCGAGTCGGCACTTAAGTATTTTAAGCATGATTTGTTTGCAATGAGTTTACAGGAATATCGTGAAGCCTGGCAGAGTGATATTAATATGCCGCTGTTTAGGTGGGATAATTATATAGAAGTGTTTTTGAGAAAGTATCCAGAATTGGTGGGGAAGACTGTGTCGGCCACGCATCATTTGGGGTCTTCGAAAGAATTGTCGGAAGAGATTAGGGCCTATGATTTGGTGAAGTATCTTGGAGGAGTTTTTTCGGGTTCGATGTATGTTAATGAGTTGCCTTGGATTGTGAACTTGGATCTGGATTACTTTTTTTCGGCGGCGCCGGAGAAGTTAGAGTTGTTTAGTGAAGAGTTTGTGGAGAGTGTAGCGGCCGCGATTAAGCTTGGGATGGAGAGTGGGATGGTTGAGGTTCTAACTATTTCGCTTAGTCCGGAATGTTGTGGGTCTTGGGAGAAAGCAGAGAAAATGCTTTCTAAATTTGGAGTGAGTTTTAATTAAAAAATACTTACGTTCATGTGTATGAACGTAAGTATGTCGATGCTATTTTCTGTGCTTCATCATTTTGTCATGTTTCATCATTTTACAACCTTCAGCTCCCATCATGCTTTTGCAGTTTTCTTTCATTTCAGAGTGGCAAGCTGCGACGGTTTTGTCTGATTTTAGACAAGTGGCCATGTTTTCGTGAATGGTTGCCATGTTCACTCGTTGTTCTGGTGTCATTTCCATTGGCATCATTTTGTTGGATTGTTTTGTGGCTGCGTAGAGTGAGTTTGTGGCGAGTAGCAGAAAGATTAGTGTGAATTTCATTTTTGACTCCTTAGTTTTTAACGTTGGAGTTTTAGTGAGCAAGCTTGGTGCCGAGGGAATGTTTGGAATTTGCGGGGAGAATTGCCTAGGGATAGAAATTGATGAGTCAATTCATCCTTAAAGTTAAGAAGAGCTTAAGTTCGAATTAACCAAATTTTACATCTTCAAGTTCAAAAAACTTTTGAGCATTTGCATGAAAATTATCCGAAGCCTTTTTATTTTTTGAAGCAATGAGAAGAATTTCCAGATAGCTTAGCAGCTTATCTAGAGTGACTTTTTCGATATGGCCGTTAAGTATTCTGCTTAAGTTTCCAGGGTCAACTTCTAAAAGATTAGACATGTCTTCAAGAGAGAGCCCTTTAATTACCTTAAATTCAACAATTTTTTGTGAAATTTTAAACTTCCAATGTAACAGAGGAGAAGCATCTTTAGAAAGAGGTTTAATTTTGCGAATTTGTCCTTTTGCTTTTTTCTTTTCAATTTTTAACATCATTTGAATGATTTGTTCTTGTGATGGGTATGTCATATGGATTCCTAGTTTTTAATCTTATATAAAGTAATTATACCTGCAGTTCGGGGATCATTTCTATCGATACAAAATGCGATCAAGTATGACTTTTTCATATACTCAATTTCTTCAGCAAAATATAAATAGTTATCTTGCTTTCCAACTGGCTCTAAAAAGCAATCATTAAGTAAACTAAAAATATGGGCCACTTCAATTTCATTAAAGGCTGACCTGGTCTTTTTTTTGTAAGATTTCGTTTCTTTGTCATAACCATAGTTAATATGATTAAGGTCTATTTCAAGAGTTGATATCGTAGTAATTCCTAGTGATACAGGTGAAATCTTAACAACACTTAGGTTCGTGGGCTTCATGACGATCCTTGTTTTATAATACAATTATTTGTAAAATTTTACAAGATAGCTCTTGCTGAAGTTTAGATTCAAGGATGGAAGGCGACGGAAAGTGAGTAAGGTATTGGAATTAAAGTTGTTTTTGAGTTTTGGCGTCAATAATTAATATGTGAGGACTCATTTATTGAATCAGCAATCTACTAAAGGGGGCTTAGGAATTATTCTAAAGAACTGCTGGCACGTTTTACGTTTTAGCAGAATTATTTTCTAAGTAATTTTTGAAAAAATGTTTTTTTAGGTTTTGATTCTAAAAGCTTTTTCCATGCATTGATGTCAATTGAAGCAATGGCCTCATCAATAGAATGCATTTGTTTTAGAGTTTTAGTGAAGAAGTTGTTGATTGCTTGGAGTAGTTCTTCTTTGTTACCCCAGTAATGAGCAAACCACTGATCGGCCGGTTTTAGTTTTCCAGTTGAGGCCAGTGCTTGAGAAAGACTGAATTGTTCAATAAGCCATTTCGTTACATCGGCTTCACACATTCCATCAGTTGATTGAAGTGCTTTTTGTAATAATTCAATCTTGCTTTTTTCATCAAGGGCCACAATTCCAGCATTCCACATGGCAGATTCTTTTTGCACAAGCATGCCGCCGAACTCTTTGTTCTTGGTTTGTTTCCACATTAAACATTTATGTTTTGCTTTATCTTCTGAAAGGAGACTTTCCTTTACGTGCATGAAGCATGTGCCTTTATCGAGCTCTTCAACCATGGGGGCCAAATCAGCTTTAGCAAATGTATCACCGTCTAAATAAACGAGATGCCCTGGATCGTTTTGAGCACTATCTAGCATCGCCATGATTTTGATTCGCCACAAAAAATCATGAGGACCTTTCCAGTCTTGCATTCTTTCTTTACCGAGAGGACGTAGTTCAACTATTGATGAGAGAAAATTATAGTATTCGGGCTTATCAGTGTAGATGAGAAAACGCGAATTTGCGGGCGCATATTTTCTTAAAGATAATAGTGAAAAATTAGTCATTGAGTGATTATTGAGATTATCGCCAAAGGAAAAGAATAAATATGTCGTTTGCATGGCGATCCTTCAAAATAATTAAGTATTTGATTAGTATATTGCTTCTAAGGGAGTTTTTCAAAAAGATAGTTACTCTACCAATAAGCTTTTAGAGTGGAATACTGCTTAAGCATATTGAATTATACATTATTTTCATGGCATTTCATGATCCTTCTTCTATAATTATTTTTTATTCTAACAACTGAGAATATGTATGAGCATTATTATTACTGGCGGAGCAGGGTTTATTGGGTCAAACTTCGTTAGGCTTTGGTTATCTAAGGGACTTAATGAAACAATTGTTAACCTTGATAAATTAACTTATGCCGGTTCATTGGAAAATCTTAAAGATTTACCGAACTCTGATCAATACGTTTTTGTAAAAGGTGATATTGGTGATGAAAAATTATTCAATCAACTTTTAAATGAATATAAACCACGTGCAATATTAAATTTTGCAGCCGAGTCTCATGTTGACCGTTCAATTGATGGGCCAGCTGAGTTTATTAAAACGAATATTAATGGGACATTTAATCTTCTGGAATGTGCACGTAAGTATTACAGCACTCTAGATAATAATTTGAAAAAAACGTTCCGTTTTTTACATGTCTCAACAGACGAAGTTTACGGATCATTGGAATTGAATGACCCAGCTTTTACAGAAAATCATCCTTATCAGCCAAATAGTCCTTACTCTGCAAGCAAAGCGAGCTCAGATCATTTGGTACGTGCTTATCAGCATACTTTTGGTTTACCGACACTAACTACAAATTGTTCTAATAATTATGGGCCTTTTCAAAATACAGAAAAATTGATTCCTCTGGTGATTCATAATGCTTTAAAAGAAATCGCCCTTCCTATCTATGGAGATGGGAAAAATATTCGCGATTGGCTGTATGTTACAGATCATTGCGAGGCAATTATGACTGTTCTCGAAACAGGAAGAGTGGGAGAGACATATAATGTTGGTGGGAATACTGAAAAAACTAATTTAGATGTAGTGACAACAATTTGTGAAACTCTCGACCAAGTGAAACCAAGAACTACGGGGAAACCGTATAAAGATTTAATAACTTTTGTTAAAGATCGTCCAGGACATGACAAAAGATACGCTATCAATGCGAATAAAATTAGTAGCGAATTAGGTTTTTCACCGAAAGAAAATTTTTCTTCTGGGATAAAAAAGACTATTGAATTTTATTTGAAAGATCTATGATTTCACAAATGAAGATTGGTATTACTGGTGGACTCGGATTAGTGGGGAAAGCGCTTCGAGGTAGTCTGTCTGGTCCTGTCTCTTTACTGGTAAGACGGGTACCAGAAGAACAATTAAATTCAAATGAAGAATGCATTGTTGGTAATTTTTCTGATCCAGTAATCACGGATATCTTTCTTTCAAATATAAGTGTTCTTGTTCATGCTGCAACAGGAGTTGGTCCGAGATCTGAATTTAATGATCAATTTATTAGAGATGATTTAGTTGGAACTTTAAATTTAGCGAAAGCATTTTTTAGAAAAAATCCGGATGGTCACTTTATTTATCTTAGTACTTCGGGAGGATTATATAACCTTGAAGATCCGAGCGTTAAAACAGAAGATAGTGAGATTGTACCAAAGAGCTTGTATGGAGCGATCAAATTAATTATTGAGGATTCGTTAGAGCAAATATGTAGCAACAATGGCATGGTTACTATTGTAAGAGCAGCTGCAATTTATGGAGATTCATTTAAAAAGAATCAAGATGTAGGATTAATTGATAAGCTTTTAAAATCAACATTGAAAGAGTCAACAAATAGTTTAGTTCCGATTTTTGATAAGTTAGAATCGGCGAGAGACTATCTTCATGTTGATGATTTGGCGAAAGCAATAAAAGTATTGATTAATAGAAATTCTGAATCTCGCTTTGAAATTTATAATGTTGGAACAGGAAAAGAAACATCTATTGATGAAGTTATTAAGACAATAAATTCTCTAGGTGAAGAAAAGGTTCGAGTAGAGATTCTGCCAACACCTAACAACAGAACATCACTCATTGTGAATTCAAATAAAATTTTTAATGATGTAGGATGGAAATCAGAAATTTCATTGAGAGATGGAATATTAAAAATGTATCAGGATTTAAAAAACAAGGATTTGGTATGAAAGGTATTATTTTAGCAGGTGGTTCTGGAACTCGTTTATATCCAATGACGAAAGTAATGACGAAGCAGCTTCAGCCAGTTTATGACAAACCTATGATTTATTATCCTCTTAGTTTTCTTATGCTTGGTGGAATTAAAGATATTCTTCTTATTACAACTCCACATGATCTACCTCACTTTCAAGAGCTATTGGGAGATGGATCTCAATTCGGGATTAAATTAAATTATAAAATTCAAGATAAGCCTAATGGTCTTCCACAGGCCTTTATTTTAGGTGAAGAGTTTATTGCAGGAGAAGATGTCTGTCTGATTCTTGGAGATAATTTATTTTACGGAGACATTAGATTTTTCAAGAGCGCGATAGCTGCTCATAAGGAAAAGAATGACGGAATTTCAGGGCGAGTATTCGCTTACAGTGTAGCCGATCCAAGAGCTTATGGGGTTGTTGAATTTGATAAAAAAACAAAAATGGTTAAGAGTATTGAAGAAAAGCCAGCTGAGCCGAAATCAAATTATGCTATTCCGGGACTATATATTTTTGACTCGACTGCTGCTGCGAGGGCCAAGTCACTAACGCCGTCACCACGAGGTGAAACGGAAATTGTAGACTTGATTTTATCTTATAAAAAAGAATCAAAGTTAGGAGTGGAGATTATTACGAGAGGAGTTGCATGGCTTGATACAGGAACACCACGCTCACTTTTGGAGGCTTCTTCTTATATTGGTGCCATTGAAGAGAGACAAGGGTTGAAGGTTGCGTGTTTGGAAGAGGTGGCCTTTAGGATGGGGTTCATTGATACAGAAGGGTTACAAAAATGTATCGCGGCTTTACCTAAGTCAATCTATAGGGCTTACTTAGAAAGATTTTTAAAAGAGATACTAGAAGAGTAAACTGAACATAAAAATGCTCGGATAAACTTAATATTGTTAGACATAGATAAGAGAGTTTTTTAGAATCGGAAAATGGAAAAAATTAATCCGACACTTGAGAAAACCTTAAGTTATATGACTTATGGCTCTTTGATGATTTTGGCCCTAGGCCTTGTAACATCAACCACCCTTCTTGCTCTTTCGCATATATTGATTATTGTTCCTGCAATATATTTTCTTACTAGAGCTGATTACAAAAATTATTCCAAGAGTGCTTGGGCCCTTCTTGCAATGACATTTATAATTATTATTTCTGTTTTGGTAAATCAAGATATAGCGATTAATGGTTACAAACCGATTTTCAAAGCTAAGTACTTTCTTTTTGGATTTTTAGCAATAGCACCTTTCTCTTGGTATTTTAAAAATAATCTTAATAAAAGAAAAATTTCTTGGCTGTTGTATGCATTCTTTATTGCAACTACTTTTGCGACAATTGTAGGAATTTACTCTAAATATTCACTTTTTAATCCAGTGACTTTAAGAAATGTGAGTAAAGACAGAAATGCCGGACTTTTTGGAATGGTCATGAACTATGCTCATAATATGGCTTATTTTCAGATTATTATCACTTCATTAGTCTTTTATAGGAAAGAAATTCAGAAATATATTAATTCTTATTTCCTCTATATCATTTTCGCGATCAATTCAATGGGGTTATATCTTACTTACACAAGAGGTGCTTGGCTTGGATTTTTAGTAGGTATTCCTTTTTTATTTTTTAAGAATAATAAAAAATGGTTTGCAACGATCATTGTTGCTCTCGCAATTTTAGGGATAGTTGTTTACAGCGTCGCTGGAAAAAATGTGATCAGACCTCAATCAGATCAAGAAAGGTTAAGTCAGTGGCAAGCCGCTATTATGGCCTTCAAGGAAAGACCGGTTTTTGGCTATGGATATCTTAATTTTGAACAACATTCAGTTGAGATAAAAAAGCGTTATAATATTGGGCAAATTCAATTCGGTGGACATGCTCACAGCAATGTCTTTGAAATGTTAGGAAGTACAGGGGCTTTAGGACTTATTGCATTCTTTTTTTGGATTACGCTGTGGTTTTTAGAAATGTATAAGCGCACTGATGTTATTGCTAAAACTGCTTTGCCATTTATTGTAGTCTTCTTTGTTAGTGGATTAACTCAATCTACAATCTCTTTAGGAATTAATCTATTTTTTATCATGGCCGCTTATTCAATAACTCAGATTAATATAAGAAATATTAAGAACTAGTTTTTGACATGCTTAATAAAGAAAAAAATTCCGCAAAAATCAAAAATAAATGAAAAGGCGAAAAAAATAGTAAAGACATCTGCACCATTTGGAATATCAAAGATTTTAAGCAAGCTGGCAAAGGCTACGTGGCCCACACCAATACCAGAATAAGAAATTGGTAAATTAGTTAGAAAAATACCTACAGGAACGATACACATTAACTCGAGGATATTAACTTGAGATTTTGGGGTTAATTGATAAATAATTAAGACAAAAGAGAGTGTATTCAGAATTTGTATTAATAAGCTACAGGCGAGAGTCTTTATCCAGATTTTGCGATCCTGAATAATTCCTAAAGTAAAAATTTTAAAATTAGCTATTCTTCGTTTGATGAAGTCACGTGAGGCAAATCTAGGAAGAGGTATAAAGCAAGAACTCATTTTAGAGAATATAATATTTCTAACATAAAATAGTCCTATTAGCGCTATAAGTACCAAGTAAGAGCATATTATGAAAGTCCTTAAGGCTGGGATCTTTTCCATAATGAAAAGTCCAGAAGCCATAGAAATAAGTGCTAAACTTAAAACTGAAAAAAACTTAGAAAATATGGAAGAATAGATGAAATTATCTTTTTGCGTTAAAGAGTCCATATTCATGAATTTTTTAATTCTAAAAATATCTCCAATTACGGAAGTGGGAACAATACAATTTAAAAATAGAGATCCCCAAGAGACAGAAAGTATTTTTTTGTATTCCAAAGGACTATTTTTAGTCAATTGAGTTAAAACTTGAGTTCTATAGGAAACGATTAAAAGCTGTAAAAAGGTTAATACAAAGAAAATAAGAGCTAATTTATAATTTAACACTCCAATTTTAATATTATTCCAGTTTAGTTTGTCACTCTGCACTATCCACCAGATAAGTAAAATACTTATTACTGTTCTTATAAATAACATTATTTTGGGATTTAATTTCATTTGCACAGAGACTATCATGTAGAAAAACAAAAAGTAAGTAAAATGGTTTAGTTAGTCTAAAACGTAAGTAGAAATTATACACAATAAAGACTTAACGAATTTTAGTATGGGTATTGAAAAATGAACTTGAGTCTTGTTGCCTTATTTCGAATTATTTTTTTAGTATTTGTTGCAATTATTTTTTGCATAACCTTAAATGCCTACGTAGGTAAATGGTATATTTATACAATATTCACCATATTGATTAATGGCTTTGTCCTCTTTGGTTTTAGAGAGAAAAAATTTTTCTTTGAAACATTTCTTGGTATTTTTATTTGGCTTGGATATTGGTTGAAGTTTTCATGTAGAGTAGCTTTTTATGAAGGTTCTTTTGTTGACCCCGTAGGGCAATTTAGCTTTCAAGGTGAAGCTTATGATCGAGCATTAACGGTTATCATTTGTAGTGTTTTTGCCTTGTTATTGTCGTCATATGTAAGAGATAGACTGCAGTTTAACTATTCAAATAAAAAAAAATCTTCCAATAGTCAAAAAATTCCTATTAAGACCCAATATTTAAAAATTGGTTGGATATTATTTTTTCTTTTAATTGTGATAATTACCTATACCAATTTCAAATTTGGTATTTATCAAAGAGGAGTGCCTCCAAGGACATTGTTACCCCTTGGCCTGAATGGAGTTTACACTTGGCTTCTATTATTTGGAATGGCATCAATTTCTTCAGTTTTTCTTAATTATGAATTTAAGAAAAATGGTAAACCTTCATATATAGTTTTTTTTCTAGCAATTTTTGAAACATTTTTATCTAGCATTTCAATGTTAAGCCGTGGTTTTGTTTTAAACATAACGGCTCTAGGGTTAGGTACTTATGAAGAGGCAAAAAATGCAAAGATACAAATCAACATCCGTAAATTAATTCTTATTTTTATAGGTTTTCTCTTTGCGTTTTGCCTTTCTGTTTTTGCAACAAACTATATTCGTTCAGATGTTTTTCACGGACCTGAAGAAAGCATGGTTAAGTGGGAAGCCAGTGTTTTGCAGAAAGTTCAAGCGGTAGCAAAAAGTACAACGGTGTTATTTGTAGATCGCTGGGTTGGAATTGAAGGTGTAATGGCAGCAAGTAGTTATGATAAACTCGGATGGGATCTATGGAAAACAGCGTGGAAAGAAAAATTTTACAATACAGGCACGAGTTTCTACGATTTGACGTTAATTCAAACACCTTATGAGGCTACTAGAGTAATAGATCATCATTTTATAACATTACCTGGATTCATTGCTTTTTTCTTTTATCCTGGCTCTTATATATTTTTATTTTGTTCAATGCTGATTCTTTATATTTTAGGGATAGTTTTAGAATGGCTAGCTTATAATCTTAGTGGCGGAAATCTTATTTTATGTTCTCTTTTAGCTCAAGTTTGGGCTTATCGATATGCACATTTTGGTTATGTTCCTAAACAAACCTATCTGCTCTTTGGCTCAGTTTTGTTTAACATTTTTCTGGTTTTTATTGTTATTAATTTTATAAAAAAAAGAAAATCAATCCTTTATGATTATTAGGACGTTGTAATGCTTTTTAACTCTCTAGCATTTGCTATTTTTTTTCCAATTGTAACTACTTTATATTATATACTTCCTCATTCATATCGCTGGGGAATGTTGTTAGCAGCGAGCTGCTTCTTCTATATGTGGCTGGTCCCTAAATATATTCTTATTTTGCTACTTACAATTGTTGTTGATTATGTCGCTGGGATAAAAATTGAAGAATCGACCGGGAAAAAGAAAAAGTGGTGGTTATATTTTAGTATTATTACAACCTGCTTAATTCTTTTCTTTTTTAAATATTTCAATTTTTTTAGCATTAACAGTGCAAAAACTTTAACAATGCTAGGGTGGAATTATTCACCGATGTTGTTAAATTTTTTACTGCCAGTTGGACTATCATTTCATACTTTTCAAAGTTTAAGCTACGTTATTGAAGTTTATCGAGGTGAGCAAAAGGCAGAGAGACATTTTGGTATTTATTCACTCTACGTTATGTTTTATCCGCAGTTGGTTGCAGGGCCAATTGAACGTCCTCAGAATTTACTTTGGCAGTTTCATAAGAAACATTCATTTGAATACGATAATATTGTTAAAGGACTCAGGCAAATAGCTTGGGGATTGTTTAAAAAGGCTGTTATTGCGGATCGTTTAAGTATTCTGGTAAATAATGTCTATTCAAACCCTGGAGAGCAATCAGGACTAGCTTTAACAATTGCAACTGTCTTTTTTGCTTTTCAAATTTATTGTGATTTTTCTGGTTATTCCGATATGGCAATTGGCTCAGCCAAAGTCATGGGCTTTAAGCTTATGACTAATTTTAATACACCATACTTTTCAAAAACAATCTCAGAGTTTTGGAAAAGATGGCACATCTCTCTGTCGACTTGGTTTAAAGATTACGTTTACATCCCTATGGGAGGAAATCGTTGCAGCGAGCCTCGCATTTATACTAATTTGTTTATTACATTCCTTTTGAGTGGTCTATGGCATGGAGCAAATTGGACATATATTTTCTGGGGAGGAATCAATGGTGTGTACTTAGTCTTTGCCTTGATTAAAAATAAATTTGTAAAACAAGACTTACATCGTCACAAATGGTTCAATGTGTTTGTCACATTCGCTTTAATTTGTTTCTCATGGATTTTCTTTAGGGCCAATAACATTGAAGATGCTTTTACAGTAATTAAAGGGCTTGGATCAGGTTATTCGAGCTTGTTTTCAAATATTAGACAGCATGGATTCTCATTAATTGCCCAAGATACTTTCTTAGGATTAAAGATGGGGATGAGCTTCTATAATTTTGCTTTCTCATTACTGCTAATTGCTTTGCTTGTCGTACTGGAACGTTTTCACCAGTTGTATCCATTTCAAAAAATATGTGATGAAAAGCCAGCATGGATACGTTGGAGTGCATACTATGTAATCGTAATTGTCATTATTTTAAGCGGAGTTTTTGGTGGAAATCACTTCATTTATTTTCAATTCTAGTAAAAAAGATTTGTGGAAGTTAACTATTAAGATTCTAGCCTTTACACCATTACTATTGCTAATTGTATTAGCAAATCTTTATATTGATCCGGCCAATATATATCGTAAAAAAAGTTACGAAGATGGAATGGGAAAACTATTAGCATCTGGTCAGAATGTTGGAAACTTTGGTGACTGTGATGAGCGGTTAGTCCAAAAGTATTTTATCGAACACCTCTCTCGTCCAATTGATACAATTATTCTTGGATCTTCTCGCTCAATGCAAATTGGGAAAAATATTTTTCCTGAAAATGTCATTAATAACTCTGTTTCTGGAGGCGTTTTAGAAGATTACTTAGCGATTTATTATAACTATTACATGAAAAATACTAATCTTAAAAAGGTAGTTATTGGAATTGATCCATGGTTGTTCAATGGAAAAGGGCAAGAGGTCAGATGGCAGTCTTATGAAGACGATGTCAAAGCAATGAAAGCTAAATTAGGTGAAAAAAATCACTTTAAATTTAAAGATTTAATTTCTGAAAAATATCTGAATATTATTTCACTAAGTTATTTTCAAGAATCTATCTTGAGTCTTTTCTCTGCAAGGAAAACTCATGATTATATAGCCACGAATGAAATAGAGGCTGATTACATGATTAAGGTTTCAGATGGCCGTTTAATTTATGATAAAAAGAGAAGAGAGATAAGTACTGAAAAAGCAGAAGAGGCTGCAAAGGTCTATGGTAGCGAAAAAGTCGTCTATGGTTTTAGTGATTTCGTCGAAGTAGATCCTAAATTAAAAAAGATGCTCGAAAACTTTATCCATTTCATGCAGAATAAAGGAATTAAAGTTGTCATTTTTCTTTCACCATATCATCCCACAACTTATAAAATGCTTATCACTAGAAGTGATACGAAAATTCTCCTTAAAGTAAGTGAATTTTTAGATGATTTAGCAAAAAGAAATAATGTAGAATTAGTCGGTAGTTACAATCCTGAAGATCTTGGACTCGATGGAGGAATGTTTTTTGATGGTATGCACCCCAAAGGGGAAGCAGTGGAAAAAATATTTCGAAGAAAATGATTTGCATCACAAATAGGTTTAAATATAGAAATGAATATTGGAAAAAAACTCAAGTCGTTATTACAAAAGAATAAAAAATATTTTAATTACTTGAAGCATCTCACTTTGAAGTATCCAAAAAAAAATGATCTGCTTGTCTATGATGTTGTAGGAAGTGAGGAAATAAAAAAAATTCTCTTCCCCGATAGAGACTTTACTGTTTTAGCTGTTCGTGGGGAATGGTTTTCTGTTCATCCTATTTTAATTATAAAGGTTTTATATTACACAGTGATTAAAAAAATTAGACTTAGAATGTCTTATGACTTGGCTTTTATTTCACTAGTAAAACCTAAACTTCTGATTACTTTAATTGATAACAATCACAATTTTCACAGATTGGCTAAATATTACAAAAGTGAGTTTGTATGCATTCAAAATGGGTTTCGCTCACATAATTGCGCTAAAGAGTTTGATGAAATTCCAACGCTGTTTTGTTTTGGTAAAAGAGATATTGATCTTTATAAAGATCATGGAGTTAAACTCAATGAAACTTTTCCAATAGGATCAATTCGCTCGAGTTATTTTTTGAAAGATATTGCGCCGACTTTAGAAAATAAACCAACTTACGATATTTGTCTCATTTCCGAGTATCTCTTTGGAATGGAAAAACCAGATTATGAAGTGACAGAAGAAGGCGTTCGCCTGTTGTACGAATGGACTTTCATCTTGTCAGATTATATTAAAAGATATCTTGATGGTAAAAATCTTCGAATGGTTATTGCTGGCAGGCAAAGATCAACAGAGAGCGCTGGTGAAAAAGAATTTTATAAAAAATATTTTGGAAACAATGTAGAGGTTTTTCCATCGGATAAAGAATATTTAAATTCTTATCGCTTGTCTTATAAAAGTTCTTTAGTGGTTTCCTACTGTTCAACTTTAGGTTTTGAAGCCTTGAGTTGGGGGAAAAAGGTCTTGTTTTTTCCACATCCAGATGAAAAAAACTTAGCAGTGGATCATTCAAAGTCTAGATTTTTCAAAACTCAAATTGGAACTTTTGAAGAATTTGAAAGTAAAATGAATACCCTATTATTTAATCTTTCATTGGATCAGTTTGAAGAAGAAGTAGCTAAAGACAAAGAATATTTTATGTCAAATCATCTAGACACTTATAAAATTATCAAGTCTTATGTAGATAAGATTCTAGACAATTAATAGACTGAGTTCTGATAAGGCCATAGTACTAATCTTTTTAATAGGTATTTTCTCATGTTTAACAAGTTAATAAAATTTAAAAAATTTATTGGTTTAGAAGCGTGGAAGTATTTTTGGATATCTGCTTGTATCGGAATTTTTTGGTTTGCCGTAGAATCATCTTTTATCCTTATTATGCAGGGATTTCTTTTTACTATTGGATTGTTATCCCGAGAACAGGCTATCTTGCCAAGTTGGTATCCTGTTGGCCTTACCTCATCAGTTGTAATGTTAGTTTTGTTTGGAGTTTTTAGAGCGTCTATTTATATGCTAAAAACCCATTTTGCTAGCCTGACTCAGCTTTCATTTACAAGCAGACAAAGAATTAATTTATTATCCTTTGGCTTAAAAAATGCGCATTTGATTTCATCTAAAGAGCTCGTGTCTATATTTACTGAAATCACTTCTCAATCAGGAGTTGTAATCTACAACTCTTCTATGTTGATAAATACATTACTTTCCGCATTCCTTTTTTTCCTAACTGGAATGAAGCTCGCTCCCTATGAGATGATGGTGGGGGTTTTCTTTTTAGCACTATTTCTTTTTCCCCTGAAGTACATAACTAGAAGAATAAATGGGTATGGTGTTGGACTAGTTCAAGAGTGGGAAAATTTAAGTGAATCTCTTTTGAGAGGACTAAAAAATAATTTTTTTCTTTCAATTTACAATCAAGTTGATAATGAAATATCGAGAGGAAATACTAGTTTAGATAACTATAAGAGGCACTACCTAAGTTACTCATTGGTGGCGGGGTTTGCCAGTGCATTTCCACTTTTAATTGGAGTGGTAATTTTAAGTTTGATTACTTATTTAAGTGTAAAATATTTTAATACAGAAGCTATTAAATTAGTGTCGTTCTTTTATATTTTTATCAGACTTGCGCAAGCTGCAAGTGAAGTTAACGCAACGGCTGCGAGCCTCAAATTAAATATTCCTGGACTAAAAATTTTATATAATTGGAATAAGCAAATGGATATTGCAAATTCTCAAAAAGTAGAAAAGAAAATGATCATTGATGATCAGAAAATTGATTTTGAATTGGTTAATGTTTCTTTTGGATTCAATGATCAAAAAATTCTTTTTAAAGATCTGAATTTCAAGGTTAGACAGTCGGAGATGTTATTGATCAAGGGAGAGTCTGGAGTCGGGAAAAGTACACTTTTGTCAATAATTTTAGGACTGCGTGTGCCAACTAAAGGTGAGGTTCGAATTAACTCTCACTCATCAAAGACCGTTCTTTTTGATCTTCACAGAGTTCTTGCCTATGTAGGACCTGAGCCTTATTTAATCCAAGGCTCAATCCGCGACAACTTAACCTATGGCTTGGATCGAGATGTTATTGTGAGAGATGAGGATTTGTGGGAGGCACTTCGCCTAATGGGCCTTGAAGAGTTGGTTAAGGAGCTTCCCGGACAATTAAAAGAAGTAGTAAATGACATACCGCAACTGTCTACTGGTCAGAAGCAAAGGCTATCTTTTGCACGTGCGATTGTGAGGAAACCATCATTTCTAATTCTCGATGAAGCTACAGCAAATCTTGACCTTACTACAGAGAGGAAAATCATCAGTAATTTGAAGAGCGTTCTTCAAAACTGTACAAGCATTGTAGTGACTCACAAGAATTCTTTTGACGATGTAGCAACTTATCATCTTGATCTCAATGTTAAAAAGTAGAATAGTTTAAATGGCTACCGGCGTCACCGCGGTTCAATAGCAGAAGATACTGTTGACTCTAGTGACTCATAAAAATTCATTTGTTAAGATATCAAATCTATTATGGGTGTATTTAGTTAAAGGTATTTTCCAATGAATAAATGGCATGAGCTTTGTCTCAAAGAAAATGTATCGATCTATCAGGCCTTGGAGAAATTAAACGTAACAGCAGAGAAGTTTTTAGTAATTATTTCTGAAGACTGGCATCTTAAAGGTACTCTTACTGATGGTGATATAAGGCGAGCATTGCTTAGCGGTTTGAATGTTAATGATTCAATTACTAAAGCTATTAATCAAAAACCCATTATTGCTTCTCAAACATTAAGACACTCAGAACTTCATGAATTGATGAAAGGAAATGGGATTACCCATGTGCCGGTCATTGATGAAAAGGGAAAACTCATTCGCATTGTTTCACTAAAAGAGGTTGTCAGTACTGAGCCTAAAAAGGAAAACGCTGTCGTTCTTATGGTTGGAGGACTCGGGTCACGTCTTGGAGATTTAACAGCAAATTGTCCTAAGCCAATGTTAAAATTAGGCGATAAGCCAATTCTCGAAATCATTATTGAGAATTTTAAAGAATATGGATTTCATCACTTCTTTCTTTCGGTAAATTATAAATCAGAAATGATTGAATCCTATTTTGGAGACGGCACTCGTCATGGAATAGACATCACATATATACGTGAAAGAGAAAGAATGGGAACAGCTGGATCTTTGAGTTTGATGGAACCTATCAACGATCTCCCAATAATTGTAATGAATGGGGATGTACTGACAAAAGTTAACTTCTCTTCTTTGATTGACTATCACGAAACAAATGAATTAGATGCCTGCATATGTACTTTTCGTCATGATTATCAGGTTCCTTACGGAGTGATTCATTTTGATGGCGAAGGTGAACTTGTAGATCGAATTGAAGAAAAACCGATTCATACTTCTTTAGTGAATGCAGGGATATATTCTTTAAATCCAAAATCTTTATTATTAATACCAAAAAATACTTTTTACGATATGCCGACATTTTTAGATAAAATGATTATGGAAAAAAAGCGTGTGGGAACATTCCAAGTTCAGGACTACTGGCTGGATATTGGCCGTAGCGACGATTTTTATCGTGCAGAAGCAGATTACAAGAATAAATTAAAATAGGTGGATACAATGACAAGTTACAGCGAAAGATTAAACAAAGTTATTCCAGGGGGAGCCCATACATACAGTAGAGGAGATGATCAGTTTCCAAGTAATGCTCCTCAGATTTTATCAAAAGGAAAAGGAGCTTATGTCTGGGATGAGAAAGGAAATAAGTTTCTTGATTATGGGATGGCATTAAGAGCTATTACTCTTGGATATAGCAATGAAGAAGTTAATCGTGCAGCTATAGAACAGATTGAATTAGGAAATAATTTAACGAGAGCTTCTCTAATTGAATTGGAAGCAGCAGAAGCCCTAGTTAATCTTATTCCATGTGCAGAGATGGTGAAGTTTGCAAAAAATGGATCTTCAGTAACTAGTGCAGCTGTAAAATTAGCACGTGCTTATACTGGAAAGAAAATGATTGCAAGATGTTTACAACAACCTTTCTTTTCTTATGATGATTGGTTTATTGGTGACACTATAATTAAAAGAGGAATACCTTCTGAAATTTCAGAGACAACAGTAAACTTTAATTTCAATGACATCAAATCATTAGAGAATCTTTTTGAAAAATACCCGAATCAAATTGCAGCTATTATTCTTGAACCTGCAGCTACTGAGGAACCTAAAAATAACTTTCTCCAAAATGTGAAAAGTGTATGCGAAAAAAATGGAGCCGTTTTTATTCTCGATGAAATGATATCGGGTTTTAGATGGCATCTTCAAGGAGCACATACATATTATAATGTGCAACCTGATCTAGTAACTTTTGGAAAAGCAATGGCTAATGGTTTTTCTGTTGCGGCCTTGGCTGGAAAAAAAGAAATCATGAATCTTGGTGGAATTAAAGAAATGGGACAGGAAAGAGTTTTCCTTATGTCCAGTACTCATGGAGCTGAGATGTCGAGTCTTGGAGCTTTCGTAGCAGCATTAAATATTTATCAGCGTGAACCCGTTATTGCTAATTTATGGAGTTACGGAAGTAAGCTAAAAAGTGGAATGAATGCGATTGCAAATGAAATTGGAATCCTAGACTACATAGGATTCGATGGAGTTGATTGTTCTCCAGGATATTATACAAGAAACAAAGATGGACAAGTTTCACTTGAATTGAGAACACTTTTTTCTCAAGAGATGATTAAGAATAATGTACTAATGCCATGGGTTTCAATATGTACAGCTCATACAGATACAGAACTTAATATCACATTGGAAGCAGCCCAAAAGGCTATGAAGGTTTATGCTATGGCCTTAGAAGAAGGCGCTTCTAAATATTTAGTTGGACCTGCAATCAAACCAGTCTTCCGTAAAGTTAACTAGGATATTTATGAAAGGTTTAAAAGTAGGATTAATTGGATACGGACTTATTGGAAAAGCAATCCATGAATCTCTTAAAAAAGAGGGAGTGGAAGTTTTTATTTTTGATAAAGCATTTATTGCCGAAAGTAATTTTTTCGAAACAGATATTACTTCGACTTCTGTACTCGAAAATACAATAGATGATCTTCATGCAAAGAATATTAAGCTGAATGCAGTTGTTAACTGTAGTTATCCAAGAACAAAAAGTTACGGACAGAAACTTGAAGATGTAACTATCGAATCATTTAATGAAAATGTTTCTGTTCACCTGGGCGGATATTTTAATGTGATGAAACAGTTTGGTATGTATTTCAAAAAAAATGGAGGAGGTTCTATCGTTTCATTTTCGTCTGTGTACGGAGTAAATGCACCACGGTTTGATATTTATGAACAAGAAAAATTCACAATGCCGGTAGAATATTCAGCAATTAAATCAGCTGTCATTCATATGACGAAATATATGGCCGCTTATTTTAAAGGAAAAGATGTGCGCTTTAATGTTCTTTCTCCTGGTGGCGTGTTCAGTGGGCATGAGGAATCTTTTGTCAAAGCTTATGGGAAATACTCGTTGAGTTCTCGCGGTGGCATGCTCGATCCACAAGATCTAACAGGAGCTGTTAAGTTTCTTGTGTCTAATGAATCAAAATATGTAAACGGACAAAACTTAATTGTCGACGATGGTTGGACTTTATAAAGTTCACAAAGGAATAATATGAAAAAATTTGTAGTAATTGGATTGGGATCAATGGGAAAAAGACGCATTCGCTGTCTTCAAAAACTTGGCTATAAAAATATTTCTGGCTTTGATCCAAGAGAAGATAGAGGCACGGAAGCAAAAAATACTTATAATATTGAATTAATCTCTGACGTTGAAGCTTATGTCGCTGAAAATAAGCCTCATATAATTATCTCTGTGCCACCTCACCTCCATAATATTTATATGAAAGTGGCAGTTAAGTACGGTTGTCATTTTTTTGTTGAAGCCAGCGTACTCGATGATGATTTTACAGAAATTATAGCTGAGGTTTCTAAGAAAAATATTGTTGCAGCTCCATCATGTACTCTACTTTTTCATCCAGCAATTCAATTAATTAAGAAAATGATTGATCAAAATGAATTAGGAAAACTTTCTAACTGGCTTTATCATTCAGGACAATATCTTCCTGATTGGCATCCTTATGAAAAAGTTTCCGATTATTATGTTTCTAGAAAAGACACTTCAGGGGGAAGAGAAATTGTTCCTTTCGAATTGAGCTGGATTTGTAGCGTTTTTAATTTTCCGGACACTGTAGCTTCAACTTTTGGGAAAACAATCGAATTTGAAGGAGGGGAGGATGTTGATGATACTTACAATCTGCTCATGAAATACAAGAAAGGTTTTTTTGGTGTTTTAACGGTTGATGTTGTTTCAAGATATGCAACGAGAAGATTGATGATCAATGGACAAGATGGTCAATTAAGATGGGACTGGGAAAATGCTCATATCGATGTATATCTGGCAAAAACTGGTAAATGGGAAAAGGTAGAGTTTGAAAAAGGTGAAGCTCATGAAGGCTATAATCCTAATATTGTCGAGGATATGTACGTAAATGAAATTAAATCTTTTTTAAGTGCTGCAGATAAAACAGGTCAGTATCCGACAGACTTGTCATATGACTGGGATGTTTTAAAGACATTATACAAGGCAGAGAAAAATGCCATCTAAGCGTTTTGCACTATTTATTACAGCTAGGCTTGGTTCAAAGAGGCTTCCAAATAAGCACCTGCTTGATCTGGGAGAAATTCGCCCTATTGAAATTCTGATTCGAAGACTAAAGAAATTAAATTTGCCAATTGTTCTTACGACAGGGAATGAAGAGATTAATTACGGCTTTAAGGACTTATGTAAAAAAGAAGGAATTGAACTTTTTTTTGGTGATGCAACGAATATTCCCAAGAGACATCTTGAAGCGGCAAGAGAGCTTAATTACGACTTTATTTTTTCTATTGATGGTGATGATATTTTAACTGCTCCGGAAGGAGTTAAAGCAATTTTAAATAAGATCGAAAATGCTGATTACTCAAATGGATTTTATCATACTGATGGTTATCCATTTGGAGTGAACTCAGGGGGATATTCGAGGATTTTTTTAGAGAATGCTTTAAAAGAATTTACTGGAAATTCTCTTGAAACCGGATGGGGAAGGATTTTTCCAAAAAACAGTTTTGTTGCAGTTTCATGTCCTTCTAAAAATGCAGAAAATTGGCGTTTGAGCTTAGACTATAATGAAGATCTGATTGTATTCAAAAGTATTTGGGATCACTTTCAAAACTCATTATTTGAAGCCAGTACAGATGAGATTTTGGAGTATTTTTTTAAAAATGAACTCTGGAAATTGAACGGACATATTATTGAAAAGTATTGGGAAAATTTTCACGCTGAAAGAAATAAAGAAATTAAAAAAGAAACGAAATAATATAATAAGGAAAGATAATGAAGCGAGTATTAGTTACCGGAGCAGATGGATTTATTGGGTCTCATTTAACAGAATTATTAGTCCGTGAAGGTTATCAGGTTCGCGCATTGGCCCAGTATAATTCTTTTAATGATTGGGGTTGGTTAGAAACTATTAAAGACTTGAAAAAAGTTGAAGTTGTTACAGGTGATATCCGTGATCCATTTTTTTGTAATGAAATCACTAAAGATATTGATATTGTATTTCACTTGGCAGCTTTAATTGCTATTCCATTTTCTTATAAAGCTCCTCAAAGTTATGTTGAAACAAATATAACAGGAACTTTAAATATTTGTAAGGCAGCTCTTGATAACAAAGTGAAGAGAGTTATGCATACATCGACAAGTGAAGTTTACGGAACGGCCCTTTATGTTCCAATCGATGAAAAACATCCACTTCAACCTCAGTCGCCATACAGTGCTTCAAAAATTGGTGCTGATGCAATGGCCATGAGTTTCTTCTTGTCTTTCGGTCTGCCTGTAACAATTGCCCGTCCGTTCAATACATTTGGACCAAGACAATCGGCAAGAGCAGTTATTCCTACAATCATTTCACAAATTGCAGCTGGTAAAACAACGATTGAACTAGGTGACACAACTCCAACGAGAGATTTCAACTTTGTTGAAGATACTTGTCTTGGAATGCTAAAAGTTGCAACGTCTGAAAATACAATCGGTCAGACAGTAAACATTGGTTCTAACCGCGAGCATACGATTGAAGAAACTTTTAATCTTATTCGTAAAATTATGAATAAAGAAAATGAAGTGAAATTAATCAAAGACGAAAAAAGAATTCGTCCGGAGAACTCTGAAGTTCACAGACTTTGGTGTGATAACTCACTGGTTGATAAGCTTACAGGTTTCAAACCCAAATATAGTTTTGAAGATGGTCTGAAAGAAACTATCGAATGGTTCTTAAATCCAGAAAATCTAAAAAGATATAAGGTAGATATTTACAATGTATAAAGACATCGTTGAATTTGTAAAAACGCTTTACCCGAATGAAAGCTTCGTTCCTCTTCATGCACCACTTTTTCAAGGTAACGAAAAAAAATACGTGGATGACTGTATCGATTCAACATTTGTTTCGAGTGTCGGTCAGTACGTTAATAAGTTTGAAGATATGATGTGCGCTTATACGGGTGCTAAGTATGCTATTGCTACGACAAACGGAACATCTGCCCTTCATATGGCCTTGATGTTGGTTGGTGTAGAAAGAGACACTGAAGTTTTATCACAGGCCTTAACTTTCGTGGCAACTGCAAACGCAATTTCTTATATCGGTGCAATTCCAGCTTTTATCGATAGTGGAAAAGAAAATCTTGGGATGTGCCCAAAAAGTCTTGAAGAGTTCTTGACTGAAAATACTGAAGTTAGGGACAATGCAACTTTCAATAAAAGAACTCAGAGAAGAATTTCAGCATGCGTTCCGATGCATGTTTTTGGACATCCAGTAGAGATGGACGAAATTCAAAGACTCTGTAAAAAGTTTAATATCCCTCTAGTTGAAGATGCAGCTGAGTCACTTGGAAGTTTCTACAAAGGTGAGCACACCGGCCTTAAAGGTGATGTGGGAATCCTGAGTTTTAACGGCAATAAGATTGTCACTTGTGGTGGTGGTGGAATGATCATCACTAACAATGAAACTCTTGCTAAAAGAGGAAAGCATTTAACGACAACGGCAAAACAACCACACAAGTGGGAGTTTTATCACGACGAGATTGGATATAACTACAGACTTCCTAACCTGAACGCGGCCTTGGCCTGCGCGCAGATGGAAAACCTTCCTGCTTTCGTAGAAAACAAAAGACAGACCGCTGCTGAATATAGAAACTACTTTGCAAAAAAAGGAATTCGTTTTGTTGATGAACCAAAAGACACTCAGTCTAATTTTTGGTTAAACGCAATAGAATTCAATTCTAGAAAAGAGCGTGATGAGTTTTTAGAATATTCAAACAACAATGGAGTTATGAGCCGTCCTATCTGGAGACTTATGACTGACCTTCCAGCTTTCTCTCATGCTTTTAAAATGCCGATGACAAATGCTAGTCATTACGTTGATACAATTATCAACATTCCCAGCAGTGTAAGGATGAATAAATGAAAGACCTGTACCTAATTGGTGGAGGGGGGCATTGCCGTTCATGTATCGATGTTATCGAACTTGAAGGTCAATATAGAATCCTTGGGATCTTTGATCGCAAAGAAAATATCGGAGGAGAAGTCCTTGGATATAAAATTATCGGAAGTGATGATGATCTTGCTCAATATGTTTCTCAATCTACTTTCTTTCTGATTACAGTCGGACAAATTAAGACGGCAGACATCAGAATAAATATCTTTGATAAATTAATAAGTCTTAAAGCAAAGCTAGCGACAGTGATTTCTCCAAGATCATATGTCGCAAAACATGCAGCAGTTTTAGAAGGAACGATTGTCCTTCACGATGCTCTTATCAATTCAAACGCTAAAGTTGGTATGAATTGTATTATCAATACAAAATCATTAATTGAGCACGATGCAGTTGTCGGTGATCACTGTCACGTTTCAACAGCAGCTGTTATCAATGGTGGATGTATTATCGAGAATGGATCTTTTGTTGGAAGTAATACTGTCTTGAAAGAGAGCATTACAGTGCCAGAGAAATCAGTTATTCCAGCGGGGAGTTTTTATCGTGGAAAATAAAAGTGTGTTAATTATTGCTGAAGCAGGTGTTAACCATAATGGTGATATAGGACTTGCAAAAGAATTGATTGATTTAGCAGTTGAGGCCGGCGTGGACATTGTTAAGTTTCAGACTTTCAAATCTGAAAACTTAGTGACGAAAAATGCTGCTATGGCCGGTTACCAGGTTGAGAATACAGGAAAAGAAGACTCTCAGCTGGCAATGTTAAAAAAACTAGAACTTCAAGATAATGAGTTTAAAGAATTACAACGTTATTGTGTTGAAAAGAAGATCAGATTCTTCTCAACAGGATTTGATATCGAAAGCCTGATATTTTTAAAATCTCTCAATATGGGGTTATGGAAAGTTCCATCGGGAGAGATTACAAATCTTCCTTACCTGGAATTTATCGGAAGATGCAATGAACCGGTTATCCTGTCTACTGGGATGGCGACACTTGAAGAAGTTGAAGCGGCCATTAAAGTTTTAGTGAATGCAGGAACAGATAAGAAAAATATATCTGTCCTTCACTGCAATACTGATTACCCGACTCGTTTTGAAGATGTTCACTTGAATGCTATGAAAACGATGAGAGAGCGCTTAGGTGTAGAAATTGGATACTCTGACCACACGGCAGGAGTTGAAATTTCAGTAGCAGCGGTTGCTCTTGGAGCAAAAGTGATAGAGAAGCATTTCACTATTGATAAAAATCTTCCAGGTCCAGACCATAAAGCTTCATTAGATCCAAATGAGCTAAAAGCATTGGTTATTCAGATTAGAAACATTGAAAAGGCTTTGGGACGATTTGAAAAAATTCCCACTGAAAGAGAATCTAAAAATATTCAAGTGGCCAGAAAATCTATTGTTGCTAAGGCTGATATAAAAATAGGTGATGTCTTCACTATGGAAAATTTAACGACGAAACGTCCAGGAACAGGTATTAGTCCAATGAAATGGCATGAAGTTCTTGGAACGAAAGCAGCTAAGAATTACCAAGAAGATGATTTAATATGAAAACAGTTTGTGTCGTAACAGGAACTAGAGCTGACTATGGTCTTCTATATTGGCCTATTAAAGCTCTACTTGATTTAAAAGATATACGTGTAAGCCTAGTTGCAACTGGCACTCATATGAGTGAAAAACATGGCTATACAGTTAATGCAATAAAAAAGGATGGGTTTCAGCTCGATGCCGAAATCGATATCGAAATTCACGGCGACCGTCCCGGTGATATTGTCAGAGTTATGGCCGTGGCACTCAATAAATTTTCGACTTATTTTGAAAAGAATCGTCCTGATCTTCTTTTAATTTTAGGCGATCGTTATGAAATTTTCTCAGTAGCTCAAGCGGCCATGGTTCATAACATTCCTATTGCTCATATACATGGTGGAGAAATTACAGAAGGTGCTATTGACGACTCCATTCGCCATGCTCTTACAAAAATGTCTTACCTGCATTTTTCTTCAACTGAAGAATATCGCAAAAGAATTATTCAGATGGGAGAAGAGCCTGGACGAGTATTTTGTACAGGTGCTCCTGGACTTGATAATATTAAAAAATTGACCCTGCTTTCAAAAAGCGAAATGGAAAAAGAATTGGGATGTGCTTTTAATGAGAAAAATATTCTTGTCACTTTTCACCCCGTAACAATTAGTGAAGAGCAGACTATTAAAGAAACAACAAACTTCTTTTCAGCTTTAAGTAAACTCCCAGCCAATATTTCGTTTTATATTACGATGCCAAATGCGGATACTTATTCAGAAAATATTTTGACAATTATCAATGAATTTAAAAAACAGAATCTGAACCGTACCCATATTTTTACTAGTTTAGGGCAATTGAAATATTTAAGCTTAATGAAGCATGTCGATGTAGTTGCAGGAAATTCATCGAGTGGCATTATAGAAGCTCCTTTTATGAAAAAAGCTGTGTTAGATGTAGGTGCTCGTCAAAAGGGGCGTATTACAAGTACTCATGTCGTTCATGTTCAAGGTGTTACGCAGGATATTTATCAGGCCCTAGTAAAGATTCTTTCAGATGATTTTCAAAAGAAGCTGGATTCACTTCCAAGCATATATGGTGACGGTGAAGCAGGTCCAGTGATTGCCGGAAAAATTCACGATGCACTGATGACAGGAATGAAGACTAAGTCATTTTTTAATCTTTAGATTTAAAGATCCTTTTTAAATAACCGGAAAACACATCTTCACTTTTGGTATTCTGAGTTTCTCGAGTTGTTAGGTAGTTCAAAACGAAATTGGCATATTTTAAAGAGTCAATTTCAAGGCTTGTTACAGAGTTTATTGAATCACTATCATCAATATTGATTATAGGCTGATTAAGGGCCATGGAAAGATTCAAAATGTATTCTTTGATTGGTTGATTTTCTTTAGAAAATTCCTCAATTGCTTGATTGTAAGTAAAAAGTATCGGTTTTTTATAACAAACTGCCAGACTTAAAGAAGAGCTATAGTGGCAGATGGCAAATTTACATTTTTGAATGAGTTTCGGACTTTCATTTCTAATAATTTTTCTATTTCCAAAAAAACCAGGCGCATACTGAACCTTTGGATGTCCTGAAATAATAACTTCAAGATTTAGTTTCTTTTCAAGATAATCGAAAAATAGATTCATCGATTTTTGATAACGAGTGATTAATTCAGGAGTAATTTTGTTTCCAACAATGGCATCATCAGGATGTTGAAAAATTCCGTCATCTAGAAAAACAATATAATCTCCTATTGAGCTTTCTTGATTTTCAAGAAAATAATCATAATCGCAGTAATTGATAGGATAAGCTTCAAAATGAAAAGTTGAAGGCTTGGTTGTTTCCCCAGCATAAAAAATATATTTTGGAAGAGAGTAGATATGAATCTTAAAAAGAATTTTTTCTAAAATTTTTATGACTATTTTTTTTAGAGAACCAAATGGAGATGAAATAATTTTTCCAATGATTTTCTCTAGTTTTCTTTGATTTTGGAAAGGGAGTTGACCAAAAAGAAAAAGAGAGAAATGATGCTTGGGATATCTGGCGATTAAACGAAAAAGTTTTCTAAATCTCCACTCGTATCCAATCTGCACATTAATAAGCGTATTCATGATTGAAAGGTTTTTGATGAAATCGTCTAGTTCAGAAAAGCTTGTTAAGTGTTTTACTAAACTTGCATTTTGCTTAGGAAAAGTTGGCTTTGGGAAATTATAGATTGCACTAATATCAAGAATGATAACATTCATTCCTTTTTTCTTGCACGAATCAATTTGCAACCCATAACTATTGCTGTCGGAAATGGTAGAGTAGGTGATGTGAATAATCGTGTGCATTGATTTAAAGTTTCTGGATGAAATCAAAAATACTCATAGGTTCATAATCAATGAGTTCTCTTAATTTTTTAAGGTTAGCGCGAGAATAGATAGCTTCGTCCGGTTTATTGATTTTGTTGACTTTAATCATACCAAATTTTGCTTCAATGGCCTTGACGAGATCGAGAATTCTGACAGATTCACCCGATCCAACATTAACGATGGCGTTTGAAAGATTTTTCTCCATAAGCATGTAAGTCATCTTAGCAACGTCTTCTACATGAATAAAATCTCTTTCAGCGATTCCTCCGTTGGCCAGATTAAATACCTGGTTATTTTGAGCACAGAAAATAAGTTTTTGTACAACTGAGAAAGTGTCGTTTCCACCGTAAGAATTAAATGGTCTCAAAATCAGATAGTTTATATTATTGGCCTTGCAAAAACTCATCACTAATTCTTCATTATAGGCTTTAGTAAAACCATTCATTGTAATGGGGGTCTTGGCCTTTTCTTCTGAAGTATTGCTTGAATCACCATAGACAGAACAGCTACTGATAAAAACAAATTGCTCAATCCCTGCATCTTTACAGAGTTTAAGGCTTCTTCCTGTAGAAACAATGTTTGAATCCAGAACTTCTGCCGGATCTGTATTTAAATCTTTTTTTAAGTCATAAGCACTATGAATAATTGCACGTACAGAATTGAATGGTGTTTTTGACAATTCATTCCAGTTGTTTCGATCAACTAGCACAAGTTCATATGGGCTATGTTTTTGAAGCTGTTGCCCTAAGTTTCCACTGGCGCCAGTGATAATAACAGTTTGTTTTTTTATAAAATATTCCTTTTAAGTGCAGATCTAATTTAGCATCTAGTGCAAGAAATGTGAAATATGTTCCTAGAGTGTCAGAAAGTGAGAATCTTTTTTCATTCTTTCCAAAGTAAACTCATTGAGAAAGGTTGCTCTTGCGTTATTGGACATCTCAATCCGTTTCTCAGGATGAGAGATCATGTAATCGAGTGCTTGATAAAGGGCATAGGTATTGTGAGAAGGAATAAGCATTCCTGAAAAATTGTGTTTAATGATTTCAGGTATTCCACCAACATTGGAGGCGACAAGTGCACAGTTTGACATAGCTGCTTCAATCAAGCTGTAAGGCAAACCTTCTTGATAGGAAGGAAGAACAAAGATATCAATAGTTGAAAGAAGTTCTTGAATGTTTCCTGCAAAGTGCCCCAGGTACTTAACGTTGGTGTATTTTTTAGAAAATTCAAAGACTTCATTTTTTAGAGATCCATCACCTGCAATAATTAATTCAATATCAGGATAAATGTTATGAAGTTTGTCGAAAGCCGACATTAATTCTCTTATTCCTTTAGCTATTTCAACGCGAGAAACGAAACCAATTGATAGGGATGTCTTTTGAGTCCGGAAAAGGGGAGTGGAGTCAGCTATTCCATTTCGTACGATAAAAATTTTTTCTTCTTCAAAGTTATGATGTTCAACCAGCTCTTTTTTGATTGCGTGAGAGTTGACAACAAGTGAGTGAGAATTCTTGCGGACAATAAGATCCAGAAAATTTCCGTATAAACTCAAAAGATAAGATGTTTTTCGTGTTGGTGTGCTTACGATTGTCATCGTAGGGTGAAATTGTTTTTTTATGAATAAGCATGAGTAAATGAGATATAAAGAAGCTGGATACCCCCCATTGCATAAAAGTATTTTTGTTGGTTTGATTTTTTTAAGCTTAATTGAAAGTTTAACAAGCGATAAGAAGTTAATCACAAAAGAAAAGGGAAAGAAAAGTAGTCTAAGAATCACTCTTTGAATTTTTTTATGCCCCTTAATAAGTTCACTAGTATTGAATATATTAATAGATTTTAAGGTTATTTCAGAAGAAATGCGAGAGCGATTGATTGTCTTAATCGCTTCAGGATTCCCCCAGATCTCAATGTGCTCAAAAGAATTAGCCACAGAGTTGATAAGATCTTCGCTATATTTATTAGCTCCGCCAATAGCATAATTTTCAATTAAAACAATAAGAGTTTTCATTTTTGAAAGATCGCAATTTGATAGCTTGAGCTGTAGTTAGAATTAATATTGCCAAAAAAGAGATCCAGCACTCGCATAATAATTTTGCAGAAAATTCGATAAGGAGAATTTTTTATTTCAGCAACCGGAAATAAACCTCTTTCAAATCCGCCAATATATTTATTACTCAAGATTTTTAAGCCATGTTTTTTGCCAAAGCGTTCATATATTTCTAGGTTCATCGTTTTTAAATTATGAGCAGGAAGTAGTTTATTGATGATCTTTTTATCAATAAGCTTTTGCATGTAATAATTCATTCCAACAAAGCGGGGAATTCCCATGATTAAATACCCATTTGTGGCAACAAGTGAAAGTTGTTGTTCTAAAACAGTTTCGAAGTTGTCGAAGTGTTCAATAAAACCAAGTGAAAGGACAATATCGTATTTTTCTTCGGTGGTGTATTTGAAAAAATCCCCGGTGATGATTTCAAAATTTTTTATATTTTGTAGTGTTAAATTTTCGACTGTTTTATTGGCAGCTAGGGAAACATATTCAATTCCAGTTACTTTACACTGAAGTTTACGAGCTAGAAAGCTAAGCCATTTGCCGGGAGCGCAGCCGATTTCTAAGGCGTGAAAATTTGGATTTGCAGGGATTGCATTCAGTATTTCCTGAGCAATAACGTGGTCATTTTTAAAGCCTTCATCTACAGATATTGGGAGTTGTAAATTTGACCAATAGTGTATCCAAAAATCTTGATTTGTAAGATCGTTTTCCATATTTAATTCCTTGCAGCTTTAGCTGCTAGAAATAATAAACTTATTGTTAATTGTTGTCATGATTTAGTTGAATAAGAGTATTTCTTATCTCATCTTCAATTGTAATGCTAGGAGTGTAACCGAGATCGCGTATCTTTTTGCATTGATACTGAAAATCAGCCACGGTTTCCAGAAGTGGCAATTCTGAGAGCTTGGTAATTTCAGGTTTTCTTTTTAGTTCCCTCTGGCAGAGATCGCGAATCATTTCGGCCATTTTTATTATGCTTAATGTTTGTCCAGACCCTAGGTTATAAACCGGAGTTTTCTCTTGGTGTTTTGTTTTTAAAAGGACATCAATTGCGTGTCCAATGGAGCTTGCTGGGATAAAGTCCCGCTTTTGGAGTCCGCTGGATTTCAAAATCATGTTGTTGTTTTCCACGGCTTGGCGGCACAAGTCATTTACTACTAAGGACCATGCACTGGTCTCTCTCGTAAGCGGAGATCCTATTGCATTGGAGAGTCTGATCACTTTTCCTTCAATGTGATCGTGATATTTAAGAAGAAGTGTTTCTGCTTCTAGGTGAGTTTTTGCATAAATTGATAGTGGAGAAGGAGGTGTTTTTTCGCTGATTACACCTTGAGTATTTCCATAAACATGAAAAGTAGAAAAATAAATAAACTTTTGAACATTAGATGTAATAGCGGTTTTAATAAGTTTGTCAGTCATGTCGACATTAATCTTTTGGGCAAGGCTTGGATTGGATTCAGAGTCTTGATGATTCATTGAGGCAAGGTGAATGATGTCATCAATTTTAATCAAGGCGCTTTTGAAAGTTTCTTCTGAAGAAATATCTAGCACTCTGCATTCTGCTTCTGGAAAAATCTGAGTCAGCTTTTCAGTATTTCTCGCGGCTAAGATACAGTTATAGCCCAGAGAGCTCAGGGTTGTATAAATCCTGCCTCCGAGGTATCCACTGGCGCCAGTTATAAGAACATTTCTTTTAGTTTTTTCCATACAGACTTCTTGGAGCTGATGCTAGAGCTTTCATGACTAATAAGAAGAATCCAACATAAGTTTTCATTCGGAAAGGATTCAATCGAATAGATTTAGAAAAAAAACGTGCAGAGTTGGAAAGTTGTCCTTGAGAGGCAAATTGTCTGGCTGCGCCGTAAGTAATGACGGCTTGGCATGCTTTTTTTATAACTGAAGATTTTGAAGACGTTGGCAATTTTTCAAGATGATCTTCTAAGACTTGAGAGACGGCATTGAAGTGTTTTACAACAGCACCGCTATTATTATTGGCATGTTTAAGATGAGCACCTAGGATTTCATGAATAAATTTAAAGCGGCATCCGGCTTTCGCCAGACGAAGCCAGAGATCATAATCTTCAGCTGTAATAAAACGAGTATCTTCTCGGAAGCCATTGAGCTGAGTCAAAAAACTTTTTCTAACGATAGTGGCCGAGGTGGAAACACAATTCCCCTTCACTAAAAGCTGAGTATAGGTGCCGCGATTGTCTGGTCCATGGTGCCATGTTGCAATTTTTTGATTGTTTTCGACAAAATCCTCACTATTGCAAATCAGATCACAGGTACCTTCTTGGAGAAGTTTGAGAGAGCGAGCAAGCTTATTTGGATACCAGTAGTCGTCAGAGTCGAGAAAGGCTACATACTCACCTCTCGAGTGCTGGATTCCTTGATTGCGGGAAGCTGCAATAACTCCATTATTTTTAAAGTTGATAAGGCGGAATCGTTCATCGGAAAATGATTGAACAACTTCTTCAGTATTATCCGTAGAGTAATTATTAACAATAATGGCTTCCCAATTGGTAATAGTCTGCTCTTTAAGCGAGGAAAGTGCTTTGGTAAGAAAATGAGCGTGATTGTAGGTTGGAATTACAACTGACACAATGGGAGTAGTATTATCTGTATGTGGTTCATTTATCACTCTTACACCTCTATCTTATCTTTAATTAAAATATTAAAATCAATTATACATTTCTGAAAGATAAAACTGATATGTTTTTGGACTGAAGGCCGAATAGGCATTTTCAATTATAGAATAATCTTTTATAAATTTAGCATAACTTACTTTAATATCATTTTTTACTTAGGACAGTAGTATGAAAGTTATTCTTTTATGTGGCGGATTGGGAACACGATTGAGCGAGGAAACAAACCTTGTTCCAAAACCAATGGTCAGGATTGGTGATCTTCCAATTTTATTGCACATTATGAACATTTACGAAAAACACCAAGTTAATGATTTTACCTTGGCCTTAGGCTTCAAAGCAGACGTAATTAAAGAATATTTTCTGAATTTCTATGCTCTAAGTAATGACTTAAGAATTGATCTGCAAACTGGGGCAGTGAAATATCTAAGAGAATCTCATAAAAGCTGGAATATTGATTTAATCGATACAGGATTAAATACTTTGACTGGGGGACGTCTCGCGCGCTTAAAAAATCACGTAGGGAATGAAACATTCATGCTTACTTATGGCGATGGTGTTTCTGATGTTAATATCACTGAGCTTATTAAATTTCATAAGTCTCATGGAAAAATTGCAACTTTTACCGCAGTAAGACCACCTTCTCGTTTTGGAGTAATTGAATTCGATGGGGATCAAGTTACCTCTTTCAAGGAAAAACCTCAAACTCAAGATGGTTGGATCAACGGTGGATACTTTGTTTTTGAACCAGAAATTTTTAATTATCTAGATGAAGGTGATGAAACAATTTTAGAGCGTCGTCCTCTTGAGAAATTGGCTGAAGATGGACAATTAATGGGCTTTAAACACGAAGGATTCTGGCAGTGTATGGATACACTAAGAGATAAAACATACTTAAATAAAATTTGGCAAGATGGACAAGCACCTTGGGCTTAAAAAAGGATTTTTATAAAAATGTTTCAAAATAAATTTAAAAATAAAAGAGTAGCAATTATTGGTCACACTGGGTTTAAAGGCTCATGGTTAACGATGTGGCTGAATAAGTTGGGTGCAGAGGTTGGAGGATTTTCAAAAGATGTTCCGACAACACCTTCTCATTTCGATTTGGCACATATTGGTCAGCAAATTCATGATGTTCGTGGAGATATTACAAACTATCAAGAGTTACTGAAATTTTTGCAAGATTTTAAACCAGAAATATTACTTCACTTAGGTGCAAACGCTATCGTGAGTGAGTGTATGGATAACCCACAAGATGCGTTCATAACTAACACTATTGGAACGGTAAATGTTTTAGAAGCTATTCGTGCAACACCGAGCTTACGTTCTGTAGTTATTGTTACGAGTGATAAGTGCTATGAGAACGTAGAGTGGGAGTTTGGTTATAGAGAAAATGATCGTCTTGGTGGAAAAGATCCGTATAGTGCTTCTAAGGCTTGTGCAGAATTAGCTTTCTCGTCTTACTACCGTTCATATTTACAATTTATTCCAGAACTAAAAATAGCTACAGCAAGAGCTGGAAATGTTATTGGTGGAGCAGATTGGGCAAAAAATAGAATTGTTCCAGATTGTATTCGTTCGTGGACATTGAATGAATCTGTAAAAATTAGAAATCCCAAATCAACTAGACCTTGGCAACACGTACTTGAACCTTTGAGTGGGTACTTGGCACTTGCAGCAGCCTTATTAGAGAAAGACTGTATTTTTAACGGAGAGTCATTCAATTTTGGGCCTAAAGCTGAGGTGAACAAAGAAGTTGAAGAGCTAATCCACGAAATGAAAAAGCATTGGGCGAATGCAAGCTTTGAAGTTGAAGAAGGTCACTCTTTACATAAGAAAGAAGCCAATCTCTTGAAGCTTTGCTGTGATAAAGCCCTTACACATCTATCATGGATGCCAACTTTAACATTTGAAGAAACTGTAGAGATGACTGCGTTATGGTATAAAAGTTGGCATGAACAAAATCAATCGTTACAAGATTATACTTTTAAACAGATTGAAAATTTTGAAAAACTTGCAGTACAAAGAAGGATTCCTTGGACCAATCAGTAAAAATAGAAAACATTAGTAATGTTGAAGTGATTCCTTTAAAAATTATAAGGGATCATAGAGGTGCAGTAATGCATATGATGAAAAGTTCATCAGATGGTAAGCTGGACATTGGAGAAATCTATTTTTCTGTAGTGAATAAGGATGTAGTTAAAGGATGGAAAAGGCATAAAATAATTAAGCAAAATATGGTTGTGCCTGAAGGATTAATTCGTTTGATCATTTATGATGATCGCGATCAATCTAAAACAAAAGGCTCTATTCAGATTATTGATTTTGGTCCTGAGAATTATGTTTTAGTTAAGCTGCCACCAATGGTTTGGTATAGCTTTAAATCAATAGCTGACGGGCATTCAATTATTGCAAATTGCATTAGTGATCCTCATGATCCAGGTGAATCAGAGACTCTTCCTCTAGAGACAACCCAAATTCCATATATTTGGAATTCTAGGGTGGATTAGATGGATTTAGTTAAAAGATCAAGTCTGTATGATTATTTTATATTGCCTTGTTTTGCATTACCACTTTTGGGTTTTTTTTGGCCAGCCTATATTTTGGCAGGATTGCATAGCCTTTTTAAAGTTCATTGGAATGATATAATCCAAGAAAAAGTACTTTTTATTTCTTTAGTTAGCTTTTGTATAATTAAATTTCTTCAAGACTCATCACTAGCTACAATCCTTTTTTTCAAAACGTTTGTAGGCCTTTATTTCTTCATTTTTTATTTTTCTTATATTAATAAAAAATCATTTGAAAAAATTTTAATTGCATTAATGACATCCTATATAATTGGAGAATTTTTTTATAGGTTATATATTCAAAAATATATTTTCGGTAGATACTTTTGGCGTTTAGCATATCCTCGCCCTTTGGGATTTGGGGAAAATGCTTCAATTACAACTGCAATCCTTGTAGTTTTTCTCTTGTTTTTCAGTAGAAGTCTTATAAAAAAATGGATCATTTTACTTGTAACGACTATTATAATTAGTGGTTCTGGAGTTGGGTATTTTGGTTTAATATATTATTATTTTAGCTCGAAATGGAAGTGTATTAAAAAGAATCCGAAATCTGCTGGAATTGGTTTATGTATTGTACTGTCATTATATAGTGCTTTTTATATTTTAATGGGCGACAATATTTCTACAAGCAATTTCCTCTATAAAATCTCACCTTTTTACATAATATTTTTAATAAAAATTAAATATTTGTTATTGCTTAATCATGTGGATTTAAATTTACTCAAATGGGATGAAATACTTTTTGGTATTCGTTGGAGTAATTCACATTATTCTGGTAGCGATTGTGGCTGGTATGAAGTTTTTTTAATGTCAGGTGTTGTGGGTGTAATTATTAATTTCTTTTTAATTATTAATTATTTTAAAGATAAACGTATAAGTATATTTATACTCATCTCCTTGTTTCATTATAGTGTAATTTGGTGGCCAGCAGGGCAAATCTTTTTAGGGTTTATAGCTGGGTTGAATAAAAGATCTAAAGAATCCGAAGATCACGATCACATTGCTTTCTCTAACACTGAAGCAAGCTCTTCAGTTGTTTTAAATGGAATATGATTTTTCATAGGAGCGAAATCATTTTCAATAAGTATGATTTTTTGTTTCAAGTATTCTGCTTCTAGAATTGGTAAACCACAAGATTCAAAACGCGATGGCCATACGAGTGCCTTTGCATTTGCTAATTTTTCTAGAACTTCCGATCTTGGAACATTATATAAAAAATCTATGTTGAGTTTATATTTTTTCTGAAACTTAGTTATTTTTTTTATTACGCTGCCATTTTCTTCAGGCGAGATAGTAAAAATCATTTTAGGGTAAAGGTTTTTTTTAGCAAGAATACTTAGCGCAGCAACAATCATCCAATGATTTTTATGAGGAAAAGCAGCGGAAATATAAATAAAATATTCCGATTTTTCATTTGATTTTTTTATTGGAATTAATTCGTCGTAATCAAAATAATTCTTTAGAAGAATTTTCCCGTTAAAACTCTTTTTTACCTTTTTAGCCATAATTGGCGTTTGCACTTCAATTTCAGAGACGTGGTTAATAAATAACTTAAACCAAATTAGCTCGATAGCTGATTGGATCAAATTTTTAAATCCAGAAAAATTGAAAAAAGGTCTATCTACTAAAAAACGATTTTGTAAAAATAGTGTTGATTTGTTCGTGATTTTTTTTATAGGTGGCAAATTTCCAAGAAAGTAGACTTTAGAATCCTTCCTGATAATTTTCCTTATATTTATTTCAAAATCCATTCTCTCTCTAATAGTAGAATGTATTGGTAAAAATTGGACCTTGGGATAAAGTTCTGAGGGAAATTTCAATCGTGCATCACAAATGCAAAGGATTGAGTCATATTCTTGAGATTTTTCTTTGAGAAATCCATGCAGAACAACGCGCCCCCCCCCTGTGTGAATGTTATATGCAATAACGTCGAGAGTTTTTTTGTTCATTACGAATAGGCTTATTGTTGTAGGTTGATTTTAGAAAGTGTAAGCATTGTCATAATCATGGTAAAGAACAAAGTGGAATTCATCCCAGCATTTTGTTGAAATTCCTGTAGAAACTAAAGTAAACTCACTTGACTATAATTGGAGGTTTTTTTGACCAAGAGCAAGGTTATCCTAGTATTAGGAGCATCGGGAATGTTGGGCCATGTGCTCTATTCTGAGCTAAGGAAGAACCATAATGTTTGGGGAACTGTTCGTAGTAATAAATGGAGCCCTGAGTTATTGTCGGGATATGAAGTTAATGACCTGGATAAAATTGAAAAACTTGTCTCAGAAATTAAGCCGGATTTTGTCATAAATTGCATTGGTATTATTAAGCAATTAAAAGAAAGCAAAAATAAAATTGTTTCAATTGAAGTAAATTCTCTGTGGCCTCATCAGCTAGCAGAAATTTGTGAAAATCATAAAGCTCGAATGATTCACTTCAGTACAGATTGTGTTTTCTCAGGAATTAAGGGTAACTATTTTGAAACAGATTTAGCTGATTCTAGAGATATTTACGGACTTTCAAAATATATGGGAGAAGTTGATTATCCTCATACTCTGACGCTTAGAACTTCGATTATTGGACATGAGCTAGATACAAGTGTCAGCTTGGTGGATTGGTTTCTGTCTCAATCGGGTGAGTGTAAGGGATTTACGAAGGCCATATATTCAGGCTTTCCTACAATTGAAGTGGCAAGATTTTTAAATGAGTATGTTTTTAATGATTTTTCGTCAGGTATATATCAATTTTCATCAGAGCCAATAAATAAATATGAACTTTTGAAATTGATAGCTGAAATATATCATAAGAATATTACAATCAATCCAAGCGATGAAGTAAAAATTGATAGGAGTTTAAATTCTGACCGATTAAGAACACGATATGGCTTTACACCAGATTCATGGGCCCTCATGGTTTCTAAGATGCACGAACACTTTTTAAATTCAGGTTTATATAAAAATAAGGAAATAAAGTAATGAAGTTATTCGAAAACAAAACAATAGTTATAACTGGTGGTACTGGTTCTCTTGGAAAAGTTTTAACAAGAAGAATTTTAGAAGGAAAGAATGGTACACCTAAAAAAGTTATCATTTTCTCACGAGATGAAGCTAAACAGCACTACATGCGTTTAGAGTTTCTTCAAAAGAAAGCAGCAACTGACGAAGTTATCTTTAAAAACTTTCAATCTCTGCTCGAGTTCCGTATTGGAGACGTTCGCGACTACTCTTCGGTTGTAGGTGTTTTAAAAAGTGCAGACATTGTTATTAATGCTGCAGCTTTAAAACAAGTTCCTTCGTGTGAGTATTTCCCATATGAAGCAGTAAGAACAAATATCGAAGGTGCTGAAAACATTGTAAGAGCTATTCGCGATCATGATATGAAAATCGAAACAGTCGTAGGAGTTTCTACTGATAAGGCTTGTAAGCCAGTCAATGTTATGGGGATGACAAAATCTATCCAAGAAAAAGTATTCATTGCTGCAAACGTTACAAGTCCAGGGACACGCTTTATCTGCGTTCGCTATGGAAACGTACTGGCTAGCCGTGGATCAGTGATTCCACTTTTTCATGACCAGATTAAAAATGGCGGACCTGTAACAATTACAACTGCTGATATGACTCGTTTTCTATTGCCACTTAATCGTGCAGTTGACACGATTTTTAATGCTCTTCAAAGAGCTTTACCAGGTGAGACTTTTGTTCCAAGAGTGCCAGCTTGTAATATGGTGACACTTGCCAAAGCGTTGATTGGCGATAGAAAAATTGAAATTGAATATACTGGAATTCGTCCAGGTGAGAAAATTGATGAAATCATGCTTTCAGATGTCGAGGCGCCAAGAGCTTATGAATCAGGAGAGTACTACTCAATTCAGCCAATGCTTCCTGAGTTAATCAAGGAATTCAAAACTGGTCCACTGACTAAAGAGTATTCGTCAGGTGATATTCTAATGGATCTTGAACAAACAACTGCTTATTTAAAAGAGCATAATCTTCTGATAAACCAAAACTTTGTTGAAGATGGGGAATTCTTAAGATGACTTTAAAAGTAATGACTATTGTTGGTACTCGACCAGAGATTATAAAACTTAGTCGAGTAGCTGCTTTGATGGATAAATATTTTGAACATATTTTAGTTCATACTGGTCAAAATTATGACTACGAGTTAAATGAGGTCTTCTTTAAAGATCTTGGAGTCAAAAAACCAGATTATTTTCTAGAAGCTGCAAAAGAAACTGCTGCTCAGACAATAGCGCAAGTTATTGCTAAGTCAGATGAGTTAATTCAAAAAGTAAAACCAGATGCAATATTGCTATATGGTGATACCAATAGTTGTTTATCAGTTATTTCGGCTAAAAGATTACAGGTTCCTATTTTTCATATGGAAGCAGGAAACAGATGCTTTGATCAAAGAGTTCCGGAAGAAATCAATCGCAAAATCGTTGATCACCTTTCAGATATCAATATGGTTCACAGTGAGCACGCCCGCCGCTATTTAATTAATGAAGGACTTCGCCCTGAGCAGATTATTAAAACAGGAAGTCCGATGAAAGAAGTATTAAGCTTCTATTCAAAAGATATTGATAACTGCGATATTTTAGACAGGCTTAAGTTAAAATCAAAAGATTATTTTATTGTAAGCGCTCATCGTGAAGAAAATGTTGATTACGACGAGAACTTTAATAATTTACTTAATTCACTTAATCAGGTTGCAGAAAAGTTCAATAAAAGAGTTATTGTTTCGACCCACCCAAGAACAAGGAAAAAGCTTGAAGCACTTGGATCTAAAAGCTTCAATCCCAAAGTTGAATTTTTAAAGCCAATGGGATTCTTCGATTACAATAAAATGCAGAAAGAAGCTTATTGTGTAATTTCTGATAGTGGGACTATTACTGAAGAATCTTCAATTTTAAAATTCCCGGCAATTATGATCCGTCAGGCGCACGAACGTCCTGAAGGAATGGATGTTGGAACTGTTATAATGTCAGGTTTAAGTTCAGAGCGAGTTATTGAATCAATTAATATCGCAGTCTCTCAATTTGAAAAGTATAAGCCTCTTGATATTGCTGATTATGCTTCTGACAGAGTTTCAGATCAGGTTGTTAAAATTATTCAGAGTTATACTGATTATATTAATAGAGTTGTGTGGCGTAAAAAAATCTAATGAAGATTCTTGTCGTCACTCAATATTTCTGGCCTGAAAATTTTAGAATTAATGACTTATGTGATGCTTTAATTGAACGCGGACATGAAGTAACTGTATATACAGGTCTACCTAATTATCCAGAAGGAACTTTCTTTAAAGGCTATTCTTATTTTGGACCTTATAAAGAATATAGAGGAAAAATCAAAGTTATTCGTTCTCCTCTCATTCCAAGAGGTAAAAATAAAAGCCTTAAACTTGTGTTCAATTATTTCTCATTCTTTTTTCTATCCTCTTTGCTCGCACCTTTTTTAGTGCGTGGTAAATTTGATAAGATTTTTGTTTATGAACCTTCTCCTATTACAGTTGCGATTCCTGGAATTGTTTTAAAGTATCTAAAAAATGCACCAATGTTTTTTTGGGTAACAGATCTATGGCCAGAGAGCTTAGAGGCCACTGGAGTTGTTAAGAATAAAAAGATATTGAATGTTGTTGGTAGCCTTGTAAAAGTTCTCTATAAGCATTCAGATAAAATTCTCGTAACTTCCAAGGGATTTATCCCAAGAGTAAAGGCCTTAGGCGGAAAAGACTCTCAGATCGTTTATTTTCCTCAATGGGCAGAAGAGCTTTTCTCACGAACACCAGATCCTCACTTTCATGATTCATTAATCCCGCAAGAAGGATTTAAGGTCATGTTTGCAGGTAATATTGGGTCTTCTCAGGATTTTGAAACTCTCGTAAAAGCGGCCACTATTTTAAAGGATAATAAAAATATCTATTTTTTGATTCTTGGTGATGGTCTTATGAAGAGCTGGGCGGAACAAGAGGTCGCTAAACAAGGTATTGCAAATAACTTTATTTTTCTAGGTAGAAAGCCTGTCGACCTGATGCCAGAGTATTATTCTAAAGCTGATGCCATGTTAATGAGTCTTACAAATACAGACTTATTTTCAATTACTGTTCCATCGAAACTCCAATCCTATTTAGCAAGCAAGAAACCTATTATTGCTTCTATGAATGGTGAAGGGGCCCAGATTGTTGAAGACTTTAAGGCCGGCCTGACTTGCCCGGCAGGAAATCCTCAACTTTTGGCCGAGAAAATTTTAAAAATATCGACCTTTTCTAAGACTGAATTAGACTTAATGGGAGAGAACTCACTTAAGTGTTACCAATCTGAGTTTGAGCGTGAAAAATTAATCACATTACTTGAAGAAGAATTTAAAAAAGTATGAAGAAAATATTTATAACTGGCTCTAATGGTTTTGTTGGTAAGAGCTTAATCAAAGAATTAGATCAAAAACACATTCTCTATCTGGCCGGAGATCGAAAATACTACGGCGACATTGAAAAACAGACTAACTGGAAAGAGCTCTTAGACGATTGTGATGTGGTAGTGCATTTAGCCGCACGTGTTCATGTAATGGAAGAAAAAGAAATAGATCCTCTTGTAGCTTTTAGAAAAATCAATGTTGAGGCCACTATCAACCTTGCTCAGGCTGCAAAGCAAGTAGGTGTTAAGAGATTCATTTACATAAGCAGTATTAAAGTAAACGGCGAAGAGACAGGTGAAGCGCCTTTTAGTGCAGATGATAAACCTCATCCACAAGATCCTTATGGGGTCTCCAAAATGGAAGCAGAGATAGAGTTAATGCAGCTTCATGAAGCAGGAATATTTGAAGTCGTTATTATCAGACCTCCGTTGATTTACGGGCCAGGTGTAAAAGCTAATTTTGAAAAATTATTTTGGTTAGTAAAAAAAGATTTACCGATTCCTTTTGGGAGAGTCCTTAATAAAAGAAGTTTGGTTTCAGTTTTTAATCTAGCTAGTCTGATTATTCATTGCATGGATCACCCTAAAGCTTCCGGTGAAGTTTTTCTGGTTTCTGATGATAAGAATTATAGTCTAAGAGACCTCATTATATTAATGGGAAAAACACTTGGAAAGCACCCTCATATTCTTCCTGTTCCTGTTGGATTGATGAAGTGTGGATTATCTTTTATTGGTAAAACGTCCTATGCAGACCGACTTTTTGGAAATTTACATGTAGATATCGAAAAAACAAAAATGCTTTTAGATTGGAAGCCACCTTTTACTTTTGAAGAAACATTTAAAAGATAGCTAGTGCTGAATGTTGGCCCTTTTTATAACTTTATAAGCTGTTAAGAAAATTATTTTAATATCAAACCATAACGATTGCTGATCGAGATATTGCTTATCAAATTTAACTTTTTCTTCAATTGAAAGTTCATCGCGTCCATTAATTTGGGCCCATCCAGTAACTCCGGGAGCAAGAGTGTGTATATTGTATTTTGTTCTTAGTTCTTTTAAATCATCTTGATTGAAAAGAGCAGGACGAGGTCCTACCAAGCTCATGTCGCCTTTTAAAACAGACCAAAGCTGAGGAAGCTCATCGAGACTAGATTTTCTAAGAAAAGAGCCAATTGGAGTAAGATAGCTTTTCCCATCCCCTAAAAGATGCGTTGCTAGTTGCGGCGTATTTATTCTCATTGTCCTAAATTTAGGCATAAGAAATATTTCGTTTTTTTGCCCAATTCGCTTAGACCAATGAATTGCAGGCCCAGGGCTAGTAATTTTAACCAAAATCCACACAATACAGAAGGGAATGCTCAGGAATAGCATTGCAATCAAACTTAAAAATACATTAAATACGCGTATGGCCATTACTTTCTCTCATGACATCAACAAAAAGGAATTATAAGATAAAATTCTTAAATTTACGAAGAGAAACGACTATGGCTAATTTATTTTCAAATTTTAGAAACCCTCGCGTTTTGATGGCATTTGCCTACGATCTTCTAGTTGCAGGGTTGTCTTTTTGGGCTGCGCTTTATCTTCGTTTTGATACCTTAAACATTCCTCTTGTGGAAGATCTTACTTTTAATCGTTTTTTCTTTTTAGCGATGGTCATTCATGCGACAAGTTTTGTTTTAAATGGTCTTTATAAAGGCGTGTGGCGATTTAGTAGTATGCACGATCTTATTCGTGTTGTGAAAGCAGCAGCGATTGCAATCATTTGCTCTTTAGTTGTTTGTTTTTTTATGACGAGACTTAGTGGTGTTCCTCGTTCGATGTTTTTAATTGAATTTTTGCTTCTAGTAATTGGTCTAGGTGGTGGACGCTTTGTTTATCGCTTTTTAAAAGATCAAACTTCACTTCGTTCAGTTATCGGTGGATCTGATGCCGAAGTTAAAACTGTGCTTATTGTTGGTGCCGGCCGTGCTGGTGAAAAACTTCTTCGTGATATTTATTCTACTCCGGCATTAAAAATCAATGTCATCGGTTTTTTAGATGATGATAAATTTAAAAAGAATGCTCTTATTCATAATGTGAAAGTATTTGGGGGAGTTGAGCTTATTCCTTCAATAGTGTCTGACTATGCTGTAGATAAGATTTTTATCGCAATTCCCTCAGCAAATGGTGATGACGTTAAAAGAATTGTAAATTATTGCAAAGAAACTAGCGCTGAAATTAAAATTCTTCCTAAGATGGACCAATTGCTTTCAGCTCAAGTTGAAATATCTCTTTTAAGAAATTTAAATATTGAAGACTTACTTGGTAGAGAACAGGTTCAATTGGACACTTGTCATTTGAGTTCAATGATTACTGATAAAGTCGTTTTGGTAACAGGCGCTGGTGGTTCAATTGGAAGCGAGCTTTGCTGTCAAATTGCAAAGTTTCAACCAGGTATGCTTATCATGGCAGACTATTGCGAACTGTTTATGTATGAACTCGAAATGAAGTTCAAAGAAGAATTTCCAGAAATTCCATTTTTTCCTAAAATTATTGATATTAGAAATGCATCAAAAGTGGATACGTTATTTGCAGAGTATAAACCGCAACTAGTGTTTCACGCGGCTGCTTATAAGCATGTTCCTATGATGGAATACAATCCAATGGAAGCTGTAGAAACAAACATCAAAGGGACTAAAACTGTTGCTGAAACGGCACTAAAATATGCTGCTGAAAAATTTATCATGATTTCAACAGATAAAGCTGTTAACCCAACAAACGTGATGGGAGCTAGTAAGCGAATCGCTGAAATGGTCATTACTGATATCTCTAAAAAAAGCACCACAACTAAGTTTATCTCAGTCCGTTTCGGAAATGTTCTCGGAAGTAACGGTTCAGTAATCCCACTTTTCAGAAAGCAAATCGAAGATAGAAAAGACATCACAGTTACACATCCAGATATCATCCGTTATTTCATGTCTATCCCAGAAGCTTGCCAGCTTGTACTTCAGGCCGGTTCAATGGGCGAAGGCGGAGAAATTTTCGTATTAGATATGGGAGAGCCAGTTAAGATTGTAGATCTAGCTCGTGAAATGATTCGTCTTGCAGGAATGATAGAAGGTCGTGACATCAATATCGTTTTCTCAGGTCTTCGTCCTGGTGAGAAACTTTATGAAGAATTATTCAGCGACAAAGAAGCTTACGAGTTCACTCACCACGGAAAAATTCGTAAGGCATTGTTCAGAACTTTAGATGATACATTTCATACTAATTTAAATAATCTTTTATCTCTAGAATCAGCTGAACCAGACACAGTCGTTTATTTAATTAAAGACCTTGTTCCAGAGTTCACGCACTTTAGATTAAAAAATTCATCGGACATCGAAGCCCAACAGTAGAATGTAAGACCAAGATATTTTTTGTAAGCTTTACGTCGTATTTTTTTCCATATAGCCTTATGGCTTATTTATTCATGGAGATTTAATATGAAAATTTGTCTTACAATCCTAGTATCTTTATTCGCAGCTACTACTTCTTTTGCAGCACCACTTTCAGATGTTCTAACTGGAAGTACAAACGCAAACCTTGTTCTTGCTCAAGATTCAAACGATGACTATAAAGCATCTTTCAACGCAGCTTTTGGTTATGACCATGTTTATGCAAATGGTTTACAAGTAGGAGCTACTATCGGTGGAAGCTTCAGCGATGATTACAATACTTTCACAGCGCTAGTTGGACCTGGTTACAACTGCAGCCCAGAAGATATCGGAAACTCTTTCAACGCTGACGTTAAAGTTGGATTCGTTAGAACGAACATCGGTAACCACACTGAAACAGAATTCGCTGCTACAGTACAAGGTGGAAAAAGATTTAAACTAGCTGAATCAGTTAGCTACGCTCCAGGTATTGAAGTTTCTAAGATCTTCGCTGATAACGCTAAAGATCCAACGATCACTTTCAATATCTTTAAATTCGCATTCCTTTTCTAATTTAAGATTTCATAGCGCTCAAGCTTAAACTTGAGTGCTTCTCTAAAGGTGCCAGCAGACTTGTGGTAGAGCAATTGTCAAAAAATGAAATAAGCTATTAATCTATTTCCCTTGAACACCTTTCATTCATTAAAAAATCAATAAGTTAAATTTTTATATTTTATAGGAAATCTGCATTTCTAATCTTTATTAAGCCATTGTTGGCAAATTTGCCAACAGGGTATATAGTGGAGTTAGAAGGTGATTAAGCGACCATTAGGGCTAATTTTTTGTGAAACCAACTTAATCTTTAACTATAGTTATTACTTAAAGTTCGAAGTAGATCTCGATCATATTAAGTTAGGTAAAAGCCAAACTAGATCATCACCCTTAACACTCGCTACTGTTATGGAAATTTCGGAGTTATTTATAAATAATCAATTCCTTTATCCTGAAAGTGAAACTAAGTATGGGAGTGATCTTTGTGAGTATTTTTCTATAATAAATAATTATAAAACAAAAAAATATAAACTAGTGTTTTGCATTTGCACAGATCGTCCTCATGCTATTGGCATTTTAACATTACATCGTATTTGAGGTAAAAAATGAATCCTTACAAAGTAGATTATAGCAAATTCAAAGGCTCTAAAAAAATCACAGATCAACGAGACTTATTAAAGTTGCGCTTGATGGCCCAGCTTAAAGAAGTAATGGCCGGAATGGAAACGCAGGAAATTTTAAGTATAACTGGATTAGATAAGTCAGACCTATCGAGATTAAGAGTCTCAAGCTTTGAAAGGTTTTCGATAGATAGATTGATTAAAATTTTTGACCAACTGGGATTTCAAGCAAATTTCTCAGTTACTAAAAAGTAGATAGGTGGCAGACTTGTGGTAGAGCAGTTTGCTAAACCACAAGCCTTGCCGAAATTACTTTTTAACTTCTTCAGTCTTTGTTTCTTTAGATTCGTCTTTCTTCATCGCACATTGACCTTTATCGCTACAACATTCCTTTTTCCCATCTTTCATAGAACACTGAGACTTATCATCATGACATTTTCCATGGTGAGCACATGACGTTACTGTTAAAAGAATAGCAAGTGCCGAAAGCTTTAAAATCGATTTCATCCAAACTCCATTTTTGTATTATTTGATTTTTAAATTATACTAGAGGGATGAAACCTTTCAAGCGCCAAACATTTTTGCCTTATGTTTTAAGCCTATTATTGGTCATTTTCATGACAATCGTTAGTTTCACAGCTTCCGCAGCTGAAAATGCTGATTATGCTCGATTTGAAAAAGTATTCAATTCACTTGAAATGGAGACCATTGAGCATACCAAGATTAAGCTTAAGGATTTGCCCTCTCAAATTGTCATCGTGAATTTTTGGGCCTCGTGGTGCATTCCTTGTTTGCATGAGATGCCATCTTTGATTACTGTTTCGAATAAGTTTTCTAAGAAGGAACTTGCGGTGGTGGCGATTAATACGGATGAAGAGGATCAGTTAAAAAATATAGCGAAGATTAAAAAGAAACTCGATTTTCCCGATGCATTTATTATTGTACCTGACACAAAATTTAGAATTGCAGATGAGTTTAAATTTAGCGCAATCCCAGTCACTGTTATTTTTAAAAAAGGAAAGGTTATCTATTTCAATAATGGCCCGGTCGACTTCCTCAAGGTCCCCCTCTAGGTGCCAGCAGACTTGTGGTAGAGCAAACGCATAATATTTTTTTGATTATCTATTTATCAATCTTTGATTATCAACTCATCCTCACCGAATATTAATAATCACTTACCAATCCTAATTTTTATACTTGCCTGCAAAGATCAATGCATGCCGAGAAAAACTTTAATCCGATCAAATAATTTACCATACCACGTGACGGCCAGGTCTAATAACAAGGAATGGTTCACACTACCAATGCCTGACATGTGGGATTTGGCCCAAGAGAGCCTGCGCGAGGCAATTGGAGTTCACAGAGTAGAGGTCATTTCATTTGTATTAATGGGAAATCACTACCACATGCTTCTCCTAACACCAGAGGCTAATTTAGATAATTTTATGTATGAGTTTAACAAGCGCTTTGCTTTGAAAATTAAAAATAGGACAGGTCAGATTAATCGAATTTTCGGAGGAAGATATAAATGGTGTCTTATTCAATCACAGCACTATTTAATTAACTGTTACAAATACGTTTATCAAAATCCTGTGCGTGCAGGGCTGGTTCAAAGTTGTGAGGATTATCCTTTTAGTACTTTGAGGAGTCTGATTAAGAATATTAAATTCAGCATACCAATTCATGACAAATATGGATTTAAGGATGAGTTTGGATTGCGGTGGCTGAATCAGAAAATTGATAGTGAAGAGGAAAAGGCGCTGAAGAGTGGATTATCGAAGGCGGTTTTGGTTACCTTGAAAGATAGAGATAAGAGAGAGAAAATTTAATCTTGAACCGTTCACTTAAATCAATAACTTACTAATGGGGGCACCTATGTCTTTTCATTTAATGGGAGAATTATTTTTCCAGTTTTAAACTATGTCATTTCATGACATAGTTATAGGAGATCTGTTATGAGTAGAGGTAGGGCTGAGTTACTACTTAGATCTAAAATTGTTTTGTATTCAGGTCATGTGAGAGAAGTAGTCATATGGAAAGTCCCGATTAGTGAATATTTTCCAGCGGGAGTGAAATATCGGTTAGTGCTAGCTGATCCTGTCTGGAAAAAAGTATTGTTGCTTTTTGATAACCATGCCCCTAAAAGGCATCATGTGCATATGATTAATGGCCAAGAACATAATTATTATTTTAGTTCAGTGAAAAATTTAATCGAAGATTTTTTACTCATGGAAGATAAGCTGGAGAAAGATTATGAAAATAATGAAAATTAAGATTAAAAATAAAAGTGATGCTAATAAGGAATTAAGAAACATCGCTAAATTAATTGATAGTAAGAAATTTAATAAAATTAAGCCGGTAAGTGGAATTTATTTTGAATCGTTGGCAGCTGTGAGGAAAATTTTAACTGATAAGCGTTTGGATGTTTGGAGAGCGATTAGGGATTTTCAACCTAATTCTATCACTCATCTTTCTGAATTATTAGGAAGGGGATTTCGATCAGTTCACAGGGATGTAATGCTTTTGGAAGAGTTAGGGCTTATTAAAATGAGTGAAGGTCCAGGGACGCGTGGGAATGTGCAGGTGCTGACCAGTTTATACGATGAATTACAATTGGCGGTCGCCTAGGATAACTCTTACAATTTGCAAAAATCTTGTGCATTGTAGCTACCACAAGTCTGCTGGCACCTTTATACTTTCCCAATGGAAAACACTCAGTCTTCTACATTCTGCATCCTCCCTTGGATCCACCTCTCAACGAGACCCAACGGACATATGCGCGTCTGCTGTACAGCAAACGCCAGCTCTGTTGGCGCAACCAACGATAAAGTTTATGGCGGCGAAGTCGGTATCCTAAAAAACGACGACGGAAAACCAGCTAATTTCAATCATACTGACCTTCAAGTAGCATGGAACAACAACTATATGAAGCAAGTCCGCCTGGACATGCTCAACGATAAAATCCCAGCATCATGTACAAAGTGCTTTAAAGAAGAAGCCGCCGGCCACAAAAGCAAACGCCAATGGGAAACAGCTTTCTGGTCAAAACAAGTCGACGTCAACAAACTAATCGAAGACACTGAAGCAGATGGAAGCGTCCCTCCAATGCTTCAATACATTGACCTAAGAATGGGAACAAAGTGCAACCTAAAGTGTGTCATGTGCTCGCCACACGATTCATCTTTATGGGTAAGCGACTGGCATGAACTCTATCCAGAAATCGAAAACCCATCTTTAAAAGAGACAATGCAATGGCCGAACGCCGGGAAAAACGATGGTGCTAGTTACAACTGGCATTTAAACAATCCAGAATTCTGGACTCAGCTCTACACTCAAATCCCAAACATGAAGCAATTGTATTTCGCTGGCGGTGAACCAACCATCATCGAACACCACTACAAGCTTCTCGAAAAATGCATTGAGATGGGTTACGCAAAAAACATCCAATTAAGATACAACTCAAATGGAATTGAATTACCTCAAAGGCTATATGACTTATGGGAACATTTCGGAAGTGTGCGTTTCCATTTTTCTATCGACTCAATTTTTGAGATGAACGATTACATTCGTTTCCCATCAAAGTGGGAAACAATAGAAGAGAATCTTCATATTCTTGATAAAACTTCAAAGCACATCGAAGTCACAATTGCCTGTGCAGTTCAAATGCTGAACATGTATTACATCCCAGATTTTATCAAATGGAAGATCAATCAGAATTTTAAAAAGATTAACATCTGGCCACTAGGAGCTGGGTTAATTAATTATCATTTCGTTTATCACCCAGGACATTTAAACGTTAAGGTTTTTCCTCAGTACTTCAAAGATAAGATCGAAGCAAAATACAACGACTTCTACCAATGGCTTGAAGACAATGTAGCTGATCAAGGAAACGGTTTATACTCCCGATCAGATTTCATAAATGCCGAATACGGAATCAAACGCCTAAAAGGTATGGTTCAGTTCATGCAATCAGAAGATTGGTCTGTACGTATGCCAGAGTTCCTGGAGTACATTGAGAAGCTAGATAAAATCCGCCAAACAACATTCGTAAGAATCTTCCCAGACATGGCCGAACTAAAAGAGTTCCGCCTATGAGTGATTCAAAATTCTCTGAATATGATTTTTCTCAGATTCCTTTCGGTGATATCAAATCATTCGGACAAAGAAGTCTGCTCTATAGAAACCTGTTCAATGTCTCATGGCTCCTAGGACGTTTCTGTAATTATAAGTGCAGCTATTGCTGGCCTTACGCTAGATCAGATGTAAAAGATCATCGTCCTACTGATTTACTCATTAGAACAATGGATGAAATCAAGAAGCAGGCGAGAGCTAATGACTTTAACTCATTCCATTTTTCATTCTCTGGGGGAGAGCCGACTCTACACCCGGGATTCTTAACTCTTTTATCTCATCTATCAAACGATAGTATGAATAGCGATTATCAATCTACACACATGACTTCAAATCTTTCACCGGGAATCGGTTGGTTTAAAAAATACATTGAAACAACTGAGAACTTATCCCGCGTAAGTATCACAGCTTCATGGCATAGAGAGTTCGCCAACAAAGAAGACTTCAGAGACAAAATTCACCTAATGCAGGAAAACGATATCCACGTAACTGTGAACATGGTTATGGTTCCTACTTTATTTGAAGAGTTTTACAAAGAAGCGCTATTTTTTCATGAGAATAATATCAACGTAACACTTAAACCTCAGTCCAATACGAGTGCGACTAAAATCGTTGATGGATATACAGAAGAACAATTAAAGCTTCTTCATAACGGAATGCCTCAGCGAAACTATACCGAACATAGAATGGGACAGAAGAACATTCAGTCTAAAAGAATTCAAACGAAAAAATTAGATCATGGGATTAGTTTAACAACTAACACTGAGACAGCTCCACAAAGTATGCAAATCGAACTCACAGATAGATCCGGGAAAAAGTGGTATCTCGATCAGGCCGAAAGATTCAATGCTTTTGAGTTCAATAAGTTTAAAGACTGGTACTGCCACGCTGGATTTCAGGGAATTGTTATTCGTGAACCAGATGGAGCTATCAAACGTAGTTACAGCTGTCACGATGAGCCTTTAGGAAATATCGAAACAGGGTTCCAGATTTTTAATCGTCCAATGAAATGTAATACTCCAAGCTGTGTCTCAAGTGTTGATAACAAAATGCCGAAGTTCAGGGATTAAACTATGTACGATGTAGTTTTCATTTCATTCAAAGAATCAAATGCCCAAGAAAATTTAAACCAATTAAAAAAGCTTTCTCGCACCGTTCACCACGTTCAAGGTGTTGTCGGTATTGCCAATGCTCATTTAGAAGCATCAAGACTAGCTTCAAGCGATCATTTTTTTATCGTGGACGCTGATAATTATGTCCATGATAACTTCAATTTTAATCAAGTTGCTGATTTAGAATTACACCCAAATTCAGTTCATGTCTGGAGATGTATCAATCCAGTTAACAAACTTGTTTATGGATTTGGCGGTGTAAAACTATTTCCAAAATCACTTTTCAAAAACATGCCTGAAGATTACTTAGATTTTACGATGACTCTGGCAAAGGCCGGATATTTTATCCAAAAAGAAACTGCGAGTGAAACGAGATTCAATGCTACTCCTTTTGAGGCCTGGAAAGGTGGATTTAGAGAATGCGTAAAGCTCACGCTAGAGTTAGATAAGAAGTTTTCAGATATGACCCAATCCAGATTAAATACATGGAAAACTCATGGGCACGAAGCTTTAAACGGAAGTTGGGCCATTCTTGGCGCATCGATGGGAAGTGAGTTCGCAAAAGAACATCCAGCTGAAGTTCGAAAGATAAATGACTTCGCTTGGCTGCAAGAGACATTTAATACAGTAAAGCTATGATCAAAAAACAGTTCACATTTAATAATCTAAATTATCTCATCAAAGAATTGGATGAGACTGATGATGCTAAGTTAAAAGAATACTGTGAAACATGCCATGCAGATGGCGTTCCAAATAACTCATCAATCTCCAACATGAAAGTGAACCGTTGGGGAACAGACAAATGGTGGGGGGTTTATAATCTAGAAAAAGACATCATCGTATCTGCAAGTGGAGCTCATCCTTTTGAAGAGTATGCACCCGGACATTGGAGAGTCATGTTTAGACTTGCCACGATAAAGGAATTCCGCGGAAAAGCAGGGCCATTCTCAAAAGATCAAAGAAACTGCTTCGGATGGGGACACATCCTTCCTTTTCAAATCGAATACTGTAAGCAAATGGGTGCCAAAAATATCGTTTTCACCACTAATTGCGATGAAAATGGCGATGCCAATAGTATGAAACAAGATAAAATCTGCTCTCTCGTCTTTGAGAGGCTAAATATGGCCCAAAAGATCGATCAAAAAATCATTTTTAATACCAACCAAAATATCTGGAAAGTCTTGATTGAAGATGTCATGACTAAGAAGCCGCTCGTGCTATAATTATTTCCATGAATGATAGTTTATTAAAAAAGAGTAATGAGATTGAATGGGCGGAAGCACATCGCTTTTTACAGTTCTCGCGCTTCAAACCTATTTACGATCGTGCTTTTCATCGTCTGCTTGAAGACTTAATGGAAAAAGGCAATAATTTGTCTGATCCAGCAGCACTTCGCGAGCAATACCTCTCTCAGATGGATAAATGGATCAATTCAAGCCAGATTAATTCAATTAGTGGTCTTGAAGCTTTTCCAGATAGAGATGTCATTATCGGCGTTACACATACCTTAGATGATCTTCATATCACTCACCATCAATCGATAGTTATTCTTGATAAAACTTATGCTTATTACAAAAGAATTCGCCCTGATATTCCTGTAAGAACAATCGAAACTTTGCAAGCTGGCGATGTATTAGTCTTTGAAGCACCCTTTGCTCATTACGGTGATCTTCACCCTCATACCACTGAAATTTTAAATCGTTGTCACGAACTGAGCATCCCAGTCCATATCGATGCTTCTTGGTATGGTTGTTTAAGAAATTTCAATTTCGATTACTCTCATCCTGCAATTCAAAGTATCTCTTTTAGTTTATCAAAAGGGCTAGGTCTTGGTTCACATCGAACAGGAATTCGTTATAGCAAAAAAAGATGGCCAGGTCCTGTGAGCATTTCAAACGATTTTAATATGAATATTATAAGCAGCATGTGGATTGGCATGAAGTTTATGGAAAAATTCACTATCGACTACGCTCAAGAAAAATATGGCGAAGCTTATACCTTAGTTTGTGAGAAATTAAACTTAACACCAACAAAAGCACTTCATATTGCTTTTCAAGATAATGTACCAGTCGGAGTAAGACCTTTCCTAAGAACATTAGTTGACGATGTAAACGAGTTAAAATGAAGTATCTAAACACTGAAGACATTCGATACTTACAGGTTGATCATAATTCAACTTGTAATTTGCGTTGCCCTCAATGTGCAAGAAACCATAATGGCGAGACAATCCCAGGCCTACCTCAGGTAGAGCTAACAATCGCAGACTACCAAAAAATGATTACACCTAATCTTGAAACAATTATGTTTTGTGGAAACTATGGTGAAGTTATTGTCTCAGAAACTTTTCTCCCAGTTGTTGAATGGCTTGCTAATGAAAGTTCTTTTAAAGGAAAAATCATTGTTACAACTAACGGCAGTGCTCGAGACACAAAATGGTGGGTTGAATTAGCACGCTTACTAAAAGGAAGAGGGAAAGTTAATTTTTCAATTGATGGATTATCGGACACGAATCACCTTTATCGAGTTAATAGTAATTTCAATAAAATTATTGAGAATGCGAGCGCTTTTATCGATGCCGGAGGAAAAGCTCGTTGGGACTATTTGGTATTTGGCCATAATGAACATCAAGTCGATGAAGCAATTAAAATGGCACAGGCGTTAGGATTTGAACAATTCCAGATCAAGCTCACTAATAGATTCATTAATGATGAACATTATCAAAATAAAAAAGTGTATGCAGATAATCTTCAGTCAGTTCAAGGCAAGAGAAGCAGACATGTTTTAAATATGCCAGTGCTTCAAAACTTTCAAGGTAAAGGTAAAGAGCAGAACGAACGTATTCTTGAAGATTTCGGATCGTGGAAAAATTATGTCAATCGCACAGCTATTTCATGTAAGTGGCAAAGTAAGGGACAAATATTTATAGATTTTGAAGGTCGAGTATGGCCTTGTACGTGGACTGCAAGTGGATACTATCATCACGATGAAACCAATACTCAAAAAGTTCAAGCGAGAAAGATTCTCGATCACTACGGTTGGAATTTTAATAGCGTAAGACATCACTCGCTAGAAGAAATTTTAAATCACGAGTACTTTGCTGAAAAATTATGCAATAGCTGGAAAGGCTCTACTGAAGATGCAATTCCGAAGCTCATTGCTTGTGGAAGAACATGCGGCACTCATTATGAGTTCTCTAGTGCTCATGGTGGCAATAATCAATTAATCGAATTTAACAAAGAGTTATAATATGAAAGTTTTAATTGCAGGTAATCCTGAATATGGTTTAGCGCAGGCCTTGAGTCAGAAATTCAATGCTGATTTCGCCAGCAGATCCCATGGTGATTGGGATTTAAGCAATTCTGAAAAACAAAAAGAATTTGCTCAAAAAAGTTTAAACTATGATGTGGTTATCAGCGTGAGCTGCTTATGGGGATTTAATCAAACTAATCTTGTTCAAGAAGTCGCAACGAGCTGGATGAAAAATAAAAAAGAAGGGCATTTGATTGCTCTAGGCTCTTCTGCGGATACGCCAGTGAAGGGGACGACTTGGGTATACCCAGCAGAGAAAAAAGCATTGAGGGCCTATTGCAGACAGGTTAGCCAGATGGTTTCGAGCAATGACGATGTTAAATTTAAAATGACTTATTTATCTCCGGGAAATATGCACACTCCAAAGCAAGATGAAAAAATGCCAGATGCACCCAAATTAGAGTGTAATGATGTGGTCTCAGTCATTGAGTGGTTATTAACTCAGCCCCAGTATGTAAACATTAGTGAGTTATGTCTTGATCGCATTCCGAATATCTCAAAGTCTTAATTCTTAGGTAGAAGATCTTTTTGTGTTTTTCCCATTTTTACATTGGAAAAATAAATGATCTGAGTGGGAATCTTTGTTGGTTTTTTCCATCGACTTAAAAAAGAGCGATAGAGTCCGTATTTAAAATAAAACTCGTTAGACTTAAATGTTGCTCCATTGTAAGTGAAAACCTGAGTACCATCGACCCAGATATTTAATTTTCCATCAGATTTTCTTGAACTAATCATTTCCAATTGAATCGTGTGCCATTTTTTAACTAGCTCAGACTTTTTAACTAAGAGTTTTACTAATCCGGCCTTATTAAATTGATTATCAATATACAGGCCATTTTCATTCAATTGAAACATCCAGACAGGTTCAGAGGCACCTTCATCATAGAACTGCGCTATTGAGAGTTTTACAGGAGAAACGTCCTGATAGTTCTCTGGTATGTAAAAAGACCACCCATACCAATGTGTTTGATGATCAATGAATGAAGAACTCTTCTGCTTTAATTCGATCCTTTCTCTGTCGTTAGTACAATCATTCCATGATTTATCTTTAAAGCAATCTCCCTGGTGAAGCTCAAAAGCTTCTATAACTTTAGATGGTGCTAGTGCTGTTAAATCTTTTGAAATTTTGTAAGCATAAGGTCTAGTGTTATTAAGTGAATTATTAAATTCACCAAATAGACCTCTGTCTAAACTAAGCTCAGCACCTAAACATGATAAAGAGAAGACAAAGAGAAAGGTCGCAATTATTTTTTTCATAGTGATTTCTCTAATGCAGAAACAAGTTCAGGTTGTAGATCGTAAATAGAAAATCCTCTGGAGTCATTCATGAAGCCGGTCCATTTTCTGGCAGTCTCTATAGAAGTTTCAGGAAGTCGTGGAAGCTCCAGGACTTTTAATAAGTTTTCATAATTTAAAAATAAAGCAGGATCTTTATCAAAGACAAGGGACACTTGTTCTTTAACTTTCATTCGACTTTCCAGCGTAAGGCTTAATGGACTTGCATAAAATTGCTGTACCCATTGGAAAACGGCGCATTCTTTAAATTTAGGTGTTTCATTTTTAAGTGCTAGAATATTTTCGAAAAATTCAGGAAGATGGAAGCAGTTATAAAGTGAAAAAGTAAAATCGACTGTAATTTCTTGGACCGATGGGTGATTGGCCACGGTTTTAAAATTTTTTAACACTTGATCAAAACTAGTTCCTCTAATCCAGTCTCCAACTTTCCCCCAACCATCAAGACTAAAACCGACTTCAAGCTTTAGGCCTTCAGTGCAAGGAAGCCATTCAGATGGATCTCTTGTCCCGTTTGTCTGAATAAAAACTAATGGACTATTTTCAAGACGTAATTTTCCAAGTCTCTGCAGGAACTCCAGACATAGAGGCTCAATCGTGGGCTCGCCACCTTTTATAATGACGAGATCAAATTCAGAAGCATGAGTTAAAATTTGTTCCATCGTTTCTTGCGACATGCGATTCACTGTCTGATAAGGACGAGTGAAGTCGCGAAAGCTGAGACCAGAATCAAGTGCTTTCTTATCAAGCTTGATCCAGCTTGAAGAAAACTCTGAAGAGCACATGGCACATGTAATATTACAAAGATTAGAAAATGTTATTTCTAAATGTCGAATGTAAGGTTCTTTTTGCTTGGCCAACATTTCAACTGATTCAGCTTCACCGTATCTTGATATTTTTCTTTCCCAAGTGCGCGTCCTTCGACTTTGGATCCCCTGGCCTTCTTTGAATTTGCACGATTTACAACTGGAAGGCCATTCACCATTTAATAGTTCTTCATGAATTTTTATTCTTTGAAAATTAAAATCTTCGGAATTTTTTATAGAAGGCAGTGTTGAAGTTAAGCAAAACTTTCTTTCACCATGTGGGTGAACTGCTAATGCATTCAGAGGTAAAAAGCAGCCTTTGTGATTATTCATTAATAAAAATTCCGATGGTAATAATTTATTTAAAAGACGTTATACAAACTATTATATCTTAAAAATTCCAATGATAATAATTCTTTTGGAATACGCCACGCTAATTAGTCTATTTTAAAGAAATTTTTATTCTTGATGTTTCTCATCTTATAATAACTTTATCAGGTTAGCGAGATTCTCCCAGTGTACGTGCAAAAAATCAAAAATAAATTATAATAATCCTATATGTAATTTTAGTTACTTCAATGGAGAATTATGAAAAATAATACGACAATATGCTTAGCTGTTTTAGTGTCCACTTTTTCAGTTAATGCATTTTCTGAAACAATTGACTATCAAAGACCTGGTGTAAAACCTATCACCCAAAAGCAGGCCGAAACCAAGTTAAAACAAATTATTTCTGATGGAACTCCAACTGTCAGGGCCATAAAAAATATCAGACGTATTGATGGAGGATTGCAACAATCCCCAAACCTTGAAAAATTATCTCCACAAGAAAGAAGAAATTTTTGTTACACAGATGAAAGTCGCTTTGCGATTATTCAGCAGAAGTTAATTGATCATTTAGAAATAGCTTTTGAAAAAAGCGATATAGAAAAAATCTTATCTCTTGTTGAGAAAGATACTAGCTGGTCAAAACTTGAAATAGCACTTAGTAATCCTAAGAAAATTAATAATATTGATTTTTACGATATTAAAAATAATGAAGAGGTGAAAGGCAAAGCAGATTTAAAATCAAACCTCGTTTCTTTTTTTGGTCATTTTAACAATATTCAATACGTTGATTTCAAGGTCAATAAGTTTGTAGCACCAAAAGCTTATAGAAAAACAGATAGCTTTGACTTTAAAGAGATTGATGTTGAAATGAATTTTGATATCAGAGGGACTGATAAGAAAAATGCATTAAGACAGGAAAGAGGTATTTGGAATTTGAAATTAAAGCTTGATGGTAAAGAATGGAAAATTGCAAAACTATCATCAGGTGTTCATGAAATTTTGGTTAATAGTAAACCCTCATTTAAAGATGTCACCAAGGGATCTGGTCTTGATGGTGTTATCACATACCAAAGATTAGAAGCTATTAGACGTGGTGGTTATGCTATCGCGATGGAAGATTTTGATAATGACGGAATTGTTGATGCGTATGTTGGTTCATATGGCCCTGGGAAGTTATTTAAAGGTCAAAAAGATGGAACTTTTCAGGAGTTAGTAGACTCCGGAATTAAAAAGGAAAATTATGTAAAGTCAGCCGTCTGGGCAGATTTTGATAATGATAATAAAAAAGACCTCTTGATTGTAAAATTCATTCCAAATAAGGCAGTAACAGCAGAAGATAATTTTTTTGAATATAACAATTCTGTAGTTCTTTATAAAAATCTAGGAAATGGAAAATTTGAGAAGAAGGGTGGATTAACTGAGAACGATCACACAACTGATGCTATGCCAGCAGCAGTTGCAGATTTTAATAACGATGGATTACTTGATATTTATATTGGTTTTCCTGGTTCAAGAGATTTTACTGATTACTCTTATGTCAGCAATGAGGGATTAAAGGCCCAGGGAATTTATTTAAATAAAGGAAGTTTTCAATTTAAAGCAGAAAATATGTCCGCTCTTGAAGAGTGGAATTTTGAAAAATTTAGTGCAAATCAAAAAGTTTTTCCACATTCATCTACGGCCATCGATTTTAATCAGGATGGGAAAATGGATGTTGTTGTTGTTGATGACCGTGGCCACTTGAGTCCTGCTTATGAAAATGTTGGAAATGCAAAGTTCATCCAATCAAATGCTTCTATTGGTATACAAAACTATTCTATTGGAATGGGAGCGGCTTATGGAGATATCAATAATGATGGGCTAATTGACCTAATGCTTTCAAGTGTTACTACTAAGGCCCAGGAGAGGATTGAAAACTCTTGCGCAATTAATTGGGGACAACAGATAAATAATTTAAACAACAGTTTAAAGTTATTTGTAGGAATGAAAAATGGCGATAAGAAAACTTTCACAGAAGCCGCTGCCAATTTTGGCCTGAAGGATTTGGGCGAGGGACTAGGAGCGGTTGAATTGATTGATTATGACAATGATGGGTTGCTGGATATTTACGTTGCAAATGGATTATGGAGTGGAACTGATAAGAGACAAGAGCTTTCAAGTATTTTTGCCAGATCTTCTACATATGGTCATGAGCGCGCATTAAGAGAAGAAAGAAATAAAACGACTCAATCCGCGATTATGTCAGTCTTATCAAATTACAAAGGGGACCTAACAGGAGAATCAAAAAAAGAAAGATTGTCTCTGGCCGGATTTCAAAGAAATAGATTATTTAAAAACAATGGTAATAATACTTTTACTGAAGTCGGATTCCTGGAGGGAGTAGACTCAATTGCTGATGGATATGTTGTATCAGTAGTAGATTACAACAATGATGGACGTCAGGATTTAGTTTTAAGAAATGCTGACCCAGGCACAATGGATATTCATTATTCTCCTGTTCAGTTAATGCAAAACAATAATTCAAATTCTAATAGCGTAAGAATTAAGCTCTTAGGAAATCAATCTAACCGAGATGCTATTGGTGCTGAAATATCGGCGATTAATGATAAAGGATTAAAACAAACTCGTCAGGTCATTGGAAATAATGGAACTGCCCAATCCGAAATGACTGTTCATTTTGGTCTAAATGATTCTAAAATTATGAAAGAAGTTAATATTAGATGGCCTTCCGGTCTAAAGACAGTATTAAAAGATGTTAAGCCTGGACTCATTCAAGTTGAAGAGCCCGGAAGTAATAGCTCTAAAAAAATTGCTGGAAAATAATATTAAAGATATCAGGCCACCTTCAGGTGGCCTTTCTTTTTCTCAAGGTATGATTATGTTCATTTTATTGTTAATTCTATTCATGAATCCACTTCAGGCCCAAACTGCTCCTGGTACTTTAGAGAAAGGTATAATCTCTTTCTTACGAGAAATACCGACGGAGGATAATAAGGAGTTACTTGAATTAACATTAAAAAGAGAATCAAAAAATTTAGCGACTCGATTTAAAGCTGCTGCAGTTTTTGGAACAGTCTATGAGTTAGCAGAATATTGTTACTTAGGTGATAAACTAACATGTGATCTATCCGCGGCGATATTAAATGATGCCAAAGATGACTGTCATAGTTTCAGTTCGGAAAATAATGTATTATGTAGTGATGTAAGGAATACTAGATTAAATCAATGTGAAAAAATTAAAGACCCATTCTTAGCGAGTGTATGTTTTAAGAAGCTCCTACCAGCATGCCGCTCTGATATGGTTTGCTTGATTGCATGGTCATTTGCTTTTAGAGAGGATGCTGAAAGACTAAGAACATCTTCTCCTACGATTATTAAAGTGTTTAATGCTGACTTCAAAGAATCGAAAGAAATATTTTTAAGCGATTTGAAAATTTTCCCCGCAAAGAAAATCATAAAACCAGACATTGTAGAAGCACCAGGCTTTCCTGCACCCGTGAGAATGACTGATTTTATTACTGCAAAAAAAGAGAAATCAAAAGTAGTAGCTAAAAATAAACCAAGCTTTAAACCTTTAACGATTCTCAAAGGTGCGTTTTCTCCAAACCTGAGACAGCTTATTCATCCTTGGACAAGAGGTGAGGGACTTACCGTTGTCGATTGGGATGGAGATGGATTTCTAGACGTTTTTACTGTTGATGGCGAAAATCTTTTATTCTTTAAAAATATTAACGGCACTGAATTTAAAAAATTCTCTATTAATTTTCCTGCCTTCGGACTAAAAGGTTTTCTAATTGATGTTTCTGTGGCTGACCTTGATGACAATGGAGTGCCTGCTATTTTAGTACAGTCATATCCAAAAACTTTATATGTACTTAGATGGTTTAAAGAAAGAAATTCATTTTTAACTGAAATTGTCACATTACCAAATCAATCTCGAACTCATGCGCTGGTAAAATTTAAAAGTGGACTGGGAATTGTATTTCCAGGATGGAGTGCAATCGGTTCGGCACCAAACCCTTCTGCCACTGACTACATTGCAAGATATAATAAGAGAGATTGGACATTTGAAAAACTTCCTTCATCTGAAGCACCAAGTCTGGGTGTAAGTGTTATAGAAAGAGCACCAGGGCAATCCACTTTAGTTATTAATAGAGACCTTGAAGGTGGTACTGATTTCTATGATGTGCAAGGCGATAGTTTGGTTAAACTTCCTGATACAAAAAAAATGAATTATTTTTCTCACTCTGCTGCTCTTCTTAGAACTTCTAAGAATGAAGATTTATGGGTAACTGCAGGACTTGGTGGACTAGGTAAAGACAGTGATAGCGTAAAGAGAGAGGGGCAAGCTGCTCCTAGGCAATTTGAAGAATGTCAAAATAACTGGAAAGATGAAGAGAAAGAATTCTGTGTAATGAGATTGAGTAGAACTTTAACAAGTCTATGGCCTTCACTCTGCACTTTAAATAAAACTCAAGAGCTAGCTAAGATATGTCTCGCACAAAATGAAATACCTGGGATTAGAGGTGTGAAAATGCCGAATCCATTTAAATTTAAGCTTCAATTTTTTAAAAATCTTACAGCTCCTGTAATTGATGAAGGGGCCACGAAACTAGGAAGTGAAGTGGGACAGATCTGGCATGTATCGCCATTGCAGTCACCATCAATGGAAGGATTTTTAATGTCTGAAGCACGCACAAATGCGAGTAAAGCTAGAAAATTATGGTGGATGGGCGTAACAAAAACTGGGATGCAAAAAGCAGAATTAACTAATTCTTTAGGTCTTCAAGCTCCATACGATGCTACACAATTTGCTCTTGGAGATTTTGATAAAGACGGTCAGTTAGATATGGCCTTTAAGTCAGGAAACGATATGGTTTTCTTAAAAGGTGATACTGGTGGTGATTCAAGTTTAACAAAAAATTTGCAGTCAGGTCATCAAAGTAGAACGCTTATTAAAATTCCTGTTAATTTCAAGGAATAAATTTGCTATACAGCTGGGATTCATGGGTTCATTCAGTTACTGAAGCTGCCTTACCTATCTTAGGAGGGATGATCATTGTATTGTCTCTCGAATTTTTTATTCAGGGAAAAGACAATAGCTGGAATGTCCTAAAAAAATCTGCAGGAAAAAGTGTAGATATTTTTTCCATACTAATGTTTATTTTGCGCCTTCATCCTATCTTAATTGATCTCCTTCTTGTCGGTACTTTAGTTAAGTTAAAAGCATGGGCCCATATCAACTCATTGAGTATGTATATGGATGATAGTTTCATAGCTTCATTTTTTACGATTGCTTTAAGCTTTATCATTTATGACTTCCTTTTATATTGGAGCCATCGCTTAAAACACAATATAGACGGACTATGGTTTGTTCATCGTTTTCACCACTCATCATCAGATTTAAACGCCTTCTCATTTATCCGTGTTCATACATTAGATTATCCTTTCAGGGCCATCAGTGTTGCAATTCCAATGCTGTTTATAGCAGGACCCAGTTTTGGTAACTTAATATGGTTGTGGTTTGCAGAAACGATTATTGATATTCTTTCGCATAGCCGTTTAAATACCGGATATAAGTTTTTGGGAAAAATCTTTGTAAGCCCAAGATTCCATCGTCGCCATCACGATATTGATGATCATTATTGTAACTATGGTCTCATCTTTTCGTTCTGGGATAGAATATTTGGTACTTATAAAGACGAGAGTGACGCTTTTGCAAGGCAAACAGGCTCTCACGAATTGTCTGACTCAGGTAACGTTGCTAAAATTTATTTTAATGAGTATGTTCATCTTGGTAAATGGTGCCTTTCTAAAGTGGTAAGAAAATAAATGACTGAAAAATTTTGTCCATTACCATGGATTATTCAGGCCATCAGGAATGATGGAAATATTCGTGCTTGTAGTAATTCTCATTCATCTATATCAAAAGGCCTTTTACATAAAGCAGATGGCTCAGTTTACAACGCCGGCGTTGATAATTTAGCTGAAGCCTTTAATAGTGAAGATTTAAAATCTCTTCGCTTAAGTATGCTGGAAAACAAAACCAATCCCATTTGTGCCCGCTGCGATCGTGAAGACGCTCAAGGTGTTCGTAGCAGAAGAAAAGTTGAATCTGAAAACTGGTCACAACAATTTACGATTCAAGATGCCAAGGCCATAACAAGTGTTGATGGCACTGTCTCTGCGATGCCGATCTATTTAGATATGCGCTTTGGAAACAAGTGCAATTTGAAATGCAGAAGTTGTAGTCCCACTGATTCTAATTTTTGGTATGAAGATCATGCTGAACTTTGGGGACAAACATCTTTCAATGATGGAAATAAGAAAATCAATCTCATTCGTGAAGGCTCAAAGCTTGTAGAAGATACAGAAATGTATCGTTGGTATGAGAATCCAGGCTTTTGGGATCAAATGTTTCAACGTCTACAAAATGTTGAACAGATTCATACAGTAGGGGGAGAACCACTACTTATTGATCAGCATTTCACTCTACTGGAAAAATGTATTGAGATGAATATCGCTCATAAAATTACAATTGAGTACAATTCTAATATTACCGTGATTCCAGAAAAGGCATGGGCACTTTGGAGCCATTTTAAGAGAATCAATATCGGTGCAAGTATAGATGGTGTTGGACGAGTGAATGATTACATCAGGCACCCAAGTAGATTTGAAAATATTTTCAATAATCTAAAAAAGATAGACCAATCACCTGATAATATTTTTTGTTGGATTGCTACGACTGTTCAAGTTTACAATGCTCATCATCTGCCAGAGCTAATGAAGTGGGTTGTAAAAAATAAGTTTAATAAAGTTCAACGTTTTTTAGGAATGCCAATTCTTAATTGCCATCCACTTCATAATCCACAATTTTTAAGTACAAAGATTTTTCCAACACCAGTAAAAGAATGGATTAGCGAACTATACGCTGAGTGCAATATTTGGATGGAAGAGAATGCTCATTTATACCTGGAAAAAGAATGGGCAGAAGCGACTGTTCTGCATGTAAAAGAAATTCTTTCTGCTTATGAAGCTCATATGCAATCAGAAGATCTATCGAACTTGCTTCCTAAATTTATGACTTATACAAGAGGTCTTGATTCGATCAGAAAGGAATCATTTGAGCATTCAATTCCTGAGCTATGGGAAAAATTGAAACCTTATACTCTTCCCTGACTTCTAGATTTTACTGCGTGCTTTAGTCCAATTCTGCAATACTTCTCATCAATCAAGAATTCCCCAGGCCATTCTTCAATCTTTCCCAATCCAATATGCATACACGGAGTAGGAGTGATTCCCAGGTCTTTGCAGACACTTTCTTGATGTTTTAAAAATTTATTAGCTATATGGTCAGGCCCAAATTTTTTCATCATATAAAGACCGATACGGGCCGTAAGAAGAACATTATGTTTGAACTTATTTTGTTGATCGATAGGATAGAGGTCAGATGTTTTTGAAAAACGTATCCCTGAGCGCATATCGCCCATGCCTAGACCTTTTGTAAGGCTAAAGCATACTTCTGTAATCGCTGGGTGGGAAAGATCGACATTAACGCCAGAGCAAGTCCCAAAGAATGCACAATCAACAATGACTGGAACATTATTTTTATGAGCATGATTTAGTAAGCTAAAAAACTCAGGATGAACATCACCAGTACTACAAAATGGTGTAGAAACAATAACCCAATCATTTTCTTTAATAGGCCCGTCTTCTATGAATACGAAGTTAGTACAAATTCTTTTGTGATAGGCATACTCACCACGATAAATGCGAAGTCTTCTTTCTTTATATCGAAAATAAGCTTCGTCAAAACATTGAGTAGTTCCGTTAATTAAAGTGCGAAAAGGGAAGTGATCAAGACCGGTGAACTTATTCTTTTCACTCGAAGCAATCCATTTAGGATAGAAGTCTACATACTCGTCCTGACAATCTAGTGGACGTCCTTCTTCTTCAAACCATTCACGCCAAGGAAGATCACGAAGGGCCTTAACGAATTCAAAATCGTAAACGGCTTCGGTTCTATTGCTGACTAGGGATTTGAGAGAGTTTTCCATTTGGAGATTGTAATTCATAAGTTTTAATTTAGAAACTGACTGAAGCACTTTTTAGTTTCTTTCATTAACTTATCATTTACTTACATTTGCTTGTGGATTTTTTGGATGGGCCTAAGCTTTTATGAGAGGTAGTTATGATTAAGACTTTATTCGCTGGTGCTTGTTTATTCCTTTCTTTTAATGCGTTTTCATTCGATTGCACAGCGATTGATAGGTATGTTGAAAAGGGTGAACATCATGAATCGAAAGCGGCTTTAGTTTTTACGCTTGAAAATGAGCATACCTTAAAAATGGAAGTTGAGCATAAAGGGCAGTTCTATTTTGTTACTTATAATAAAGAAGATGATGATGCTCTTCTTCAGATTGTGAATTCGGCCGATGATACGAAAGGGATTGTTGTTCGTGCGTCTTTTAATAAGTATGGGATTATGTCTGTGTCGAGTGTTGATGGGCAGGTGGTTCATCGTATGGAATGCTTTAAATAAGTAGTTTTTTAAGCTGTAATATTTGAACTTATAAAAAAGTTAAATTAAAAATAGACTATTTATTATTATACAAATAATTATGTATTATGAAATTATCACAATACCTCCAAGACCCATCATGGCTTGAAGTCCTAAAAGACGAATTCAAAAAACCGTACTTTAAAGACTTAGAACAAACTCTATCCCAAGCCTACGCCGAAGAAACAGTCTACCCACCCAAAGAAGACTTATTCTCCGCCCTAAACCTAACTCCATTCTCAAAAGTAAAAGTCGTCATCCTTGGCCAAGACCCATACCACGGACCAAACCAAGCAAACGGCCTAAGCTTCTCCGTCAAAAAAGGAATCCGTATACCACCCTCACTCGTGAACATCTTCAAAGAACTCCACGATGACTTAGGAATCACTCCACCAAAAGACGGCGACCTCGAAGCATGGGCACGCCAGGGCGTCCTTCTGCTCAATAACCAACTAACAGTTCTAGCAGGCCAACCAATGTCCCACAAAGACATCGGATGGAATGAATTCACAGATAAAATCATCGAACTCATCAACGAGAAAAAAGAAAACGTAGTCTTCATCTTATGGGGAAGCCCCGCCCAGAAAAAAGCAAAAGCAGTAGATACAAGAAGACATCACGTCATCAAATCAGTCCACCCATCTCCACTGTCTTCATACAGAGGCTTTTTCGGAAGCAAACCTTTCTCACAAACTAATAAATTTTTAGAATCAAAAAGTATCAAACCAATAAACTGGAAACTAGATTAGTTAAGACAGGCCCCAATGAAATTTGGGGCCCGATATATTCATAAATTATTTCTTAGCAGCTTTCTTATCTTCTTTAGCTTCCACATCTTTCGCTACCATCAAATAAGACACAGTAACTTTCGAACCAACTTTAAGTTCCCCAGTAACCTTAGTTCCAGCATCCTTTTGAATTTCCCATTTCTCTTTCCCTTTCTGAACAACAAACGATGAATCGTTAACTTCCAGAACCGGTCCAGTCACTTGGTAAGTTTTAGGAGCAGCAAATGCGCTCACAGAAGCTAGTAAAAGAGCAGAAGCAATAAATAATTTCATATAATCTCCTTAAGTTAAGACAATTCTGAAAGTATAAAAAATGATAAAGGGATTGTAAAAATTATCTAAAACGTACCCCAAATCATATTTGGTGATAGGATGCGCCCATGAAACACCCAATCCTCCTATTAACCCTAATCCTCCCTTTAAGCGCCTTCGCCACAAGACCAGGCCTTAACGAGTGCAGCCCATTACCGGCCACGAAAAAATACCTCTCTACAGACTTCCACGGCTACCCAAGAGACGTCGCTTTCGACTGCGTGTACGAATGCAACAAAGACGAAACAATCTATCCAGTTAACGCGATTTCTAAAGTTCACATCAACACAGTCGACGAAGACGCGTTAATGACAACATGCCAAGGCGTAGTGGTTAAGAAAACAAAGTGGGGATACGATTTCGATAAAGTTGTACCTTTCTACGCAGCAGATACAAATCTGGTTGAAATAAAAAAATGGGCCTTTGCTAACGTTGAATTCGATCCAGCAACAAACCCATTAGAAAAAGCAAAACTTCTAAAGCTCAAAGAAGATCTTAATCAAATAAGTACGTCATACATAATTGCTGGAACAAGTGGTGGGGAAGCGACAAAGTATTTCCTTGAAGCAGGAAAACTTCTAACAGAAATCGCAAAAGGACTTCCAATGAATACAAAATTATTGGATGAAGTTCTTCAAAAAATTATTGAATCAAAAGGTGAGACTAAAGCTCCTGGAACTTCAGAAGCTTTAGTAGAGATGATGCTTTCAAGCGCAGCTTCTTGGCGTATTCCACCACAAAACTAAGAAAACAACATCTCAAAGTCTTTCATCGTTAATCTACCCGAGAACGCCTGATCATCAGCATCCGAAGATAATAAATCCTGGAATAACTGCTTCTTCTCTTCCTGAAGTTTTAAAACTTTCTCTTCAACCGAGCCCTTAATAATCGGACGATACACCGTAAGCGTATTCTTCTGCCCAATTCTATGCGCTCTATCGATCGCTTGAGATTCAACTGCCGGGTTCCACCAAGGGTCCATAATGAACACGTAGCTTGCTGCCGTTAAGTTTAGACCCACACCACCGGCCTTAAGAGAAATAAGGAAGATTGGAGTTTTCCCAGACTGGAACTGATCAACTTGTTCCTGACGTTTATTAATACTCTGGCTTCCATCAATACGAGAGAACTTCCAATGCTTTTCACGGAAGTAATGTTGAATGATATCTAAGTATGTCGTGAACTGAGAAAAGATAATTGCTTGTTGGTCTTCAGCTAAAATCGTTTCTAACGTTTCCATTAAAAATTCAATCTTAGTCGAATCCATATGCTTAACGTTGTTGTCACCCGAACGGTTCTGCCATAGACAGTTCTGTCTTAACTGTAGAAGTCCACGAAGAATCTCTCCGTACTTCGCTGAAGTCGTCGAGTTCTGAATACGTGCACGAATCGACACAATGTTTTGCTGATAGAATTTATTTTCTTCTTCACTAAGCTCAAGATACACATTGTTCTCAATTTTAGGTGGAAGATCGTGAAGAACCTGAGACTTCGTACGTCTTAGAATAAACGGAGAAGCAGTTCTTCTGGCAATCCCACGAGTTTTTGTGTTCGATACAGCTCTTACGAACTGTAGATCTCCCCAAATACCAGGAATCGATAAATCTAGAATGTTATAGAATTCCGAAAGGTCGTTTTCAACCGGCGTACCAGTTAAACACACTCTGAAGTCTGCGTTGATCTTACGAGCAGAGAATGCTCCTAATGATCGAACGTTTTTCAGGTGCTGAACTTCATCCAGAACCAAAATATCAAAGTTGATATTGGCGAAGACGGCTTCAGATTCTTTTTTCATAACTCCGTAAGAAGTTAAGATGATTTTTTTATCATGAGGGAATTCACGAGATCCACCGTGATAGATATGCATATCCATCTTCGAGAACTTCTGAATTTCTTTTTCCCAGTTAAGTAGGATCGTCACCGGACAAACAATTAAAACGCGTTCGATCTTATCGTAGATAGACTGAAGGAAAGTAATGGTCTGAAGTGTCTTACCAAGACCCATATCATCAGCAAGACAGGCACCAAGCTTATGCTCGTACAAGAATCTTAGCCAATTGTAACCAGTCACCTGGTAAGGACGAAGAACTCCGTTAAGCTCTTGTGGTAAATCATATGAAGGCATTTCTGTCAGATTAGAAAGCTTTTCGCATAAAGCGATATCTTCTTCTGAAAGGGCCCCTTCAATTCCTAATTTTCTTAATTCAAATAATTCGAAGATACGTGCGCGGTTGAAAGGTAAAATGAATTTCTTGAAAGACTGGCTTCCATCGATTTCAGTTTTAGTTTCAGTCGCTTCGAACTTAGTGTATTTCTGCATAAAACGAATCAGGTCTTTTTGTTCCTTCGATAGAAGGATCAGACCTTTTTTCGTAATAACCATTCCGGCCTCAAGATCGGCTTCCTGGATTACTGCTAAATCCTCTTCGTCGATGTTTAGCTCAAGATCAAACCATTTAGTGCTTGATGAGCGACGCTCGAAACGAATGCGTGAGTTCCACTTAGAAATCTCATGGCGGTCGTAATAGATTTCAATTCCAAGAATTGAAACTGCTCTATGGAATTCAGTCAAACCTGCAAAGACAACTGCTGGCTGAACATCATACTTAATTTTCTTCTCGTCTTGATCAAGGTGAGCGTATCTGAAGAACTGGTCTCCAAAATGCTGGATCATTGAAAGGAAGAGTTCGCGGATCAGTTGGTTGTCATATAAACAAACTAGTTTATTAGTTTGATCGTAAAGAATTGTATCGCGATTTTTTTGAACTTCAGCAAGAAGACTTTGAGTCTTAACTTTTCTGTTAGCTGAAACGATGAACTTTTTATAGTTATCATTGTGCCCAATCACGCTGTCTTTTACGGCAACGACGAAATCGTAAGCTTCCTGTTTCTTTTTAAAGTGAGAAAGGATTCCGTGATTGAAAGTGAAATAAGACATGAACTCATTTGGCATAACCAATAGTTCAGACTCATCAAAGAACTCAAGGCTTGCGTGAAGCAGACCTTTTTTCTCAGCAGGAGCTAATGTCACACGACACTTCGGTCTGCTTGATCTGATTTCTTCAAGAGGAGTTCCTTCAATGAACACTTCTACGTGGTTCATTAAATCAAGTTCTTGAATGTTGCTTAAAATATCATTGATCGTGTAGCTGAAAAGATTAAGACGAATTCTTTGTACCAGGATTTTTAAATCACTAGGCACATGGAGAACAGTTCCGTCTTTCCAGTTGAACAGATATAAGTTTTCAAAAAGAGAAACTTCAGCAATCGCTTTTTCTCCTCCCGGAGGATGGTATCTAAAGCGTACTTTTTCTTCGTGGAATAAATGGATTTGTAATTTCCCGCGGAAAGTTTCCGGCATTGGGAAAGGAACAACTTTTTTAGTGTGAAGTAAGTATTGTAGAGCAGAGTAGGTAGGAGCAGCGGGAGCACCAATTAACTGGTGAGGACCGTTGATGATCGTTCCGTACTCAGCAACGTTTACACCAAAACTAGAATTGATAACGATTGGTGGTAATCCACTCTCATCGTTTTCTGAAGGTGCATCACCTTGTTCTTCTAAATATTGTTGAACTTGATAAGTGATAAATAAAGCGACAACGTGAGCGCAGTGAGCTTTTTCTTTCCAATGGTGACAATCACAATTAGAAGAAAAAGGTCCTTCCTCTGTTCCTTCAAGGCGTTTTTTGTAAACGATCTTGGTTTCATGGGCGCGGTCATCGCGGACGATACCACTGACAATGTAATAAGTTTCTGCGCTTCCTTTTTTAAAAGAAATTGATACGCGAGAAAGCTTAAAAAATTTCAGACCATTTTGAATAAGTGCTGGAGTAAAAAAGCGCTTACATTCATCAGTTATTTTTTCAGGGATATTCCAAGTACGTTGTTCGCTCATGTGTCTCTTTGGTTTTAGATCAAGGAGATATTATACGCTATTTTAGAGCAATCGTGGCCTATTATATTTGATGTATATTAGAGTGCCTTCATAAGATTTCTCTTGACAAAAATCTTAGTTTTATGCTGGGGAAATTAGATAAAAAGAGATGAAATCAAAGTAGATTTTTACTTAAATTTGAGCGTAAAAATGAATTAATCAAGTAATGTCTCGCGCATTTAAGTTTCCTGTATTTTTACATATGTATTGTTTATGAAGTCTGTAACGATCGCACTCACTAAACAATCTAAAATAGCCAAAGCACGCTACGTGCGTCCGTTTACTTACTGTTTAGTAACCTTGAGTGCTTACTTCACCATTATTTATTTCATCCGTTATGAGTCCAAGGTTCTGGCATTTTCTTGTTTCTTTGCCCTTATTTGCAGCATTCTGATTCCCTATGCTCTGAAGTACACAAAATCTCATACTTTCATTGCTAACTATATCGTCACCATTTACTTCATAACTGTTCAAATGCTCACGCTTTATACTGGCGGAATTAAAGCTTCTTCCATTTGGTGGCTTGGAATGGTCCCAGTTCTTGCGGCCTTTTTACTAAACGCTTATTACAGTGTGATCTGGTTTCTCATTATGGGAAGTAATGTGGCCATAATTATGCTGCTGAAGCAGTACGATATGCTTCCGGAGAGTGTCATACCTTCAAGTGGTGTAGATCAATTTCTTAATACTTCCACAATTTTTGGAATCACAATGCTCACAGCCCTGTGCGTTCTTACCGATATTTTGCGCGAGAAAACTTCTTCCGAAAATGAGCAGCTATTAGGCAAGTCATTCCGTTTAAGTCAGCTGGCCTCTCTTGGAAAACTGGCAACGGGTGTGGCCCATGAGATTAACAATCCATTGGCCGTAATTCGTGGATCGCAGTTAAAGATTAATCGTATGATTGCGAGTGAAAAAGAAATCGATAAAGAGGCCCTTAAGCACTACATGATTAAGATCGACAGAAACGTCAGACGTATTCAGGATATCACTTCATCAATGAGAAATATCGCTGATACAAAAGGCAAGAAGATCGCCCCTTTTGATATTGAAGAAGTTTTAAAAGAGATGATTGAGAAAGGAAAAAAACAAATTGGTTCCCGCAACATTGTAGTTAAGCTGACAGTGGAAGGAGAGAATTTTTTATTCAATGGAATTTCAAACGAGATCTACAGGGCCTTCTTTAACATCTATGAGAACTCATTAGATGAATTAATAGACTTAAGTCCAGACTATGGACTCATTAATATCGACTTAGAAAAACAAGATGAAAATATCATTGTCACTTTTAAAGACAATGGAAGAGGCATCCCTTTAGACATTCAACCAAACATCTTTGATCCATTTTTTACTAACAAGATGATCGGGCAGGGGATTGGTTTAGGCCTGACGTATTCGTTTAACGTGATTTCTTTTAATGGTGGTCTACTAGAGCTGTGCTCACCAAAGGAAAGTGTTGGTGCTTGTTTTAAAGTGACTCTTCCGCAATTCAATTCTTAGGCAAAAAAAAAGGCTCCCGAAGGAGCCTTTTGAAATTTTCTAGTTGTCTACGTAAGACTTAAGAAGTTTCGCACGCGATGGGTGACGAAGTTTTCTAAGCGCCTTCGCTTCAATCTGACGAATACGTTCACGAGTAACGAAGAAATCCTGACCAACTTCTTCTAAAGTGTGATCCGATTTTTCCCCAATACCAAAACGCATACGAAGAACTTTCTCTTCTCTCGGAGTTAACGTTGAAAGAACAGCACGTGTCTGCTCAGAAAGCGTAATACTCATGACAGCGTCAGCTGGAGAGATGATTTTCTTATCTTCAATGAAGTCCCCAAGAGATGAATCTTCTTCTTCCCCGATTGGAGTTTCAAGAGAGATTGGCTCTTTAGAGATCTTTTGAACTTTCTTAACTTTATCAACTGGAAGTTCCATCTTCTCAGCAATCTCTTCCGGAGTTGGCTCACGCCCTAATTCCTGAATTAACTGACGAGATGTACGAACCATCTTGTTGATTGTTTCGATCATGTGAACCGGAATACGGATTGTGCGGGCCTGATCTGCAATCGCTCTCGTGATTGCCTGACGGATCCACCAAGTCGCGTATGTCGAGAACTTATATCCACGACGGTACTCGAATTTATCTACTGCTTTCATTAGACCGATGTTTCCTTCCTGAATTAGATCCAGGAACTGAAGACCACGGTTAGTGTATTTTTTAGCGATAGAAACAACGAGACGTAAGTTAGCTTCAACCAACTGAGCTTTCGCTTTATCGGCCTTAGTTTCACCTTCGATAATGATCTTATAAACGTTTTCAATATCAGTGTATTCCATACCAGCATCGATCGTTAAGCGACGAAGCTTACGAAGGATATCTTCCTGGTTACGAACAAGCTGTTCAATTTTTGCGTCTGTAGTGAAAAGATCTTTTGCCAGTTTTCTTTTGAATGCATCGTCTTCCATGATTTTGTCATAAAGGATTTTGTAGTCATCAGCATTACCAACTTCAAGGAATTTGAAAATACGATCTTGTTGATCAAACATTTCAGTAAACTGAAGGTAGTATTTTTTTACTGGTTCAACGAAAGAGTTGATGATTTTTCTGTTGAAAGTTAAATCAGCAAGCTCTGCAGAAATTTCGTCCATCAATTTCTTCTGAGTGATGTCTAGCGCTTTAAGCGTTCCATCAGCTTTTTCAGTTTCTTGAAGGATCACAGCAATCTGATCGATTACAGTGTAAATTCTGTCTTTAACTTTTTTGATGTCAGCAGGAGATGATTCATCATCAAGACCGCGAACAAGTTCTTTAACGAATTCTTGTGGGTTTTCTTGAGTTTCGATTTTCTCTCTTAGCTTACCAACTTCTTTAAGTGCGTGAGTTGAAGATAGGGCAGAAAGAATAATCTCTCTTTCACCTTCTTCAATTTCTTTTGCAATAACAACTTCGCCTTCGCGAGTTAGTAGAGCAACTGAACCCATACGTTTTAAATAAAGTTTAACTGGATCTGTAGAAGCTGAACGTAGTTCTGCTTTTTCTTCACGTGAAAGTGCTTCTTCGATGATTTCTGTTCCGTCTAAGCGGATCCCTTCTTCATCTTCTTCTTCTTCAACTGCCTGATCCATAACGTCGATCTTAAGTTCTAAGATACGACCCATGACTTCATCAACGTCACTAGCCAGGACAATGCCAGCAGGAAGTGCGTCGTTGATTTCTTCAGCAGTAATGAACGCCTGGTCTTTTCCTTTCGTCAAAAGACGATTGAACTCTTTTGAGTTCAGGAATTGAGCGACGACTGGGGAAATTGTATTACTCATTTTTTAGGACTCCCTTAATTACTTTTTTCGGGTTTTGAATTCTTAATTATCTGTATAGTTTTTTCTATTTCTGTTAGTTGGTTCAGAAGGCCTGTCATCACTTCTTCTGAATCACATGTCTGTTGAAGTTTTTTAATTTCTTCCTTTCTATTTTTTAACTGCTCTGTATGCAGTTTATTTTTTAGGTCGAAGAGAATACGCAACTTTGTTTTTTTGTCTGCGTCTTTTGGTTTGTAGTTATAGAATGCTGACGTAACTACTTCTCGTAAATCAATCGAGTATTCAGATGTGTTCGTTAAATTAAGCACTACTGATTCGTATTCGCGATCATCTACTTCCATAGTGATTCTACGTATTTTTCCAATGTATTTTTTTACCTCATCATTGGTAACTAAATCAAGGATTTCATTCATTTTATCCATGTTTAATAGAGAGGGAAGTTGGACTAGTTCTTGCACTAATAGCTTCTCCATTTTCGAGAGGTAAATCTCTGGTGCAGAAACTTCGATATCGAATGGTGTTTCATTATCTTCATGAGGAATAAAATCTTCATCACGGTACATAGGCCCAGAGTCTTCAATCACTTCTTTTTTCGGTTGAATAAATTTCGGCTTATCCGTCGATTTACTTAAGTGATCCTCATAATTTTTAATGATTTGAGATGGCTCGGCCTTTAGGCCTAAACGCTTAGCAAGCCCTACAACTCGCTCAGTCGCAGACAGGTCAGAACGTAGCGGGGCTACCACATCAAAGGCCTTGTGGAGGATCTCAAGCTTCCTGTCGAGGACTTCCGGAAGCTTCTCAGGAATCAAATTATTAAGTAAAACGTCGATCGCCGGAATCGCGTTCTCAATCTTCTCCTGAAGCGCTAACGCACCATGAGCTTTCAAGTAATCGTCCGGATCTTTCTGTGGAGAGAAGTCTAAATACTTTGCGACTATGCCTTTTTCGGCCAGCTGCTTATTGATTCGCTCCATCGCGATAAATCCCGCGCGGTCAGAATCCAGGGCAAGGTAAACATTTTTAGTAAGCGATATGATTCTCTCAAGGGAGCTTGTCCCAAGTGCAACACCCATAACTGCTACGGTGTTTAAAAAACCATTATGATAAAGCGCGATCTGATCCATGTTTCCTTCGACTAAGATGACACTATCTTTTTCCCTGATAGCATTTTTAGCAAGATGGAAGCCATAGAGGATGTTGCTCTTGTTGAAAACGAAAGACTCGACCGAATTCATGTATTTAGCTTTCTGATCGTCTCTGATTGCTCTCGAAGTAAACCCTACAACCTGGCCGAACTGATCCCAAATAGGGAAAATAATCCTGTCTCTGAAGGTGTCATATTGGGCATCAGGATTGTTTTTGTCTCTTCGTATTAGTCCAATATCGAGAGCTACGCTGATAGCAAAATCTCGATCTTTGGGATCTGGAATCGACTTCAAATAGTCTGTGATCGAACTCTTATTAGGGGCAAAACCTAGTGAGTAGGTTGTTGCGATTTCATCATTGAGCCCACGATTTTTAATGAAGCTCGTGTAAGGAGGAAATTGATTAGAGGCCCCGATCTTACGATATAAAAGAGCAGCTCTCGTCAGGATTTTTTTGGCCATCTCCATTTTTGGATTAACCTTTCTTTCTTCCTGATAAGAATCAAAATTGATTCCTTGTTTCTGACAAATTTCTTTTAATGCTTCAACGTAATCGAGATTTCTGTGTTTCATGACAAACGTAATGGCATCACCGGCAGCTCCACAAGCAAAACACTTGAAGATCTTTTTTGAGTCGTTGATGTTCATCGACGGTTTTGTATCGCCGTGAAATGGGCATAGCGAAACCATCGCTGAGCCTGAGCGTTTAATCGAAAGATAATTACCGATCACCGAAGAAATAGGAATTTCTTCTTTAATCTTTTGTTTCAAATCGTCTAATGACATTACTTTTTTGATCTCAAAACGAACGCTTTAATTTTGATTCCTTGTTCAAGGAAAATCTTCTCAAAGCCCGTAGTATATTTTGCAAGTAAGTGATCAGGATGTTCAGCTCGGAGGTCCTTGCTCTCAAGGAGAATTTCAAAAAGATCACATTTCTTAATCTCTTTTTCCATCCACGCTGCATAGTCATCGTGATCAGTTTTAATATAGAAAATTCCGCCCGGTTTTAAGACCTTGTTGGCAGATTTTAGGAAAGGTTCCTGAATGAGGCGCTTCTTATTATGTTTTGTTTTAGGCCATGGATCAGGAAAGAAATAAAAAATTCCATCGAGTTCGTTTTCTTCAAACATGAACTCAGTACGTTCACCCTTAGCGCGAAGGTATCTAAAGTTTTTAAATTCAAGGGACGCTAATTTTTTTGCTAAATGAAAGCTTCTCTTGAATCTATAGTCGAGACCAACAAAGTTGTGAGTAGGATGATCTACACAATAGTCTATCATGAAATGTCCGGCACCCGTTCCGATTTCTAGGAACAGTTGACCATCTCTCTTGAAAACATCTTGGTTCCATTTACCTTTATGAGCTTCGGCCTCGTGATCACGTAATACGAAATCGGAGAACTCGCCCAATTTTTCGTGGTACGGGTTTTCGTGTTTGTACTTGAAATCTTCTTTGAAAGAATAGTCTACCATTGTCTTAAAGCCTTTTAATTTTAAAGGGTTTAGTTACCATTCAGAGATCCTCCTAGCAATAGATGACCTATAAAGTTTTCACAGATATTGCAGATTTTGCGCAGTGCTGTATTGTTTGGCCTCACAACTTGGAGGCAACTGTATGAAATCTACTCTTTTAGCATTAGCAGCATTGGCGTGCAGCTTAAGTGCCACGGCTTCAATCACATCATCTCAATCTATGGATCAGTTCTGTGCTGACCGTGCGTCAATAAAATCTGTTAAGGAATTAACTCAGACTTCTGAGAACTTAATGGGATTTGCTAACCGTGGTGGAATTGGAAACGGTGGAGTTTGTTGGTGGCATTCAAGAATGCAACGTAACGCTCTTTACTTAACTATTTATAAGCCTGGTGAAAGAAGACCAACTACAGAACAAGCAAAAGTGATCGTAGAAAAAATTCGTGCAGGAAAAGACGTTGTCGTGATTCCTGGGTTTGATAATTTTAATGAATTCTCTCTTACTTATAGAAGTGTCATCCAAAGAGAGCTTGATAAGTGGCAAAAAGGCGATGGAGTTTTAAGATTCAATTGGGTTATTGGTCTTAAAGGAAGCAGCACTGTTGATGCTGATAAAATGAAAGACATGATGGATGAGCTTTATGATTACGTTGAAGTTAAGGGCAACATTGCTTACGAAAAACTTCAAATTAAAGGGATCGTTGCTCACGCTTGGTTAGTTGTTAATATGAAAAAAGTTGGAAATGGTTATGACCTTCAAGTTTTAGACAGTAACTACCAAAACCAAACACAACTTTATCAATACCGTCGAGGTATGACGAGCTTCAACCATTATTTCTATGGAAACTTTGTTCCATACTTAGAAAGAAAAGGTGAGATGACGAAGCTTAAGAATGTTATTTTGAAGAAATGTAACCCTGAAGAGTATAACGATCATAAGGGTGATGAACAAGAAGATGAGAACGTAGAAAGCAGATTAGCTAAGAACTAATAAAAAAAGGCCCGCTTTGTAAGCGGGCCTTTTAGTTTTTACTTTCCGAAGTGAGCTCTAACCGTTTTACAAACATACTCTAACTCTTCTTTTGTAATGTAAGCAAAACAAGGAAGGTTAAGTACTGATTGAGAAACGTAGTGAGCATTTCCATTGTCAATCTTTCCAGCTAAATGAGCTTTCGCTCCACTTTGCATACTCATCGCTCCCGGGTAAATTGTCCCGAAACCAATATTAGCTTTTTTAAGTGATTCAATTAGAGCAGGACGAAGATCTGGATCAATGAACCCAACTGCACAGTATCCGTTTTCTTTTACTTTAGAGTCGGCCTGAGCTGGCTTAAAAGGTAATCCTTGAAGAGCTTCAGCATAATACTTAACAGCGTTTCTTCTGCTTTCAAGTCTTGCTTCAATATGCTCAAGAGATAATTTTAAGAATAGTGATTCGTATGCACCAATACGTGAGTTCCAACCAATTAACCCGTGAGAGTAGTGGTCAGTTCTTCCGTGGTTGATTAGGATTCTGCACGTTTTGCTTAGCTCTTCATCGTTTGTGAAGATTGCACCAGCGTCTCCAGAAGCTCCAAGAACTTTTGCTGGATAGAAACTTGTTGTAGAGATTAAAGCTGAACCTAAAATCGATTCTCCGTTAATTTCTGTTCCGTAGCATTGGGCTCCGTCTTCAATTAAAAGAACGTTGTTATCTTTTGCGTATTTTCTGATTTCCATTGTGTCTGGTGAAGCCCATCCATAAAGGTGAACCATGATTGCTGCTTTCGGTTTGAATTCAGTGACAGCTTTTTTGAAAGTTTCAATATCCCAGTGACAAGTGTCGCGTGCAACATCGATAGTAACAGGATTTGCTCCAACGTTTACTACTGCTTCGAAAGTTGCCCAAAAAGTCATATCTGGAACTAAAACTTTATCGTTCTTTTCTACACCAACTGCACGAAGAGCAATTTGAATTGCATCTGTACCGTTAGCACAACCGATAGCGTATTTTGATTTTGTTTGAGCTGCAAGACCTGCTTCAAGCTCGCCAACAACCGGGCCGCCTACGAATTGAGTTTTTTCAAATAGAGTCGCAACACCACCAAGAAAATTTTCTTTGAAGCCTGCTTCGAAACGATTAAGTGTAATGAAAGGAACTTGATTAACTGACATATAATCTCTCTTGTTTTTTAATAATCAAAATTGCACCCTCATTTTCGATCCTTTGAGAGCATTTGAAAAGTAATTTAGAGATTATTTTTAGGTGGGGGAAAGTAAAAAAGGAGAGAATTAGATTCTCTCCTGATATTAGTTATTTTTTATCGAGCATTTCAGTGATGATCATGGCCGCTTTTCTTGCTAACGCAGGATCTTTGATTCTTTCTGTAATCGCTTTTTTCATACGCTCAATCTCAGCTTTTTGAACGACTGTGTTATCGTTCACAACTGAAAGGTGATTCACCTTCTTCGTTGGCGTTGATTCTGGCGTAGATTTGCAATCTGGTTTTTTTAAAGCACCCATAATGATTAAGCAGCCACTTCTGGCTTTCTCCCGTAGTGTCTTGAAACTTTTGACATATGTTCTTCAATAACTTCGAAAAGTTCAAGATTAGTTGTATGAGGATCCATTCCTGTCGGAAGGGCAGAGTAAACCATATCGCCGTTCACTTCAGTGAAAACGTACCATGTGCTTCCCATTTTTTGAAAAAGTACTTCTGAAGTTGCTTGTGTGTTTGATGATTTAGTTGCTTTCATAATTTCCTCCGTGAAATTCTGATTACTTTGTCTCTTGCATTACTTATCGTGTGTGGCCGTCAAAACTTTAGACATTTTTTTCGTTATTTTAATTTTTTTTAACATTTTTTTTACACATACCAGACTAGACTACTCAGGCTTTCTTAGTATTTCACCTGAACTCCCATGAAGATCGAAGCTTGTGCCTTCAATCCACTTGAGATCTGATTGGCCTCTCCCCAAAGTTCAGGAATTTCGGCCTCGTCCGTGGTCTTTAGTGTGTGAGGCAGGAATAGACTCAGGTCAACTCCTGTAATGAAATCTGTATTGGGTAATACATTATTGATCTGGAGAGTCGTGCTCGTCATTGGTGAGATAGAGTAGCCACTGAAAATTCTTTCTTCTGAGTTAGTTCCGCTATCCACGAATAAAGTCGTGCGGTGATAATTGAAAGTGAAACCAGTTCCAATAGACAGACGGTAGCTATCATTTTTAAAGGCATCGTAAGTTAACCAAGGGCCGCCTCTGATAATTCCGCGGCTTTCTTCTGCCAGGTTTTCATTCTTAAACTTCGTTGTATTTTTTGCAGAAGTAATAAGTCCAATAAATCCAAAATAGAAACGATCATACTTATCAAAGGCCACTTTCTTAGTGATAGTCAGTCGGCCACCCATTTCTGCGCGGAACTTCTGATCGTTAAAAGCAGAATCATACGCATAAGAAGAAGTCGTATTATTGGCGACAATGAAGGCCGCAGAGGCACGAAGAAAATTTCTGTCTTCAAATGGATAAGTTGCAGGAATAGGTTCTTCAATTCTGTAGTCAGTTGGATCATGACCTGCAAAACGAATCGGCTGCTCTTTTTCTTCCACTCTTCCAGTGACCACTTTTACATAGCGAGACGGAATAAAAGCAGGGTTACCTGCACGATCGAAAGTCGGAATGAATTCCGGCATTGTATCCAGGTCTCCAATCTCTCTTGGGATATAAACTTTTCCACCTTTTCTAATTGTCTGAAGAACAGTCGAACTTAAACTTGGGTCTCTAAGTAGAGGAGCTTCTAGCACAATAATAATCCCATCATAAGCAATGGCCTGGCCGATTGATAAGAACGAAATTGTGAATAAACTGAAAAAATATTTCTTCATAGGTCCCATTCGTATTTGTAACCGAGCATAGCTCCGATTGAATTGATTGTTATATCTTCCGGAACTGGATTAATGTCAGTGCGTGAACTCGATGTCAGGTTTAAGTTATGTCTTCTTATGTGAGCACCTGCACTCCATTTTCCAAAGCGGGTTCCCCATAAAACTTCTGCTCCCAGATCGAGCATGGTTGCATGGTATTTATCGGTGAATTCTGCTGTTGTTGTTTTATAGTTGGGCGAGTATTCGGCCCCAAATAAAATAGAAACTGCGACATCTTCTTTTTCGTACACATAATGTTGAAGATGCGGCCCAAAACTAATCGCCGAAAGTTCCATGTCGCTATCTTCGTTCGACCATGAAGCTGTCTCATAGTTGAGAGAGAGTCCAAAATTCACAGGCAACGATGAATTGTAAAGCGTTCTGAGCTCAACTCTACTTGCGAGCGTACTCGAGAACTCTGTTCCGTAAAGTGTGTTGAATGGACTTGCATCGATGTTGTCAAAATGCAGATTGAATTGAGTGTCGAAGAAAGCATGTTTGTTATTTGATCTGAAGACACTCGGTTCAGGATAGATGATTTCAGCATCGACATCGGGAAGGATCGCAATGTCTTTTTCTATTTCAACAATTCCCAAAGCTGTCGTCTCAAAAGCAGGTTTTCCAGCTTTATCATAAACAATAAAATGATCGCGCTTAAGTGGATTGGTCTCTAAAACAAAAACATAAATCCCGCGAGTGATTCTTAAGTCTTTTTGATCGGACAGCCTTGTTAAAACAGTCCCTGGTTTCAGATAAACTTTATAAGGTTTAAGTTCAGCTGCGAGGATGTTAGTTAAAAAGACCAAAAGGAAGCCTAGGCCAATCAAACACTTTTTGATCATCGTTTCTTCTCTTGGATATATTTTTTACAAGATAAAAACGCTTCGAAATTAGTAGGGAAGGTAAAATCGGATTCAATAACATCGTTCATGGGAACCCATTTAGAAAACAGGTGCTCTTCGTTCAAAACGATGGCCGGCCTTTTATCTAAATAACAAAGATAAACTTTTTCCACACAGTGCTTTTTCCAACGGTCAAAAAAACTAAACTCTTTATCGATATCAATAACCGTCGAATCAATTCCGGCCTCTTCAGCAAGCTCTCTGACGGCAGCTTCCGTAAAGCTTTCTTCGCCTTCCACGGACCCGGTAATATTCTGGAAACCAACATAGTTATTTGGTATTTGATTATTAAATTCGAAGAGCAAAAGGCTCTCTTCGGCGATAATCACGACTTGGACTTTTTTCTTTAGGGTTTCAGCATTCATATTTTAAAATTTTAACATAGTCTGACATTTTAATATTTGAGTCATAAAAAACTGCCTAATTAGCCTCTAACGCGCACCCTAATTGACCTGTAATTCGTTGCTACATGTTGACCAAAATGATATGTTTTTCCCTTATGGAAGAGATTATTTACAGAATTGCCATTTCCCTCCCGGCGTTTTTACTCGCAATCGTTTGTCACGAAGCAGCTCATGCTTGGATGGCGAAACGTTTCGGGGACACGACTGGCGAGCAACTAGGACGACTTAGCCTGAACCCAGTAGTTCATTACGATCTAATTGGTACGGTTATCTTTCCATTAATCGGGGCCATGCTTGGCGGAACGATGTTTGGATGGGCAAAGCCGGTTCCGGTCGACACTAGAAGATTCAAAAACATCCGCTCAGGTATTTTCTGGGTGAGTTTTGCAGGTCCTCTGGCCAATATCATCTTAATGGTTCTTTCAGCAATCCTGCTGGCACTAATGATTACAAAAGTGTCTCCAGCTTTTTCTTACTATCAGGTTTCATCTGACATGCTTAAGAGTGCTGTAACCATCAACGTACTTCTGGCAGTTTTCAACCTGATTCCGTTTCCACCTCTGGATGGATCGAAGATGGTGACTTCTATGCTGGATTACAACAACGCTAGAAAATACGAAGAGCTTCAACGCTATAGTTTTGTGTTCTTAATTATTTTGATCATGACTCCAATACTAAACTGGATTATGACACCGGCCTTGATCGCCAGTAACCTTATCGTGAATGTTTTCATTCACATATTTGCAGGTTTTTAATGTTAGATACATCGATTCAAGTAAAAACTGATCACTTCGACGGGCCGCTAGGACTTCTACTTCTTCTTGTCGAAAAAGAAGAAATGAACATCCGTGAACTGGACCTGACAAAGATCACAAAGCAGTATCTTGATTACCTGGCACAAATGCGTGACCTGGATTTCGATATCGCTGGTGACTACTTATTCTTAGCTTCAACACTTCTACTTCTAAAATCTAAGGTGTGTATCGCTGAAGAAGAACTAAAAGGATTAGAGTCAGAGTTTGGCGTAGAAGGATTAAACATCACTTCTCAGTCAGAACTTATCAGACGCCTGGAAGAACTTCAGTTGTACCAAAAAATGGGTAAGAAGCTTTGGGAACTGGAAAAGAAAGGTCATGAAATTTTCGTTAAACCAAAAGTAGATAGAAAAGCGATTGTTAACTCAATCCTTACTCCAATGGATTTAAATTCACTGACGATGACGATGGTGGATTTCTTATTCAGACAAAGAAGAAAATATACGGTTGTTAAGCGTGACCGTTTATCGATTAAAGAAAAGTTAAAATTCTTAAAGACCAATCTGAAACTAGGTGAACAAACTACTTTTGATACTCTTTTAGAAATGAACGGAAAGGCAGAAGAGGGGAAAGACCCAACGGATAACATCGTTATCACTTTCATCTCGCTTCTTGAGCTTTCTCGTCTTCAACGTATCAACGTTTTCCAAAACGAAGATAGAAGCACGATCTATGTAAACGTTGTCAGATCTCTTGAAGACTTCGACGTTGAACAGGCAAACGGGTTTGAAGATGAAGCGATGACTGCACCATCAGCAAGTGGTGTTCAGGAAATCAAAGAAGCCAACCTGGACGAAAGATTAGTAATTGAAGATCTTGGAGAGTACACACCTGAACCGGAAGTTGCAGCACCTGCTACAGAAGAGGGATCAGAAGAATTATCTCCGGAAGATCAAGAAGAGTATATGGAACTTCTCACTACACCCGACAGTGTAGATGCTGGGTCTAAATTAATTCAATAAGAGGATTTATGGAAAACGAAAACAACTCAGATATTCATATGGACGATATTGAAATGCCTGCACGCTTCCCAGAAGAGTCAGATTTAGAATTACCAGTTATGGAAATGTCGGCAGAAGCATCTACAGTTTTAACTGAAGAAATTTCTGAAGAAGTATTAGTGGCTTCAACTGAAGAAACTACAGGGCAAGATCTTCTTGAAGAATTAGAAGAACTAGAAATGTCAGACAGCATCGTTTCAGACGAAGTTTTATGGCAAGCTCGTACAGGATTAAACTCAGACACTCTTTGTGGGGCGATTGAGACAATCATCTTCATGAGTGACAAGCCAGTATCAATTCAAAAAATTAAAGCATTGATCGACGTTGATATGCCTTTAAAAGTAGTTCACGAAGCTCTTCAAAGACTTCAGGGCGAATACGAATTAAAGCATCATGGATTACGTCTATTAGAAGTTGCTGAAGGTTACCAGTACCGTACAAAAGCTACGTACTCAAAATACGTTCAGGATATCTTCAAAATCAACTCACTTGTATTATCGCCAACTGCTCTTGAAGTTCTTGCCATCATCACTTACAAGCAACCATGCTCGAAAGTTGAAGTTGATAAGATCAGAGGTGTAGATAGCGGTCACATCGTGCGTGCCCTTATGGACAAGCGCCTTGTTAAAGTGACAGGAAGATCTGATGAATTAGGACGTCCGGTTCTTTACGGAACAACTCCTGAATTCTTAGAAGTATTCAACCTTCCGGATTTGGCAGCTCTTCCACCTGAGCATGAGCTTGATGAAATGTCTCGCGCATCTTCAGTAGGTAAAATTGCTGACATCAAAACATTAGTAAACGACGGTGACAAAGCTCGCTTCAAGTTCGATGAAATTGAAGAGCTGGATATGTTAACTGAATCAATTAAAAATATCTCTGCTGAAACAGACTTCACAGCTTCACTAAAAGTTGAAGAGAAGAAACGTATTTCAGAAGATGGAGTAGCGGTTAAATCTGCTTTCGATCTATTAGAAGAATTCGTAAACAAGAGATTAATCTCTGAGCAAAATAAAATGGCCATCACTTCAATGCTTACAACGAACGTGATTGATCCAAGAATCATCAACGATCTTGAAGCAGGCCCATTCAACGTTCCTCATGACGATGATGAAGAAGATTTCCAGATGATCGATTTAGATACTGGTCTTCCACTTGAATACGATGCTGAATTCGATGGTGAACTTGATGAACACGGAAACTACGAAAGTGGTCTAGATGAAAGTGAATTCGATATCATCGTTGACCTGGATTTCGACAAAGAAGAATCAGAAGAAGAAGCGCTATCTAAAGCATTAGATGCAGCTTTCGAAAACCTAACAGGGGAGAGCTTAGACAGCCGCCTTTCTGATGAGGAATTCGCTTTTGGTGGAGAACTGGAAGAAAAAAGCCAGGAATTAGAAAACCTGACTAAAGATATGATCGTTAAAGCTCAGGACTTAGATCTAGACTTATCTTTCTTAAAAGATGAGCTAAATGACGAGAATAAGGATTCTTAATCCGTCCTTCCTGTCTACTTTTCAACTCAATTGACATTCAACGGACCGTAGCGTAAAACTCGGTCCGTACCTTATATAACCTAAACCGCCGTGATGGCAGATTGGAGGATCCTCGTGACTAAGTCTAAGACTAAAAAAGCCGCTACTAAAACCAACAAAATTAACAAATCAGAAACTGGTTCATCAGAACTAGAAGTACGCTTACAAAAATACATTTCAGACTGTGGGATTACATCTCGTCGTAAAGCTGAAGTGCTTATCCGTGAAGGACGTGTCACTGTTAACGGTGACGTTGTTATGGAGCTTGGAACAAAAGTTAATCCATACGGTGACATTATTATGGTTGATGGACACCTTGCTGACCTTCAAGCAGTTGAGCCAATCTACTTAATGCTTCACAAGCCAAGAGGATTTGTTACGACAACTAACGATCCAGAAGGTCGTGAAACAGTAATGAACCTTGTAAAAGAAATCTCAGAGAGAATCTATCCTGTTGGCCGTCTCGATTATTTATCAGAAGGTCTTCTTCTTATGACTAACGATGGTGAATTCGCCAACATGATTATGCACCCGAAATACAACGTAACAAAAGTTTACGAAGTAAAAGTTTTCGGATCTGTAACTGAAACAATCATCAACAAACTTAAAGCTGGTGCTTACCTTGAAGAAGGTCTAGTTAAGCCAACTTCAGTTCGAGTTATTAAGCAGCTTCCAACTAAGACTTGGCTTGAATTCCGTCTGAACGAAGGACGTAACAGAGAGATCAGAAGACTTTGTGAAGCCGTAGGTCTGACTGTTGATAAACTTAAACGTTTAGCTGTTGGTGGACTTTCAATTGAAGGTGTTGCTCCAGGAAACTTCCGTGTTATGAGTAAAGCTCAAATGCTTGGCCACATCGGATTAAATGACGATGGAACAGCTAAGAAAGTTCTTAATGCTGAAGGATTTGTTTCAAGCAAGAAGACGATCGACCTTAAGAGAAAACGTCCTCAACCAGGGACTGTTGCTGATGATGAAACATTCCAAAAATTCAGAAGAGAGACATACTTCGATTCATTAAAACAAATTGCGGATAACAAAGCGCAAGTTGCAGATAAGATCCAAACTCTTTCTGACCAGGTTTATATCGAAGAGCAAAAATCATACTTCGAACGTAGAAAGAAGATTGATCAGGTTCAGGCGACAATCAAGAACAACAACTTGAAGAAAACGAATTTTAGAGAAACTAAATCTACAAATAAATAAAATAAAAAAGGCCCGCAATCAAAGCGGGCCTTTTAATTCTACACGTGGAAAAAAACTAGTTCTAGTTATCGTAGTTCACAACTTTCGAAGCTGTTACGTACTCCTGTAAAACATCTACTGAATACTCCAATGCTTGTTGAGCGTAAGGGATATTACTCTGGTCTTTCAATTCTTCTGTGAAGCGCGCTTGTTTAATAAGAGCGGCACACATTCTCATGAATTCAGCACTTCCTTCAAAGTACTCTTCTTCACTTTCAGTGAGCAAAACATGGGCAAGCATAGTGTTGAGCGATCTGATGAGTCTCACCTGTTGTGGGGTAAGTTCACTTCCATCAATCTCAATTTTAATCATTTGCTCTTTTATTGAAGTCTGGGCCGACATAGTATCCTCGCTCTAAATTAGGGTTTCATAACGGTCACTAAAATGTTTATCGCCATATTGCGGAAGGAATTTAGAACTTTATGTTGGAGTGAATAGTTCTATTTCTTACTGGACAAACGATGTCCGGCAATCTACTATCACCTTGCGGGATGGAGCAGTCTGGTAGCTCGTCGGGCTCATAACCCGAAGGTCATAGGTTCAAATCCTATTCCCGCAACCAAAAAATAATCCAATAAATTTATGTACTTAAGACCATTCAACCCTGAATGGTAGCGTTGTTTTTTCTCTTCAGTTTTAGACCCCAAATCATTGAAATTTTTCTCCCAACAGGAATATATCTGTCGTGTATATAACCGCAAATTGGCCTGTTTTTAGGGGGTCTTTGTTGGAAATAGGGTCATATTTATTTTTTAATTATAGGAATCTTTTTTTAATTATTAGTTATTTTTTGATTAAAAATGAGCTTTGGAACTAACGACCTCATCTATAAATTAAATCTATAGTTCTTTATAGTTTAAGAGCTTTTTACCCGCTCTATAATCAGGTCTTCCAGTTAGTATGCACGTGCCCAGGTTTTTTTGGAATCTGATGGGGCGGGATAACTGGAATCTCAATATCGTGTTCATGGAATTCACCATCTTCATCGACATCGTTAAAAATAAAATTTCTGTGGTATTCAGGTTGATGTTTCTTTTTGTGTGTCTGACTTATCTTAGGATATCTTTGATGTCTGTCTTGATACATGAAAGACATGAGCATCCCTAATGGAAATAGAAACCAAACGCAAAGAACAGAAACGGTAATGATTTTTTCCAGAGTAAAGCCTTCCATAGATCCTCCCGAGATATTCTCTCACTTAGAAGATTACGCCTATGAAATCAAAGTTGAAATTTAATGAAATGAAGCTTAAGAGAAATTAATGTTGATCATAGTAATTTAGTAAATAGTTTTTGAGGTCACTGAGTGTTCATAACCGCGAATACATTCAGATGTGCTGTGTTCATCATTTAATAACAGACAAAGATTTTTCCCTAAATCGTTTCTGTAAAAGTTTTGCACTCCAATACCGAAATAAAATAATCCATCAATAGGAACAAGAGACTTGATTCGAGTAGGGTCTTGCTCGCGGGCATTACATCCACGTATGGCGATTTCTTTTTGTTCCGAAGTGAAATTATAATTATTAATAGCAGTGATACAATTATCAATCGTATCCATTTTAGGTCTTGGATTAGGACGATCGAAGTCGAGATTATAGGCCTGAAAATTATTTAAGTTACCGCTGTAATAGAGAGTAAACATTAAAGTGAATGCAGTCAGGAGTAGGTAGCTTACAAAACTCATTTTGATGTTTTTTATGAAGTTGAGATTAATGACAATTAAAAAGAGAGTGGCGTAAAACCATAGTTGCCAGTATTCGCTGTTGATTGCAAGAGTTCTTGTGGCGTAAGGCTCATCTGTTTTTAGGTAGTAGAAAATAAGAGCGTAAACGAAAAAATAAATTGAAATGCCGGCAATCTCTTTTGACTTTTTTGCTAAGGGGCGTTTGATAATCATGGAAAGAAATATCAAAAAAATCATTAAAAGGAATAATCCAAAAGCAGCTACATTTAAGGGCTTAACTTTTAAAAGTAAAAGTGAGTGCTCGCCAAGGAAATGCTGATAAGAAGTTTGAAGGGCCCAGTCTAAATTGTAATGAGAGATCCTATCACCTAAAGTGAGTGTTTTTTTGACTAACTTTAATAGAATAAAAGATTCAAATAAGATGAATAAAGAGACAATAAAATGAAAGAGAGAAAATCTTTCTTTGAATAAGACTGTTTTAATTTTTTGTCTATAGGGAATAAGAATATAGAGCGCTAAAGGCAGAAAACTTACGTCAATAAGAATAGCGATAAGAGAAATGAAAGTAGCCTTTCGATAATCGTCATTTGAAATCATTCTATCTAAAAGTAAGAAGAAGATTAGAGAGAGTGTGGCATTGCCGGCAGTATCACTGGAAATACTGGTTATGATAATTCCAATAGGAGCGAGGATAAAACTTATGAATAACCAACGTGAAGTATTTTGGTTGTAATGTTTCGTGGCCATATTTAAAACAAACCATAGAGTGATGGTTTGGATAAATATAATGCTAAGGAAAATACCAGCTTCATTAGTAGGCATAAAGAGATGGAAAGGGAGAGTGATAAAAGCTTGAACCAGAGTGCCGAAATAGTGGTGGGGCTGAACGTAGTCGAATACGGCCGAAAAATGACCTTTAAGAATGTTTTGCAACATGACATTCATTTCATACGATTCATCGCCACCTAAAGTGATCGGGGCCTTGATTAAGAAAGTTAATCTATTAATGAAAAAGAGAATGACCATGATAAGGATTTCGTAATGAAATTTTCTATCGTTTGCTGCTGGCTTAATTCTTATACCTTGATGAAAGTTTGTTTGTTATTATATGCTTCAGGTAAAACGAAAATTTGTCAATTAAGTTAAAGGCAATGAAATGAGTGGACTCTATCTAGGTCTGGGTTCTGTAAGAAAGAAGGATAATTCCTCTCTGCGGGCCGGAATGTTTCATGATTTGATTCAGTCGCGCTTAATTTATAAGATTGTTTATAAGTGGGCGCAGGCACCTGTAATTGGAGTTCCTGCTTCGCTAGCTTTTACTTTTTATGCTCTTTGTAGAATTTTCCATGTTCATATTCAATTGAATCGTCGCCCAGGTCTCATTGCTGTTTATCAGTACGACAATGAAACAAGATGTATTAAGGCCCGATCTAAAAGACCCATTGAAGAATTTGTCACGTTTAAGAAATCTTTCTTAGAGGCCAAACCTCTTTTGGCAGTTATCTCATATTGTTTGAAATCACTTTCAAGTGTTCCTAAGACAATGAGAGTCTCTCAGAAGCTCATTAAAAAATATGGAATTCTCATTGGGACCAGACAAACTCAAGTGATTTGCGTCTACGCCTTTTTTAAAGATTATTTTTCATGTCTTGATATGAGTGAATCGCGCATTGTGATCTCTACTGAAAGTAATCCAGATGTGATTGCGGTGGCCTTAGCGGGCAGGCTCTATCAGAGCAAGGTCATCTATGTGAATCATAGTTTTCTTGATTCTCATCTTGGATTATTTTTTCATGATGAACTGGTTGTGCAGGGAAAAGCGCTTTTGAGTATTATTGAGAATAATCTTACTGCGAAGAAGGTACCTGTCGTGAAAATGATTGGCCCTTATTTTGACACTGAGCCTCTTCGTTTGCCGTTAAGTCATGTGAAAACAGTGGGGATCGTTTGTTCGCTTGGACCTAACGTTGCTCAAATTGAATTGCTGATCTCTCAACTGACAAAAAAATATCATAATGTTGAAATCGAAGTGAGATTACATCCCAATAAGTTATTATCCGGGTATTTGATTGAAAGATTGGAAACCTATTCTGCAGTAAAAATAGTTCCTTCAATGGATTGGGCCAAAGCAGATTATCGACACTGGGATTTTGCGGTTGCTGCTAACACCAGCGCCCATATTGATTTGATTGGGAAAGGCATACCAACGGTAGGTTATGATTTTGATAATCATCCAGATGATATGTATGACTTTTATACCAAGGGTTTTGTGCCTAAGGTTCAGGATGTGATGAAAGTTGAAGAAACAATTAATTTGTTTTACTCTAATGTGGATTGGAAGAATATATGCTTTTCTTATCTGCCGGAATCAGAGAAAAGCCTGGAATTGTAACTTGAGTTAAATCCCTGGGGTCATAAGTATGCAAAGCCCTCATGTCGCTATCATTATTCGCACGTTCAATGAAGATAAGCACATCAAGAAATTACTGGAAGCTTGCTTCTCTCAAAAAACTCAATACTCGTTTGAAGTGATTGTTGTTGATTCTGGTTCAACTGATAAAACATTAACTATTGTAGAAAATTATCCTGTTATTCTAGAGTCTATTAAGTCGTCTGAATTTACTTATGGGCGTGCTTTAAATATTGGAGCAAGAAAAGCTAAGGCCGATTTGTACGTATGTATTTCAGCGCACTGTTATCCAAGTGATGAGAATTGGCTGGAAGAACTTATTAGACCATTTGAGAATAAGAATATTGCCATGGTTTATGGAAGACAGATTGGTGATGACAGGACGAAGTTTTCTGAAGAACAAATCTTTCAGCAATACTTTCCCAAAACAGTTTCAAATGATCAGGATGTCGTTTTCAGTAATAATGCGAATTCAGCATTTAGACGTGAGTGTTGGGAGTCGGTTGAGTTTGATGAGAGCTTACCAGGACTTGAAGATATTGACTGGGCAAAAAAAATGTCAGATTCAGGAATGAAAATTTATTATAGTCCAGAAGCGTGTGTTTATCACATCCATGAAGAAACTTATGCTCAAGTTTACAAAAGATACTATCGTGAAGCTTTAGGATTAAAGACGATTTATCCAGATTCAGGATTTAGTGTTGTGACTTTTATTTCTAAGTTTATCGGTCATAGTTTTTCAGATTTAATTAAAGCTTTGAAGAATAAAGTCCTTTTTAATAATTTATTATCTATTTTTTGTTTCAGATACTGTCAGTTTGCCGGAACAATGTCTGCTTATAAGAATTATGGAAAAGTGAAATGAAAAAAGTTTTAATCACTGCCCCTTATATGTTCCGTGAATCTGAAAGATCTAAAGTTGAAGAGATGTTGAAAGCTCATGAGTTTGATACAACTTTTCATCCAGTTTTAGAGCGAATGAATGAAGCTGACTTACTCAAGGTTATTTCAGACTACCATGGAGTCATTTGTGGCGATGATCAGTTCAATGCCCGAGTGTTGGATGAAGCTCGCAATTTAAAAACGATTGTGAAGTGGGGAACTGGAATTGACTCTATTGATGTTGTAGAAGCAAATAAACGTGGAATTTCGGTTTATCGCAGTGAGAATGCTTTTACTTATCCAGTGGCCGATACAACTCTTTCTTATATTCTAGCTTTTTGTCGAAGTATGCCAGCAAATGATTCTCTGATGAAAAATGGTCAGTGGGATAAACCTCAAGGTTTTTCTCTTTTTGAAAAAACAGTAGGGATTGTTGGATTTGGGGATATTGGTAAAGCTGTTGCGAAAAGGCTGAAAGCTTTTGACTGTGAAATATTGGTTAACGATATTGTGGCAATTGATGAAAGTATTGCAAATGAATATGGTGTGAAGTCGGTGAGCTTTGATGAGCTTATAGCTCAGTCTGATTTTATTACGATGCATACGGATTTAAATCCCACTTCTCGATATTTATTAAATCAAAACTCATTTAATAAAATGGTGAAGAGACCTTTTATTATTAATACAAGTCGTGGTGGCGTTATTAATGAAGCTGATTTGGTTGCGGCATTAAATTTCGGATTGATTTCTGGGGCAGCTCTGGATGTTTATGAAGTAGAGCCACTTCCAGTTGATTCGCCTTTAAGGTCAATGAAAAATACAATCCTTGCTTCTCATAATTCTAACTCTAGTCCTACATGCTGGATGAAGGTGCATGAAAATTCAATTCGCATGTTACAACTAGGATTGGGTGGATAAGTGAATAATCAAAAAGTCGTTATTGTAACAGGGACATCGAGAGGAATCGGAAAAGCGATCGCTCTTTATCTTCATGAAAAAAATTATAAAGTTATTGGTATTGATAAGACGGAATGTGCTCAGGTTTTTACACAAGTGACTTGTGATTTGAAAAATTGGCAAGAAGCCTCTGTTGTGATTAAGCAAGTTCTTGGAACAGGATCAAATGTCGTCGGACTTGTGAATAATGCTGCTATTCAGATTGAAAAGGGGATTTTAGAGACTTCGCTTGAAAATCTTAATGATATTTTTTCGACTAACGTCTTCTCTATTTATTTGCTGACTCAATTATTAGGGCCTTCTTTTAGTGAAGATGCTGCCATCGTAAATATATCTTCTGTGCATGCTCATGCGACTTCACGGAATCTTTCTTCGTACGTAGCGACGAAAGGAGCTGTTTCTGCTTTAACTCGTTCAATGGCCTTGGAGCTTGGTGAAGAAAAGGGCATTCGTGTGAATTCTATTTGTCCTGGGGCGATTGAAACAGAAATGTTGATTCAAGGATTATCTCGCAACTCTAATCCTGATCAAGCAATGAATAATTTAAAGAAGAGTTCTCCTTTGAATAAAATTGGATCTGGTACGGATGTGGCAAAGCTTGTGCATTTCCTTATTGATGGTGAATTGTCGGGAAACATTACCGGACAAGAGTTTGTGGTTGATAGTGGTGTTCTGGCCCGTCTGGCCTCTGAGTAATTATGGTAAAAACTAATTATCCTAAATTTACTGCACTTTTGCCTATGAAGAAAAACTCGGTAAGAGTTAAAAGTAAAAATACGAGAATTTTTTCAGGTGCTTCTTTATATACTTATGTTTTAAGCACTTTAATAAAACTGGATTGGATTGATGAAATTATCATTAATACAGATTCAGAAGAAATAGGTGAAGCCGCGATTGATTTTTCTCCTAAAATTAAGATTCATTGGAGAGATGAGCTTATTAAAGGTGATGATGTTTCAATGAATAAAATTATTGAAAACGATTTCAAAGTATCATCAAATGAATTTTTTCTTCAAACTCATGCAACTAATCCTCTTTTAAGCGCAGAAACTCTCAATTTAGCAAAAGAGTTATTCTTAATTCAAACACGAGCAGACAAGTGTGACTCTTTATTTGCAGTCAACCAGCTGCAGTCGAGATTATACAATTCACAGCTTTCACCAATTAATCACGATCCATCTCGCTTGATTCCGACTCAAGACTTAAGTCCTATTTATGAAGAAAACTCATGTTTCTATTTTTTTAGTAAAGAATCATTTTTGAAATCTGGTGCACGTATTGGAATGAAGCCTACAATTTTTCCCGTTCCAAAGAATGAAGCGGTTGATATCGATACAGAAGAGGATTTCAGGCTTGCTGAGATGATGATGAATTACCGCAAAGAAGTGCATCTGTCGCATTTATCGCTTTAACAATTCTTTCTAAATCTATTTTTGTCAGAGAATCATAATTAGGAATCATTAGATAAGACTTGTGTGCGGCCAGACACCCTGGAAGATTCTCTTCTGGTCTCATGATCTCCATAATACTATTCCCACATCCAGTATCAATTCCATATTTCAAAAGCTCTGCGCGGTATTTAGGAGCATCTGGAACGATTGCTATGTGATTGTAGTAAACATCGCCATCTTTTCTTTCAAGATATTTGATTGAAGTGTTTTCTTCAATGAATCGGGCCTTGTCAGATTTTCTTTTTAATGTTGTTTCTAGTTGGCCCAATTGCTTCAGCCCTTGAAGAGCTTGAGTATTAGAGTATTGGAAAAAATTAAGAACCTTTTTCCTGGTTAAGTAATTAAGTCCGTTCTTTATTTTCTTTAATAGGTGATTAGATTTAATAATAGGAGCGCAAAGAAAAGTAACAAGTGGAATGGCCACAAAATTTTCGGCATGTCCTAAGAGTAGCTTTCTTAATAACTGCTTTCTAGTAGGAAAGGGAGTCGTCGCTAAATTCTTTAGGGCAAAATTTCGAAGTTCGTCATTGTTAGTTAATAACATCCCACCAGTATAAGTATTGATGATTTTAGAATAACTAAAACTGAAAAATGCAGCATCTCCCAGACTTCCTAATGGCCTTTCATTGGTAAAAGCACCGTGCACGTGAGCACAATCTTCGATAATGAGTAAATTGTGATCTCTAGCGATTTGAATAATTTCTTTGGAGCATGAATTGCCAAGAAGATGGGTTACAAGAACACCTTTAGTCTTTGGTGTAATCTTTTTTTCAAAATCGAGAGGGCACATCGTCCCTCTGGTAAGTTCAATGTCCACACATTGATAAGAAATGTTCATTTCATCCAGGCATCTTTTTACAACCATTGCTGTATAGCCAGGAATCAGGATCTCGTTGTCTTGATTAAAATTATAGAAGTCGAGAGCTAAGGACATTGCATGGAGACCGTAGGAAGTTGCTATCGCGTGTTTGACGCCGATTTTTTTAGCATACTCTTGGTTGAAGTGATTAATGTAGTCACCTTGAAACCATGACGAAGAAGAGTAGGTCTTCCAAAAATCATTTAGGTATCCAGGATATGTTTGAGATTTCCTGCGGATAATATTTCTCATGCGCTTTTCAGACCCAACTTTAAAGAACCTTGAACTGTGCAGTTATGGCACTGAGGAAAAGACCTAAGTTTAAAAAATGAGTGTGAAAATTTCTGTTCCATCACTTGTTTATAAGGAATGACTTCAGTTACTCGAGAGCATTTACGGATATCTCCATTAGGCTCGACTCTTAAGAAGATTTCACCGGCACGGCAATCGACTTTTTTAGAACTAAGTACTTGAGCTTTTAAAACTTCAAAGTACTTATAAGGATTTTGAATCGTCTTTGGTGATTGAATTTTTAAGGCCATCAAATCATCAAGACATTTTAAAATATCGACAGGAAGAAGTGTTTCTTCATGAGAAGAGAAAGTGGCCAGTGTTTTATCGAAAACCAATTGGTAAGAAAAAGGTGTTTTGATTTCTTTTGAATAAGAAACAATATTTTCTATATTGTAGGCCGAGCTTTTAGTAATGACACAGGTAACGTGATGACTGATTCGATGTTTTTTGAGCAGAGTAATAGCGGCCAGTGCTTTTTGAGAAGATTTTTCACCACGGATTGGATCATTAACTTCCGGAGGTCCATCAAGGCTGATGGTCACCTGATAAAAATGCTTTTTGATAAAATCAATGTTGGCCGGAACCATAAGACCATTGGAATTAAGATTAAGCAGTATTCCTTTTTGTCTGGCCCTTAAAACAAATTCTTTAAAGTGAGGTGAGATTAATGGCTCTCCTCCAGTAATCGAGATGACTTTCAGGCCTTGTTCTGAAAGAGTATCGAGAAGGCCTAGAAGATTTTCACGACTTAGTTCTTTATGTTCAAGATGTGGGAAGCCACAGTAGTGACAATCCAGGTTGCAGCGATGAGTAAGACTCCATGTCACAATAAGAGGTTTATTCACTTTAAAAATATAGTATTGAATAAGCTGGTTTACGATTCCTGACATTGTAAGAATATTTTTTACTTCTCTTAAAGGATACGGAATGTAACTCATGATCTTCATTGTAGTATCTTAAATCACTCCGGGCCGCAGTTCAAAGATTTTAGGTTTCCTCTCTCGAAATATTATGGGTATGATTTTATCAATCACACTTGGAAGATTAGAAGCAATGGACATAACAAAAAACTTAGAACAGGAAACGAATAAGCATTTTTGTATATTGCCATGGGTTCATCTTGACATACAGCCCAATGGGGGCTGCCGTACTTGTTGCCTTGTGAGGCAAGACACTTTCGGAAATATCAAAGATCAAAAAATTAAAGACATCGTAAACTCTCATGAGCAAAAAAATCTAAGGTCCAATATGCTGGCCGGAAAATTTAGTGATTCATGTATTGAATGTCATAAAGATGAATCTTCTGGGCATGTCAGTCTAAGGCAAAGGGCCAATAAGGCCTTTTATAAGAATGATGGAATGCTGGAAGGGACGAAGGAAGATGGAGCTGTTGGCAGTTTTAGTTTAAAGCATGTGACACTGAGATTTTCTAATCTATGTAATCTTTCTTGTGTTTATTGTAGCTCACTTTATTCGACAGCGATTAAAGATGAGGCCAATACTGGTTATATTAAATCTTTTGAGAGTAAGATCGAATTAGAGCAGTTTATCGATGAGAATTGTGAGCACACTGAGGTTTTTGATTTAATGGGGGGGGAAGCAATCCTAGATCCTCTTCACAATGAATTTTTAAATTTAATGATTCAAAAAGGTAAAACTAATATTACGCTTTTATATACAACAAATCTTAGTATTGATTTGAGTACGAAAGCGGGGCTTCTGGAAAAGTGGAAGCAGTTTAAAGAAGTAGGTTTTATTGTAAGTTTGGATGCTGAAGAAAAGTTAGGTGAGGAAATTAGAAAAGGATTAAAGTGGGATATTGCTCTTAAGAATATTGCCTATGTTAAAGCAAATCTGGATTTCAGGCATTTTATTATTCAGCCAACGGTTTCAACTCTTAATATTTTCAATCTTGCTAAGTTCATTAATTACCTGCTTAAAAATGAATTAGTGTACCCATCTAATATCGTCTTTAATTATCTTTATCGCCCAATGAAATACAGTCTTGAGTCTCTTAATAAGTATCAATGCATTGAGATCGTCAAATCACTAAAGGATTTAAAAAAGAATTTAGTCATGGATTATGAGATTAATCAGGTCGCAGGTCTAATTAAGAATTTGAATGCTTTAATTGTAAGGCTTGAGCAAGGGCAAGAGTCTTAACCGTCCATTCTTCAGCACTTTCTTCCAATGAAATATTAATATTGACCGTTTTAGAAAGCAGATCGATTGTCGGGAAGAAATTGATTTTTGAATTTCTTTTATCTGCTGGGATTAGGTGCAGCCACTGCCAGACATTGTGTGCTGGGCGAAGAATAGGTGAGGTCGCCTTGAGTCCAACTTGGTGAAGTTTGATGATAGTGTCTTTAACATCATTAGGTGAAGATAAATAAAACCTTGTCGTTGTTCCACATTCGCCAGAGTCATATGCGGGAACTAAGTTCACATTATATTTTTTCAGTTCTTCTTCTAGAATATTTTTTCTTTCTTTTAAGTCTTGAATGATTGTATCGAGACGGCCAAGTTGAACTCGAATCATGGCACCTTGAATTTCAGAGACACGCATTGATCTTCCGACAAAAGGAGTAATAGTGTAAGTCTCTTTCATCGTCGGGCCAAATTGATTGCAAGTATCGTGAAACATCATGGATCTTTGATAGAGCTCCTGGTTTTTTATAAAAATGGCGCCGCCTTCTCCACAAGAGATGACTTTATCGACATTAAAAGAAAAACAGCCAGCATCACCAAATGTACCAAGGGATTGGCCTTTAAATTTGCCACCGACAGCTTGAGCAGCGTCTTCAATAAGAAATAAATTATGTTCCTGACAAAAGCGAACGATAGAATCCATATCACAAGGATAGCCGTCCATGTGAACTGGAATGATTGCTTTTGTTGCAGGAGTTAAGGATTTTTTTACTTCGCTCAGGTCGAGATCAAGATGAGTATTTACATTGACGATAATGGGTTTCGCACCAACTTCTAAGATGGCAGCTAAGGTTGCAAAGAATGTATAAGCAGGGACGATGACTTCATCACCAGGTCCGATATTTAGAGAAGCAAGTGCAGTGACAAGCGCATTTGTTCCACTTGAAAGTAAAACACTATGTCCGTTGCCGAGATAGTTAGAGAACTCTTTTTCAAAAAGAGAGCATTCCGTCTCTACGTCTTTGCCTTGATAGCGAAAAAGCTTCTTCTTGCGAAGAACATTGCTAATGGCCTGAATTTCAGCTTCATCGCTGTAATACATAATTTCCCAATGAAAATGGACTCTGGAAATGCTAACAAAGACTGTCCCTCTAAGTAAATTAGATAATTCAAAGTAGGCATTGAAAATGACTGAAGTTCTTTGTTAGAATGAATGGTGTCAATTTCCATGGTGCTTTGAATGAAAATTTCCAGGTTTTCGATTAACGATGAAATTTTTTATGGCAAAATTGACCAGGATAAAGTGACTAGATTGAGATCTCTGTCAAAAGGAGAAATCATCCTGGAGCTTACTGGTGATATTTATCATTTAAATGATCTGACTCAGATGTCTCCGGTGAATCCATTAAATATTTATGGAGTGGGGGACAATTACCCTCGTTCGAAAGACGATCAATCAATTCCAGTTATTTTTAAGAAATCGCCAAAATCAATTGTGATCAATCATTCAAAAGTTGTACTTCCTTTTGGAAAGCAGGTTTGGCCTGAACCTGAAATTGGAATTGTGATTAAAAAAGAACTTATTGGATTAAATGAGGAAAACTTTGAACAGTATATTTTTGGTTATGTATTAGTTAATGATGTGACTTGCATAACTTCAGGAGAGGATTCAGACACTCATACTGATGAGTCGAAGAACCAAATCGGTTTTTGCCCGGTTGGAAGTTTTATTCAAACTGAATTTAATTTTCAGGAAGCCGATATTAGCAGTGAAATCAATAAAACTTCTTATCGAAATGGTAAAGCGGATTCTTTTAAATGGAAGTTGCACAGGCTTCTTAAAGAAGTGAGTTTGAAACATAATATATCTGCAGGTGATTTAATCATTACCGGGTGTCCCGCCAGATTAGATAGTCATAAGACTTTACTCGCAAAAGGTGATGTGTTCACTGCTCGAGTTGAAGGACTGGGAGAATTAGTGACTCATTTTGATAAGGAAGAACGATGAAGATTATTGCTCATATGCCAGCTCGTATTGGAAGCAAGAGATTAAGTTTAAAAAATCTTCAAGACTTAAATGGCCAACCGGTCATGCATTATGGAATCAAGACGGCTTTAGCTGTTGAGAGTCTATCAGATGTTTATGTTAATACAGAGTCAGATATCATTATTAATGCAGTTAAAGATTTGCCTGTGAAAATTTATAAAAGAGATCCAGAACTTTCTATAGATTCAGTTACGCAAGATAGATTTAACTATGATTTTATTTCTAAAAATCCATGCGATTATTTTTTATTAATTAACCCTATTTGCCCATTGATTACGAAAGAAGATATCTCAAACGTGATTGATTTTTGTATCAAAGGAAATTTTGATTCAGTTTTTACAACAACTAAACATGAGACTCATGGGATTTTTAAAGATGTACCATTAAATTTTAAAACAACTGGTCATTTAGAGAGAACTCAGGATTTAGCACCTTACTTTTCTATTAACTGGGCGATTAATATGTGGAAGCGTGAAGCTTTTATTGAAGCTTATGAAAGAGATGGATACGGAGTTTTCATTGGTAATATTGGGTATTTTGAAATCCCAAATCCACGTGGTCTAAAAATTAATTATGAGCATGATTTAATGTTGGCAGAAGCTCTTATCAGGCTTCAGACGAGTAAGAACTAGTTAAGCTTGTATTCGATGTAGTAACAGATCAGATGGCCTAGAATCATGTGAATATCTTCTGTGACACCTAATTGCAGATCATCAGTTGAAATCAATAAATTTTCGTGGTTCTTTTTTAATTGTCCGCCATCTGATCCAAGCAGAGCAAATGTACGAACGTTTTGTTCTTTCGCAAATCCTAAAGCAGAAATAACATTCTTTGAATTTCCTGAGACAGAAAGTCCTACGACCAGGTCTTCTTTATTCATGATCACATTGAGTTCTAATTTAAAGATATCTTCAAAGCTATAGTCATTCGCAAGGGACGTAACAAGTGAAGAACTTGCACCTAGTACACACGTCTTAATGGGACGATTCCATTGTTTCGTAATATAGCCTACACCCATTGCAAAGTGCTGGGCATTGGCATGGCTGCCACCGTTTCCAAGAAAAATAATTTTTCCACCACGATCACGGCAGTCTAAAAATTCCTGAATAATTGGGGCAAGGTCATAGTTATTGAGTTGTTCAAGTGTTTTTGAAAAAAGAGATAGATAAGATTTTTTAAAATCATTTATATCTGAAGATTTGGTAACGAGGTCTTTGATCATGCCTAACTTTACTCGCGGGCAGAATTGATGTCAAACCTGCTGCTTCAGGCCGTAGGCCTTGAAAAGCTCTTGAGCTAAGGGGTCATGATAGTCGTGAAAAATTTTAGTTTGGTGTGTTTTAAATTGCACTCGTCTTTCTATAATTTTATTGAAAAGCGAAGTTAGTTTTAGAGGAGAATTGGCCTCTGTAGGAGTTGAAAGCAGTTGGAAATACTGCTTAGAAATATTATTTTCAAAATACTGCGAAGGAATAGGAAATGGAGAGACATTCTTCGTGAGCGTTTTCATTATAGCATTGGCAACCTGCTCAGCTTTACACGTCAGTCCATTTTCATTGTGAGGAATAATATCGACATATTCAATTTGTGAAGGAAAGTACTGTTGATAGTCAGTGTGTCCACCCCAGTCGCTCAAAATCAGTCTTTCTCCTCGGCAAAGAGAGCGAAAGGCCGCGATTCCAAAGTTTTCATCCGAGTGTGCACTTGGGCTAATAAAGATTTTTCTAGTTTTTAGTTTAGATTGATAAAGTTCAGTACGATCTACTTTTCCATGAAAAATGACAGAGTCATGTAAGTTGTATTTTTGAACTAAATGAACAAGTTCTTCTTTGTAGTTTGGATCTTTCACACCCATGTTGGGGCTTCCAAGAAAATCTTCATCACCAAAGATATGAAATTTAATTGAGATCTTTTTTTGGTTTAAAATATGAAGTGCTTCAATAATAGAATGAAGATTCTTTTGGCGAGAAATTCTTCCTGCGAAATAAAGTTCATTTTCTTCAGAGGCCGCATGGGTTTCGGTATTCAATTCTTGTTCTGAGAGTGAAAAAAGAACAACTCCACCTTTAGGTGAATCGACACTTTGTTTTAAAGAATCCCAGTCGCGAGTTGAGCTTGAAATAAAAAGATCGTTACCTGTAAAAAGTGGTAGCAGGCCGAATTCCTGTAATGGCCACAGTGCAATAGTAGCTTGGTTGTGTAAGTGGAAAATAAGTCGCGCCGGAATTCCCATGTCTTTCTTTAAAACGCGCAGAGTGCTGGCAATCTGGAAATTAAAACAAGTAATGACAATATTTTGAGCTTGCCAGCATTGCTTAGCAATAGACTTTAGGGGAGTTGTGTCCACGTCGATCACTTCCACCTGGTGAGAACTGTCCTTAGTTTGCTCCCAACATCTTACAATATGGGGAATGATCTCCTGCATACTCGACCAGACATAATTCTGGGTAGATGTTAGTACAATGGTAAGGTTTTGGTTCATAGGGCAATATTAACGTGCTTTGGTGATGTTTGAAAATTTAATATTTCAACCAATGAATATTTAGATATAGTCTTATCCATGTTTAACGCTATAGAAATTGAAATTAATCACGGGTGCAACAAGGCATGTTCTTATTGTCCGGTTTCGACGTTAGAGCGTATTGAAAAAGGGCATATGAGTTTAGAGGTTTATGAAGAACTGATATCTCAATTAAAAGATTTAAATTACGAAGGAAGAATTTCCTACGATTTTTATAATGAACCAACTCTTTCGCCACATCTAGAAAACTATATCGTCTTAGCAAAGGCGGCACTTCCTAAAACAAGTGTTGAGCTTTATTCAAATGGAACACTTTTATCTTTGGAGCGTTTTAAGAAATTAAATGCAGCTGGTGTTGATAAATTCATTATTACAAAACACGAAGGTATCGGAACCTATATTTTTGAAGACACGATGACGAAGTTGTCGGCAGCTGAAATGAGCAAAATTCAATATAGGGATTTTACAGAACTACGCTTAACGAATAGAGGCGGAGTTCTTCCTCATATTCCTCATGAAACAGAGGCCATCAATCTTCCTTGTATGATTCCTTCAATGATGATGACTGTGACAGTAAATGGGAATGTTGTTCCATGCTTTGAAGATTTTTATCAAAAAAATCAGATGGGCAACATTATGGAAAAAAAAATAAAAGATATCTGGTTGTCAGAAAATTATGTTTATTTTCGAAAAAAACTTTTCTTCGGAAAGCGTGCTGAGTTTGAAGCTTGCAAAGATTGCAGCAGACTAGAGGTACTCCCATGGGCCAATTAGAATACATTTATTCATCTGAGAAAAATTTCTTTGCTGCAGAAGTAAAGCTTCCAGAAATCATTGCAGATAATGAAGTTCTAGTGAAAGTTTCAGCAGTGGGGATTTGTGGATCAGATCTCTATCACCATAAAACATACCAGGGCGATCAGTTAAGATTGGGGCATGAATGGATTGGTAGTGTCGTAAAAAAAGGGTCGCATGTAAGTCATCTGGAAGTTGGAGATATGGTGACAAGCTCATCAACTCTTGGCTGCGGTGAATGTTCTTATTGTTTACGAACAGAAGTTAATATGTGTGAAAATCCAGTTCACCTATGTTCTGAAAAATTAGGGGCATTAAGAAATTATCTGCAAATCAGTTCTTTCAATGCCATTAAATTAAATTCAAAAAAACCTTCTGATGTTTTATTGGAAGTCATGGCCGTAGCAGAAGAAGCGATGGCACTTTTAGAAGCTAATAAAATTCATGAACCAAAAAAGGCCCTTGTTTTAGGTGCTGGTACAGTGGGAATTCTTTGTGCTTACCTATTGCAGGAAAAAGGTATTGAAGTCACTATCACTGATGTTCAAACCGGCCGAGTGAAGCGCTCTCTAGATGTTGGCCTTAAAGGCTACCCGTTAAATTTTTTAATGATGGATAAATCAGCGCACAACCAATTTGATGTCATTATTGATGCAACTAGTGATCGCGAGTCTTCGGTAAGTGGCTGGAGCTTGTTGCCAGTTTTTGGAACCAAGAATCTGGTAGCTATTATGGTAGGCAAATATATAAACCCGATAGAGATAAAACCAGATCAGCTATCTAAACTTGCTTCAAGGTTAGTTTTCATGCGAGGGGTTCCCTTAAATACGCTTGAGGCCACAGTCAAAAAATGGTCAGGGCATCTGGATTTTCTTGCATCTAAACTTATCACTCACCATTTTGAGGCCGAAAAGCTCAATGAAGGTTTTGAGGTTGCAGCAAATGCGAAGGTCTCAGGAAAAGTAGTAATCACTCTATAAGATTGACTTAAATAACGCACATAAGTACACTTTCTCTATTGATTATATTTAAGCGCAGCAAGGAAAAATCATGTCTAACGATAACTCAAACAATGAATCGGCAAAAAAGAAATATGTGTTTGGTGAATTAACTGAGTACGACTTAGAAAAAATCGAAACAGAAGTTTTAAGAGAAAGTGTTTACCTTGATGTATTCGCTGGATCTGATATTGCTTTCAAAGAAGATTGCCAGAAACTTGATTCACAAGATGTGCTGGAAAAATTAAACACTCTTCAAGCTTACTCATTCAATTATAAGACAACTGAATTCCCTGAAAATAAATTCCCAACTGGCGAGCAGTTTGGATTTATGGCACAAGACCTGGAAAAAGTTTTTCCTCAGTTAGTGTCTCAAGATGCTTCTGGAAATAAATTTGTGAATTACACTCAGGTGATTCCACTAATGGCAGAAACGATTAAATTACTTTCTGATAAAGTAGACTCTCTAGAAAAGAAATTAGATCAATTAAAAAACTAACTTATAACCTGTATGTTGTTGCAGTCTCGGCATACAGGGTATTTCTCTCTCAAACCACTCTTTAAATCATTCCTGAAATTTACATAGTTCTCACTAAGCCAGATTTCTTTAATGTGTTGGTCGTTGATACTTCCCATCGTATGAGTTTGATCAAAGTCTTCATAACAAGTTAAGACATTACCTTTAACAGTGACTACCGGATTAAAAATAGGGATTAAACACGGACGCTTTTTAAGCGTGTCAGTGAGTGCTCTTCCATAATCAACTTTTCCACCGCGATTAGAATAGAGCAGGGTTGAGTGATCGGCATAATCAATAGTTTTTTTCTCATTGGCAGAGAGTTTTGAATAAACCTCATCAAAGACCAGATTCTTGATGCCTTGGTGTTTGGTGATCGTAAATTTATCTACTCCGGCCAAGCGCAGTCGCTTATATTTGTCTTCGTTGATATACATGCCATTTGAGTAAATTTCAGAGCGGGATTGTGGGAGTAATTTTTTACTTAGTGCAACGAACTCCTCTAATTGTGGATGAAGAAGCGGCTCATTGTAGAAATGGTAACAAATGCGCCCTTTAAATTGAATGTCTTGGAGCTGCAGCAGGATCTTTTCGAAAAGATCCATGCTCATAAAACCTTGTTCTTTACGAGTGGCGACAGAGTTAGGGCAATAGTCACAAGACAGGTTGCACCCGTGATTGATTTCAATATCAATATTGATAAACCAACTTTGGTCTTTCACTGCGAATCCTCAAGGTCTTCCAATAGATATTTCATTGACATAAATTACAACTGATTAGATACTTTTTCTAATGAATTAAGAGAGGCCTTCTGTGATTAATCAAAATTATGAAGTTTGTGAAGACGTTGTCTCAAGAGACAATCAAGATGGAACCGTCATCGTCATGAAAATGGATGAAGGGAATACATTTTTCAAGCTTACTAATATTTCGGCCGACATCTGGAGAGAGCTAACTCTGAAAAAAGATCTTAATCAAATTTTCAGCGATGTTATGGAAAACTATGACGTATCTGAAGAAGTGTTACGTCAAGATGTTGAACACTTGGTGAAGGGACTTATAGAGAGAAGACTCCTTAAAGAAATTTGAGACTCGCAGACATTATAGAATTCATTGATCCGTGGACCATCAGCCAGTCAATCCTGCGACCTAAAATCGATTCCTATTTAAAAGAAAACAATCATCGTACAGACAACGTTTGGTATCCTGACGTGGAAATCGTATTTCCTGAAAGGTTACTTAATGAAGCCAATATTCAAGTTGTGCTGTTTGGCAGTTTTTTCGAAAAGATATTTGAAACAGGCAGCTGGCCGGAAAAAAACTATACCTTTTGGTGCATGTCTAAAAGAGTGAAAAATATCCTGACAGAGATTTGCTCTTTTCCAGAAGCTTCAGTTAAATGCATTCCGAGATATGAACTCTTTTCTTTGGGGTCTTTTAGAACTTTAAGTTTTGATCAACCAATTAACCTGGTTTATTCAGGCAGATTGAGCTCTCAAAAGAATATTGAGTTCTTCCTGGCATTTGCCGCCTCAGTTGCTCACTTGAGTTCAGTTGAGGTTCATACGACTCTATTAGGGAAGTGGGACAATTGGATTCCTAAGCATCGTGGGCGCTATATAATTGAGTCTTATCAAAACAATATCAATAAGTTTTTAAGCAAACTAAAATTTAAAAATTCTCCGGTCTTTATTGAAGACTTAGGTCCAGAGGAGTGGTTGAATTATCTTGAAGGCAATTCACTACTCGTCAGCTTTTCAACTTCGATTGCTGAGGATTATGGAGTTTCTATTGCTCAGGCCCAGGAGCTCGGTGTTCCCTTGATTATTTCCGATTGGGGGGGCCATGGGGATGTGGAAGGCGACAATGTTTATCATGTGCCTTTAGGTCTGATAGGTGAGAGCTTTTCAGCTGATGAAAAAATTCTTCTATATGCTGAGAAGCTGGCCCAGAAATTTATTAAAGATCCAAAGTCTTTTAATAAGAATGTAGCAGGAAAGAAAGATGAAAGTGCAGCAGGAGCAATGCTAACTCTTCGCGACTTTGAAAAAATTCGTTTAGGGTTGATGGGAAAGCATGGTTATGAAATGGGACTCTTTGGACAAAACTTAATGAGTCTGTATGCCTCTTCTGAAAGAGGGAAAGTTTTTTTTAATGTCGTAAAAAATAGTATGACGGGCAATTAGATGGAATATCTTGAAAAAATTAAAGAAGATGTCCTTGGGACCCAAAAGGCCTTTAAAGATTTAGGTCTTCGCCAGGATACTTTTTGTGTCATGCCTTTTGTGAATATTATTCTTGAGCCCAATGGAAACGTTGGTCTTTGCCGCCATAAAGGAATTCATAATTCTAGCCTTGGAAATTTAAAGCAACAGACCATTAAAGAAATTTGGGAGTCTGATAAGGCCGTTCAATGGAGAGAGGATTTTAAATCAGGATCAGGCGAAGCTTGTGAAACAGAGCTGGTTGATCGTAGATGTAATCTCTGTCCTGAACTCAATAAACTTCTTCCTCACGCAGAAATAACGAATACAAAAAATCCTAAAATCTTAAGGCTCACAGCTAATCTTAATGGGAAGTGCAACCTTGAGTGCCAGATGTGTAACGTTTGGAAACTTCCGAATGGTTTCTATACAGAAGACAACTTCTGGATTCCTGCAAGAGAGTTATTCTTTAAAGATATTCTTGAAGTCGATATGCTCTCGGGTGAACCCTTTATTCAAAAAGACACTTATAGGCTTATGGATGAAGTTTCATCTGTTAATCCTGACTGTCAGTGGACGATTACGTCTAATATGCATTGGGTTCTAAGTGACTTCATTAAAGAAAAATTAAATAAGATCGTTGTTAAAAATCTTATTGTCTCAATTGATAGTCTTGAGAGTGTTGCTTACGCCAAAATTAGAAAGCTAGGTAATCTTGATTTTGTTTTATCAAACTTAGACAAGATGCTGGCCTATGAAAAAGAAAGAGTCGCAAGCGGAAGATCAAAATTAAATATCAGAATGCATTTTCTTATTCAGAAAGATAACTGGCGTGAAGTGAAAAACGTCATTAAGTATTGTCGTGAAAAAGAGATCATCCCTTTTATTTCTTATTTATATGAACCCTTTGAGTTTTCGTTGGGAACTTTAAGCTATGAAGAAAGAGTCGAGATTCTTGATTTTTATCTTAATACCTTAAATAGAGAAGAGTTGCTTCTGGCCCAAAGAATTATTAAACCTTTAATGCGCACTTTGAGTAAAATTGATTATACTTACTATATAACTAATTTTAGAGATCAAACGCTGCAATGAAATTAATTTATCTCCTGGCCTTATTTTCTTTTTCAATTCAAGCAAGTGACATTCAATGCGATTTTTTTGCTGTTAATACTGATCAGTCTTGTACTCCATTTGGAGGAATCAAACTCGATGTTCCTATGGCAAAACAAAAAAGGCCTTTAAGTTGTGAAGCGGCCGCGCTGACATCGGCACTGAATTATTTTGGTGCAGATACAACTGAAGAGAAAATTATTGAGCAAATGCCTTTTGATAAAACTTTAAAGACAAAAGACGTATGGGGAGACCCCAACCTTGGATTTGTAGGTGATATTGATGGACGCTCTATTATCTCAGGGTACGGTATCTACTGGAAGCCTATCGCGAGACTTTCTTCTCAATGGAAAAAAGCAGATTGGATTATAAACGGATCAATAAAAGATATAACTGATCAGATCAAACAAAAGAGACCTGTCTTGGTATGGATATCTGCTCTTAAAGATGCCGACATTATTTTTTGGAAAACGACTTCAGGGAAACGCGTTCGGGCCCTACAGGACCAGCATGTGATTGTAGTGAGTGGGTATGAAGGTTCGGCAGAACTGCCTCTTGGATTTCATGTTATGGACCCAGACGAAGGGATGAGATTTATGGATTACAATGACTTCATTGCCAGATGGGATCGATTCGAAAGACCGGCCGTGGTTTTTAAAGACTAAATTTTTGTCAGTTTAATCAAAGTGTATTCACGAGAGATCGCTGGATAGTCGTAATGTTTTACAATATCCATTTTTATTTTATTTTTTAGCAATGTCGCTTCTACGTCGGCTTCACTCACTTTTAAATAGGTCGCAAGATCTGTCGCAATTCCTAATTCTTTAGATGAAAGAATGTAAAACTCTTGGGCCGGGAAGTGTGAGAGAAATCCTATGAAGTTTTCTTTAGAGGGGATTTTACTATATTTCCAATTGACGTGAATGGGTTTGATTTTCTCCTGAGAGAAAAATTCAATTTGTCCGATATCAAGATAGTAAAGTGTGACTAATTGTTTCTCTTTGAGAATTCCGCTTTCATTCCAGTCTTTAACCATACAATCGTAGGCCCAAACACATTTATTAAAGCTATGAGAGTATTTATTAAACTCAGTATTCCAGTTATAGAAACCGATAATTCGTGTAATGAAAAAGAATCCAAAGAGAGTATAAAATAACATCTTTTTTGCGAGAATTTTTTCTTTATCCAGGAATATGAATAAAACCAACATGAGTAATGCAAGCCCTTGCCCCATATAACCGAGTAAGTCTTCATTTAGTCCACTTGCCACTACACATGTACCTAACACGAATAAGAAAATGAAGCCGATGAGACGGGCGATGTCTTGAGGTTTAGTAAAAGCAATAATAAATCCTACTGTCGCTATAGCTTGTAGGGCGCCTTGAATAAGAAGGGTCTTATTAATATTAGTGGGAAAAGTCGGATTTAAAGACATGATATGGGAAAAAGTAAAACCTGGGACAAATTGATTTAGAGCAAAGTATTTAAAAACATCTAAATTGAATTGAGACGGCTTGATAAGCGTTTTTTCATGTCCTAGAAGATAGAAAAAATCTTGAAAGTTAGTCACAAAGATAAAGAGGATTAAGAAAGGGATTGCCCCTTGGATGATGTACTTAATATTTGAGAATACTTTCTTAAAGGAAAGAATAAAAAATATTGGAAGAAGAATGACCGCGGCCAGCTTTATATAAAGAGTTAAACCAAATAAAAATCCTATTCGCCTAAAGTCCGTTTTACTCTCAGCCTTTTGAAAGATAAAGAGAGCAAGAATAATGACAGCAAAAGAAGCGTAATCATCGGGGAAAAAGGGATAAGTAAAATAAAGTAGCTGAGGAGTCGTCAATGCTACTAAGACAAAAGGGATTGTGAGCTCTGAGCTTTTTTTAACTATTACTAAAGCTAAGACGAAAGTCATTATAGATAAAATCCATGGAAGGATGATCAGACCTATCGCGGAAGGAAACAAACGAGAAAATTGGCCAGAAATATAATGTGGTATTCCCGAGGCGCGTGTATGCAATAGGATTGGATAGATTCTTTCACTGCTCTTATAATAGAGACTCGGTTTGCTTTTAACATTCTCTATGATTCCAAGCGCGGCCTTTGAGTCATAGTTCAAGAAAGTATCGTCAGGCACAAGATTTTCCAGCTTAAAGTCACTTCCTACAGGAAAATGCTCCCATTCAATAATAGAAGCTTTTTTTGTTAATTGCCCTGCAGCTTCATTACTACCTAGATTATTGGCCTTAGATAAATAATAAAATGAGACAATACTAAAGAGTACTGTGGCGATGATAAGGAATAGGGAATTTGGACGTGCTAATTTCATGGCCTATAAATCTTTGCGCTCGAGTGACTTAGTGTCAACTTGGATTGTAGCCCCTAAAGAGGGAAGGTAAGTAAGCTTCTTTTGATGCCATTCTTCATTGTTGTAAAAGTCGTTGAGGTCCTGATGGATATTATTATGATAATCAGTTTTTAAAATAAACTGATCTTTATAAAAACCATAAATATCCTCGGGGTTTTGATCAATACTCATTCCAATACAAGGAATTCCTTTCGCAATCAGATCAATATGAGCACTCGTATTACCCGCAATGGCTAAATCCCAATCTGTATGAAAATTTAACCAGTCGGTTGGAGCTAAGACTGAGATCTTACTATTTGCCCTTAAGTTCTGAGTCAAGTCACTCGAGAAAATAAGATTCGGGTGAGGACGTATTTCGATACGAACTTCTGGATGAATGCTTCCAATCTGTTTAATGAGATTGATAATTTTTGATTCAACTGGATTCAAGGAAAGGACAATGCCGACCACTTGAATTTTAGGAACTGGAATCTTAAGCGCCTGTACAGGATAATAAGCTCCAACATTACTTATAAGAGGATGAGAAGAAATAAATGGTTTGATTCTATCAATCAGCGCATCTCCCTGAGCAACGACTTGGTTATGAAAGAATAATCCTAAGTCAGAGTCGAGAAAACCATGGTTGATGTAAATAATTTTATGACCATGCTTTTGAGCGGCCAGTGCAATGCCAATCACATTAGGATTACTTTCGGTTGAAATAATCAGAGGGACTGAAGCTTGTTTTGTTATTTTACCTGTTAAACTATAAAAAAATAAAAACTGACTCTGTCTGGTTCCAATAAGAATCCCATTTTTTTGAATAAGTTTTGCAGCTAACCTGAAAAGCCTAAAAGAGAACCCAATGTGGCCCAAAAATTGTTTTAAGACCCAAAAGTTAATTGTTTTAGAAAATGTAATAAATCCAGAATAAGAAAATTGCTCGTTTGATAGTCGGGCCTTAATACAGCGGATTTCATTATTGTGTTCGTAGATTGTAATAAACTGATGATGACTTTTAAAATCCAATGAGACCTTAAGAGTGTTAAGAAGGGCATAAAAGGAAAATAAGTAAGAAATCAGTTTCTGATAGAGGCGTGTTCGGATAAAAGGATTTTTTAGAATCAATTGATACAGGAAAGAAGTATCAATATAGTTCTGAAAAAGGATAACTCTATGCTTAGAGCTATCTTTCATTTTTATGCTTTTTAATCCTAAAAATAAATGGCCCATCGACAGCGTTTCCCTTCCAGATTATTTAGTAATATAATAGATCAAAAAAATGGATAATTTCAATTTAGTTTCAAAGATGTTGTAGAAAATGAAAAAAGTCGTGAGTGACCTGTTCCACAGTAAAAAGAACGCCTACCTTTCAAAGGTTTTTGCGGCCGTCTTACTTGCTGTCTTCTACCTGCATTATAAACTGGCCTTTATCCTGGAGCCTTCTTCTTTCGACATGATCCTGGAGCTCACGACATTAAAACTAGCTCCATTTTTAAAATCTTCAATTGTATTAAGTAACTACCGGCCACAACTTGGAGATCTTACGTTTCTTATCACTGGAGGAGCGGCAAAGACCTTTGGGATCATTGGTGGGTATGTTATTCGTTATGTTCTTTTTGTTCTTAATATCGTGGTCTTTTTCCATGTTTTTAAAGAGTACTTAGAAGATAAAAAATTAAATTATAAAAACTCAATTTTCTTTCTTATGACATCAGGTCTGACATTTTTTGCCATGATTAAGTATTTTTATGTCGTCGATTTTTTAACGGCACTTCTCTTTTCTTTTATAAGCTTGCTCGTTATCTTGCAAAATAGATCTAAAATGACTGCTTTTGTTTGTGTTGTAATCGCGATTTATTTTAAATTCTCTATTCTCATCTTTTTATTTCCTTTATTGGTGATTGGGCAAAGAAACCATAAAGAATTGTTTAAATATGTCATGCCGATTTCTCTGGCCACCGCTCTAGGGTTGGGTATGTTCTTTATGAAGAGCGTAGATCATGTCTTAGGACAGCGTGGATTGTTTACAATTCTAAGTCACGAAGGGATTTTGAATTTCATTGCGGTAAATATTTTTGCACCATGGGAATTTTTTAAGTTCTTTGATCAGTCTGTCGCAAATTATTCATTACAATGGTCACCTTATATTATTATCAAACTAGTTTTAATTTTAGTTCTAGCTTCAATGATCTTCATTAAGAATAAACTAAACGCCATCGTCGATTTCTTATGTGTATTGGCCTCGCTCATTGGAATAATTGCCATTCAGCCACATGATCCATGGTTTCACGATATTAGTTTTTACGTTGGAATGATTGGATTACTTGCCATGGTGATGGCATGGAAATACAAAACAATTATCTTTGGCCGAAATCTATCAATCGTGGTCATTGCTCTTTTTCTGGGAGATTTTTACTACTGGAATCAATCTATTAAAAGTGTTGGACTAGTTACAACGAAACTTGAGCTACAAGACTCAATTAAGCGTGAAGTGGCGATGAACAATGTCACAGACCTTTATTTGTATTGCATGAATAATATAGGCGAGTTCGAATGGAATTTAAGAGGTAATCAAAATTTAAAGATTCATTACGTTTTAGACGCCCAAGACCTACAAGGAAATTTGAATCGTCCGGTGACTTCAAAATCCCTTTGGCTTTTTCCTAAAAAATGCCTTCATGAAAACCCGCCTCAAAGTATAGGGAATGACCCTTCTATGAGCGCTTCTTTTAAAAGAGAATTCTATTTAAATTCGATGGAGTATTACAGGCTTTATTCTAATTACTAACACTCTGACGGCTTTGTTTTAGCTTTTCTATATATGTGATGTAGTCGATATAAAAACTGCGAGAATCAGTACCTGAAATCTTATTCAAGATGCTTTTAAGATGGTTTATTTCATAGTGATATTGAGGATCGTTAACAACGAGATTATCAAGAGCAGTATTAATCAGGCCCAATCCATAATCGAAATCTTTTTTAGGAAGAACTGAGGGATGCAAGTAAGGCTGATTTTCGATTTCAATGAAAACGGGAAGTATATTTTTGTTCTTTAGCTTAAGAGTGCTATAAAACTTGATAAGTTTATCAATATGATTCCAATTGAAAGCACTAATGACAGAGTGAACTTTTATTGTGGTGTTAGGTAAGTTAAGCGCTGAAAGCTTCTGTAAATTACTAGTAATCAAACTCCATTTAGCTGGATGACGAATAAACTCATAATTTTCTTCAACAGAGTCAATACTTAAAAGCAGCTCAACCGATTCGAATTTACTAAGTAAGTCCTCTAAGTTTTTTGGGACTATGGTTAGGTTCGTAAAAAGGCGCAAGTGAATATTTTTAGCAAAGGCAGAAGCCGCTACAAAATGGATAATTTCCAGGGCCCTTTTACTAAGGAAGGGCTCACCACCAGTAATGGTTAACATTTTTAGATCAGGCAAGAGACTCTTAATGTTTTCATCTGAAAAATTAATTTCCCATTTACCAACTCGAGGAATATTTAATTTTCCTGAGTAAAAGTCATCAAGCTTATAAGAGTAATATGATGAGCACATAGCACATTCAAGGTTACAGTTATTGTCTACGGTTAGATCCAGGTACTCGACCTTAATAGGAGCTTCTTGATTAAATTTAAATTTTGCCAGGTATTCCTGTCTTGGAGAAAAACCACCTGCCTTTTCTGTGTCAAAACATGTCATACAGTCGTGAGGCACAATCCCTTTTTGCATCTTATCTCTAAGATCCTGGTTGTGCTTTAATTGGATAATTTCTTCTGAGCTAAGATTATCATGCAAATTATTTTCCATGCTTCCATTTTGGTGACAGCACGCTCTTAAGGTCGACTTTGGGCCAAAGCAAAGAGACATCCATGGAATAGGGCAGATGAACTTATTTTCCATTAGCTAAAATAATCCTCAAGTACTTCTTCGCGATTCAAATCAAGAGTTACACAGTGGTTTCCTCCACTGAATAATCTTGAATGACGTAAACGAACATGAATGACTTCAAAGTTATGTTTTTCTAATAATTTTTCAAGTGCAAAATTAGGATCTTTATTTTCACTGAAAATAAGAACCTTATTAGGCCCTAAGGGAAGAACATTAGTATAGATGCTAGTGCTCGCGAGGCTTAGACCTTCGGACGGTTTACATTTTTCAGGAACAATAATTCGATCCCATTTCTGAAGAGCAGGTGGAAGCATGTCGATTTTTGAAATCATTTTATCCGGGTCAATAAGTAATTTCCCTGGGGCAAGTGGCATTAACATACTGTCGATATGATGATCAGTAATGTTGATCTGATGCAGGCGAAACTCTGATCCAATAATTGACTTAAGCCAGTTAAAACCAAGTTGATGATTTTTATTGGCCACATTCATCAAAATATCTTTACCAAATTTTAAGCACTGAGCTCCATCAAACATAATCTCATAATCTTTTTCTAGAGAGTCGTAGTGATTCCAGTCGATATTAATGTTGTTTGTTTCTCTGGCATATTCCAGGTCGAAAGAAGTCTCTTTCATCATCGGACGAGGGGCTGAAATCCAAGCAGCACCTTCCATAAACTTCTTGTAGAAGATTGGCTTTAAGAGATCGTTTTCAAAATATCTCTTTCTCCAGATACATGGAGTCTCGATAATTTTATTTCCAATAACGAAAACCTGGTCTCTTGGATTGTCACAAGGTGAAGTATGATCCTTAAAATAAGGAGTTGAAAATTCTTCAACATTCATAAGTTTGTTAGGTCTATGAACAATGATTCCCATTGAACTTAATGTAGAGGCCAGATCATCTAAATCCTGCTGGCGCTCTTCGATGAGTTTTTGCTGAAGGACAATAGAGTTCTTAAGAAAAACGTCTTTAATATTATTATTAAAAAATAATTTAAAAGAGAGATCAATATTGTGAGGAGACATATTAAAAACAGAGCCAACAATGACTTCTTTTAAAGGTCCCCATTCAGTATAGATATTAACAGTCATTAGTAGAGATTCTTCCTTCTAATGGCGAATGGAAATAAAATAACGCCAATATATGTTTTTGTAAGGGCCACTTTTATATTTGGTATCTGCTTATAAGATTGAATCAAATGCTGAATCATTGTCTGAGTAAACAGAATTGGATTCTTTAATGTATATAATAACCAGTTGATCCCGCTGATTAAAATATAAAGAGATTGAAAGCGTTTATATTCTTTATTCAGGTGTTTTAAATCAAATTCCTCATTCTCAATCATCATCTCAAGTGTCACCAATGTTGGGATATTTGAAATTTTATGATTGTGATATTTTAACGTCTGAGTTTCCATCGCCTTATTATATAAAGCAGTCCCTTCATAAGGTCGGGCGATATTTAAATGAGGGCGAGTTTTGTATTTCCAAAATAGTGTTAAAGCGACATTAATAGTTTTTCTGATGTCTTGCTTGGTTTCCCCTGGAAATCCAATGATAAAAAACGCACCAGTATCAAGTTTAGCTTTGTAACATCTTTTTAAATTTTTAATAGACTCTTCAAGATTAAGATCTTTTTTTACAATCTCATCAATAACTTTTTGCACTCCACTTTCAATTCCAAAAAGTAAGTATGTACAGCCGGATTTAATGGCCAGAGCAAGGGATTCATCATCAAGGATATCTCCGCGAACACCATTAGGCGTATCCCAGGTAATCTTTAATTTATTTTCAATAATCAATCGGCAGATCTTTTTAAACCTTGAAAGATTAAGAGTGAGGTTGTCATCGTCAAAGTTAAAATGTTTAACATCATAATTGTCGACCAGATACTTAATCTCTCTGACAACATACTCAGGGGAGTTGTATCTAAAAGGACTTCCCATATGAATCTGAATAGAGCAGAAAACACATTTAAAAGGGCATCCACGACTAGTGATGAAATTGATGCTTTGATTAGACTTAGGATAGCTGTAGCTAATCCTTGGAGAGAAGTTAACCAAGTTTACATTGAAGTATTTTTTTAAATCAATGAACTCATAGTTAGGACGAACTTCATCAAGATGAAGAATTAAAGGCTCAGAGGCGTTTCTTTTAACTTTTCCTTCTGATCTATAAGCGACACCCGGGACACTCGTCATATCCTGATTAGCTTGAATAGAGGTTAAAAGATTTTTAAATATTTTTTCCCCTTCACCCAACGCAATTAAATCAATATGAGGTGAATTGTTTAAGTATCTTTCAAACTTAGCTGTAGGATCGGCCCCACCAACTAGAATTTTAGCATGCGGGTATTTTTTCTTTAAAATTTCAACTGATTCAAGTGTCGATGAATAAAGATGAGAGAACATTACACTTATGCCAATAACATCAGGAATGAAGTCTGCCGGGATGTTATGAATTTCTTCCGACATATGTCTACCCCAGGTAAAATCATTTACCGGGAATGCCAGAGTTTTCACATCGGGGAATACTCCATTGACTAATGGATCTAAGATCATGCATTCAGTATTTTCTATGTTCTTACAAATATCCGCGAGAAATAACAGTCCAATGGGTGCGCTCACTCTGCAAACGCGCATCAGGTCCTGATAATTAAGATTGTGATAGTTTTCGTGAGGACGAGTCAGAAGTACTTTAAGTTTAGAATTTACCATACGTATTGATCGTCTTTGTGGTTCAAGAACTTGGGAATTGATGACTTCAAATAGTGTATTTTTATTTTATGGAAGTTGCAAGGGCGCATTGGGAAAGATGAGAAGCTATGCCCAAGGAAACCTTTGAGCATAGCAAATGGTAATTAAAGTTTTGTTTGAAGCTCTTTTGCCATTTCCAGGTGTTTACTTACATGTTCTCTCGTTGCTTGAAGATGAGTTTTAAATTCAGGGTTTGCCGCTGAAGGGATAAATTTTGAATCCAGGTCATTTAGCAGTTGAGTGTGCATAGAAACTTGTTGTTCCATGTACATTTTGTCAAAAGCGACTCCTTTTTGTTCCTTTAGCATTTTCCTTTTAGCTTTAGCATCTGCTTCTAAAGCTTCTGACATTGCTGAATCTTTTGTATCAATGTCATTTTTCTTAGCGATTTTCTTTGTTTCTTTAAGATTTTTTTCATGTTCAGCGATCATGTGATTAGCGAAGTCTCTTACTTCTTTATTTTTAGTTTCTTTTTTTGCCAATTTTGCTGCATCAATTTCAGCGTCATTAGCTTCTTCCATGACTTCAGCAATTTGATGATCATTGATTGCTTGCGCGTGAGCTGCAAAAGATATGATTGATGTAAGGGTCAGCGTTAATAAAGTGAATCTGATTTTCATAAATACTCCATTGGTTTGAGGAAATATTCCCCGTTAAAAAACTTACTAAGTCTACTAAGCAAGTTACGTACCAGCGAAAGATCATTATTGGTGGGTATGAGAAATGCATATGAAATGAGGGGAGTTCTTACAGGAGAAGTACAATGGCCAGAGGCATTTGGAACGGAGCAATTAGTTTTGGACTACTTAACATTCCTGTCGCGGTGATGAGCTCGAAGGAAGAGGAGAGATTGAGTTTTAAAATGCTCGATAAAAGAAATAATTCTCCCATTGGTTACAAGCAATACAACAAGGCCACCGGGAAAGAAGTGGAACGAAAGAATATCGAAAAGGCCTACGAGTATAAAAAAAATCAATTCGTATTAGTGACTGAAGAAGATTTTTTGAAGGCCAATCCCAAGGCCACTAAAACAATTGATATTGAAGATTTTGTCTCACTTGAAGAAGTGGATATTTTATTATTTGAAAAACCATATTATTTAATCCCCGGTAAAAATGGAGAAAAAGGGTATGTGCTTCTTCGGAAAATTTTAGAAGACACAAAAAAAGTTGCAGTCGCTAAGTTTGTTTTAAGAAGTAAACAGCACTTAGTGGCCGTTATGGCACGTGGGGATTACCTCATTCTTGAAATGTTGAGATTCTCTCATGAAATTCAAGAGGTGCATGAAGCTGATTATTTAGATGATTTTCATTTGGATAAAATAAAAGTTTCTCCAAAAGAAATGAAGGCCGCTAAAACATTAGTTGATGAAATGACCGCCAAGTGGAAGCCTGACCAATACAAAGACACTTATCAAGATGAACTGTTAAAATACATTAAAAAGAAAATTAAAGCAGGTGATGTTGAAGATGTCGCTGAGCCGGAAGAGGATATTAAAGCGACTAACACAAATGTTCTTGACCTGATGCCTTTTTTAGAAAAAAGCTTAAGGGCAGGAAAATCAAAAAAAATAGCTCACAAAAAAATAATTAAGAGAGCAAGGAAGGCAAGAGCATGAGCTTAAAAGAATACAAAGAAAAAAGAGATTTTCATAAAACAAAAGAGCCAGCAGGAAAAGCTATAAAGCATAAAGGCGCTAAAATGTTTGTGGTCCAAAAGCATCATGCCAGTCATTTGCATTATGATTTTCGTTTGGAGCTAGATGGCGTTTTAAAAAGTTGGGCCGTACCTAAAGGGCCCTCCCTTAATCCTAAAGATAAAAGACTTGCTGTAGAAGTTGAAGATCATCCAATTGATTATGCAACTTTCGAAGGAGAAATACCTAAAGGAGAATATGGCGGAGGCCATGTTATTGTGTGGGATAAAGGTGAGTGGATTCCCCCTAAGAATGTCGATGAACAATTAAAAAAAGGTCATCTTGAATTTGAATTACATGGTGAAAAACTTGGAGGTGCATGGCTCTTACTTCGTACGCGTATTCCTGGTGCCAAAAAAAATAATTGGTTACTGATTAAGCGTGATGATGAAAATGCCTCTGCAAAAGATATAACCAAAGAAGATAAAAGTGTTTTATCAGGTGTGAGTATGGAAGAGCTTGAAGCGGAAATGGAAAATCCCAGGCCTGTTAAAAAGACCGCGAAAAAATCAGCATTAAAAATAAAACCACAAAAAAAAACTAAATTTTTAACTTTCAAAGATTTAAAAGGTCCGGAACTTGCGATGCTATCAGAGACACCTCCTGTCGGCGAAGAATGGATTCATGAAATTAAATATGATGGTTATCGCACCTTGTGTTTCAAAAATAAGAAAGAGACTAAACTCCTTACTAGGAGCGGTCTTGATTGGTCCAATAAATATCTCGAGATTCAAAAGGAGTGTGCTGAGATTGCAGCCGAATCCATCATCTTTGATGGTGAGATTGTATGGCTTGATGAAAAAGGCAGAAGTCGCTTTGAAGGATTGCAGAATTCATTGGAAGCACATGATAGCAGTGAGCTGGTTTATTATGTTTTTGACTTATTATATCTCAATGGATTCGATACCCGAAATCTTCCCTTGAAAGATAGAAAAAAACTTCTCAGAGAAGTACTTGAACAATCTGATTCCGAAAAAATTCTTTTTAGTGAGCATTGGGATGAATCGGGAAAAAGCGTTTTTGAAAGTGCTTGTGAAAGTCACCTGGAAGGAATTGTTTCAAAAAACGGAGAAAGTCATTATCACAGTGGTAGAAATAAAAATTGGATAAAAATTAAATGCACTAATATTCAAGAATTTATTATTGGTGGATATACCATGCAGGAAAACAATATTTCCCTGGGGGCGCTTCTTATGGGCGCTTATAATAAGAAAGGAAAATTGCAATATATTGGAAAAGTCGGAACGGGATTTGATGCTAAAACCAGCAAGAGTCTAGTGAGTAAACTTAAAAAAATAAAATCTAAAGAATCACCATTTGATGAAAAATCTCCTGCATCCAAAGCAAGTATTTGGGTAAATCCTATCCTTGTTGGAAATATTGAATTTGGAGCATGGACTGGAGATAAAATTTTGAGGCATGCGGCCTTCAAGGGACTACGAGAAGATAAAAAGGCCAAAGAGGTCTATCTTGAAGAAGTTAAAATTAAGAAGGAAAGCGTGAAAGAAATTACAAAAGAATCAAAAAGCGAAGAAGTGAAATTGTCTCATCCTGATAAAATTATTTATCCCGGTGATAAAATTACAAAACAGGATTTATCAAATTATTACACAAGTATTAATAAATGGATCCTTCCACTTGTTAAAGATAGACCTCTGGCCTTACTGAGATGCCCTAACGGTGAAGGAAAAGAGTGTTTCTTTCAAAAGCATATAGAAACAGATGATATGGGAATACTTGGTAAAAAAGTCGAATCCAAATTAAAGAATAAAAAAGAAGAGATTGTTTATATTGATTCTCAGATGGGACTACAGGAGCTTGTTCAGTTAGGCACACTAGAAATTCATAGTAGAGGTTGTCGTGTGGACGAAATAGATTATCCTAATCAAATTGTTTTTGACTTCGATCCTGACGAAGGTGTTAAATTTGAAAAAGTAAAAGAAGCGGCCTTTGCTCTCAAAGAGATTCTAGAGCGCTTGAAACTTAAATCCTTTATTAAAGTTAGTGGAGGAAAAGGTCTGCATGTCCATGTACCGATTGCTCCTAAGTATGATTGGGAGCAAATTAAAAGTTTTTCAAAAAGTATTTGTGACCAGATGGAAAGGGAGCATCCAGAAAAATTTACGACAAATATGTCCAAGTCCAAAAGAAAAGGGAAAATATTCTTGGATTATTTAAGAAATGGATACGGTGCTTCTGCAATTGTGCCTTACTCGGTTCGCGCGCGGGAGCATGCACCTGTGGCCCTGCCTATTACATGGGCAGAGGCCAAAAAATTAAAGAATGCGAACTCATACACCTTAAAGAGTGTTCCTAAGCTTCTTAACAATAGAAAAGACCCATGGGCCGGTTATAATAAATTATCCCAGAAGATAAAAATCCTGGATCAATATAAGTCCTTGAGCGCCTAATGGATTATTTTTGTGATGTTTTCTTTTTAAAGAAAAATGGGTAGCTGTTTACCAGGCAAAATGAAAGTGCCAAGAAAATTACTGCTGAGAAAATCGCGTGATGAATTCCAAAGGAATCCGTGAGCTTCCCTACCAGGATATGCATCACCGCCAACATCATTGAGTCAGTGGCAATCATATAGGAGACGGCAGTATCGAGGTCATCAGGAAACTCAGAAGAGATGAAAGAAATGGCCAGTGGATAAAAAGGTCCAACAGTAAAACCTGCGGCCACTAAAAAGAGTGGGTGAATAAAAAGTCCTAATAAAACCATCAAGGCCGTTATAACCAGACAACCTGAAAGTTGAAACAGTACAGTCTTGTTAAATTTAAATCCGGTAAAAAGCAAGCGCCCTAGCAACATACAGATAAAGAATCCTGTCACATATAAACTCGACATCTCCAGGTCGTAATGCCATTCACGTCTCATTAAAAGAGCAAGTCTCGACGAGATCATGATTTCAGCGGCCACGCAAAAACTGACCATCAATGCTAAAAAAACCTGCGGCCTAAAATTCTTTGATTTATTCAGGTTCTGTTTTACTTTATCAGCAATAGGTTTTGAATGGTGTGGGGTGTGACTTCCATGAAGTGAATAAATAAACAAAGTAAAAGGAGCAAGAGCAGTCACGGCAAAAGCATAACGCCAGTTTCCTGAGACATAAGAAACAAAAGCAACCACCATCGGAGCAAGAAGACTTGCGACCCCATACATTGCATGAAGTCCTGAAAGAAATTGCTGCTTTTTTTCTGCCGTTGCACCAAGCGGGACAAGTACATTCGGAATCAATCCAAGAATCCCGGAAAAAAGTCCAAATAAGATACTACAGAATAAAAAGATATAAAAATGAGGGGCCGTTGCAAGACCTAACATACTTATGGTCAATCCCAGACATGCCCATTGAAGAATGGATCTACGGTCAAATCTTCTTAAAAGATTGCGGGCAAAAAAACTTGAGACAAAACTCGACAGTGAACTCACTGCAAACATCAATGATCCCAGCGCATCGCTGATCTTAAATTCTTTTAGAATTTCTGGAAATAAAGGACCGCGGATATTATCACTAATACCGAACACAAATAAACTTGCGTATGAAATTAAAATAAGAGGCCAGATGATTTTCATAATTTAAACACTAGGTATGACTCTCAATATGCAGCTTAAAACAAACTTGCCCTTCGTAGACTTCATAACTCAAGTTTCCATGGTTACTATGAGCAAGAGTGGAAGAAATACTTAACCCTAAACCAGTTCCTTTGCCCAATGATTTGGTTGAGAAAAAAGGCTCGAAGATCTTAGCGGAAACGGCATTTTCTAAAATCGGCCCGCTATTGATGACTCTGATATCGACAGAATGAGTAATAGGGTCTTCTGTGATTTTAATTGTCAGATACTTTTCTTCATCAAGTTTTTGTAAAGCATCGATAGCATTGCTCACCAGATTAATCAGAATTTGTGAGATTTGCAATGGATTACACTTAATATCGGGATCATTCGCATTTTCTAGTTTAAAACGAATGGTTTCGTTTTTAAATTTCTCTTCATAGAGATCAATACTTATTTCTAGTACCTTACTTACTTTAACAATCTCGTGCTCGATTTGATCATTCTTGCTTGAGATGATTTTCATCCCTTTGACAATTTTAGCAATTCTCTCGCTGGCAGCATTGATTTTTGTCAGTTTCGTTTTTGTCTGTTCATCAAGCCCAAGTTCATCGTGACTTAGAATAGACTTTGTCATCCCTTGAATAATTGTCAGGGGATTATTAATTTCATGGGCCACACCACCGGCCATTTCTCCCAGTGAGGATAGTCTTGAGGCATGAAATGTCTTAATGCTTTCTTCTTCAAGATTCTTTTTACTTAAAGCAATTTCTTCCAATGATTTTTTTAGGTCATATTCAATAGCAAAGCGTGAGTGCAGCTCTTCCTGAATAACTTTTCCTTGTTTCAAGTTATAAACAAGATTGATAGCTGTATATCCTAATAACCATAATCTTCCGACATCACCAGACTGAATATATTGAAAAATTGAATAAAGGGCCGGGGGAAAAAGAATTAAAAAATTGAGAGCGGCAAAGATGAGAGTTTTGTGGGAAACTGTTACAATGGCCGCGGCACTAAAAGAAATTAAGATAATAAAAATAAGCAGAATCTGAAAATTATTTGCTTCATAAGACAAAATAGAAATAATACCCAGAGTGCACCAAATAGAGCTGTTAATAAGAATAGTCAGTGAATTTAATAAAACAGCATCTTTGATTAATTTTTGACCAGCAAAATATTTTTTATAATTAAAAAATCTCACTAGATTAAAAACAATCACACTTAAACTCAGACATATAATTGGAAATTTGAAGTTATCTTCAAGCTTATCTAAAAAAAGAAAAAGGATAACAACTAAGATAAATGCCATGGAAGAATTTTTCGCCTTCCTGACATAATCTATGTCGATTTGATCCTTTATATATTGTTCTTTTTCAAAATCCATTTATATTGCGGACCCTATATAATCGGTACTAAATTAAGTGTGTAAATAATTTTAGTTATAAAAACCTGCAAGATATTCATAATTTTATTTTTAGGATGTCTTCTTATTTCCTGCCATTCAGTACTTCCCCATAGAGTAGAATTATTTTTTAAATCCTCAATATATTTATTGAGCTTCTGTGCATTTTTAGAATTCTTTGGCAGGTTTTCAATCGTTGTTCCTACTTCAGAATTTAAGTGACGTGAAATAGGGTCGAGGTTAGATGTCGAAACAGTCAGTGTTTTGCCATCTACAACAACAATTTTTGCATGTAAAAAACCATAACGTTTATCTCCACCCAGGACTTCATCATCTAACTTTCCATAAGAGTAAATTTCAATTTGCTTTTCAATCGGAGTACCTTGAATGCGTTTCATGATTGTTTCTTTAAAAGTTGCATCAACCATGGACTGAGCGACAATGTTGTTTGTCGTAGTAAGGGAGTTTGAAAAAATTCGAACTTTTCTATGAGGATATTTTGATGCCCAATTGATAATGAACTCAATTTCTTCATCTGGAATCCAGAAATAAGGAGAAACGATATCAACTGTATCCTCTGCCTTGGCGATGTCAGCGTGGAGTTTAGAAATAAGCGAATTACCATTGGCCTTATAGTGCTCTTGCTTAGGCATCATGAACATTTTTGTTCTGCTCAGGTTTTGAATTTCATTTAAAATAGAAATCAATCCATCTTCAAAATCATTCTCTAAAAATTTTGAATCCACCATTTCTTGTAAGTGAGCATTAAGTTGTCCATTTTCATGCATAAGTCTTTTAGAGCTGTCACGCATTTGCTTAAATTCTTTTCGAACCTGATCGCGATTAGTTTTAAAAAGGAAATTTTCAAAATTTTTATTGGCAAGATAGTAGTAAATTTTATTGTAATGATCTTCAAGAGCATTATTGATACTTCCATCATCATTTTTTGTTACAAAGTTTTTAATGAGAATTTCTGCATCTAAGATTGGATTCTTGATACCTTCATTCACAGCATAGTATTTATCAGCGATATTCCGTCCACCAATGATCGCCATGGCATCTTTCGGAGAATTGGCATCGGCCATAAGGATTTTGTCATGGCTTCTGCGATTAATCGTAAAAGTGGCAAGTGGTAATCTTTCATTTTCGGGAACAAAAAGATTATGAACGGCCTTCATCCAGTTAGCAACGTGAGCACGCACATTGAAAAGTGGATTGAATAAAACAGCTTCAGCATGAGCGAATTCCCCTGTGGGATTTCCAAATTCATCTAAAATTTCCTGACCATTCAGCGAAGCAAGAGCTTTAATATCATCGTAAAAAGGTGCTTTGGAAAATGATCCAGTCGAATCAACCAGGAGGCGTACTTTTACTCCACGTTTAATTGCCAAACGAAGTTCGTGCAGAAGCGTTTTTCCCGTATCATCGCCGGTGAAAATAAAATAGCTCAAATCCAAAGTCTTCTTCGCATTTCTAATTAGAAGAATTTTTGCAAGATAGCCTTCGTGTGGATCAAGCAGCAGTTTAGACTGGCCATTAATTGGCCCATTATTATCTACTTTAAAATCTTTGATTGATTCAATGATGTTGGTGTATTTTGCGTTTAACTCTTTTCTCGAATTTAAAATTTTTGTGAGCGAGAGCTCAGGAATTGCTTCCGGTATTTCAATCGTCGATGCATCTTTGATTTGCGGAGTACTATTTTTTGCGATGATCGACTGAACTAAAGAGGCACAGTTTTCTTCCGCCGCGGGCCCGCGGATAACGATTTCATATTGAGGCGTACTGCACGATACGGCGAGCAGCCAAAATAGGAGGTACTGAATGTAGGCCTTAAACCTTAAACCCATGAGTATTTATCGGCATTTTTCCAGGAATTCTTGACAGGAAAGCTCTGACATTGTTTTATACCTCAAACTATTCCATCCTTTCGGGAAATATAAGCCTATGTCATCGAATTTAAACGATTATGAAGCACGCCCACGCCGCGATTTTATTAAAATGTCACTTATGGCAGGCCTTGCCTTGGCCATCCCTAAGAAGTCAGAAGCTGTGCTGAAGCGCTTTTTACCGAAGAGTTTGATGAGTATTTCTCCCATCCAGATTTTAAGTGACGACCAGTTCGCCAGCTTAGATTTCAATGGCGATAACATCGATCGCCCACACGATGTCCTTTGGAACCTTGATGGTTACCTTGTTAAAAAAGGTGGGATCCCAGCTCCAACTGAAAAAAGAAAAGTTGTTGTTGTCGGTGGTGGTATGGCAGGCCTTATTAGTGCTTATCAACTGCGCGATTTAAATCCAATCATCCTTGAGCAAGATAAACACTTCGGTGGAAATTCAAAAGGTGAGACATACAAAAACGCAACGTTCTCAATCGGTGCGGCCTATATTACGATTCCCGATGATGGCGATGATATCGACACATTCTTAAAAGAAATCGGAATCAAAGAAGAATTAAAATTAGAAGAACCAGACATTACAAAGTTCACATACAAAAAAAGTATGATGACGGAATTCTGGAAAGGGGCGAGTGATCCTGCTCGCGCTTCGGAATTCATTGCAGTTGATGCTGAATTAAGAAGAATTTATAACGACGCTTACCCTGATATCCCATGGACATCTGACAGCGCGATTTCTTACGAAGAGTATTTATATTTAGACACCATTACATTTGAAAAATGGCTTGAATTAAAATTCGGAAAAGTTCATCCACATATCGCAGAGTATTTCCAATTATACTGCTGGTCTTCATTCAACGGTTCAATTGAAGAATTATCTGCACTACAAGTTTTAAACTTTGTGGCGAGTGAAGTGGACGGTGTTCTTGCTCTTCCAGGTGGAAACGCAGCGATCACACAACGTCTTATGGAAAAAGTAGATGCAGCAACAACTCCAGGCTCGGTAAGAGCAGGAGCATTCGTTGTAAGAGTTCAAAGAAAACCAAACGGATTAATCTGGGTTACATACGAAGACGCTCAGGGTGTGATGAAGACGATTGAAACACAATCTTGTGTTGTTGCTTCTCCAAAATTCGTAGCCAAGCTTATCGTTCCAGGTCTTCCAGAAGATCAGGTTAAACTGATGGATGATTTAAGCTACAGAGGTTACATCGTAGGGAACGCCATTTTCAATCACCCGGTTAAATCACCAAGCTTTGATATTTTCTGTTTTGAAGGTGAAAAACCTGAAGTGCCAATGGCGATGTCACAATCAAAACGTCCATTTTCGGATGTATGTTTTGGAACTTGGGCCGCTGATGATCAAACTCAAAATGGTGTCTTAACTGTTTATAGAGCGCTTCCCTATGATGGTGGAAGACAATTCTTATTCAACCCACTTGCTCACGATAAACATAAAAATGTCATCCTTAGCGGAATGAAAGACTTTGCAGCTGCTGTTGGTGTGAACTTCGCTGACTTAAAAGGAATGCGTATGACTCGTTGGGGGCATTCACTTCCAGTTGCTAGTCGTGGTCTTATCCAAAGTGGATACCTAGATAGAATGAGCCGTCCATTTGGTGGAAATATTTTCTTTGCTAACCAGGATAACTGGGCAAACCCAGCTTTCGAGTGTTCATTTGCTGCCGCGAAAGTTGCAACAGATGCAGTTAAGAAACTTTTTTAACTCTAAAAGAATTCACGATTACTGAGAAGCTGGATAATCCCATCGCAAGACTCGCCCACATTGGTGTAAGGGAAACCTTATACCAAGGGTAGAAAACTCCCGCTGCCAGTGGAATACATAATAAATTGTATAAAGACGAAAGAAGTAGATTTTCTTTAATGATTCTCATTGTGCGTTTTGATCTGCCGAAAAAATCACTCACGAGTAAGATCTTCCCATCAAGTAATGACACTTCAGAAGCTTCTAGTGCCACATCTGAGCCGTTACTCATGGCAATTGATAGATCAGCTCTCGCCAATGCCGGAGCATCGTTAATACCGTCACCAATCATCGCAACTTTGAAATTCTTTGATTGAAGTTCTGTAATGAAATCTGCTTTACCAACAGGTTTAACTCCTGCTTTGATAAACTCTGGTGTGATTCCAATTTCAGATCCGATTTTATGAGCAATCCCAACATGATCACCTGTAAGCATCCATACATTGATATTCAAGTCGTGAAGTTTTTTAATTAACTCACGCGCTTCAGATTTAATCGGGTCAGTAATAATAAAAGCAGCAGTTAACTTTTTATCAATTGATAAGAAAACATAACTCCCAACATTCTCAGTATAAAAACTCTTAGGAATAACTTCTAAAACGCCTTCCTGTTTTAATAAATCAGCATTCCCTAAAGCAAGACTCTTACCATTCATTTCGGCCACAACACCAAGACCAGTTAAACTTTTAAATTTATCCGGATCTAAGAGTGAAATTTCCTGCTTTAAAGCATGATTTGCAATTGATTGCGAAAGTGGGTGAGTTGAATACTGAAGTGACGAAGCTGCTAGTTTTAAAACTATCGCTGCATCAGCTGTTTTATCAAACAAATGAATTTGTGTCAGTTCGGGACGTCCTTCAGTTAGTGTTCCTGTTTTATCAAAAACGATCGTATCAATATGAGACCCTTTTTCAATAATGTGCCCACCACTGATCAGAAGTCCATTTTTTGCAGCTTCACTAGTCGAAAGCATGATCGCCATGGGAACAGCGAGTCCTAAAGCACAAGGACAAGCGATAACTAAAACTGCAATCATATGAGTCAACGACATCGACATATCACCAGTGATTAAAAACCAAGTGACAAATGTTACGGCCGCAACCACTAAGATAATTGGTACGAAAAATTTAACGATACGATCAGCATACTTTTCAATCGGAGCTTTCTTTAGTTGAGCTTTCTCAACAAAAGAGACGATTTCAGAAATAAAAGTATCATGAATAGTAGAGTTAACTTTTATCGTAACAGAACCTTCAAGGTTCATACTTCCCGCAAAAACTTTTGAGCCAACAGATTTTGCAATCGCTTGAGACTCACCAGTTAACATTGCTTCATCAGCATGCGTTTCACCTTCAACGATTTCTCCATCGAGAGGAAACTTCTCACCTGGACGCAAACGAATGATATCACCAGCTTTCAAATCAATAACCGGAGTATTTACTTCTTTGCCATCAACAATCAGCGAAGCAAACTTGATTTGCATTTTATAAAGAGAGCTTAAATTACTTCTCGCTTTAGTTTTTGCAATCCCATCGAGGTAGTGCCCAATAAGTGAAAAAGCAATAATGAAAGCTCCACCTTCAAAATAAGGATGGGCGTGAGGGGACATGATAATTAAATATAAACTATAAAAATAAGAGCTGAGTACACCTAAACCAATCAGGGTATTCATGTTCGAGTGAAAACCAAAAACGGCTTTGATATAAGCTCGGCCATAACCAAAAACTAAAATAGTTGTTAGGATGGCCTGAATAAGATTGTTGGGAACAACCATAGCAAAAAACATAGTCACTGAAGCTAAAACTAAAGCGATCATCGCTTTATAAAAGTCAGCATTAAAAACAGTATCAATGGCCTTTGCATCTTTTGCATTAGGATCAATCGCACGGTATCCAAGTTTTTTTAACAGAGCATGAAAAGTCTCAAGATCAAATTCAGATCCTGTTTTAAACTCGGCCGTCTCTGTCGCGAAGTTAACTTGTGCCTCCTCAACTCCTTTTAAAAGTTTCGTCTCCTTCTCGATAATTCCCGAGCAGGCCACACAAGTCATTCCTTCAATTTTAAACTTTAGATTATTCAAGTTCTACTGACTCCACTTGAAATCCAGCTTTAGCGATAGTGTCTTTCAAAACCGCTATCGTACTTTGTTCAGAGTTGAACTTAATATTAACTTTTCCAGTTTCAACGTTAACGTCGACTGCACTTTCAATATTTAATCCTTCAACACCTTTTTTTATTTTGCCAGCGCATCCACCACAGTGCATGCCGTTTACTTTAAAATTTACTGATTTATTCGTTGTCACATTTTCTCCTTATCGTCGTATACTTAGTGAGATTAGACTTTGATCTTAACAAAAGGAATACGCTATGAAAGCCTCATTTGTGACATTATTACTGGCAACACTTCTCTCGCAATCTGCATTCGCCCATGGCATGAATAAAGCAGGCCCGAATGGTGGTTACGTCCGCATGCCTGGCAATTATCACGTAGAGTTAGTCTCAAAAGAGAAGGCCGTAATAGTCTACTTCTTAGATATGATGTTCAAACCTATAGCTATTGACCAAGCAAGCGTTAAGCTCTCTCTAAAAGGCGATAAGAGCTTTAAAACGGATTGTATAAAGGAAGCTGCAAGTTTTAAATGTGACTTAAAGAATGAGTCACTAAAAAATTACAAAGAAGTAACGTTAGAATCAACACGCGACGGTAAGGCCATCGCTACTTCAACGTACAAACTTCCATTAAGCTTTATGTAATTACTTATTGTAAGGATGATTCGCCACAATCGTTTGTGCGCGATAAATCTGTTCGACTAAAAGAAGGCGAGCGAGTTTATGAGGGTAAGTTAACTCCGAAAGAGACAACCTGAAATGAGCTCGCTTAATCACAGCTTCACCATGCCCGGAAGCTCCACCGATAATAAAAATCACCGACTGACGTTCATAAACATTAGAAAGCCACTTAGAAAAATTCACACTAGTGAACTGCTTTCCATTTTCTGCGAGTAAAACAATATAAGGATTTTCGTTTTTTGAGATTTCGTCGATTCTCGCGATCACTTCTTTAGCTTCTTTATTAAGATCTTCAGAGTGAGCGCGAGCTTCATAGATAGTAAGTTTTGGTACAGTTAAACGCTTGAAATAATCTTTTTCCAGTTCTTCAATATTCTTGTCACCAAGACGGCCTACAACAATGAGATGAAGATCTTTCAAAGGTAATCCTTTAACTAGAAGTAGTTTCTTCCAGAATCATCTCCGCCACCTTTTCTCTCAGACTCAGGAGTCGAGAAGTAGTATGACTCAGGGATATCAACGTTAAGTGCATTTTTGTATAGATGCTCAAGATCGTAAACTGTTCTTGATGGCTCATGGAATACGTGAACAATAATGTCGCCGTAGTCTAGAAGGATCCAGTCAGTGTTAGTCTTTAGACCTTCTTTCGAAAGTGCTTCAATGTTGTTAAGTCTCATCTGGTGAGAAATCTCTTCTGCCATTGCACTTGCTTGAGTAGGGTTGCTTGCTGAAGCGATAACGAAGTAGTCAGCGATCCCTGAAACTTGTCTTAGGTCCAAAACTTTAAGGTTTAATCCTTTGAAGTTTCCCATGATCCAGGCAGATGCCATCGCAAGGTTTAATGGAGCTTCAAGAGTCTTGTCATCGATAATTGCAGTTACTTCTTTATTTACATAATCACGATTCATTTTCTATTCCTCATCTTCTTCTACAGGGTAGATTCCTTCATACTTATTAGGATTCGCCTTTGCTTTTTCTTTCTTAGTTGCTTTTTCCATATCGATACATTTAATCATGAGTCCTTTTAGTTCCTGGATTGAGCGTCCTGAAACCGCAGAGATAGTCATAACTTTTTTGTCTAATTGCTCTTCAAAGAAGTTCTGGAATTTTGCAATTTCTTCTTCTGTCATAGCATCAATTTTTGTTAAACACACTAGTTCGCGTTTAGTCGCCAGATCTGCACTGTATTTTTCAAGTTCAGTGCGGATAACAACGTATTGCTCGAATGCTTCGTATTCATCAAGACACCAAGACACGTCCACCAAGTGAACTAATGCTGATGTTCTTTCAATGTGCTTTAAGAATTTAACTCCAAGGCCTTTACCTTCAGAAGCATCTTCAATCAGTCCCGGAATATCAGCTACAACAAAAGATCTCTCTCCTAATGTAACAACACCAAGGTTTGGCTCAAGAGTTGTGAAAGGGTAGTCTGCAATTTTCGGACGTGCTGCCGAGATCGCAGAAATTAAAGTTGATTTACCTGCATTCGGAAGACCGATTAAGGCAAGATCAGCAATAAGTTTTAGTTCAAGATCCAGGTACATCTCAACACCTGGAAGACCAGGTTGAGCGATACGAGGAGCTTGGTTAGTTGAAGATTTGAAATTGATGTTTCCACGACCACCGTTACCACCATCAGCGATAACAATTCTTTCGTCGTGAATTTTCAGGTCTGCAATGACTGCACCTGTTTCAGAATTTTTAATGATTGTTCCAACTGGAACTTCAAGAATATAATCTTGTCCGTCTTTACCGTTAAGCTGTCTTCCAGCTCCGGGTTCACCGTCTTCTGCTTTGAATACTTTCTTCCCGCGGAAGTTAATAAGTGTATTGATGTTTTCGTTTGCTACGAAAATAACCGATCCACCGTTACCACCATCACCACCATCGGGACCACCGAATGGAATTGATTTTTCTCTACGGAAAGTGATGGCACCAGGACCACCGTGACCAGAGATTGCTATAATTTTAACTTCATCTATAAAACGCATTTTTACCTTAGTTGATCCCTAAAAATAAAAAAGGGAATCCATTGGATTCCCTTATAACACATTTAGTAATTTTGAAAGTAAAAACTAAGCTGGAACTACTGAAACTAGTTTTTTAGACTTAGTGTAGTGAGTGAATTTTACTACTCCATCTACAGTTGCGTAGATAGTGAAGTCACGACCCATTCCTACTCCAGTACCTGGAAATAGTTTAGTTCCTTTTTGTCTTACGATGATGTTCCCAGAGATAACTTGTTCTCCACCGTATTTTTTTGTTCCACGCATTTTAGGATTTGAATCTCTACCGTTAGCTGTGGACCCGGCGGCTTTTTTGTGTGCCATTGTATAACTCCTGAATAAACTCTTTTAATTATTTTAAATATTTCTCAGCATTTTTTGATGCTTTATCGATCTTAACAGTATTTCCTGCACCGTCATTGATTTCTGTAATCAATAGAGCAGTAAAGTTTTGTCTGTGACCGTTTCTTCTCTTGTATCCACCTGGTTTTCTCTTGAAAACGATTAGTTTTCTTGAGCGATCGTGCATAATAACTTTTGCGCTGATCTTTGCTCCACCAACAACTGGTGCTCCAACAAGTGGCTTATCTCCACCGATGAATAGAACTTGGTCTAAAGTGATAGTTGCGCCAGCATCGTGTGCTAGTTTCTCAACATCAATTAGATCTCCTGCTTGAACTTTGTACTGGTGTCCACCAATCTCTACAATTCCGTACATTGAAAACTCCTAAGTAAATAGGTAAATCCAGGGGTTTATTTCAGAGCTTTTGACTCGGATATAAAACTTGTTGGCCCTAATTTTAACCACTATTTATGAACCTTGGATTTTTAAGCAAAGTCCCCCTTAATGTCAAGGGAATAGTCTTCCGATACGTTTAGTACCGCTGGGGAAAACCCCATGCTAAATGAGGTTTGTGCTATGAGTAAAAAAGTTTACTACCAATACCAAAAAGAACTCAACCTTCCAGTTTACATCAGTATGGACCCGCAAAGCTTTGAAAGTGGATTCGGAGACTTCCTTGTTGCGATGAAATTCGTGAAACTAAATGAAAAAGAAGAAGTCGAAGCGCTGGCCATTTTAAAGAAAAATAATGCATCTAGATGTTTAAATATTTCTGAGGCCAGTCCGTCAGTGTCGCGTCAAATTCAGTCAACGATGGAATCTGACCGCTACGGGCAAGAGTCGGTGATCCCGAAACCGGGTTATCAGGTCTACCGTTATAAAAATGTGGGATTCATGGTTTATTCTTTCGGAGTGAAGGCCTGGGAGTTTGGTTGTTACAGTGATTTCGGATCGAGCAAAGAAGCTGATAAAAAACTAGCAGCAAGAACAGTGATTCATCGTTACTTAAGCTGGGCCCTGGTTCACCATGGCATCCTGGGATTATGGGGTGTGACGGTTGATGATGGGATGGTCCTACAAAGGACCATTGAGTCCAGAGGTGAAGCTGTGTTTATCGATGTAGTGGGGAATCGCATTCTTTCATTAGATGGAATTAAAAAGCTTGGGCCGAAATTTAAAGTTCTAAGATTAGATCCAACTTTGCACGGAAGAAATATTCGCATGACTAATGAAGAACTTTTAAGCTTCATGTCTGCGCATTGCTCATATCTCGATTACACAGGATTATCTGTGCCTGTGAGACAGATGATTCAGACATTGGCGAGAATGACAGAAGGTCTGGTGCATCCAGAAGAAAGTTTTAGGCCGAGAACTGATTTGTCATTGTAGTCACTCTTCGTTATCCTTTTTAAAATTATTTTAAAAAGAGATACGAAATATGAATACGCATTACGTTCACAATTTAGATCCAGTCATTTTTGATTTAGGAAAATTCCAGATCCGTTGGTATGGATTGATGTATGTTGTCGGGTTTATCATCGCCGGATTCCTTTTAAAAATTCTTGTGAAGAAAAACTTCTTCAAAGTCCCGGAAGAAAAAATTGATTCATTAATCACGACGATGATCATCTGTATGTTTATCGGTGCGAGATTCTTTTATGTCTTCATTTATAACTGGGATTACTATTCAGTTAACATGATGGAGCTGCTTGCTGTCTGGAAGGGCGGATTAAGCTTCCACGGTGCTTTAGTTGGTCTGTGTGTTGGTGGATACATCTTTGCTAAGCAAAACAAGATTACATGGTTTGAGGTGATGGATTCTGTGGCCCTTGCCGGTTCACAGGGACTTTTCTGGGGACGTTTAGGAAACTTCATTAACGGTGAACTTTACGGTCGACCAACAAACTCATGGGTGGGAATTATTTTTCCAAACGGTGGGGGACTTTATCCTCGTCACGCTTCGCAATTATATGAAGCAGTTCTTGAAGGTCTTGCTCTCTCAGTGCTTCTTTGGATCATGAGAGGAAAAGTAAAAGTTTATGGAATGATCTCTGCGGTTTTCATTTCAGGTTACGGTATTTTTAGATTTATCGTTGAATTCTACCGCGAGCCGGATTCTCAACTTGGATACTACTTTGGATTTTTAACGATGGGACAAATTCTATGTTTCATCATGATCATCGTAGGAATTTTTGTCGGGATCTACGCTAAGAAGAAAAACGTTACCATTTAGGTAATGCTTCATTGAATTTTTGATAAAGCGGTACCACTGTTTTATCTGCACTCACCACTTCAATGAACATTGGAAAACAAGTGATGGAGCAACTTCCCTGATAGATGATGTTGTTGCCGTCACGGTTCATCCAGACATACAAAGCGTTCATATCTTTTTGAACGTACTTGTCTTGCTTCTTATATTTTTTTTGTAAATCGGCGAGAAAAATATCGTGGATAAAATGTTGTGGGAGTCTCACAAACATATCGGTGATTTTATCGTCTTTGGTTTGCACATACACATCGAGATGGTAGTTCGCGCGTTTTAATTTAAGTTTGATAATTTTGAGATTTCCATGATCTTCAAAAATATCTGACTGAATTGTTTTGTCTGTTTTGGCCTTTTCTAAAGTTCCACCGGGTAAAAAAGGCCCGAGAGAGTCAAAGGTAAAATCATAATTTGGTGGTTTTATATCTGCCAAAACAGGTGTAGAAAGACCTAGAAAGAGGCATATAAGCGGAAGTAATTTGATGAATAGAACATTCATTGGACTATTTTATGCGGCTCTTAATTTAATAACTAGATGGGAAAAAACTTTTTTTTTACCCGGATTGCGGTTACACTGAAGTCTGTATCTGTGCTTGGATTCAACAGGAGCGTTGGATCACCCTTGTGACTTCATCAGGATGATAATATTTATGAAAAAAAACGTACTGTTTCGATCAACAACATCTAAATTATCTGTCCTCGTAGTAGCTCTTGTACTTACCTCATGTGCTTCATCTTCAAAAACACCGGCCCCTAAAGTAGTTTCAACTCCGCACACAAAAGATGGTTTTGCCTCTGAAAGTGTTCGTGAAGCTTACCTGCGTTTGAAGAAGACGGACTACACTGAGCAAGATAAGAAAATCGACGAAGAACAGTCTTCTAGAATTGCGAAAGTTCAATCACGTTCGATGATCACAGGAGCTTCGACTCTTGATGGTTTAGGTAACTACAAAGGTAAAACTTATTACCTTGAAGGTGCTGAAGAACTAAACTTAGAAAACAATTATTTTGATATCCCTGTTACGTATAATGCCCAGGTAAAAAGATGGGTTCATTATTTCTTAAACAGAGGACGTCCATTCTTCGAGCGCTATACTGAAAGAGCGGGAAGATATGCACCAATTCTTGGAGCAATCTTGGAAGAGCACGGACTTCCAAGAGATTTAATTTTCTTAGCAATGGCGGAGAGTGGATTTAACAATTCAGCGAAGTCATGGGCAGCAGCTGTTGGACCTTGGCAGTTCATGCCATACACAGGAAGAATGTACGGACTGGAGCAAGACTGGTACCGCGATGAAAGACGCGATCCAATTAAAGCAACAGTTGCGGCAGCAAGATACCTGGCAAAACTTTATGATGATTTCGGACAATGGGAAGTAGCAGCTGCTGCTTACAATGCCGGAGAAGGAAAACTTGGTCGCGCGATCAAGAAATACAAGTCTGAAGATTTCTGGCACCTTACAAAAGGGAAGTATCTTAAAGACGAAACAAAAAATTACGTTCCAAAAATTATGGCCCTTGCGATTATCGGAAAAAACCTAAAGTCATTTGGTTTTGATGATGTTGAATTCCATGAGCCTTTAGACTTTGATGAAATCAGTGTTCCAGCAGGAACTGACTTAATTAAACTTTCAGAAAGTGTTGGAGTTGATTTCGAAGAAATTCAACGTCTAAACCCGGAAGTTCTAAGATGGTTTACTCCACCAAATATTGCAGACTACCGTTTAAGACTTCCACCGAATACAGCAGAGAAATATGCTAACTGCTGCGCTAAAACGGATTTCTTAGCTGTAAACTTCCAGCAATTCGTTGTTCCGAACAAAGGAATGAGTTTAGCTGCCATTTCTAAGAAATTTAAACTTAGAAAAGATTATGTCCTGGCGGGCCTAAACAATGTTTCTGAAAAAACTCATTTTTCTGCGGGTGATGTTGTAAAACTTCCTTTCAGAGAAGGTGAATTAGTAAGTGCAGACAACAATCTTTACGCTGACTTATTTGAAAAACCACGTCGCGAAATTCTGAAACGTAACTCACGTGCTATCAGAGCAAAGAGGTATGCATCTAGAAAAAAGCCAATGCGCTATTATACCGTAAAAAAAGGAGAAACACTGTTCACAGTGGCACAAAAGCACGGCATCTCCGTAAAACGGTTAATAGCGTCGAACACTGATTTAATTAAAAAATCTAAAAAAGTGAACGCAGGAATCAGATTAGTTATTAAATAGAATTTTCTACTTCTCAGTCTTAATTTCTTTGAAGTACACTTTGCTTTTCAAAACTCAAAGTGTGCTCTCAAGGAAATATCATGGCCTTCAAAGATATCCATAAACTCAAAAAAATTGCCGTTGTTGAAAGAGAAACCATCGTGGTTCCTTATTTAGTGATTGGGAAAGATATCTTCTCTCTTTCTCTTTATAGTGATTTAAAGGCCGCTCATGGCGCTGAAAACGTACGTTTATTGTCGCAAGATGCGCTTCTACGTTCAGATCTACTGCCAAAAGGTCCGAGCTCAATTCGCGGCGAAACAAATCAAAGACTATTCAAAGATTTATACCCTGACGTGACGATTACGAAATGTAGTGAAAACGCTCTTTTCTATAAAGATATGACATGGAAAAGTTTTGGCGGAAGAAGTAAGTCAGAGGCCCTGAAGTACGATGAAGGATTCTTCACTGGGGATCGTATCGATCCAGACTTCGAACAAATTTTTAAAAACGTTTCTCACTCTGATGAATTCATCAATCAGGTGAGCGAAGAAGCTTATCACGTAAAAGTGAAGTCACTAAGACGCTCTGAAAATGGATTTATCGTTGAATGTATCAATGGAACTGAGTTTCATTGTGAGCAATTATATTTTGGTCTTTCTCCTTATCATTATCTGGAATTCTACTCTGAGAAGAGTGAGCTTTCAGATGCTTTTATTCAGTTCTGTGAGAGTACAAAAACGTCTTCAGCGTTATTCGTGAAATATGTTTTTGATGAAAAACCTTTATCAGATATGAAAGAAACTTTGTTCATTCCTTTAAGTTACACGCATGAATGGGGTCACTTTATCGGTGAATTTAAAGACAATAAAGGGGTCCAGGAAATCGAATTTATGCATTTTTTGGAAGATCATTTGATGTCTGAAGAGGATGTTTCTCGCGTAATTCGTCTTTTAAAGAAGAATATGGAGAAGATTTTTGAAAATTATTTAAAAATTAAAAGCGGCGAATATATTTCTTTAGAGCAAGAAATTGGGTGTCTTAAAATTGACGACATGATTTTTGACAAAAGTTTAGAAGAGCATCCGGCCGAGCATAAGAATCTATTTTTCATTGGTATTAACGCTCCAGTTTCAAAACAGCAGCGCGAAATAGTCAACTTCGAGTATTCTCCAGAGACATTAAATGGCGTGATGCGTGGTTTAGTTGCGCATACAAATCACACAAAAAAACTTGAGTAGAGTGTGTTGACAAAAGTCCGGACTCCTCCGACCATAAAATCAATGACGTGATTTTATAAGGACTATTTCAATAGTTTAACTTCAAGGAGAAGATTGATGAAAAGAAACGTAAACGTATTAGTAATTGCAGGACTTGCAGTTCTATCAACAAACGCTTTTGCTTCGAAAGCAAGAGTTCAGGCACTAGGACAAGACGGAAATCGTGGATCAGAATACATTGCTGATTCAAGAAACGTTTTCAGAAACCCAGCTGCTCTTAACGAAACAAAAAATTATTTAGTTACTGAGTGGGGAACAGCTGTTAACTCTGACGCTAACAACGCTCCAAGAGCTGAAGGTGGATTCTTCCGTGAAATGGGAGCTTTCAACTATGGTCTATACCTTGGTAACGATGGATCTATGAACACTACAAGAGTAGCTAACGGATTCCTAGCTCAAGACAACGCTCTTGATCTATTTATCGCTGGTGACATGGGTGTTAAGTGGGGAGCAAGACTTCACTATGCTGGTGGAAAAGATGAAGCTACAACTGCTGGTGTAAACAAGAAAAACACAGCATACGGAATTGGTCTTGGTGTAGTTGCTGGTGCTATCGAAGGTTACGCTAACGTAGATATCTCTGATAAATCAGAAGGTGCTGCTGCTTCAGGTGACGAGTGGAAACTTAAGCCATCATACCTTGTTGGTGGATCGTTTACTTGGACTGACTATACTTTCTTCGCTTCATACGAAAACACAAAAGCTGAGCAAAAACTTGCTGCAGCAAATACAACTGCTAAAACTTCTGCAATCGTAGTTGGTGCTGGTCGTACAATGGAAATCAACCCAACTGCTAGAGTTTTCGGAGACGTAAAAGTTTCTATCGCAAGCTCAGAAGATACAACTGGTGGAGCTGCTGCTGGTAAGACAAAAACAAATACACTTCCTGTAACTTTCGGAATGGAAGCAGACGCTACTTCTTGGTTAACTCTTCGTGGAGCCGTTTCTCAAAACGTATTCCTTAACGAAACTAAAGATGTTAACGGGAAAAAGAAAACAAACGCTAACCAAACTTTCGTAAATGCTGGTGCAACTCTTAACTTCGGTAAACTTAAAGTTGATGGTCTAATCGGAACTTCTGATGCTGCTAGAAACGGAACAGTTTCAGCTAACAACGGAACAAACCAAGGTACATTAACAACTGACAACCTTTTAACTAAAGTTGCAGTTTCTTACTGGTTCTAATTTCTTAAATGAATAAATAGAAGGCCCTCCTTTATGGAGGGCTTTTTTTTAAGAGTTTTTAAAGTCGACAAATTTGCTTAAAGGGGAATCCTGCAATGAAAAAATTATTAACAGTTGGAACAGCATTATTGCTTCTTTCAACATCTGCATTTGCTACAGAATCAAGACTATTAGCTCTTGGTATGAACGAAACAGACAACGAAGGTATGTACTATATTCAAGATGGAAGAAATATCTTCTTGAACTCTGCATACGTAAATCTTTACGCTGATCAATTAGTTACTGAATACGGATCAAATGGATTAACTGTTGGCGCAGGACAGTCACTTGATACAAACCACAGACCAAAAGCTCAAGGTGGGGTATTTAAGAAAATCGGTGGACTTACTTACGGTGTATACTACGGTAACGAATCGAACACATCATCTCTTCTAAGAGTAGCAGCTACAAGATCAGGAACGGCTCCTGCTGTTGCACTTCCTACAGCTGATAACCAAATCGACGTATTCGTTGGTGGGGATGCAGGAATAAAGTGGGGAGCTAACGCTACTTATGCTCACTCAAATAACGACGCTACTTTAGTAAAAGAAACTGGTATCGCAACTCGTTTTGGTGTTATCGGATCTAACTGGGATGCACATGCTAACATTTCATTAAAAAGTTCTTCAGAGTCTCCATTTACAACTGGAACACAAGAATTCAAAGGAAAGTTAGGATTTCAACTTGGTGGATCTTACTTATTCGATTTCGCTCGCGCGTTCGGATATGTTAAGCATTACGGTTGGGAGCAAAAAGCTACTGGAACAACAGACGTAAAAGGTGATTTCACTAGTTACTACGTTGGTATCGGTAAAGAATATGCTGTTAACGAAGGTGGAAAAATTTTCGCAGCTATTTCAGCTAAGAAAACAGACATCAACTTAAAATATGCTACTAAAGGTGAAGTTCGCCACTTAATCGTTCCAGTTAACATTGGATACGAAGCAGTAGCAACTGAATGGTTAACTCTTCGTGGATCTATTGTTCAAAACCTTTGGGGAACAAGAGACAACAAGAGACTTACGATTGGTGCAACTGATTTAAGTAACACAGCTGCAACTTTAATCGGAAACATTTACGGAACAACTGGGAAGGCAACACTTGCTAACTCTACTGAAGTAAATGCTGGTGCAACTTTGACTTTTGGCCAAGTAGCTGTTGATGGTATGTTAGGTTTAACTAGCAACAACAGAACTTCTGGATCTAACGGTGCAGGTACTACGGCTAACAAGAACCAAGGTATGCTAGCTTTCGACAACCTTGCTACTAGAGTAGGGTTAACTTACAAATTCTAATCGTTAATCAGACGGATTTAATTAATGTAAAAAAAGCCAGGTCTAACCACCTGGCTTTTTTTTTGTGCTCAGATGACATACTTTATTGGATTACAAACACTTCATAAGAATCTTATGATTATCTAGAGTATCTAATTAGATTGATCCAAGGATGGTTATATGAAGTTCATGCTAGCTCTAGCAATACTATCTCTCGCAAATATTGCTCACGCTTTTCCAACTGCACCGTTTGATGCATTAAAAACTACAATTGATCATAGTGAAAAATCTATGGCAGACGATTATGATTTCGAAGGAATCATTAAGTTGAACAACTGTTCAGGATCTTTAATTAGATTTGCTGGCCAGCCAATGACTTCAAAGGCGATCGTTCTAACTAACGGTCACTGTTATTCAAAAGGTATGTTTGGTGGAATGCTTCAACCAAATGAAGTTGTTTATAACAAAGCTCAAGCTCGTGACATGAAAATCTTCGACAAAGCTATGAAGCTATTTCCTGTTAAAGCAACAAAGGTTCTATACGCTACGATGACTAATACAGACATCGCTCTTTATGAATTATCAGAATCGTATGAATCAATTTTATCAAAATACAAAATCGAATCTTTCACACTTGATTCAGTAAGACCGTTCGAAGGAACTAGTATTGATATCGTTTCTGGTTTTTGGGATCGCGGATACAGCTGTGAAATCGATGCATTCATCTTCAACTTAAAAGAAGGGGATTGGATGTTTACGGATTCAATTCGTTACACTAATGGATGCGCTACTGTTGGCGGGACTTCAGGTTCACCAATTATCGCTCGTGGAACTCGTTCGGTGATCGCGATTAACAATACTGCAAATGAGAATGGTAAATCGTGTGCTGTGAATAATCCATGTGAGATTACTCAAGATGGAAAGGTTACTGTGTTAAAAGATAAGAAGTATGGTCAACAGACTTACAATATCTATTCATGTCTACGTCCTGACTTCAATATTGATTTATCAATGGCTGGATGTGTTCTTCCGAAACCAAGATCTTAAGTTAATAAGTTACCCTGCAGATATATAGGCCAGAGCGAATGCTCTGGCTTTTTTTTGCCCAAAATTTCAATTAAGTGAAATCAATCTGTCTTAATGCTTCGTAAGCTGCAGCGGTCGCTGCATTGGCAAGATTTAGTGATCTGATATGTTCAGAGTTCATAGGGAGAGTCACTAGCTGTGAATTGAACTGATCTTTGATCTCAGTTGGAAGGCCTTTAGTCTCAGAACCAAAAACCAAATAAGAGTCTTTAGTAATCTTCACATCAAACAACGGTTTCGTAGCAAATCTAGAAAACAAAAACATCTTATCAGTGGCTGGATTCTCTTTCTCGATAAACTCTTCCCAGTTCTCATAAACTTTTAAACTAACGTACTTCCAATAATCGAGACCAGCACGACGTACAGCTTTTTCATCAATGTCGAAAGCGAGTGGTTTAATAAGGATGAGTTCAAGGTCGAGAGCAACCGCAGTTCGGCCGATACTTCCAGTGTTACCAGGAATTTCAGGGGCGACTAAAACGATTTTGAATTTGCTCATAAAAAGATCTTTTATTGAAGACGAGAAAGGAATGCAGCCGAAGCTGCATTCCAAAGCTCAATCTATTGTTGTTTTAAGTAATCAACAAGAGTTCTGATAACTAGACCAGAAGCTCCCTTTGGAGAACAGTATGGAAGGTGTCCTTGAGAGTCACCAATACCAGCGATGTCTAAGTGTGCCCATGAGATACCTGGTTCAACGAAGTATTCAATGAACGCAGCACCTTTAGCAGATCCACCGTTTCCAGATCCACCGATGTTTTTAAGATCAGCAACGATCGCTTTCATATCATTTTTGTGTTCTTCGATGATTGGAAGTTGCCACATGTATTCGTCAGCATTTTTTGCAGACTTGATTAGAGAGTCAGCAAGCTTTTGATCGTTTGAGAACAATCCACAAACTTCAGATCCTAATGCTACTAGAACAGCTCCTGTAAGAGTTGCAGCGTCGATTAGAGCGTCTGGTTTGCTATCGCAAGCGTAGTTAACAACGTCACCAAGAACTAAGCGTCCTTCAGCATCAGTATTTAGGATTTCAACAGTCTTTCCGTTACGAGCTGTAACGATTGAATCTGGCATAGTTGCTTTTTCGTTAACAGCGTTGTCAGTCATACCAAGGTAACAAGAAATTTTAACTGGAAGTTGAAGAAGAACTGCAGCTCTGAAAGCAGCGTATACAGTTGCTGATCCTGCCATGTCGAATTTCATGTTCATCATTGAAGCACCTGGCTTTAATGAATATCCACCTGTATCGAAAGTTAATCCTTTTCCTACAAGAGCGATGTGACGAGTCTTAGAAGTAGCTTTTGCTGGAGTGTAAGTTAAGTGAACAAGACGAGCTCCGTATTCAGATGCTCTGTTTACTGAAAGGAACATTCCCATGTTTTCTTTCTTAAGTTCTGGAACACCAAGAACTTTAATTTTTACACCTTTAAGGTTTTTAGCGTCTTTTTCAATTTCTTTTGCGTAAGCTTCAGAGTGAAGAAGGTTAGGTGCTTCGTTAACAAAGTCTTTTGCTACACGAATTGATTCGCCAACTTTATGAGCTTCATCGATTGCTGCTTCAAATTTCTTTGCAGAAGTTTTCTTTTCGTTTGTTAAAAGAACGATCGTTTGTAGCTTTGGAGTTTTCTTAACGCTTAGGTGGCGATCGAAAACATATGAAGTCATATGTAGTGACTCAACGATAGCAGCTAGAGATTCTTCAGCTTTTCCTTTAACCATGAATCCATCAACGTGGATTGTAGCGTCTTCATATCTTCCAGAGATTGCTTTATAGATATGAGCGATTTGGCGTCTTACGATTTCTTTAGTTAGTTTATTTTTGTCACCAAGGCCAAGGATGATAGCGCTTTGGCCATTAACCAGAGTTAGTGCGAAAGTCTCTCCAACGTCACCTTTGTAGTGTCTTGAAGCTACTGCATGAGTAAAAGCTTCGGTTACTTCTTCTGACCAGTGGTTGTTTACTAGAACTTTCTCAGTTTTAGCAGCAGTAGCTGGAGCAGCTTTAGTCGTTGCCTTTTTTGTTGTCGTTGCAGTCTTTGCTGCCTTAACTTCTTGTGTCTTATTGAAACATGCGTAGATGTTTAGTTCAGTGCTTGTTTGACTTGGTGCAAAGCTCAAGTTGATTTTCATCATGACTTCCTATGTTTTTGATGTTTAAAAAATTGTATTCGAGCTAAAATAGCACAGTCTATGATAAAAGTAACTACCAGGTATTTAGCGTCCAATTTTATTCCACCCTTTATGATAGGGTTCGTTTTCTTCGTGGCCTTCCTCATTACATTTTATATGTTCAGGATCATCTCCCTGATAGTTACTAAAAGTATAGAAGTGGGAATCGTTCTGGAAATGGTATTAAATTTAAGTGTTTCGTTCTTCCCATTGGCCGCTCCTCTGGCCGTCTTTTTTGCAACGATCTACACGCTCAATAAATTAAGCGATGACTCAGAAATCATTGCGATGCGCTCTTTTGGGATTACTAAGTTTAAAATTTATCAGCCTTTCTTAATCGTCAGCTTGCTTATTGGCCTAACAATTTTTGCCTTAAGCAGTGTTTATATCCCCAAGGCCAATGGTAACTTCAAAAATACAATTGTGAAGCTGACTTCAACGGGAATGTTAACCAGTATTAAATCAGGACAGTTTTTTACTGATATTCCCAATGCTACTTTGTTTGCTGAGAATGTTTCTGAAGATGGAGATAACTTTGAAGAAGTTTTTCTTCATGTAAAAGATAAAGACAGTAGTGACCTGGCAAAGAAAACTGGTGAACAACGAATTATCTTCGCGAACAAAGGTTCACTAATTAAGCTTTATGCGAATGCCACTCAAGCACCTAGCTTGAGACTACATTTGACTGATGGAAATATTATTAAAATAAATTCGGAAGGAGATCAGATCGAAAAGATTCTTTTTCAGGAGTATGACTTTCCTGTTTTTAGCGCCGAGATGTCTTCAAGTATGCTGGATAAAGACAGCATGAAAACGAATTCTGAATTAGCAAAAATAATTGAAACGCGCCAGAAAGACTATACTTACAATGATCGTTTTCCTCCTAAAAATGACATAGAAAAAAGAGATAGAGCAGAGGCCCGCAAAACAATTGTTAAATCGCAAATTGAATACTTCGGGCGATTCATTATTGTGCCTCAGATTGTCTTTTTTGTTCTGCTTGGATTCTCATTGGGAATTAAGAAGGGAAGAGGATCGACGAGCAATAATTCAATCCGCGCGATCGTCATTTTGTTAAGCTATTATGGAATTTACTTTTTTGGATTAAGTCTTGCCCAAAGAGGAGTACTAAGTGCGCCTCTTGCGAGTTTCACACCTAGTGTCCTTTTAGGATTAATTTCAATTTATTATTTTAGAAAGTTAGATTGGGTCGGTTAAGACTATAAGTTCTTAGTCTTAACCGGAGTTTTTGTTGCTTCAGCAGCTGGTGCTGGAGTTACAGGAGTCTTTGTTTTGGCCTGATTCTCTTTTAAGAAGTCATCACTTGTCACAACTGTTCCATCATCCTGGAAAACAAATAGTGGGGCCAGGTATTTAGTTTTTAACTCTTCAGGAATAACTAGATTCTTCACACCTGATTTATTAGTCGCATTTAGATTGATTAACTTATTGTTGTAGAAAACTTTAAGCGAGTGTGTGTTTCCAAGAAACAGACGAATCACTTTTCCACTTAGAAAAAGAGTTCTGCCCTGGCGTAAAACAAATTTCTTAATGTCTTTGTCGTCAACTTTGTAAGTTAACCATGATTCACCTTCACTTGCATTGATGAAAATATTTTCAGTTCCTTTCACCGGCTGAATTCTGTATTTCGCTGGAAGTAATTCTTTTTGATCAGCTTCAGACATTGAAGTGTCTTCAACGTATTGTTTTTCACCGATAGAAATAGTCTTCAGGTTGATGTCGTTAACTGTGACATCTGTATTTTTTTGGTTCTTATCCTGAATTAAATTAACCTGAATGGGCTCTTCAATTTTAGGTTCAACTACAACTGGTTTTTGAGCAGGTTTTGGTGCTGGGTCTCTTTTCTTATGAAGAGTCGTTAGAACTTCAGGGAGTTTGGTTTCAGACTCTTCTGAAGACTTCTGAATAAAGTTCTTAATGTTAAAACCTACAACTCCGACGATTAAAACTACAACAGCAGCTTTTGCCAGGAAAAGAGTTGAAGAAGCTGTGACTGATTTGACTGTTTCAAGTGGAGTCGAAGCAATTGCCGATAAAGTATTTCTAGCAGTCTCTGTTCTCATTTCTTTGTTAGGAATAACAGTCGCTGTTTTATTTTCTTTTTTAGCGTAGGCCATATCAAGAAGGTGAAGTGCCAATTCCTGATCCATGTTTAAGATCTTACTAGTCGACTTGATAAAGCCTCTTACGTAAGTCTTGCTTGGAAGTTTATCGAACTGATCTGCCTCAAGGCATTCAAGTAAGCCGATGTGGATCTTGGTTTGTTGCGAAATCACTTTTAAGCTTAGACCTTTTTCTTCTCTCTTAGTTTTCACTAAGCGACCGATAGTCATGCTCTCGTCAACAACAGAAGCAGCAACGGGAGTTGTATGCTCTGTAGGGTTAGTTTCTTCTGTTTTTGTTTCGTCTGTATTGTTTTCTGTCATAATTTTTAAAAGTTTGGAGTCTCTACTGATTGATTCTGTCTGATCACTTCAGTCTGAGTTGCCCTTGTTGTTGGAGTATCGTCGTTATTATTAAGTTTTTTTAGTTGAATTCCGGCCATTGTACCGTAACGGCCTGATGAGAATTTTTCCATGATTTCCTGAAACTTTCTTTTCGCTTCAGTCGTTCTGTTTAAGTTTACGAGAGTCATTGCTTGTTGGTACTGAGGAGCAGGATCACTTACACAAGTTCCTTTTCCTGATTCTTTGAAAGCATCAAGAGCTTGTTTGTAACGGAACTCTTCAGAATACATTTCACCAAGTTTGAAGTGAGCAGGGCAGTAGTCTAATTTTTCTTTAATTGATTTTGCCAGAAACTCGAAAGCTTCACGACGGTCACCTTCTTTAAGTGAAAGAAGCCCAAGGTTGTAATAGTTTCTGTATTGATTAGGAAAAGTTAAATCTTTAAGCGCATATTCAAATTGAATGCGAGCTTCTTTCAATCTATTTTTTTCCATGTAGATTGAACCAAGATTTAAATGGGCGTCGCTATTTTTCTCATCCAGAGAGATCGCAGCTTTTAGTTCCTGCTCAGCAAGTTCTGGTTGATCTCTAAAATAATAGGCCATGCCTAAATTATTTCTAGCTTTACTGTCTTTTGGATTAAGCTCTTTTGATTTCATCAAGTACGCCAGCGCTTGGGCGTAGTTTTTCTTCACTAACTCGTTAGTGCCTTGACCGTAATAAACCTCGGCCTTCTTTTCTTCCGGTGTCTGGTCTTTAAGTTGATTGCTTGAACAAGAAGAAATAGTTAACACTAAAAGTGTTACCAAAAACGCTTTGATTTCCATAAAAAGATCCTCACATCCCAATCCATTAGAATATGATTATATTTTAAGCGTTATTAGGTCTTCTTGTAAATATACCAATAGTTTCAAAATGCTGAGTTGATGGGAAAAGATCGAATATTTCAACGCTTTTTAGCTCGTAATTGTTCAAAATCCCCAATGTATCGCGAGTAAAACTAGTAGCTTCACAGGCAATGAAAATAAATCCATCTGGCTTAAATTCATTTAGAAATTCATTGAGATTTTTTAATCCCGAGCGTGGTGGGTCGATAATAAGCCAATTTGGACGAGGATATCCTTCTGCTTTAAGAGCAATTAACTTTTTAATCGCATTTGGATCGTATAAATCCAGCGAATAGAACTTCTGATGCCCTGAAGGTTGAGGAGTCGTACGGTATTTATCTACTACTAAAGTAGGATTTCTAAATTTTACAGACAGGTTTCCGTTTCCACCGAATAGATCGTAAACAACGGCCTTGTGTGGAATAAGCTCAGCAGCTTTTTTCTCTACCCAGTGGCGAAGTTTTTCGTTCATTTCAGAGTTTACTTGAGTGAATCCACCATTGGCATATGGACGGTTAACTGACACTTTTACGTTGTGTCCACCAAGGTTGTTGTCTTTTGAATATAATTCTAAATGTCCTTTTGCTGGTTCTTTTTCAACCAGTCTTAGCCATGCATTGTTTGTGTAAATTGCACGCAATTCATAAGCAACACTTGGGTCGATGATCTTACAATCAGGTACAGGAACGATTTCGTTCTTGTAGTTCATAAGTCCCAGAACTCTTTTCTTTTTATCGTAGTGAAGTTGAATGCGGTTTCTGTAACCCAGACGTCTTTTTGCCTTATGGAAAGTCACATCGATTTCAGGGAATTTAAACATATGGCGTTTAAGCGCGTTCTTTTTAAACTCAACTTCTTTTTCGTAAGTTGTATGTTGGTAATCGCACCCATTACATTGAGCGTAGTGAGGGCAATCTGGAGTTTTTCTGTCAGCTGATGGAGCTGTCACTTCAGTTAAAACTGCGAACTGAACACCTTTTTTCTTTGAAAAAACGTCAGCTACTCCAACTTCACCAGGAAGAGTTTTCTTAATAAATGTAACAGCGGCTTCTTCTTTAAATACGCCTTGTCCAATTGGGTCAATATGTTCTATTTTAAAGTCTATTTTCATGAAAGTTACCTTTGGTCTTGTATATAAAAATTCAATTTTTAAGTTTCTAGTGATATCGTGATTTCTATCTTTTATTTTAGGGTTATATGGATCAAAAATTTATTCGCAATTTTTCAATCATCGCTCACATCGATCACGGTAAGTCGACACTTGCTGACCGTATTATGGAAGCAACGAACGCCGTAAGTAACCGCGAGAAAAAAGACCGCCTGCTCGACAATATGGATTTAGAGCGCGAACGCGGTATTACAATTAAAGCTCAGGCTGTTCGTATCCCTTATAAGGCGCAGGATGGCAATACCTATTATTTTAATTTGATAGATACTCCGGGACACGTAGATTTCTCCTATGAAGTTTCGCGTTCTTTGGCCTCATGTGATGGTGCTTTACTGGTTGTAGATGCCTCTCAAGGGGTGGAAGCTCAGACACTGGCCAACGTTTACATGGCCCTGGAGCACGACCTGGAAATTATCCCGGTTATTAACAAAATTGATTTACCCCACGCCGACGTTGAACGCGTGAAAAAAGAAGTTGAAGATATTATTGGAATCGACACGAGTGAAGCTTGTGAAGTTTCGGCAAAGAGTGGAATTGGAATTGAGAATCTTTTAGAGCAAATTGTAAAAAGAATCCCACCTCCAGTTGGAACTCCTCAAAACGATCTTCAATGTTTAATTTTCGATTCTTGGTTTGATACATACCAAGGTGTAGTGATTTTAGTTCGTGTTGTTGAAGGGACTTTAAAAAGACGTGAAAAAGTCTGGCTGAAAAATGCTGGAATGGAATATGAAGTTTTAAAACTTGCAGTGAACTCGCCATTCTTTACAGAAGTGGATGAACTAACTGCTGGTGAAGTAGGGATGGTTATCTGTGGTATTAAAACTATTCGTGACGTTAATGTTGGTGATACTATTGTTCATGCCAACAAAAAAGAGACTCCAAATGTTCCGGGATATGTGGAAGTAAAACCCATGGTATTCTGCGGGATTTTCCCAGTCGAAGCTACTGACTATGAAAACCTTCGCGACGCTCTTGAAAAACTCGCTCTTAACGATGCTTCATTTACATACGAACCAGAAAGTTCGGCAGCTCTTGGATTTGGATTCCGTTGTGGATTCTTAGGTCTTCTTCACATGAACATTGTTCAGGAAAGACTAGAGCGTGAGTTCGGATTACTTTTAATTTCAACAGCGCCATCGGTAAGTTTTAAAATTCTAAAAACTGATGGAACTGAACTGACGATTTCTAATCCAAGTGAAATGCCTGAACCAGGTGAGATTGAATCTGTAAGTGAGCCAATGGTTGAACTTTCAATTCACGTTCCCAACGAATACGTTGGAAGAATGATCACTTTATGTGAAGAACGTCGTGGATTCCAGAAGGAGATTAAGTACATCACCGCTGATAGAGTTCAGGTTATTTACAATCTTCCTTTGAGTGAAATGGTTTTTGATTTCTATGACAAATTAAAGGGTCTAACTAAAGGTTACGCGTCGATGGATTATGAATTCAAAGACTACGCCATCGCTGACCTGGTAAAAGTTGATATTCTCTTGAACGGGGATAAAGTTGATGCCCTTTCAATTATTTGTCACCGCGACAATTCTTTCTGGAAAGGTCGCGACTTGGTGCAAAAACTTCAAAAATTAATTGATCGTCAGCAATTTGATGTTGCGGTTCAAGCCGCAATTGGTGCTAAAATAGTTGCAAGAGAAACGATCAAGGCCTTACGCAAGAACGTACTTGCGAAATGTTATGGGGGAGATATCTCTCGTAAGCGTAAACTTCTTGAAAAACAGAAGGAAGGTAAAAAACGCATGAAGATGGTAGGATCGGTTGAAGTTCCTCAAGAAGCGTTCCTTGCAGTTTTGAAAACGGATGAATAGTTAAAGGTCACATAAAGGATTATATGCACCCTCTCTTAAAAGAACATTTTCTAAAAGCACTTGATATCTACACGCAAGGAGTTCATTACGAAACCCTGCTTGAGGCTAAGAAAGAGTATTTCACAATTACTGGTCAAGCCAACGACGACGATGATGATTTTGAAGCACGCATGAACTCATTTAACGAGTGGTACGTACTACAGTTCATTTCAATGCGTGGGACTCGTACTGTTATCAGTGACTACCTAATCAATAATCCAGTTGATGATTTCCTGGCGAAGTCTCTTTCTGGTGTTAACTATTCTCTATTTGAGTATGTCGGTAAAAACTTCAGAGGATTCGATACTCTGTACGATATGCTTCACGATAAAAAAATTACTCTTCCGAAAGGAGAGTCGCTTCCATCAATCATTAAAGATGATATTTTCGTTGGGCGCGTTCTGACTTATGAAAATCAAAACTACCTGATGCAAGGTCTTTGTGTAATTCCAAAAGACGTTCGCGGGATTTTGAAGAAAGAATGTAAAAAAGTCAGAAAGCTTAAAAACCCAGGTGAAGAATTGAAATTTCTTCTGAAGATTGAGTCTTTCAAGACAAAGTGGATTCGTTACGGACACGTCGATGCCACAAAAATTTTCAAATTCAGTTAGTCTCTACGGATTCGGTGTTTTAAAAAACGGCGTAAAGTATGACTTTCCTTATAAGGAGAGTGTGCTGTCGTTGGAACCCATCACAGAGAACGTCTATTTTGCTTTAGGTGATAGTGAAGACGACACCAACGCAGAATTCGCCAAGATGCCATTTTGTAAAACGATTAACACTACTTGGGATAAGTCTCTCAAGGATGGGAAAGTTATTTCCGTTGAAACAAATAAGGCCCTGGATTTTTTAAAGCAGAGTTTGACTCCTGCTGAGCTTAAACACGCATGGGGATTGTATCTTCAGGCCGATGAAGTTTTGCATGAAGATGATTATAAAGTTTTGAAGAAGGACTTAGAGTATTGTGAGGCCAATGGATATGATGCGATTTCATTTCGCTATCTACATTTCTGGCACACACATCACGATGTCGCGATTTCAAAAAACTGGTACCCGCATGAAATCCGTCTGATCAAACTTGATTCACCGATTGAGTCATGGGGTGATGGTCAGAGTTTTAAAAATCAAAAGAAAGTCTTTTTTACTGAAGCACGCATTTTTCATTACGGTCACGTAAGAGAGCAAAAAGCATATGCGGAGAAGATGAGATTTCAAAGCTCGTTTCACCATGCAGATCATTTAGTGGAAGAGAAATTAAAAAAAGACGCTAAGAATTCTAAGAAACATAAATCTCTTTATTTCTTTGGGACGCATCCTTTAGTTATGAAGGATCGCATTTTAAGAATGAACGACATTTGGGAATTGCCAGTAGTGGACGAAGTTGCCATTGTTGGTAACTCTGAAAAATATTCTCCTGAATTAGTAAAAACTATCGCAGCTAAAAAAGTTTCATGGTTTAAATCGACTTCAGAAGTTCCAAAATCCCTGCAAAAAAATATGGTTATTACTAATCCAAGTATTCTGGATTATTTTCTAAAAAGAGCTCAGCCAAATTTAAAAATGAAATCTAAACACGCACAAGCGTGGAGTGACGATTTTAGATTTATTATGCAGGTATCGAGTAGAAAAATTGGTTTTAGACATGATTAAACTCTCTGCTGTTATCATTACATTAAACGAAGAAAAGAAAATCGCTCGTTGTATTGAATCACTTCTTTCAGTCGCTGATGAAATCCTTGTTGTTGATTCTCTTTCAACTGATAAGACACGTGCTATTTGCGAAAGCTATGGAGTGCGTTTTGTTGAGCAGAAGTTCCTGGGTTATGTAGAACAAAAAAACTTTGCTTTGAAGCTTGCGAGCTTCGATCATGTTTTATCTCTGGATGCTGATGAAGAATTGGACTCAACTCTTCAAGCTGAAATTTTAAAACTTAAAAGCAATTTCACAATGGACGGTTACGAGTTTAACCGCCTGACTCAATATAATGGATTCTGGGTTCGTCATTGTGGATGGTACCCGGATACAAAACTTCGTATCGTGAAAAAAGAGCTGGCCCATTGGGTAGGGAATAACCCACACGACGCTTTAGTAGTGAAAGGGACAGTTGGATTTGTGCGTGGAGACTTGCTGCATTATTCATACGATTCAATTTCTGCACATGTCTTACAGACAAATAAATTTTCGACGATTGAGGCCCATTCGCTATTTTCTAAAGGTAAGCGCGCGACACTATTAAAGATTGTCACTCGTCCACCGTATCAATTCTTCAAAGACTATATATTGCGTAAAGGCTTCCTTGATGGCCACTATGGGTTTATTATCTGTTTTATAAATTCACTTTATGTCCTCTTGAAATATGCCAAGATGATGGACATGCAGTTGAATAAAAAAACTTAAATAGACACCTGTCGGGAGATTTATGGAACCATTTGCGATATTCATTCTGATTGTCATCGGATTTCTTTTATTTGATTCAGTTTACATTGTTAAGTCGCAGACTGCGGCACTGATTGAGCGCTTGGGGAGATACCATGCAACAGCTCATGAAGGTTTAAATTTTAAGCTTCCTTTCATTGACCGTATCGTCGTGAGAAGAAATTTAAAAATCATGCAACAAGATATTGAAGTTGAAACTAAAACGAAAGATAACGTTTTTGTGAGAACGAAAGTTTCGGTTCAGTATCAGATTATCAGAGATAAAGTTCATGATTCTTACTACCGTTTATCAGATCCTATCGCTCAGATTGAAAGTTACATCTTTGACGTTGTAAGATCTGAAATTCCAAAACTAACTCTTGATGAAGTATTCGTTAACAAAGATACAGTTGCTCTTGCAGTTAAAGAATCTCTTGAAGAGTCGATGGATGATTTTGGTTTTACGATTATTAAAACGCTTATCACGGATATTGATCCTGATGAAAAAGTTAAAGCTTCAATGAACGAGATCAATGCTGCTGAGAGATTAAGAGATGCAGCGATGTCAAAAGCTGAGGCCGAGAAAATCGGAATTGTTATGCAAGCTGAAGCTCATGCTGAAAGTAAGCGTTTACAAGGTATGGGGATGGCCAACCAGAGAAGAGAAATTGCAGCTGGTCTAAAGGCTTCTATTGAAGATTTAAAGCAATCAGGGATTAATAATGAAGAGGTTTTAACGATCCTTCTTATTACTCAACACTATGACGCTCTTGAGGCCATGAGTAAAAATGCTCACTCAAATACGATTATGGTTCCTTATAGCTCAAGCGCTGTAACGGGAATGAGAGATCAGATCCAGGAAGCGATTTTGACAACTGTTCAGGCCGCTAAACAACAAAGCTAAAAATATTTTCTACTTATCGTGCGACTCTGCTCGCACGATAAGATAGGGAATTAATCCTAACAAACACACAAAAATATTCACCACGAAAAAAATATTAAAAAGCGAAGCACCGTTATCAATTTGGATTAACCTGAAAAGGTTATCAAATAAAACGTGGCCAACACCAAGACCTGCTGGAGCAATGGGAAGGGATGAACCGATAAATCCTATTGGCAAGATCGTAAAGACTTTTAAAAAAGATGTTGATTCCGGGATGAAAGGTGAAATGAGAAGCCAGAATCCAGCGACCACAAAAGTTTGGTTTAAGACACTTAAGATAAAGCACTTTATGAAATTACTGAAGCCTAATTCGATATTTAAAATATCAGTTAAGATAACAAGGGCCTTCGGCCATCTGTGAAGACACTTCGCGAGGATGGATTCGATTTTCTTTTTTGGAAACCATTTTGAGAAAATAAAAAACATAAAGATACACAGAAAAATAAAAACAGCAGCGTTTATTATGAAGAGTGAAACAAGCTGTGGGCTTAACTGAATGAAGCTGGTGTAGTTGAATGCTGTTACGGCAATCGCAAGTCCCATAAGACCCATTAATCCAATCAGGCGGTCGATCGTGAGAAAGGCCGCAATCATGCCTGAAGTCACTTCTGAACTCACATTTTTATAATAGAAAAACCTGACAACATCGCCTGCGGCCGCACCTGGAAGGATCACTGAAAAAAGGTTGCCGATTGCATCAAAAGCAAAAACTTTTAGATAGGGAACGGGCGTTTTTGATTTAGTATCGAGAAGTATTTTGAAGCGTAGCGGGCAGAAGAGTAACCGACTGACCAAGAGTATTACTCCCCAGATCCATAAATACCCTAAATGAAATGCTTGAGACAGGAGACTGAAATCGAGTTTGCCGTTCTTAAAAAGCCAGTAGCATAAGACTAGAGCAAAGCTGAATTTTAAGAAGGTTTTAAGCATGCAAAAAATTTAGCATAATGACGCTCCTAATGCTATTGTAGTGGGGAAAAAGCACTAATTTTAATAGAGGAATTATATGAAAGTTTCAGTTATTGGTACAGGGTATGTTGGATTAGTAAGCGGGACATGTTTCGCTGAAATCGGACACGATGTTACATGTATTGATATCGATCCTAAAAAGATCGACATGCTTAAAGCACATAAGTCACCAATCTATGAACCAGGATTAACTGAGTTATTAGAAAGAAATATTAAAGCAGAAAGACTTCACTTCTCAACAGGGTATGAATCAGTTGCTGGTGCAAAATCTATTTTCTTAGCAGTTGGAACTCCTTCGGCTGACGATGGAAGAGCAGATCTTAAGTATCTTCGTGCAGCAGCTATCCAAGTTGCACAAAATATCAGTGACGATGCCATCATCGTTATCAAGTCAACTGTTCCAGTGGGAACGTCTGTTGAAATCAGAAAACTGATTTCTGAAAACACGACTAAGAAATTTCACCTTGTGAATAACCCTGAATTCTTAAAAGAAGGATCGGCGGTAGAGGACTTCATGAGACCAGATAGAGTTATTATCGGTCACCAGGATGATATGGCGATGAAAGTTATGGAAGAGCTTTACGCTCCTCTTGTACGTCAAGGAAACCCAATCTACGGAATGAGTAACCTTTCAGCTGAAATGAGTAAGTATGCAGCGAACTGCTTCTTAGCTACAAAAATTTCTTTCATCAACGAGATCGCGCGTCTTTGTGATTTAACAAACGCTGATATCGAAGAAGTGAGAAAAGGAATTTCATCTGACAAGAGAATCGGTGGACACTTTTTATACCCAGGTCCGGGTTATGGTGGATCATGTTTCCCGAAAGATGTTAAAGCTCTTATCGCTACAGCAGAAGACCACGGAATGGATTTAAAAATTGTTAACGCTGTTGAAGAAGTTAACGATGAACAAAAATCATATGTATTTTCTAAAGTTGAAAAACACTATGGAAAAGATCTTAAAGGTAAAGTGTTTGCATTCTGGGGTGTAGCTTTCAAAGCTAACACGGATGACGTTCGTGAAACGCCAGCAATCGCAATGGCAAGAAAGTTAATTGGTGCAGGAGCAACGATTAATATCTTCGATCCAGTAGCGACTGAAAACTACCTGCAAATGATGGGCGAGTTTAAAGAATGCGAAGGCAAAATTAAAGCTTTCGAAACGAAATACGACGCTCTTAATGGAGCTGACGCTTTAATTACTGTAACTGAGTGGAGAGAGTTCACAACTCCAGATTTTGCAGAAATTAAAAAACGTCTTAAAGCACCAGTTCTTTTCGATGGAAGAAACCTGTACGACACTAAAAAAGTTCAAGCGGAAGGATTCAAATACTACGCAATCGGGAAATTCATTAAATGAAAATAGCAGTACTACAACTAACATCTGTTCTTGATTATAAAGCAAACCTTGAAGTGATCCGCTCGCAGTTAACTGAAGCGAAATCTCTTGGGGCAGAAGCTTTTTTCATGCCGGAAGTTTTCTATTCAATGAGTAACGGTGTGACGCCAACTCCTTATCTTGTAGAAGAGGGGAATGAGCATTACAAAGAAATTCAAAAGCTATCAACGGATTTTGGCATGGCCCAGATTGGTGGATCAGCTGCGACTCTATTGAATGGTAAAGTTGTAAACCGCGCTTATAACTTTGATAAAAATGGTAAAGACTTAGGTCACTACGATAAAATCAATTTGTTTGCTTGTGACTTACCAGATAAGAAAATTTCAGAAGCGGCCAACTACACAGCTGGATCAGAATACAAAATGGTTGAAGTCAATTCAGTGAAAATTGGATTGGGTATTTGTTTTGATATGAGATTTTCTGAATTAGGTCTTCATTACAGAATGAATGGCGCTAACATTTTAACTTATCCTGCGGCCTTTACAGTGCCTACAGGGAAAGCTCACTGGCATACATTACTTCGTGCGCGTGCGATTGAAAATCAGTGTTACGTGATTGCAGCGGCCCAATGGGGACACCATAATGAGAAGATCCAGACTTATGGGCACTCTCTTGTGATTGATCCTTGGGGAGATATCATAATGGACCTTGAAGAAGGTGTGAAAGTCGGAGTGGTTGAACTGGACTTCCCGAAAATCGAATTGATTCGTAAATCTGTTTCAATGAATCGCTAATTTTTGCATTCAAGTATATTTAAAGAATACGCGGCCACTTTTAAAGTGGCCGTTTTATTTTCTGCGATAGATTTTTGCAGGCACGGAGCAAATTTTTCATCTGCATAATAAGCGGCCGCTGATTCACGAAGCTCCAGGCGGTATTGTTTGTTACCTTGAAGGGTCATCTTATTTACATGGTTTTTAAGTTCTATAACTCTTTCTTCTTTTTGCTCTGCCATTGCTGTAAATGAAGTAAACAACGACATTATTAAAATTATATTTTTCATCTTATTATTTCCCGGGAGTAGGTTTGTTATCGCCTCTATAGTTTTTCATTGTCTCATCTGCCATTTTCATTTTATCTTCTTCGCTCATGTTGATACTGTTACCTGGAAGGTAAGGATCAGAACTTGAAAAAGCGAGAGCAGCTCTTTCTACTAAAGCAGCATTTTCAGGAAAAGGAAATGCTGTCACGACAGAACCCTTGACCGTTCTTTTAGTCATCTTGTGATCCCATTCTTCGACTGTGACTGGTTTATCGAATAACGAAGGATCAATAACCATTTTTTGAGGAACACCATTTTTATCTTTAACGTAGACGATAGGAGCAACGTGAAAGTTCCATGAGATATTTGTTTCTGGAACGAAGAGATCTCCTTTGATCCATACTTTATCAACACGAACACCTTCGGCCTCAAAACGTCTTGCCATAAGATGAGCACGGGCATAACAGCCATCTTGCTTATAATCCCATGCAATGTCTTTCATCGTGCGGGCCTTGTTGAAGAGCTCTGTAGCGCGCTCTAGTGAGATTGTTGTATCGACATGTTTGTCTGGATAAAGATTTTTTTTAACAGCAGCGAGATGCTCGGCTGCACCAGGATTTAAATACACATCACTGTACATGCATCCTTTTTTTACTGCTTCGTTGAGATCAACATAGTGACCAATGAGGCTTCCATCACTCAGAACAGTAATAAATTGTACGAGCTCAGTGTTGGCGATTTCATTTAAAACATTCTCTTTATCTTTTTCGATCTTTTGAACGGCAAGATTATTTTTGCCGCACATATTTTTACTATATTGAAGAGAAGCATCAAAGTTGGGATCTTTATATCTAGAATAATTTTTATTTGAAAGCGATTCTGGAAATGGGGCAGGTATTGATTGCATTCCTGGGTAAGGCATCCCATATGAAGGCATAGGGTTATCCAATAAATGAGAGTAATCCACTAATGGCTTTTTTGAATTCGGTGAACGTATAGATCTAACGTTAACTTTAGGACCGAGGCCATTAGCATCAGTAATATGAACTGAAGGATAAGCAAATGCTCCAGGTATTGATTCATAAAGCAGTGAGGCATCATAATCTTTTCCATCAATGTGCATTTTTTCACATGTAAATGCGCTACATTGAAGTTCCTGATCATTGGATTTTTGCCATTCATCTTCTTCTTTTGTTAAATCTCGTCTTGTTCCTCTTTTACAATTAATCGTTTTTCCATTCTCAAGTTTTACTTGGAAATTATTTTCTCTAAAGATAGTTTTTCTGATCTTTTCGAGTGATGCTTTTTTATCAAGGTAGGATTTAACAATCGTTTCATATTCTTTTGAGCCAATTTTCCTTGGCACAGATTTAACTAAAGGATTTTTCATTATTTCTAAAAAACCATCTATCGCAAAAAGTTGTTTTGTAACATCAGTACTTAGGTCATTAGGCTTATTGAAAGAACCAAAATCTATCTGATAAGCGGAGTTATCAAAGAGTGTGATTTCTCCTGCCTTAGCTGAGGTTACATTGACTAGTTCTGCTTGTTGGTTTTTATCATTTTTTAGCGCCGTGAATCCACCATAACTATTATATTTTAATAACAAAGGCGATTTACCATTGGGGCAGATATAGATTTTTGATAAAGAATCAAGATGACAGTCGTAAGATTTTTTTTCAATCACAACACTAATTAAAGGTACAGTTTCAACATCTAGTGTGGGAGGTGGTGCGATATACAAACTGTCAGCTGATGTTTGGTATTTTTCTAATTCTTTTGGAGTTTGGGATTGATTAAATAAGTTTGTCGCTTGATCACTTTCGCTCGCCGAAAAAGCCGGGCACGAAAGTAAGTAAAGTATTGTTATTAATTTAAATTTCACGACTTCTCCAAGATAAAAACTTATCGACTATAAAAGGTAAAGTTTTAATAAAAATGCCCGATCGTTTTATTCGGATATTTCGAATTATCCAGAGCTTATGAAGATAAAGAAGAATTTATCTTCAATTGTATATAAGTAGTTTATAAAAAATCTAAAACTCCGAAATGATCTCGTGAACTGACTAAGTGAATGAGGGGAAAAATGAAAAAGTATCTACTTCTGTGTTGTAGCTTATTTCTGATAACTAGCTCTGTGTATGCGGCAGGTGCGGTTAAACTGGTTGATTACATGATTAGTAGCTCTGGATTAACCGAGCTTCTGACAAAAAATGGAATCAAAGGTGTGGATGCCAAGCAGGTTGAAAGCTATGTGGCGACTTCGATTAGTTCTTTTGGTGCAGGGAAGACTCTGACTCAAAAAGAATTCGCTGAAGTATTAACTAAAATTCCAGCAACTGGTGAAGATGCAACACTTAGAAAGAGGCTTCAGATTTTATTAGATAAGTCTGATGCTGATATTAAGAAAGAAGATGTTGTAGAGGCCGTGAATAATATTATTTATCTGGCCAACAGATATGGAAAATCAGTGATCATTACATGTGCTGATTGCGTAAGTGACAGTCTAACAAAAAATGGTTTTAAATTTACAGTTGAAAATATTAAGAATGCTGGAAGTGCAAAGCTACTTGCAGAGGTTATTCCAAATAATCCCAAAGATTTAAATACATTTATTAAATCGAGAGCAAAAAGATTAGGATTTGGGGATTATTCAAAAGTTTCGGCATCGTTTATTACTAGAGATGAAGAAAAGTCATTGGCCTTATTTTTAGGCCTAGCAGAAAATGGAAGTGCGACACATAAAGAATTTGCAATGGCCATTAAGGAGCTTTCTACAGACTCTAGGGGAACGAACCTTTTTAACAATGGGAATTCTCATAAGCTTTGGAAGTTTGTTACTACAGATACTTCTGATGAAGAAGTAAAAAGAATGACGGCACTTTTAAAAGAAACGAAAAAAGTTTTAGATGATCAAATCGATACATCAACAAGCTTTGGGGTTAAACGTGAGAAAAAAACTATAGAAGATGCGTTTAATGATGTTTTGAAAAAAAGATCAGAAAATAGTGAAGATCTATTTCAAAAATTTAAGAGTATCAAAGCAAAAAGATGTTTTTTTAAATAAGTATAAAAGGATTTAAATATGTCAAAAATAACAACTTCATTATTGTCACTAGTTTTAGTTTCTGTGATGGCATGTCAGACATCACCTCATAGAAACGTTGCGGCCGATTACCAAATTTCAAAAAATGCTAAGCAGTTGGTAACGTGGGAAACCAAGGCCAATGCCGTTGCGAATAGATCAAACGAAGTGATTGCTCTTAGCCACTTTGAAATTCCTATGCGTTTACTGGAAAAAGATATTGATCAAACTCTTGAATCCTCAATTGTAGACTCTCTGGTTTTTGAAAAAAATGGAGAGAAATATGTAAGATGGATGATCAATCCGGAAGATACACAATGGTATCTTGAAGTTAAAGCTTTCCTGGAAAAAAATGGTGTCGATGCAACTCCTCATAAATTTTTTGATGCTTATTTAACAGCATCAAGATCAATGATTTTAGTAAACCCTGAAAACGGAGCTTCTTTTTCATTAAAAGTTTCAACGAATAAAACGGGTGGTAACTGGACTGATAAAAAACAAACTTGGGATGATGCTAAACAAATCAGAACACTGGATAAGTGGATGACTGAAGCAACGTCAAGTATGGAAACTAAGAATTTAGTAATTATGAATGAGCCACTTGCTTTTGGTATTAAAGAGCTAGATCACGGTATGATTATGAGATCATTAAATGATGTACCAAAAGACGGGCATTATTATCTTCCAGGATTTTCAGCTCTTCATGAATATGAAGGGGCACGTATTGCTAAACTTAACGGGGCAACTAACGTAGCTGACTTCTGGGATAAACATTATAACCAACCATTGGCAGGAGCTCTTGCTGAGTTCTTCGCTTTTACAGGTACGTGGTATGATTCTCCTCACTCACAAAACTTTTTAATTGAGCTTGATAAGAACATGAAGCCAACAGGAAAAATTGTTCTAAGAGACTTGGGGGATTCATATATCCTTACCGATTTCGCTAATCAGACAAAATTTAGCAACATCGCTAAAATTTGGGATCAGGATAACGTATTAACAGGTCATACGAATTCAAAAGTTGGTCTATTGCACGGGAATACTCCGCCTACGTGGTTGAGTGCTGCTAGATATGAACAATACGGAAAAAACTTTTTCAATGCTTTTGAAGCAAGATTTTCTGAGCTAAGTGGAATTCCTGTTTCAGAATTAAGTCCAGAAAAGATGACTGTGTACCAATATTCTTATATTGGTAAGAGTTACAAAACTACATCTCCGGCGTGGAAACAATTCTTCATGAATGCTAATTGTATGAATGGTGAGAGGAAGACTATCGGGGGAGTTGATTGCCCGGAATTTTTCTTAAAGAAACAAAAGAAAGTAGACTGTGTAGGAAATCTAAACTCTATTTTAATGGCAAACTAATTTAAATTGATTCAAAGACCGTAGTGAGTTTTTACTACGGTCTTTTTCTTAAAGGCCTAATCACATCTCTAATAAGTTCTGGCCTAATCCAAAGAGCGGCAATCACTCCTAGTAATGACCCAATTCCAATATCCACAATTCTCCAGAAGCCTAAGTGTTCTGCCACTGTCGAATTGGGAATACCAAATTCTAAAAAAAGCATAATTAAGGCCGCAATATACACATTTCCAACCCAGTAGTTTTTTGCAATCCCGTCTGGCATAAAAAATGAGAAGAAGAAGATAAGGGCCATAATAATTCGAGGGTCATGAATGTAAGTGAGAATGATAGACGCCAGTACAACGCCGATGATTGTTCCACATAAGCGTTGACCGCTTTTATAAATACTTTGGTAGCTGTCAGGTAAGATCACAATCAAGTAAGTCCCAATAATCCAGTAAGGATGAGAGACATCGTAAAATGTGGCCGCAAAATACCCCAGGCATGCAAAAATGGCACACACTAAAGGAAATTTAAGCGTCTTGTTTTGTGACATAATTTTTTTAATCGTTTCACGTTTGCTAATCATTGGAGAAACCGGATGTTTAACAATGACGAAAATAAATGTGACCCAGAAAAGATAGTTTAAAAAAGCTATTGAGACATAACCCAATAAAGGAAGAAGCTCCGTCTTGTAAATTTGAGACGAAGAACCTGTTAGAAATTGCAATGCTACAAAGAGCATTATTTTTTCCAACTCAACTCCATAGTCTTTAGATTTTCCAACTAAAAAACTAAGAATAAAAAGGACGATGATAATAACGACATTGTTTCCGGCGCAATAAGCTCCAACGGCAAAGGCAAGAGTTAAGAATAGGAAAGCGGCAATCAGGTGTTTTATTCTGACAGCAAAACTTCCAAAATGATCATTGAGATAAATAAGAAGACCTACTAAGGCGCCGATCATGGAAATGAATAAATGATTATTAAAATATCCAATAATTAAAGGAACAGTCATCGAAAGTGATGAGAGCGCCATTTTAAAAATGGGAGTTGGTCCGGGGTCAATTCTAAAGGTATTATCAATGTGTTCTTTGAGTGCCATGGCCTATTGTAATAGAGGTTGAAGAATGTAGTTAAGGTTTTTTCTCACTTATTTTATAAGCGACTCAATACGTAGGAATTAGCACCAAGGGTCTTAAAAAGGTAGTAAGTCTTCTGCTCTTTGAGGAAGTTTATAAGTAGGATTAGTTGAGTTTAAGCTTTCACCATTAATCACTTTTTTATAAAGCTCTAAATACTTTTCAGCGTGTTTTCGAACATTGAAATTATCTTCGACATACTTACGAATAACATCAGGGTTAAAAGTGTTTGAATGGTCAGCAGCAACGAGAGACTCTAACTCGTCATGATTTTTTGCAATGAAGCCTACGTCTTTAGTAATTAATTCAGGAAGACTTCCATAGGGAGAGCCAATCACTGGCAGACCTTGAGACATGGCCTCAATCACTGCGATCCCAAATGGCTCTTCCCAGCGAACAGGAAAGACCATGAAGTCACATGAACGAATAATACTCATCTTATCATCACCACCAACAATACCGTGATTATGAACATAACGAGACAATCCCCACCAGCGGCCACCGGCCACATGAAGATGCTTTTTATTTTTTCTGGCAGCTCTAACTGAATCTTTTAAATTTTTTACACGCCATGAAGCTTTCGCTAAGAAAAGAAAGTTTTTCCATTCGCGTTTTGTTTTTGGATGATAAGGGTATTCAGATAAATCAATGGCATTGTGAATAAACTGATCAGAGCCATGAATTTCAGCATGACGTTTAGAAACGAACACTGAATTTTTATCGAAGACTTCACCGATTTGCCCATTTCCATGAATGGTCACAATCGTTGGAATTTTTCCCGGGAATCTATAGTTGTAACTTAAATGAATAATGTCAGCGTCTGCAGGGACTTGTTCTGTCCATTCCAGGTTAGTTCCTTTCATTGGGATAAGTTCGATTCCATAGTCTTTAACTTTTGAATCCGGGTGGCCGATTAAAACCACTTGATGGCCCATGCGAGCAAGCTCCACCATATGCCAGAATAAAATGCGCTCAATTCCACCATAACCTAAAACCGGAAGAACACCATTATGAGAGAAAACTATTTTCATATTTCTTTACCAGTTTGAAGTGCGTGAAGTTTTGCGTATTTTAAAAGAGCGTAGAGTGAATTGATACAGCAAATGACGAAGCCATTGCGTCCATCCAGAAAACCTCTTTTAAAAAAGTAGTCACGTAGAAATTTAAACATCGGACGAGTGACAATTTTAAAGACGCTTGAGCGCTTGCCTTGCTTAAAAGCAGCGCGAGCTGCAATCGTTGTAAACTTATCGGTCTGTTCAACGTGAGCAGAAATAGAAGCATAACTATAGTGCAGGAGATCGCCTTTTAAAAATCCAACTTTTTCAGAATTAATCATCTGTAAAATATCGTGAGGGTTTTCACCACCCCATAGGGCCTTATCTTTTTTTACTAAACGGAGTTTTGTATCAGGGTACCATCCAGAGTGACGAACCCAGTGGCCATTATAGTTAGTCAGGCGGTTGAATCTGTAACCGTTATACTGAATGTTATTTTTTACTAACTTGATTTGTTCTAATAACTCAGGTGAAAGGGCCTCGTCTGCATCCAGAGAAAGAACATAATCATGAGTCGACAATTTTAAAGCGTAGTTTTTTTGCTCGATATGACCCGCAAATGGGTTTTTGACAAAACGAGCACCCATCGAAGTCGCGATGGCCTCAGTTTTATCAGTAGAAAAAGAGTCGACCACGAGAATCTCATCAGCAATCGGAAGAACAGAGCTAATGCAACGACCAATGTTGTTTTCTTCGTTGTACGTTATGATGGCCACTGTTAATTTTATCAAATTTTACTCACAATAAGAATGGATTCTACCTTGAAAGTATATTTAGACTGCTCCCCTTTGACAAATACTCAGGTCTCAGGAATTGGGGTTTATAATAAAAATTTATTTTTAAATGTAAAAAATGAACTCGGGTCTGATGTTTCTCCTGTTTTAAAGTGGAGTCGTTTGTCAAAAGCGAGCATTGTCGAAGGGCATATTCATGAAAAAGTGAAATCTCTTCCACCTTTTTTATTTGGTAAAGACACTGTTTATCACGGGACGGATCACAAACTAAATACTATATCGAGAGGAGCGAGAGTTGTCACAATTCACGATATGCAGCCTTTTGTTGGTAAATGGATAGATCCTAAATTTGCTCAAGGGCGAATTGAAATTATGACGAAAGCACTCAATAGTGATGTTCAGAGAATCATTGCTATTTCTGAGTTTACTAAAGCAGAAATTATTAAATACTTTCCTAAGACTGAATCGAAGATTGATGTTGTTTATCACGGCAATGATTTTTATCAGTCAGTGATTGATGAATCAAAACCTAATTTGATTAAAACGATTACGAAGGGGAGACCATTTTTATTTTTCATCGGTAATATTGAAGAAAGAAAAAATCTCATTAATCAAATTAAAGCATTTGAAATTTTAAAAGAAAAAAATCCTAACCTGTTATTTATTCTTTCTGGAAGAGCTGGATTTAATGCTCAGGAAATTATGGATTATATTTCAACATCAAAATATAAAACTGATATTCATGTCACAGGTTACTTAAGTGATGATGAAAAAGAATACGCCATGAAAGAGACAAGCTGCCTGATGTTTGTCAGCTGGTACGAGGGCTTCGGGATTCCCGTTTTAGAGGCCTTGGCAAAAAATACGAATATCATCACCAGCAACACCAGTTCACTTAATGAAATAGGCCGTGGATACTGCTATCAAAGCAATCCTGCGGATCCCGCAGAAATTGCTTTTAACGTAAGTATGATTATGGAAAAAGGGAATTTGAAAAAAGTTGATCTAGCTGAATTTCAAAATGAATGGAGCTGGAAAAAGTGCGCGCTTAAAACGATTGGCGTTTACCAAAAGGCCCACGACTACATGTAAGGGTTTTCTCCCGTTTCATGATCTGTTAAATCAATCACGTCAGTAATCTCTGGAAAGTTTTGTTTAATCAGAGTTTGAATCCCTTCTTTAAGTGTAGCGTTCGAGCTTGAACAACCCTGACATCCACCTTGAAGGCGAAGAAAAACCTGGTTGTTATCAATATCGACGATCTCAACATTTCCACCGTGAGCAGCTAGTGCCGGGCGAACTTGTTCATCAAATAAAGCTTCTAATTTTCTTAGCATATTAATATCTTCCTCTAATCAATTCTAACTGAGATACCGCCGAATATATAGCATGTTCCACTCGAAGAATGCTAGACGAAATCTTGACACTCTTGAAGCCTGCCGCATGGAAACGAGCTATATCCTCAGAAATAAAGCCGCGCTCAGGGCCGATAGCTAAAGTCACAGGGGTATCAAAGTTGATACTAGAACTTAGGTCCAGAAAATTCTCGGTAGCATTTAGGTCTAGAATGAACTTCTGAGGGATATCAGCATAGCTATCTGCTGGGTTATATTTGTCAGTTTTAACGATGGGAAGTGACCCATAAATGGCCGCTTGTGAAAGACCTGCAAGCAAATGCTCTTCACACTCAGCACTCTCAAAAACTTTCGAATCTAAATAACTTTTTTCAGAAAGTGCCGCTTTAAAAAAATGAATTTTCTTAGCACCAAAAGTGGTTGCGTGCTCCAAAACTTTTTTTGTTGTTTGTGGGCGAGAGATCCCAACGACTAAATTAAACCATTGAGGTTGAGCTGGTGATATTTCAGAAAGCTTTAATTTGCATTCAGATTTTGTCAGCGACTCAATTGTACCAAGGCACAGGCCTTGATCTAAAATAGTGCATTTAAAAACATCACCTGGGTTTGCTTTTAGGGTCTCAAACATATGGGCAATGATTTTGGAATCAGTGATGATTCCATCTGAATTTTTAAGGATAAGTGAGTTCATGAGGACTAGATCTCATCGTAAGAAGAGCTAGTCAAGTCAACAGTTCCGTCGCCGGTAATATCGTCAGTCATAGTTGACTGAATTTCCAATGCCGACTCCACATATTCTTTGTGGTTGAAGGTAGGAGCAGGAACACGGTAGCTATTAATGGCAATGAAGAGCACAGAAGCCGTGGCACAACCACTAATCGCCCATGTCAGCCAGCTGGCAAAAACACGCGGGCGCTTCTTTTCTTTTTCAAGCTTTTCAAAAAAACGTGAATCAAAATCAGAAGATGGTGTTACATCTAATTTTTCTACTAACGATTTTTTTAATCCACTCATAGTGAGTCTCCTAATTTTGCTTTTAATCCAATTTTCGCTCTATGTACCAGGTTCTTTACGGCCTGAGGAGATTTTTGCAGGATGCTTCCCATCTCTTCAAAGTTTAAATCATCATTCATCCATAACAGCAGCGCTTCTCTTTGAGACAGCGGCAATTTCTTAATCACTTCAGCAATATGCTCTTTGGTTGATTCTTTAACTAACTTATCTAAAACATTTTCATCAACCGCTTCAATTTCCGTTTCTAAATCATCAAAGTTCTCATCTCGTCTGTTGGGATTTTTATCCAAAGCATCGAGGTTAGTATTTTTACAAATTGTCCAAAGCCAGGTTCTAAAAGTTTTTTGTGGATCGTATTTATTTTTATAACGATGAACTTTTAAAAACGTGTCGTGAACAATTTCTTCGGCCTTAAATTGGTTAAATGTATAACCATAACTGAAGCGAATTAGGGCCTCTTTGTACTTAAAATATAGGCGCTCGAAAGCGGCCTGATCATCTTGATCGGCAAACATTTGCATTAGTTCATTGTCAGTAGGTGCCGTCTTCATGACTCGCGCGTTTTCCATACACTCATAATACGCGCGTCTGGGGGAAAAGTTTCGTGAAACTTTTGGTAAATCGTTGCGTATAACTAGCAACAGGACAAAAAATGGAGGTTCTAATATGGGCAATTTACTAAGTTTAACGAGAAATGCAGTACTTACACTGTCTTTTATATTCGGGACACAGGCCTTTGCTGAGACGCCAAAAAACGACGCACAGACGATTGAGGAAATGAACAAGTTCGCTGATGAGAGCGCAAAAATGAGAGAAACCCACATCCAGCAGATGCGTGAAGTCCATGTAAAACATATTAATGAAATGTATGACCGAAAACTTGCTCACAATAAAGAGATGACTCTTTTATGGAAGCAGATGAAGCCTGGAGATAAGAAGGCCAATAAGGAGCTGAAGTCACAAATTAAAGACAAACATAAAGCTTTTGATAAAGAAGACGAAGCTTTTAGAGATGATTTCAAAGAAAATGTCTTAAAGAAAAAGAATAAAGAATTTCGCGAGATTATGCATAATCGCATGAAAGAAATGAAAGAGAAGTATAAAGATTAATTTTTGAAGAGAAGAGTCACGTCGTAATCTTCCATATTTGGGGATAAGAGACATGGGATTGTATTGAATAATACTTTTTCATGAAACTTATCCCTGATTTATTTTACCCCTCATGTTTTACCTTACTCACAGCTCCCGTTGCTTCTGGAAAAACCAGAATGGTGGTGGAGTTCTATCGTGAGTCCGATTTCAAAATCATTTACCTTTCTCCGCTTCGGGCCCTCGCTAATGAGGTTTTTGCAAATTTGCAAAAAAATGAAGAGAAGAATGTTTTTCTAGCTGGTGGTGAACTTGCTCTGGATCAGTGTCTGGAGAAGTTTATGGCTGCCAGGAAGAGCTTTCTCGTCACGACAGCAGAGCTGTTAAGTGAAGAGTTTATTGAAGAATTGTGTAATCAAGAGCAGAAAGTTCTTTTTGTAATTGATGAGTTCCATCTCTTTTATCATTGGGGCGAAGAATTTCGCCCCGTCTTACACGAACGTTTTTTAGCTATATTAAATTTCTATTTTCCTATTCTTGCGATCACCGCGACGATGGCCGAAGACGTAATGACGAAGATGAAAAAAGACTTAAGTTATTATCAGGATTTTTGGATTCATCTGGATTATGGCAATCATCAGTTGCATCGCACTCCTGAGCGCATGCTTAGTTTTAAAGGACTCAAACCTCATTACATTCAAAAAGCATTCTGGAGAGAGATTCGTCAGAAAAAGGATTCTGAAATCTTTTTATATTTTTGTGCTTATCGAAGTCAGGTGGATGAGTTTGTTGATCGGGCACGCAGGCTTGGGTTTAAAGCTGTTGGGTGTGTTGGTGGAGAAGTTGAAAACTTTTTAGAAGCAGTGAAAGTGAGTGAAGGGAAGATTGATTGTATTTTTTCGACGACGACACTTAGTCATGGAGTGAATCTTCCGGAGATCAGGAAAGTTTTTATTGATTATGAAGTGAAGAATTATGACTTTTGGTTGCAGATGATTGGGCGTGGTGGGAGGCAAGGAAGTGAGTATCAGGTTTATACGACTGATTCGTTTCATACGACTTCGAAGGATAGAATTAAGCATAAGGCAAAGATATTGTTAGGAGATTTTTTAGGGATCGAAATGTAAATACATGTTGTATTTACATTTTTATTCATTAAGGGTAAGTTGAATATGAAGATTTCAAGTTTTGAATGGGATCCGAAAAATATCGACTGCGATGATTGAAGATTTTTTTATAAATTACTATTTTAAAATTCTAAATGATCATAAGCATAGTTTTATAGAATCTCGTTTTATTGCTTTTGGTAAATACAGAGATCGTGACTTATTTATTGCATTTACCTTCAGGGCCAATTCAGGAATATTGAAAATTAGAATTATTTCTGCCCGATATGTGCATGCGAAAGAAGTGAGGAGACTTTATGAAGAAAACAACAACTAAGAAAAAAGCTACGAAAGTAGCAAAAAAAGTTGTGGCAAAAAAAAAATTAAGGCCCCTTGATTTGAGTGGAGATGATCCTCTTGATCAAGATTTTTCAGATGTTGATTTTGGTGGAAAGTGGATGACGTTTAGTGATCTATTTGAGTTTGAACCTAAAAATAAGACTATTACACTTAGGGTTCCTGAATCAATGTTGGAAAGTCTAAAAACGATTGCAAACAAAGAAAAAACTGACTATCAAAAATTAATAAGAGAAGCTTTAGCAGAGTTAATATCGAAAAGGTTAAAAGCAGCATAAATGCAAACCAAAGTAGAAGGCATCGTCCTATCCAAAATTCCCTACGATGAACGGCACATCATCGCTCATCTGCTTCTTCGCACTGGAAGAAAGATTTCTGTCGTCTTCTACGGTGGACGTGGCGGTGGGAAAAAACAAAAGTCCTCAATCATTGAATTAGGATTCATGCTTTCGGTTGAACTTTCTCAAGCTAAAACCAACACTGAAATTTACCACGCTAAAGAATGGAATATGGTCTGGCATCACGACATGATCAGAAACAATCACAGCGCTTTTTATTTAATGTGCTTCTTTCTTGAAGTGATTAACAAAATTGCGCCAACTGAAAATCTTCACGACGTTCACGAAGAAAATACTGAGATGGTAGGACTATTCACCTCGCTTAGTAATGCTCTTGTGCATCTGGAGCGCTCACTTAAAGAAAAATCATTTTACAGTCACTCGCATTCTGTCGTTTTCCTGACAAAGACTCTGCTTCATTTGGGAGTTTTCCCTGAAAGAGAGCATTGCACGCTTTGCGGAATAGAGCTTCAGGGGTTCAATGATATGTATTTGATTCCGGAGGAAGGAGGATTTGCCTGCCCACCATGCGTAAACCAAAACAAATCCTACTCGGTTCAGTCGGGACGCGAGTTATGGGAGCTTGTTGGCCACATAGCGCACACAAAGTATTCGGAACTTGGATCCCTCAAGCTGGAATACAAATCACTTCCTAGAATGCTCTTTCATTATTTTTGCTTTCAGTTTCACTTCGAAGAAAAAGATTTTAAGACCGCTTCTATGGTATTTTAACGCCCGTCCTGCTAATGTAGGGCATGATTAAAAAACTTGTTAAACAGCTTTGGCCGTATCTTAAACCTTATAAGAAAATGGCGATTGCTTCATTCTTATTATCATTCGTACTTGCTGCTCTTGCCGGAGCTCAGGTTAAATTAGTTAAACCTATTTTTGATAAAGGTCTAAGCGGTGACTCTTCGTTAAACGAAGTACTGACACTTGCAGGACTACTTTTATTTGTAGGGATTTTAAATTTTCCGACAAGATATTATCATTTCTACTGGATGAGATTTGTTGGCGAAAAAATGAACTCGGATATGCGAGCGAGACTTTTTGCTAAACTTCAAAGACTGCCAACTTCTTTTTACAATCAAAATAAACAAGGGCGCATGCTCTCGACAATTTTGAACGACGCTGAGATTTTTGCTCAATCGTTTAGAGCTATCGTTGATATTATCAGAGAGCCGGTAAAGGCCCTGGTGTACCTTGGACTTGCAATCTACAGTGACTGGCAACTGACTCTAGTTATCTTAGTTGTTGGGCCGTTGTTTGTTATTATCTTCCAGGTAAGTGGGAAAAAAGTTAAAGCAAACCAATCTGAAGTTCAGGAAGGCCGTGCTGAATTAACTCACAATCTAAGTGAAGGTTTATCTGCTCACAAAGTAACGAAGGCGTTTAACCTTCAAGAATTTGTTATGAGTCGTTTTATCAGATCACAAAATTATTATTTCGATTATACGATGAGAACATCGAAAGTTGAAGAGATTGCCCATCCATTCGTTGAACTTGTGGGAGCGATTGCTTTTTCTTGTGTGATTGTTTTTGCTTACTTCAGAATTAAATCAGGAGCGATGACGATCGGGGATTTCATTCAGTTCGTAGCAGCTCTTGCTCTACTTATGGATCCAATCAGAAAGTATTCTCAGGCCAATGTAAAACTTGGACAAGGACTAGCTGCTGCTGATCGTATCAATCAAATTTTAGATCTTGATGAAGAAGTTGATCGTGGAACTTATGAAGTGAAACACTTTGAATCTGAAATCGTAGTTAAAGATGTAACGTTTAGTTATGGTGAAGGCGAAGTTCTAAAAAACCTAAGTCTCTCAGTGAAAAAAGGACAGAAGATCGCGCTTGTTGGTTTATCTGGGTCTGGAAAATCGACGCTGATAAATCTTCTTTTAGGGTTATACCCAATTGATAATGGTTCAATCACAATCGACGGAAGAAAGCTTTCTGAAATTGAATTGAAGCCGCTTAGAAAGCTCTTTGGACTTGTGTCTCAAGATGTTTTTTTATTCCACGATACTATTAGATCCAACCTGACTATCGGTGGATTGTTTACAGATGAACAAATTAGAAAAGCGCTGGAAGTTTCTTATGCTTCTGAGTTCGTTGATAAACTTCCAAATGGGCTTGAAACGGTGATTGGCGACAGGGGAGCGAAGCTTTCTGGTGGTCAGCAGCAACGCCTGACGATTGCCCGCGCATTCTTACAGAATACGGATATCCTGCTTTTTGATGAAGCGACGAGTGCTCTTGATAATGAATCTGAAAAAGTTGTTCAGCGCGCCCTTGAGGCCATTGCTGGGAATAAAACTGTTATCGCTGTAGCGCACAGACTTTCGACTGTTCAGGATTACGATAGAATCTTCGTTTTAAAAGACGGCCGTTTAGTCGAAGAAGGGCCGCACGCTGAGCTAATCGCGAAAAATGGCGAGTATAAAAAACTTTATGAGCTTTCTTTAAAGGCCTAGGCCTTCCATTGGATACCGCTCGGTGTTATCTGGGGCGGTATTCCAGTCATTTAAATCAAAAATTTTAATTACAAATACCCAGCTAAAAAGTAATCTTTTAGAGACAAATTTTCATATATATAGCCTGGAGAATTAGCGTGTCTAATGAAAGCAATTTAAAATCAATGAGTGACTTAGTGGCCCTGTGTAAGCAGCGTGGATTTGTTTTTCAATCATCAGAAATTTATGGTGGATTGAATTCATGTTGGGATATGGGACCGTATGGAGTTGAGTTAAAAAATAACTTAAAAGCTCGCTGGTGGAAATCGATGACTCTACGTCAAGACGTAGTAGGTATCGATGCTTCAATTCTTATGCACCCAACAGTTTGGAAAGCTTCTGGTCACGTTGACGGATTTTCTGATCCAATGGTCGACTGTAAAGTTTGTAAAGAAAGATTCAGAGCAGACAATATCGATATGACGAAACCATGCCCTAAGTGTGGATCAAAAGAATCATACACAGATGTACGCCAATTCAATTTGATGTTTAAAACTCAAATGGGAGCAATGGAAGATACTTCTTCAATGGTTTATTTAAGACCAGAAACAGCTCAAGGGATTTTCGTAAACTTCTTAAACGTTCAAACAACGATGAGAAAAAAATTACCATTTGGTATCGCTCAAATCGGTAAAGCATTCAGAAATGAAATCACTCCAGGTAACTTCATTTTCAGAACTCGCGAGTTCGAACAAATGGAAATGCAATATTTCGTAAAACCAGGAACTCAAAAAGAGTCGATGGAGCAATGGAAAGAAACACGTTGGAAATGGCACGTTGAAAATGGTCTGCGCGCTGAAAAAATTAAGTGGGCACCACATGGACCAGATTCATTAGCTCACTACGCTGACGCTGCTACAGATATCGAATATGAATTCCCAATGGGATGGGGAGAGATGGAAGGGATTCACTCTCGTACAGACTTCGACTTAAAACAACACCAGGAATTCTCTGGTAAAAATATGAACTATGTTGACCAGGTTAATAACGAAAAATATCTTCCATACGTAATTGAAACTTCAGTTGGTGCAGACAGATGTTTACTAGCTATTCTTTGTGATGCTTACAGATTAGAAAATGCAGGGGATCCAGATAAAGAAAGATCGGTAATGAAGTTCCACCCGGCACTTGCTCCGATCAAAACTGCGATCATGCCGCTTTCTAAAAAATCTGAACTTGAAGAAGTTTCAAATAAATTATTTGAAGATGTAAGTGCTAACTACAAATCAGAATACGATGTAGCTGGATCAATCGGAAAACGTTACAGACGTCAGGATGAGATCGGAACTCCTTATTGTATTACTGTAGACTTCGATACATTAAACGATCATGCAGTCACAATCAGAAGCCGCGATACAATGACTCAAGAGAGAATTGGTATTGCTAACGTACAAAATTATTTAAAAGATAAATTTAAATTTTAATTTGGCCTTAATTAACCGAGGTGTATAAATGACAAAGCAATGGGTGTATCTCTTCAGCGCAGAAAAGACAGAAGGGAACAAAGACATGAAGGATCTTCTTGGTGGAAAAGGTGCAAACCTTGCCGAGATGTGTTCGCTAAAACTATCAGTGCCGCCAGGATTTACTGTAACGACTGAAGCTTGTTTGGACTATGAGAAGAACAAGAAAAGCATCAACCAGGACGTAAGAGCGCAAGTTCTTAAATCAATCACTGAAGTTGAAGCGATGACTGGAAAGAAGTTTGGTGACAATGCCAATCCACTTCTATTTTCTGTTAGATCAGGTGCTCGTGCTTCAATGCCGGGGATGATGGATACAGTTTTAAACCTTGGTCTTAACGATCAATCAGTTTTAGGTTTAGCAAAATTAACAAACAACGACCGCTTTGCATGGGACTCATATAGAAGATTCATTCAAATGTACGCAAACGTTGTTATGGATTTCAACGTTTCTCTTCTTGAAGCAACTCTTGAAGATTTAAAAGAAGCACGTGGAGTTCATGAAGATACTCAATTATCAGCAGCTGATTTAAGAGAACTGGTAACAGTATTCAAGAGAATTATTCTCGAAGAATCAGGTGAGTCTTTCCCAACTGATCCAATGGAGCAATTGTGGTTAGCAGTGTCTGCAGTATTTAATTCTTGGGGAAATCCAAGAGCTGTTAAGTACCGTGAGATTTACGATATCCCTCATAGCTGGGGAACAGCAGTAAACGTTCAATCAATGGTTTTTGGTAACATGGGTGAGGACTGCGCGACTGGTGTATGTTTTACTCGTGACCCATCAACTGGAGAGAGAAAATTCTTCGGTGAGTATTTAATCAATGCTCAAGGTGAAGACGTTGTTGCGGGAATCAGAACTCCTCAACCAATTAACGATTTCTCAAAGAACGATTCAAACAAACACTTCAAGACTCTTGAAGAAGCAATGCCAGCAGCGTTCGCGGACCTGACGACAGTTTATAAAAAACTGGAAGCTCACTACAAAGACATGCAGGATATTGAGTTCACAATTGAAAATAAAAAACTTTATATTCTTCAAACAAGAAACGGAAAGAGAACTGCAGCAGCTGGAATCAAGATTGCCGTTGACCTGGTTTCAGAAGGGATTCTTTCAAAACAAGAAGCACTTCTAAGAGTTGGTCCTGAAGATTTAAACCAACTTCTTCACCCTAGATTAGATCCAAAAGCAGTTAAGAAAATTATCGCTAAAGGTCTTCCAGCATCTCCAGGTGCTGGCGGTGGTATGATTGCTTTTACAAGTGAGCATGCTCATGCAATGAACGAAGAAGGAAAGAAAGTTATTCTGGTTCGCCAGGAAACTTCTCCAGAAGACATTGCCGGAATGGTCGCTTCTCAAGGTATTTTAACAGCTCGAGGAGGGATGACTTCTCACGCAGCGGTTGTTGCTCGCGGAATGGGGAAACCTTGTGTTGCTGGTTGTTCTGCTCTTATGGTGGATGCAAAAGCTGGTACATTAACTGTTGGTGGAAAAGTTTATAAAGAAGGTGACTTCCTTACAATCGACGGTGGAACAGGTGAAGTTATTGAAGGACTAGTTCCAACAATCGATGCTGCTATCACTGACGACTTTGCAACTTTCATGAAGTGGTCTGATGAATTCAGAAAGCTTGGTGTAAGAACAAATGCTGATTCTCCTGAAGATGCTAAAGTGGCCATTAAGTTTGGCGCTGAAGGTATTGGTCTGACTCGTACAGAACATATGTTCTTTGAAAAAGATAGAATCCTTGCTGTTCGTGAAATGATTTTTGCTAACACTGTCACTGATAGAGAAAAAGCACTGGCGAAAATTCTTCCTTTCCAGAGAGAAGATTTCGTTGGAATTTTTACGGTATTAAATAATCTTCCAGTAAATATTCGTCTTTTAGATCCACCTCTTCACGAGTTTCTTCCTCATTCTGAAGAAGATAAAAAAGAACTTGCTACAAGTCTTGGATTAGATCTTAAAGCAATTGAAAATCGTGGAGAGCAACTTCATGAGTTCAACCCAATGCTTGGACACAGAGGATGCCGTCTTGGTGTAACGTTCCCTGAGATTTATCGCATGCAAGTTCAAGCGATCATCGAAGCTGCACTGATCTGTGCTGATAAAGGAATCAATGTTTACCCTGAGATCATGATCCCTCTTGTGGCAGTTGAAGGTGAATTAAGTCTTCTTAAATCAGAAGCAATCGCTGAGATTGAAAGAGTGTTTAAAGAAAAAGGTAAAAAAGTAAAATACAAAATCGGAACAATGATCGAGCTTCCAAGAGCTGCCATCATGGGTGGATCAATTGCAAAACATGCAGAGTTCTTCTCTTTTGGTACAAACGATCTAACTCAAACAACGTTTGGTTTATCTCGTGATGATGCTGGAAAGTTCTTACCTGAATACGTTAGTAAAGGTCTGGTTCCAAATGATCCATTCGTTTCTATCGATCAGGAAGGTGTAGGTTTCTTAATGAGACATGCAGTAACTGAAGGGCGCAAAGCTAATCCTGATATGCACTTTGGGATTTGCGGAGAGCATGGTGGAGAGCCGAAATCGATTGAGTTCTGTCATAAGATTGGACTTGATTACGTTTCTTGCTCGCCTTATCGTGTGCCTATCGCAAGATTGGCAGCAGCTCAGGCAGCGATTAGAAATACAAAATAATTAGTAAGCACTAAGGGCCAGTGATGGCCCTTTGCTTTTTAGGGAGGATTTTATGAAGTTACTATCTATCTTTACACTTCTATGTTTATTCTCAGTTAACTCTTATGCTGAAAGATGCGAAGGGGTTAATGCTTGTGTTGATCTTTATTCAAGATTAACTAATAAAAAATTGTCAATTGATCCAGCTATCACAGATGAAGTGACACTTGCTGTTCCGGATGTAGACCTGACAAAAGAAAATGCTAACGTTGAATTCGAAAAATTCCTTAATAAGAATGGTGGGATGACGATTTTGGCAAATACAGTTATCAGTAAAAGAGCAGGTGATTTCCTGACTGCTCCTATTTATGTTGTTAGCGAAAATAACATTCCAATGATGATCAATAAAGATGGCCTGGTGACTTTTGTTTATCACACAAAAGGAGCTACAAAGAAATTAGCTGATAAAACAAGAATTATGCTAAGTAAGAAAAAACTTGCGGATAAAACGTTTGCTAAGACTGTTGAGTTTTCAACGAATAAAATTATCGTTGTTTGCGATACGTATGAGCGTGCTGACAAAATCGTAAGAACAATGATCAAATTAGATAAGTAATTTTTCAATAATGTTTTTAACTTCAGGTGTAACTTCAACACCTGAAGTTTTAAAACTCCACTCAGTGCTCACTCTCGCCGACATCGTCTTTAACACTTCCAATAATTGCGCCTGAACAAACATCGCTTCTGAACTTGAAGAGAAGATCAAACCAACTTTTTTATCCATCAGTTCACCACTGCCAACGATCCAATCAAGAGCGTTCTTAAGGCTTCCAGGGATTCCATGAGCGTATTCGGGAGTAGAGATAAGGATAGCGTCTGCTTGAATCAGCGCCTTTCTCCATTTGAAGAGAGCATCATTGGGAGCAAATTCAATATCAGGATTGAAATGCGGAAGACCATCAATCGCGTCAAAGATCTCAACTTGAGTGACTCCAGCGTATTCTTCTTTTATATGACGAAGGATCTGAGAGTTTTTTGAGCTTGAACGATTAGAACCAGAGACTGCTAATAGAGTTTTCATCTTTTTATGTTAAACTTATTGCATGAAAAATCAATTATTAGATTCGGCCCTTAGTTTATTAGAAGATCAACATTTCGACTCGCTTGCAGTCGGTGTCATTGATTTTAAAAATCAAAAGTTTGAAAATTTTGAAATTAGCGCAACCAATGTTGTGTCTGAAAAACCTTATCTCTATTTTGATTTGGCGAGTTTAACAAAGGCCTTAACCAATTCGGCCGTGAGATTAAAGTCTCCGGAAGTATTTGATGAAAAAAGTAACTTACTACTCAATCACACCGCAGGTCTTCCAAGCGGGGGATTATTATCAAAAAAAACGTGGAGAGAAGAAATTCTTTCTTACGATGTGAAATTGTCACCTACATTGTACTCAGATTACTCATCGCTGAGATGTATGCTGGAAATTGAAAAGAAATCCGGTAAGAAGTTAAAAGAATTATGTTCTTATTATTTCGATCCCGAATTGGTTCACTGGATGGAGCTGCCTGAGAATGCTTTTTCGCCTGAGTACGGGATTAGAAATAAGCAGATTATAAGCGGGCAGGTCCATGACAATAATTGCTTTAACATTGCTGAGTTTGTCTCTCATGCTGGATTGTTTGCAACGATTGACGGACTTTGTAGATCATTGATTAATTTAAATCAGAAAGCTTCAATGAATGAACAGATGTTGAATGCTTTTAAGACTCACAAAAACGAAGACCGTTTTGTGATGGGATTTGATCATGTGATGGACCCGGAAAACACACTTGCAGGAAAGGGAGCGACGACAAAGACGTTTGGCCATTTAGGTTTCACTGGAACATCTTTCTGGATAAATCCGGAAACAAATATCGGTGCTGTGATTTTAACGAATGCTACTCAAACATATTGGTACGAAAGATCGGGACTTACTAAATTAAGAAAAGCACTTGGTGCTGCTATCTGGAGGATGTAATGAATTCAATTTCTAGTGCGATAGTGGCCTTTGGTGTGGCCTTAGGTGGATTTTTTATCGGCAACGGTATTATTCAGTTCAAGAAGCTCGACAGAGTGGTTGAAGTGAAAGGTTTGTCAGAGAGAATTGTTGATTCTAATGAAGCCCGCTGGTCGTTAACGGTGAATGCAGCTTCAGACAATATGATGGACTTGAATAAAAAGACTATTGAAATTCAGGCAGCAACACTGGCCTTTTTAGAAGCACAGGGATTTTCAAAAGAAGAAATTCAAAAAGATGCCGGGAACATTACGGATAAAGAAGCTCAAGAGTATGGGGAAAGAAAAGGGGCACGCTTTGTTTATCGTGGTGGGTTTGTTGTAACTAGTAAAAAAATTGATAAGCTGGTGCTGGCAAGTCAAAAGACGGACGAGCTTTTGAGTAAAGGTGTGGCACTTTCAAGTAGCAGGATCAGTTACTTTTTTACTGATTTAAATTCGATTAAACCTAAGATGCTTGAAGAGTCTACGAAAAATGCTAAAGCGGCAGCGCAGAGTTTTGCGGTGAATGCTGGGGCGAAAGTAGGGGATATTAAGAATGCCTCTCAAGGGTTGTTTTCGATTGGCTCACCGATTAATGACTACGATTCGGAGACGTCATTGAAGAAGAAGGTGAGAGTTGTGAGTCAGGTTGTGTTTTATTTAGAATAGAAAACTGGAAATAAAAAAAGGCCCTTTGCAGGGCCTTTTTTATAAGAAGATTTTTTATTTTAATTCTTCAGGTAGTTTTGTTACTTTATCAAGAGAGTAAACTTTTAAAAGCGTTCCATTGTATTCACCATTAACATCAGTTTGAGCTTCTACGCTTTCTGAAACTTTAATCATGTAACTAGAATCAAACATATTTCCTGTTCCATCAAATCTAAATCCAACAAAGTAAATAGAAGATTGACCAGCTGAGGCCCATCCACCTCTACCGTAAGATACTTGAACTGAATTCGTGATTTCAACAGATCCACATCCTTCGATATACTCTAATGGTGACGTGCTTACTTCTCCACAGCTTTCCATTTCAATTTCTGCAATAGCTTTGGCCAAAGGAGAGTTTTTATCTGCTGCCAGGTCAGATAAAAAGCGATCGCTTTCGATTCCATCAATGTAGATTGCTGCCTGAGTACCTTCGTTGCTTTCTTCAGTGATTGTTACTACTGCTTCAACCGAACTGATTTTTTTGTACGAACGAGTTGTTGTTGATTCATCTGCATGAGCAGCGAATGATAGAACTAGTAAACTTAGAATAAGTGCTTTCATAATATAACCTCTTTATATAAAAAATTTGTAAGGAGAATATATAGGATTTTTAATTACCCCAGAAGATTTCTGTAAAAATTACACAATGAAATCAATAGGATGGCAGCCGAACGACTATAGGGTTTCTTATGAATGTAGCAAGTTTAATTAATTAGCGGGGCTAACGAAAGAAATTTTTAATCATTCCAAAGCAGCCGACACGAGGCCTATACTGAAAATCTTTTAAAAATCCATCTTGCATACCCTCGTTGGTCTTATAAGTTTCAATCTCAATTTGATTAAACAGGGCGAGACCTACAATCTTATTGTCGATGAGTTCATAGACGGCATGGTCAGTTAAGAAATAAGTCGTCTTACCATTGGTCTGACTAGATAAATTAATCCACTCCTGGTTGGCCTTTTTTCTTTCAAAAAAAGCACGCAACTCAGAACTATCTTTGAGAGGTTTCTTTTTAATTTTATTATCGAGAGTGGTTTGATCTAAAACAATCTGTTCAATTTTTTGATAAGTCGACATATCTGGAGCGTATTTTAAATTCAGCTTTAAGTATGAATTGATTTGCCTCAAGTACATCTTGTCAATTTTTCCTTTGAGCTCATCTACTTTAGCGACAGTGAGTGACGTATCGTATTTTGCAACTTCAGCAAGTAGGAGATCGAAGACCTGGCGTTTATAGAAAAAGGCGTAACTACTAATATAGTTTCCTCTACCACCACGTAGGTTGTATTTAGCAGCACTACCAGCATTCATGTAAACTTCAAGTGGTCCACCATTTCCGGCCATGGCCACTGGATCTGTCCAGACTCCACCAAAATCACGTAGGACCCATTTGCCTGTTGGTTTTAAATCAGGAGTCGTTTCAAAAACTAAATTTTGTGAATGTGGCTCAAAATTAATGCCATTTTTAAGAGAGAGATTTTCAAACATCGTAAGGTAGCTTGTGATCATATACTCTTCAAAAAAGGCGTAAGAGTTCAAACCACTTTTTTTAATGACATCTATAATAAGCGGGTGAGGCTGACGATTCGGACTCATTAAGGCAGAAAATGAAAACCATTTATTTTTTCCACTAATAATTTCTTCAGGGATTTCTTTAATGAGCTGGCCACCTAATTTTTCGGAAGAGCTTCCCGTTTGTCGATTGAAGATGAGCCCACCTGATTCTGGAAAGATTTTGACATTCATCTGGGCCAATTTATCAGATCCAATGTGTTCAAAGACTCTTTGATTGGCAATTGAGCGTTCAACCTCATTTTCACTAATACTATCTGCTGTTTTATTCAGACTGACTTTTACGATAAAAGGTTTTCTTTTACTACTTTGATTCCATACAATCAGTGAGCTATAGCTTGAAGTTGGAGAGGCCATGAACTCTGTTTCAATCGGCCCAATATAACGGTAAGCATTTTTTAAAAAAGAGAATTGGTCTTCTGATTCAGGGTGAATAAATAATTTATAATATTTTACACCGCTGACTAATAAATAGAGTTGATCGGCAATTTTGGCATCCAGGCCTTTTGAATAAAGAAATTTTGCATCCGATTCTGGAATTAAATAGTAAGGCAGTGGAAATTTAGGATTTTTTTCAGGAACATACTTAGGATCCGTCCCTGAAGCAAAGGCATGTTTTCCCCAGAGATCTTTGTTGTGAAGATTTTGCTCTTCACTTAAAAATTCACTGACTCCTTTAGAGATGCTCTCTTTGCCGTTAATTTTTTCTACGAAATCACTGGCAATATGGCGCGAGGGCGCAGTTGCAATAGTGATATTGTTATCACAATTCTGCAGCAGCAGTGACATGAATAAAAAAATGGCGTAACCACAAAACTTCATCTATTCCCCGAGCAGTGAGTTTACATAAGTTGTAAAAATCTCTGCATAGCTTGCAAACAAGTTCCACCAAGGTCTTTCGTACTAGCGGGGACTAGTCCTACACCTTGATAAAATGCCTCTAGAGCGTTGGCAGCTTTAGACGTAGGCAAGAAGTCTAAAGTGATATTTCCATTGTAAGTAACGTTCTTATAAAGACCGGCGTTTTTAAATCCAGTCACAGCGTAAATTTTTACTAAGAAGTCTGGATCCGTTTTTTCCGGAACCTTCATCCAAATCATATTCGGATCATCGATGCCCATTTTGACATCAAGATTTGCATAAGATTTCATATCATCAATAAATTTCTTATTACCTGATAGGGCCTGCTTTAAAACTAATTCACTCTGAGGGTTTTTAGCTTTAAAAATAATATTTAGTTTTTCTTCTTTGGGATTCCATGTTCCTTCAACCAGACTTTTTGAGAAGGCCACTTCGAATTCACCGGCATTCGGATATGATTTTTTTATTTCGTGAACGACTTCACCAATTTTTACTAAGCGATCCAGAAGGAAAGAGTCTGTAAAAGATTGTTTTGAAGCAGCAAAGTCCAGGATTTCTTTTTCAGTGACCACGCCTTTATTTTTCAAGCTCGAATAAACATAGTAACGGAAAGCAGCCGTCTTTTTTTCCAGCACTTTAAAAACTAAATTTTTTAATTTGATAGCAGGGTCAAGAGCTTCAAAAGCGATCGGAGCAGGAAGTCCTCTTGAATCTCTTTCAAATAATTTTGCCAGAAGTTTGTTCTGAGCATTTTTTCTTTTCGAACTGCTAGCGTGGGCAAGTGTTTCTGTATCACTTCCTAAAATATCAGAAATCAGTAAAAAGATTTCCAAATTATCCTGAGGGCCATTAAAAATACGACGTAAATAAGATGTTTCAACTTCAACAAACTCAGAACGTGCCTGAGCTTTCGCTAACCATGCATTACTTTCTTCAAAAGGAGATCCCACGTGTTCAACTGAACCACCGTATTTTGCTCCTTCGATTTTCATTGGTGTTGATTGCATTGGAAGAGCATTCTCTCCATCGCGTACAGTGGAAGGAGAGACCAGGTCTCCAACCTTATATCCTTTCGTGGCAAAGGCCCCAGCTGTACCCATGTAAGTCACATTAGTATGGCCAGTTTGCTTTAAAGCTTCAGCGATAGGAATAACTTCATCTCCCCAAACGTTAGAGACAACCCTCCAGCGAACGGTTTTATTATCAGAATTTGTAAAAACGTAATCACACATTTCAATTGTGAAGTTATCGTAGTTGTAAATTTTAAATTTCCCTGGAACCATATTTGGTTTAGCTGCGAATTCTTTTTCAAAAAGAGCATAAGTGTCTTCTACGATTTTTTTATCTTTAAAAAGGGTTTCATATCCGCTCGTATTGTTCATCATAGCAAAAAACTTAGCTTTATCTTTGTCACCAAGAGAAGAAATCTTTGCTTGAAAGGCGGCTTCATCTTCATCGTAGAGATTTTTTAAGGCCTTTACTTTCCAGAAGAGGTTGAACTTTCCATCAATAGACTCTTTTTGACCGATGATAACTCTGTCGGCCTGTGGAAGAAGTCTAAGTTGAAGCGCGTGTTCTTCAGCTTTTGAGGCATGAAATTTTTTGATATCACCTTTAACTAAAACTTTTCCTTTTAGTTGTTCACCTTTCAAATTAGAAAGAGAAATTTGGTGTGATAAGTGATCAAGACGATCCTGTCCACCAATGTTAGTAATGGCGTAACGGTAAGTCGCTTCACCTGGGTATTGAATAATATAAATTTTGTTATAGTTTTTCGCGAAAGGCTTAACTTCATAGAGAAGTTTTCCATTTTTATCTTTTAGCTCTTTTAAGAATTCGCGGCTGTCACCTAAATGGAATTCAATCGGACGATTGTTTTGGTTAGCTTCCCAAAAAATAGCACGTGTCGTACGGTTTGAAATATAGTGACCAGAGTCCAGAGTCATATCTTCTGGAGCTAGAACTTCAGGAACAACAACTAAACCTTTATCGATGTCTGAGCTCGTACTTGGAAGGCTTAAAGCGATATCTAATTTACTTGGAGCAAGAGCGAAAGCTTCATTTAATTTATTTTTGAAGAAATTGTATCCCCATTTCAGCTGAGCTTCGGTGACTCCAGTAGTAAGTTTTTCTTCCTGAAGCATGTTCCAGATAATCTTGTCATAGTTGATAGCATCTTTTAGAGCTTCTGGATCAATAGTTGAATTCATGATTTCTTCAATCGTTACTCCGCGTAGGTGAGCAATAATTGAATCAGGAATTTTTCCTTCCTGAGCAACTGAGTATTCATTTAAATAATATTTAAATTTATCTACAGACAGGTAGTAAGTAATTTCATCAACCGCAGAAGCGGGAAGTCTGCTTACACTTGAAAACGGAGTCGAAACACCACGTTCCCAATTGGCACAACTGGAAATAAAGAGTGAGAGAATAATAAGTAGAGATGTTAGTTTCATTAGTTAGCCACCCAGAAAAATTTAATGAGATTCTTGCAGTCTAGTTCTCCAGTAGGAGAAAGAGCTGGTTGAGGATCATTTTTAGTTAAAAAATTCTTATAAAAAGTTAAATTAGATTTTCCAATATCTTGAATTTCAGGATTTTTCATAAAAGCGTAATTGCCTTTAAAAAAGTCATAAGTGTTTTGTTTTATTTTACCAACAACTTCAGATTTTTTATTTTCACCATAGACGCTTGCAATAAGTTTTTCGAGTCTCTTATTCATAAACTCTTCATTGTGATAGATCTTGTATTCACCAGGAGTTAAATCTTGATCGAGGATCCCGACTAGTTCATCAGGAAATGTCGTGAGAGGGACGAGGTATTCAATCTCTTCTTCGAAGGCCGATGTATAATTGAAGGAAAGAATTCTTGGATCAAAAAGATATCCGGACACTCTTTCTTTTCCACCAACAAAACCTTCAGCAACACTCATGGCCGGGCTAAAAGATAAAAATGGGCTGCCTTGTGGATTGGCAGAGTGATTTAAAAACATAGATGTAATGCGTGCCGATTGTGAAAATTCACTGGTTCCATTAATTTCAACAATGTATTTTTCATTCATTGCTTCCAATGAGCGTAGTCTACGGTTCCATGACCCTTGATTTTTAATCATCACAGATGACATAAAAAAGGCCTTATTCTGAAGAATGGCTTCTTTTTCTGAAAGCTCTTTTCCTCCAACGTAGGCACGGTTGACGAAGTCATCACCCAGGCCTCGATAAATTAAAACTCGCTCTGCAAGTGGAACTGGATTCACCATGACTGCAAGGTAATTTTCCCAGAATTGTTTTTCAAATGGCGCCATCGCTTCCCATGGAAGATATTTTTTTATGATAGCAGCTGCACCAGCGCGATCGCCCTTAGCAACAAGCATTCTAAATTGTTTGCCTTCAGGTGCTTTATCTAAAGCATCCAGACCTATCTTTCTTTCTGTGCGCTTAGTTGCACGTTCGGCCTTAAACTTTTTAATTTGTGAGTTAAGTTCTACTTTTAACTTTTGTAAATTATGCTTATTTTTTTTGTAACCTTCACTTTCAAAAAAAGGACTGGCCTCTTGGTTAATGAAGTGATTCTTTTGATCGTGAAGTTTATAGAATGCTTCAAGTGCTATGGGGTCACCATTTTTGGCATTATAATAAAGTTCGAAAGTCGAATAGGGAGATAAAAATTGTTCAGAAGTAATAATATGACTTAGGAAATCGAGCAGATGGTATGAGGCAATGGGGTCATTGAATGCCGATGGTATATGAAATACTTTATAAGTTAATAATCCTGTTTTGGGATCGACTAATAATTCAATTTTATAAGCTGCATCTCCAGCAAGACTTTTTGTTTCGATCAGTTCAATTTTAAGCTTAAAAGCTTCTATTCTTTCTTGTTGAAAAGTGAGTTCATTTGTAAAATTTTCTTTATAACTTTTTTCACTTGGAATATTTCCTTTCGGAATTGAAAAGACGGCATCGAAGAGAGTGTTCTCAGCTTCCGCAGGAAATCGATTTGGAACAGTTGTACAACTGCTTAAAACAATCACTGCACAAATGAATAAATGTTGAACCAAAAATTTCACTCTTTCTCCTCTCCAATCTCCCTATATCATCGGCAACATTTGGCTTATGTTTTAGCTATATATATGTTAAGATTGTGAAACTAAAAAACTAATACCCGATAGGAAAACTCATGAATTTAGCAAACAAACTTGACTATAGTGCTTTGAAAAAACTTCAAAAAGATATTAAGCGAGTGTTTTTTTACAGAGTTTGTGGAACTGGAATGGGTGCAGCTGCATGTTTACTAAAAGAAAAAGGTTTTGAAGTTGAAGGCGGGGATACAAATTTTTATCCGCCAATGAGTACATATTTAGAATCAACTGGAATCCCACTTCATAAACTCGACAATATTGATCAGGCATTTTTAAAGTCATTCGATTTAATTGTTGTTGGTAACGTTATTCCAAATGGCGGGCCGGACGCTAAGATGATTGAAGAGTCGGGAGTGAAGTTCGCTTCTTTTCCAACATCAATCGGGGCCTTGGTTTTAAGTGAAGTGAATGTGATTGGTATCGCTGGAACTCACGGGAAAACAACGACGACATATTTAGCAACTCAGATGTTTGAAAACATGAATGCTAATCCTGGTTATTTAATCGGTGGAGTTATGGAAGGTCGTCCATCTTCAAGACTTGGAAGTGGTAAATACTTTTTCATTGAATCAGACGAATACGATTCAGCTTACTTCGAAAAAATTTCAAAGTTCCGTTCATACTCTCTTGATAACATGATCCTTACTTCACTTGAGTATGATCATGCAGATATTTTTGAATCTGTTGAGGCCATTAAAGATCAGTTTAGAGCAGCGATCCCTCATATCGAAAAGAAATTCATTTTCTCTTCAGACTATGTAGCGGCAAATGAACTATACAGCGAATTCAGCACTGAAGATAAATCTCGTTGGATGAGATACGGAGAGAACTCTGATATCGGTCCGAAGTTTTTATCAGCAGGTCCAGAAGGAACAAAGTTTCAATTAAGATACAACAAAGAAGATTATGTTTTTCAAACAAACTTAATCGGAAAACATAACGTATTAAATTTATCAGCAGTCATCCTTTATGCTCTAACTGAAGGATTCACTAAAGATCAAATCTCAAATGCGATCACTGATCTTCAGATGGTAAAGCGCCGTCAGGAAGTTCGCGGTATTTATAAAGGTGCTCTGGTTATCGATGACTTCGCTCACCACCCAAGAGCTGTTGAATTAACTTTGGACGGGATCATTACAAAATACCCGGGGAAAAATATTCACGTTATTATGGAGCCGAACTCGGCGACAGCAAGAAGTGCAATTTTTCAAAAAGAATTTGAAACATCTTTATCAAGAGCAGCTTCTGTTATTTTCACCAAACCTACCAGACCAACAAGTGTAAAAAATGTTGGTGACCTGGATATCTATAAAATTGTCGAAGCAGTTAAGGCATCAGGACGCGCGGGAAGTGTTGTCGGAAATCTTTCGGAGCTTATGACTGAAATTGAGAAAGTGACAGGCGAGAGCAATGTCATCTTGATTTTAAGCAACGGAACATGTCTGGGACTTTGGGAATCTGACTTCGTAAAAAATCTTAAAAAGTAAGAATGCATAAAACAATTTTTGTCTTATTATTCATTCTCGCAAATCCTGCGTGGGCGGCCAAGAGTAAACTTGATCAGGCCGTGCTGAATGAATATTTAAAAGCTCAAAAAGAGTACTCGGATATTTCCTGCACTCCTGGTGTGGAAAGTAGTTATAAAGAACTCGATACAAAATATAGAGGGGATGGAAATTTCATTCCGGTATTATTGGATCAGAAGGTCGATCAAAAAACCATCAAGGCCACTCTGCCTTTAATTAAAGAAAAAATTATTTGGATCAAATCTCAAGAGAGTAACGTTAGCAAAGTTGAAAGCTTTGAAGAAGTTTCTCAAACTCTAAAAAGAATTGAGAACGAAGTTGCGGTTCTTCAGGAAGCTAAGAAAGATATGTTCCTGGCCAAAACCAAAGAGCAAAAAAAAGATATTGAAGAGCGGGCCCAAAAACAATTCATCCAGCTCATGAAAGAAGTGGAGAATTTAAAAAATCAAGCACCTTATCTTTTAAGTTTTAAATTCCCTTTGAATCATCTGGTCCTTCGAGCTGATTATGAAAAATTCAAAGGTGTCGCGACTAAAGAAGCGCGCTCTAAAGCGAATGCTATTTATTTAAGCAGAAGAGTTTTGCAAGATGGATCGTACGATGAAAACTTAGTTCGCAACGACTCTGTTATCAGAGCTGGTTTTGATACACTTTATCTTTCATTAACTAAAGACAAAGACCGCTCATTGTTAACAGATAATGAAAGATCAGATTTTAAATTTGTCTTAACTAATTTTCAAAATCTGCTTGATCTCGGGAAAGAAACTTTGAGTAAGCGTTATGTTGAATGGGCCGATAGAGCAGAGAGAAGTTTGGCGTTTTACCAAGACCTGGCAGATGGTAAAAAAATAAAAGTAAATGATACGGCAACAGCGACAGACATTGCTGCTGTTTTAGAAGAACGTGCCAGATCACTTTATAATTTGAAAGCATTTGTCCTAAAAAAAGAAGCAGCTTCGTACGAATACTGGTCTAAAAAATCAGAACTGTTTCAGTACTTATTTGCACTGGAAACAATTCTTTATGCAGAAGTCGGACGCATAGATGCTCCGGATGCTCTTGAAAGACGCGATGTCGCTCAGGTTGTTATCAATCGTTTCTCAAATGATTTCTACAGTAATATGGGAGCAGAGGATTCTCTTAATGAGTACCTTGCTAAAGATTTAAAAACCAAAGACTACAAGTGGCTCAACGTTCTTTTTAAAGAAGGTGAGTTCTCTTTTACTTATTTTTACATTCCTGGAAACCTGCATATCTACTGTCCGGATATGAGCAAAGTTGGACAGTTTTTAAGAAGAGAAAACGTTCGTATCGCACTGGCCCTTTTAAATAAGCCACGCAAAGATTTTCCCGCGATGAGATATTTTTCGCGCGTAAGTATGTTTGGAAGAATCGAAATGGACTCGCTTTGGGATAACTATAAGGCGGTCGGCGAGGTGCCTGGCAGGCCGGTAAAAAATAAAAAAATGTTAGGCGACCTCTATAAACAAGACCGTTACAAATTCCTTTATGACTTCGAAACTGACGATAAGAAAAAGACTTATATCGTGGTCGAAATGAAGGGAAAACCCTATGTGGTAGATTTCAATAAACCAACTCAGGTTTATTACTACCGTAACCCAAACCAATTTAGATACTTTGCACCGCTAAAATAATTTGCACTTCGTATTAGATGAGTATATATTCGGCGCATACACTAGAGTATTATTTGTTTAGGTAAATTTTATTTACCACCTATTTTGGAGAATATTTATATGTTGAAAGACTACATTTTTACTTCTGAATCTGTGACTGAAGGTCACCCAGATAAAATGGCCGATCAGATTTCTGATGCGGTTTTAGATGCAATGCTTGCTCAAGACCCTAAGTCTCGCGTAGCTTGCGAAACTATGATTACAACTGGTCTAGTTGTTCTTGCTGGAGAGATTACTTCTGCTGCAAACGTAGACTTCCAGGCAATCGTAAGAAAGACAATTAAGGATATCGGATACGATCATTCAGATAAGGGCTTCGACGCTACAACTTGTGGTGTAACTGTTGCTCTTGGAAAACAATCTCCAGATATCGCTCAAGGTGTTGACGAAGGAAAGGGAACTTTCACTGAACAAGGTGCAGGGGATCAAGGTTTAATGTTTGGTTACGCTTGTAACGAATCAGCTAACTTCATGCCACTTACTATCGATCTATCTCACCAACTTGCTAAAAAACTTTCAGAAGTTAGAAAGAATGGTCCTCTTCCATTACTTCGCGCTGATGGTAAGACTCAAGTTTCTGCTCAATATGTTAACGGAAAAATCACTCGTCTAGACGCTATCGTTCTTTCTACTCAACACGCAGAAGAAATGACTTTAAAGCAAATCGAAGAAGGGATCCGTGCTGAAGTAATTAACAAAGTTGTTCCAGCTCACCTTATCGATAACAAAACTAAAATCTACATCAACCCAACTGGAAGATTCGTAATCGGTGGACCAATGGGAGACTGTGGTCTTACAGGAAGAAAAATCATCGTAGATACTTACGGTGGACATGGAGCACACGGTGGTGGAGCTTTCTCTGGTAAAGATCCTTCGAAAGTTGATAGATCTGCTGCATACGCTGCTCGTCACGTTGCTAAGCACATCGTTGCTGCTGGTCTTGCTGAAAAAGCACTAGTGCAAGTTGCTTACGCAATCGGTGTAGCTCAACCAGTTTCTTTCCTTGTTGAAACATACGGAACAGAAAAAGTTGATATCAATAAACTAACAACTGTAATCAATGCAATGTTTGATATGAAGCCAAGAGCGATCATCGAAAGACTTGATCTTCTTAAGCCAATCTATTCAGCAACTGCTGCTTACGGACACTTTGGACGTGACATTTTCCCATGGGAAAAATTAGATCGTTTAGAAGAACTTAAGTCTCACTTCTAGTTTTAATAAGGCCTTCTTCGGAAGGCCTTTTTTTTGTCCAAAATCCTGCCGCTCCGGGGTCTCGGAGCGAAAAAGGCGCTAGGAGCATTGTGCTCCGACACCTTCTCGGTCATACTTTTTAACATGACTGAACTTCTAAATGATTATCAAAACAAGAAACTGCTCTATGAGTTGATGGAAAGCTATTCTGCCAAGAAGAGTTTGAATGCTGCTTTTAGTTTAAGGGCCTTTAGTAAGAAGTTGGGTGTGAGCTCTGGAGCTCTGACTGAGATCTTGCAGAAGAAGAGAAGAGTGACTCATGCGACGGCAAAGAAGATTCTTCTTAATTTGAGTTATTCTCCAATGCAGGCCGAGTCTTTTTTAGAAGAGAAGAAATCAAGCAATATTGGTCTGGATCGTGTGTATCAGGATTTAACTTTTGATCAGTATGAAGTTTTATCTGGCTGGCACTATCTGGCACTACTCAATTTGATTGAATTGCCAGGCGAGAAGCATAATGTGAAAGCGCTTGCTGATAGATTGGACTTATCAGTTAAGAAAGTTGAAGAGTCATTAGAGAGATTGCTTCGTCTAGAGATGCTTGAAAAAGTGAATGGCCGATTTGTCAGGACATTTATTCGTTATCAGACGAGTGAAGATATTGCGAACTCTGCAATTAAGAAATATCACCGAGACACTTTAGAGTTAAGTGAAGCTGCTCTAAGAGACACGGAAGTCGAGTTGAGAGACTTTTCTTCGATACTGTTAAAGATCAATCCAAAGAATATTAAGAAAGTAAAAGAACTAATAAGGGCATTTCAAGATGAAGTGTGTGAGCTGGTAGAGCAGGATGATCCTGAAGAGATTTATCATATGAATGTGCATCTCTATCCAGTGAGCAAACCCACAAACGTAAGAGGAAAAAATGTTTAAAAAAATGATGATGTTATTTCTAATGGGATTTTCGATTAGCGTTCTTGCGGATGAGAACTTAATGGGAGGTGATCGTGTTGGGAATGGCGGTGACGTTGTTGTTTGTGGGAAAAAAATTGAGCTGCTGGATATTTACGAAGCTCGAACCAGTGGTTATGAGATTAAAAGACCAGTAGGAAAGACTTATCAAGAGATGATTAAGAGTTTACTACAAACTAATCTTTTACCGATTCAGCCAAAGAGAACTGCAAAATATTTAAAATTTCTTGAGAGTTTTGAAAGTGAAGCACAGTTTTTGCCTGGAATTAAATTAAGTGATGTTGATGATGCAGGAATGGTCGCTATTCCTACGGGATGTGAATTAAAACAAATTGCAATTCAGCTTTCTGATGATGAAAGACCGGCCGGTAAAAAGAGATATACAGTCAGTTTAGATCTTTGGAACAAGCTGGATGAATTTAATAAAATGTCTTTGATTCTTCATGAAATTATTTATCGTGAAGCGATAGAGCATAAAAGTAGTAACTCAATGGTTGTACGAGCGACTGTTGGTGAGATCTTAAAAACTAAATTAGATCTGAATGTTTTTCTTTCTCTTGTTGCTGATTTGTCCGATGCGATTGAATATAAAAACTATAGATGGAAGGTTTGCGAATTATGTAAACCAGTCATAACGATTTTTACCAATGAATATAATGAGCAGGTGGTAAAAATTGAAGATACTAGTTTAGAGTTAGAAATTGATGGCCGCATGACAAGTACGCCTTATGTTGAGTTGAGAATTTTCGATGGTAAAATTTTAATGTCCAATATTGCGAGATTCTTAAGAGCAGGAAAGCCAAGTATATTTTTATGGGAGTCTGGTAAACTTATAATTACTGCGAGTCAAGATCTCGATTATTTCTCATCTAGTTTCGTAAATCCTAAAAATGCTTCTGTTCGGTTCGAATACCTGAACGAAAAAAGTTATATATTAGATTTTAAACAAGTGAATGAGTTATCATGGCAGAATGGGTTTAGGGGACAGTTTAATTTAGAATATAATGAGATAACTCTTAATGACCCTGAATATAGTTATATCAAAGTTTCAGATTCAGGTGTGATTATTGGATACGCGCAAAAAAACAATCTTATAAAACATAATTTTAAAGGAAGTGTTTTTAATTGTCGTGCTTATGAAGAAAATATAAATTGGTATGTTTTTAGTTACTGCAAAGCTGGAACGCAGTTGGAAGTGACTTTCCCAAAAGAAAAAGTGAGAGTAAGTCTTTTACAAGATGTTAATAAATTCTTTTATTCAAAATATACTGATTATGGAATTGTGAGTATTAATGATCTCACAACGGTTTATACAGATAAACCCATTTACCTAGGTAAGGATTTTTCAAACAAAGATGTTTTCTTGGGAATAGGGGAATTTAAAATTATAAACAGCAGATCATATTATGATTTTTATGATGATAAATTTCATTATAGTCTAGAAGATGGTTACGTTAGTCTCACTCCAATTAATTAAGTCAAGGCCCTCTTTCGAGGGCCTTGTTTTTAATCTATAAAAGTAATATCTTCTAATTCCCTAAATCTCACTCCATCATAATCTAAACCTAGAGTATAGCGAATCACCTGACTACACATGCTATCAAAAGTTTGTCTGTAAATCTTCACTTCTAAGTTTCCAAGTGAAGTTATGTTCATTTGTTTTTGAGTCACATCCATGCTTTTTAGAGTGTGTTGCTCAGTTCCTACAGAAATCTCTTGAGATGTCCAGATACTGCATTTACCAGAGTTGCATTCTAGATGAGCATTAGCGGAACCAAGATTTGTTACTGCTAATTCTTCTGTTAATGAAACAGAATGGTAGTTATCTACACAGCCGGCAGCGTATGTTTTTGTCGTTACTAGTAATAGTGCTAAGACTAAAAATTTCATTGTTTTCTCCTGTGAATGATTAACTAAATTGAGTTAAGGTCAGCAGCTTCTCTGTATCTTTTCCCTTCATACTCAGCACCTACTACATAACGAGTTAGTTCAGTGCAAGAGTTGGTATAATATTGGCGATACATTTTTACTTCTACTTTTATTTCAGTCATAGGCACTTCAAAACCGGTTTTTGTCGCGTATAAAGAATGGCGTTCTACAGCTTCGCCTTCTGATTTAGAAGTATAGATGTAGCAAGAATCAGTATGACATCCAGTATAGGCGTAATGTGTTCCTAAGCTCATTACTGGCGCTTCTTCAAAGTGCATAGGATTTCCATCATCACATCCTGAGGCATAAGTTTTGGTAGTCAAAATCAATAATCCTAAAATCAAAGCTTTCATTTAGTTCTCCTGTGGTTTTTGGAAAGTGGAGTATAAATATGACAGAGTGGGGATAAATAAAAATATATAGTTTTAATGTTTGTGATATATTTAATATATGAATACAAATCTGCTTCATCTCTACTATTTCTACCAAGTTGCCAAAAGTGGAAGTGTCACTGCCGCTAGTTTGGTACTGCAAATCCAACAGCCTGCTCTGAGTATCATGCTCAAAAAATTTGAAGAGAAGATTGGCTTTCCTCCTTTTGAGAAAAAGGGACGCAATATCCAATTAACTGATAAGGGTAGGGAACTTTTTTTATATGCAGAAGAAGTCTTTGCGAAAGTTCAAAAATTGGAAGAATTCATCGGTCATGAATCGAATGAGATTTCCGGCAAATTAAGAATCGCAACTAATGACCTTGTAGGGCATTATATTCTGACACCCGTTCTTACAAAGTGGATGACAGATTATCCCAACGTTGAAATCTCGATTTTATATTTAACGGCGCAGGAAGCTTGCGAAAAAATGGTTAAAGAAGAAATTGATTTTGGATTGTTTTTTCATGGGCCGGAAGAGATGAGTGGAATTGAATTTGAAAAAATTAAAAAGTTTTCTTTTCTCTGCGTTGGAACAAAAAAGCAGCATGATATATTCATAGGCTCAAGAGAGATTGATTTTTCTCTTACTAAAAAATTTCCAACTTATGAAAAATTAAAAAAGCGTTATCCAAACTTAAAAATACAATTAAATACCAATGGCCTTATGTTGCATAAGAATCTTGCCATGCATGGTGTAGGTGCAGCTGTGTTGCCAGCATTTAGTGTGAGTGCTGAAGTTAAAAATAAAAAATTATTTAACCTGTTACTTCAAGAGAACCTTGAGTTTACACTCAAACTATACCAACGAAAGAATAAAATTTTGAATAACACTCAAGAGCTTTTCCTTGAAAAAATAATTGATCAACTTGCTATGATGAACTGAGTTCATTCTCCTCTGTAAAAAGGGCTTTTATTCTTGCCCATCGCTTCTTGCATAAGTACCATTTTAATCATCTATCCAAAGGAGGATTCAATGAAATCACTATTATCAATTGTCGCACTTTTTTCTATGGCATCAGTTGCTCATGCAGCTCCAGATGTTGTTCGTGTCGGAAATTTAAAATTCGCTCACTACGGTGCTGTTAGTTACATGTCTACAATGTGCGGAAAGTATAATTTAAAAGTTGAAGAACGTGTTTTCCCAAAAGGGATCGACATCATGCCGGCAATCGTTGCTGGAGAAATTGATGTAGCAGCTTCTGCTGCCGATGCTGCGATTGCAGGTCGTTCAGGTGGAACTCCTATTTTTGCTGTCGCTGGATTTGCTCAAGGTGGGGCTCGTATTGTTGTACGTGCTGATGCTGGAATTAAATCAATCGCAGATATGAAAGGAAAGAAAATTGGTGTTGCTCGCGGTGGAGCTCAGGAACTTCTTTTATTAGCTGAACTTTCAAAAGCAAAACTTACTTGGTCTGATAAGCCAGGAAAAGACGTACAAATCGTTTATCTTCCATTCGCTGATTTAAACCAAGCGATCGCTGCAAAACAAATTGATGGTATGTCTCAATCAGAACCTCAATCATCACAAGCTATCAACAAAGGTTTCGGAGTTGAGCTAATGAAGCCTTACGACACTCCAATGGGAGAGCCGGTTAGAGCACTTGTTATGACTGAGAAAATGTACAAGAACAAAGACGTTGCAGTAAGATTCATGAAGTGTTTTGTTGAAACAACAAAGTACTTTATTGATAACCCGGCAATCGCGCAAAAATACGTAGTAGAGAAAATGTTCAAAGGACAAATTACTCTTCAAGATTACAAAGATGCTATGGACAACGCTGAGTTCACATACGACATCACTGTTGCTCACGTTCAAATCACAACTGATTTCATGCAACAGTATGGTGTAGGTCGTATGGCCAATCCACCAAAAGCTGCTGATTGGGTTAAGTTAGATATTCTTGCTGAAGCAAAAAAAGCATTAAACGTTAAATAGTAATTTTAGGATTTTGAATAGACAGGGGAAAATCGTGGCTAAGAAAAAAGATTTTATTTCTAGTATAAAAGGAATTTGGGTTCCGTTAATAGCAGTTTGTATTTGGGAACTTCTAGTTCGTGTTGGATTTATTAATCCTCAAATTTTACCCGCGCCCTCTGCTGTTCTTATTCGTTGGTGGCAATATATTATCCCAATGGAAGCTCATGACCCGGCAACGTCAAGCTACATAGCTTGGTTGTTCTCAGGAGAATTCTTCGGTGATATGTGGGCCAGCTTCCACCGCGTTTTAATTGGTTGTTTAATTGGTACAGGTTTAGCTCTACCGCTTGGATTATTAATGGGTGCCAGCACGAAAGTGTATGACTACTTCAATCCAATCGTTCAGGTGTTAAGACCCATTCCTCCAATTGCTTACATTCCACTTTCAATTTTATGGTTTGGTTTAGGAAATCCTCCTGCCGTTTTTTTAATTGCATTAGGAGCGTTCTTCCCAGTTTTAATGAACACAATTGTTGGAGTGAGATCTGTAGATAATATCTACGTTCGTGCTGCAAGAAATATGGGGGCCAGTCCATTTGTTATGTTCACACAAATTATTCTTCCTGCTGCAACTCCATTTATTTTAAGTGGTATTAGAATCGGCATCGGGACTGGCTTTATCTGTATGATCGTTGCTGAGATGATCGCGGTGAACTCAGGTCTTGGTTACAGAATTCTTGAGGCCCGTGAGTATTTCTGGTCAGATAAAATTATCGCCGGAATGTTTTCAATCGGGATCTTAGGTCTGGCGATTGATATGGTTGTGGATCGCTTAAATAACTATCTATTAAGATGGCACAGAGGTTTAGAGTAATGAGTAATGTAGATATTCAAATTAAAAATGTTCATAAAGTTTTTCAAAGTGATAGCGGAGACGTTATCGCTCTTAAAGACATCAATTTAGAAATTAAAGATGGTGAGTTCGTATGCCTTCTTGGGCCTTCTGGTTGTGGTAAAAGTACGCTGTTAAATGCGATTGCTGGTTTTTCTCTTCCTTCAAGCGGAGAGATTACTGTTAATGGCAAATTAATAACTGAGCCAGGCCCGGACCGCGGAATGGTTTTTCAGGAGTACGCACTTTTTCCATGGATGAGTGTTGCCGATAACATCACGTTTGGTTTAAGAATCAAAAAAGAAGATCCAAAGAAAATTCAAACGAAGCTTGATGAGCTTTTAAAAATGTTAAAGCTTACTGAGTTTGCCAATCGTTATCCAAAAGATTTATCTGGTGGTATGAGACAGCGTGTGGCGATCGCTCGCGTACTTGCTCTTGATTCACCGATTATGTTGATGGATGAACCGTTTGGAGCTCTGGACGCTCTTACAAGAAGAAGTTTGCAAGACGAACTTTTAAAAGTTTGGTCTGAGTATAAGAAAACTATTATTTTCGTTACTCACTCGATTGAAGAGGCCATTTACCTAGCTGATAGAATCGTGGTCATGAGTTACCGCCCGGGAACAGTAAAAAGAGACATCAAAGTTGATATGCCTCGCTTACGTAACCCAACTAGCCCAGAATTCAATGCACTTAAAAAAGAGCTGTCTGGCCTGGTAATGGCAGAGCAAATGCGTTTTGAGGACGCTCATATGGGTGTGACGACGGGAGATTAAGGGCTTAATTAGGCCTTAAAGAACTAAAAAGAAGGCAGGAAAGTGACTAATGCTTTCCTGCTTGATCCTATGTCGATCTAATGGCACCATTTTAAAATGATTAAAAATTTATTAATTTTTACATTCATGTTCTCTTTTAACTCTTTCGCGGAAAATTCGCGTTCGCCTGCCGTATTGGATGGATCTTGTAATCTTGATATTGCGACGACGTACAAAGTGGTTGAAGGCGGCAAAGAAGTTATAAAAGAAAAAACCATCGAAGAAGTCCAGAAAGAGCAGTGCAAAGAAGTTAAAAAATGCATGTTCTCTGCAATGGAAGAAGAGATGGATGAACTAAAAAGTCTTGAAGCGGTTGCTTGTAGCAATACGCTGACAGCGGTTACGACAAAAACTCCTGGTGCTGTCATTGATAAAAACTTTGATGGTAAAAGAAAAGCAAAACCAAACCCATTAACAGATACTGTTCCACCGATGGCCGCTGAAAAACCAGCTGCGACTACGACGAGATAAGGAAGCGCGTTTGAATTTTTTTGATGTGTCTCTTTTTCTCGCTAAATACATTCCATTTTGGGCAGTTCCGATGGGACTGACTAGTATCCACTTCGCTTATCTATTTTGGCTTAAGGACTATCGTGACATCGCCTATATCTGGGGCGCAATAACCTTATTTTGTCTTACAGCTACCATCGTTTATTTCCTAATGGGCGGACCAGACGGAATAACGAAACATTTAACTCAAGCTTTTAGCTAGTTAGCATACCCAAATCAATTAATCGGAAACTTCTGCCCCTACGGGACCCTCGTGTTGAAAAATTGACACTGGGATCACTTCATTGTTAGCATTTTTATGAAGGTTAAATGGATTGACCTTTTTGATCAATTTTAGAGTTTCATCAATTTCTTTTTCAAGGACGCGAAGAGTGAATGATTTTCAATTTCTACATACTTCATATGAGCAGGACTCATCGAAGAGTGGACTGACCAGCACAATGAAACTCCCGGATATTTATCTGGTTGAGGATGATCGTGTACTGGGTACGACGATCAAAAAATATCTCGAAAAGAAACTCAATCTCAACGTACATTTTTTCTTAAGTCCTTCAGAATGCCTTCTGGAACTCGATAAAAAAATTAAATCAGAAACGGTAGTGAACCAAACTCCTTTCTGCCTTATCACAGACATCAGCTTTGAAGCTGGTGGATCGGATGGGTTACTTCTTATCGACCTTTTAAAAGAGCGTGGACACCATTTCGTATCAATCGTTATGACAGGCTTCGCTTCTATTGAAACGGCCATCAATGCGACTAAAAAAGGGGTATTCCATTACCTGACAAAACCTTTTGAGCTGGAAATTTTAAGTGACCTGGTTATGAAGGCCTTCACGAAAAAGTTAAATGTACCAGTAACAGCTTTCATAAATACTGAATCGCTGATTTCAAAAGTAACACCTAATCAAAACTCAAACGCTCCTCACTTGTTCCAAAGCAAATTCAAAATTGAAGCTCCTACTGCAGATGATATTTTCTGTGGAATGGTTGGTCGCTCAAAACAAATGAAGCAGGTTTTCGAGAGAATTAAAAAAGTTGCAGCATCAGATTCAACAGTATTCATTTCAGGGCCGTCAGGAACTGGGAAAGAGTTAGTGGCGAATGCTCTTCATAATCTTTCACCAAGAAAAGCTCACAACATGGTTTCAGTAAACTGTGGTGCGATTCCTTCTGAACTTTTAGAGAGTGAACTTTTTGGACATGAGAAAGGTGCCTTCACTGGAGCAATCTCTAGTCGTAAAGGTCGCTTTGAAATGGCCCACAGAGGAACGATCTTCCTTGATGAAATTGGGGATATGCCACTTTTACTTCAAGTTAAACTTTTACGTGTGCTTCAAAGCCGCGTGATCGAGAGAGTAGGAAGTAATGAAGTTACGGATATTGATGTTCGTATCATTACTGCGACTCACAGAAATTTAGAAGAGTCTGTTTCAGAAGGGAACTTCCGCGAAGACTTATACTACCGCTTAAATGTTATTCCTATAAAGATCCCGGCGCTTTGTGAGCGTCGTGAAGATATCCCTCTGATGATTTCATACTTCTTATCGAAGTTTGTTTCAGCTGATGGAAGAAACAATATTGAGTTTGATGATGAAACACTTGAACTGCTTATTACTTATGAGTGGCCAGGAAACGTTAGAGAGCTTGAAAACTTAATTGAAAGATTAGTTATCTTAAAAGGTGGAAACCAGATTAAGGTTTCAGATCTTCCAGCTAAGTTTGTAAAAACTGCTCCACACAATCTTGATTCATATAAAAACATTATCTCTCTTCCGGATGACGGAGTGGATTTAAAACAGCTTTTATCTGATATTGAAGACTCGCTTATCAACCAGGCATTAGAAGTGACTGGTGGGAATAAGAATCAGGCCTCGAAGCTTTTATCGATGAACAGAACGACGTTGATTGAGAAGATGAAGAAGAAAGGGTTTGTTCAGCAATTAAATTAAAATAAAAGGCCCCTTCATGGGGCCTTTTTTATTTCTAATCTACACCACAAACTTCATCTGGAGTCGTTCCACCTGAACATACACTAACGTTTAATGTTTCCATGTAACCAGCATTTATTTGATCAGTTAATTCTGTAATGATCGTTACCTCACGAATACATCCGAAAAAATGGTTGCTGTAAGCAACGGCAAGTCCTGGTGCTGTGGTTAATCCATTTACGACTGATAGATTTTTGAAAATGCGAGGAGCACTCAAAGATCCTCCTGTAACAATAACTTCCTTCTTTGTGATCTCTACAGCAAAAGGTTGTCCAGTTGCCGGACTTGTACCACGACAAACAACACTAGCAGCTTGAGCAGAAAACATAGTAACGAACATTAGTAAACAAAGTGCCTTTTTCATATAATCTCCAATTATGGTTTAACTCGTTCTGAGTGAAGACAGTTGTAGTATGGGATTCATGATTTAAAAATACTGACTAAATAATATTTAATATAGGTAAAAGGCTATGGTGCTAATGTATTGATAACTACATTGAGAAAAGAGTTCAATTGCTTAATATTACGAAGATCTTTAGAGATTAAAAAATATTAACGCCGTTTAAATAAGGTTTTAATGTCCCTTTGTTAGACTGGTTTTAGGAATTAAGAAACATTCCAAAACACACAAAGGAGAACTCGCATGAAAACAAAATTATTTTTAGCTATGGTCCTAGCAAGTGTAATGTCTTTAGGTGTTTTTGCTCAGACAGGTGCTGAAGTAAAAGAAACTAAAAAAGAAGAGAAGATTGTAAAAGTAAAAGCTAAGAAAAATAAGAAACTAGAACATAAGTTAGAAAAGAAAGAAGAGAAAAAAGAAGAAATTAAAAAATAAAAAAACATCCCCCAAGATGTTGCCCCTCGAAAGAGGGGCTTTTTTTAGTTACTGTCATTTTTCTTAATTGATTCGCGGATAAAGAATTTAAGAACCTTACTTCGGTTAGCTCCACCTACGAGTGAGCGAAGATCTTCATGCAGACCTTGATCATAAATAAGTGCGTGGAGAGTCCCTGGTCCTTCTTCAATACGTTTTGTCACTCGAGACATAGAATCACTTGCAGTCTTCATATTCCCAATAGCTGTGCCAAGATTTTTATCGTTTAACGTGCTCATTACTTTATTAGTATTGGCCGTTAAGTTTTCCATGTTTTGTAGAATGCGCTCAAAGCGCTTCTCTTCAACATTTCCTAGAAGTTTATCAACCTTTGTTAAGATGCTTCCTGCGGCCACAACTAAGTCTTCACCTTTTGTAATGATGTGATCGATTTGTGAGCCTTCATTTGTCACTAAGATGTCACCGTCAGCAATAGTCGCTGCTTCTGGTGTTCCTCCGCTGATTTCCATAAATTTGTCACCAAGAACCCCTTGAGTCTTAAAAGTGATAACAGAGTCTTTTTTAATCCATTCGCGGTATTTTTCAGTAACACCAAGAGTGATAATTAGAGTTTCAAGGTTTTTGAATTCAATCGATTTAACACTTCCGACTTTTATTCCTCTTAATTGAACGCCTGCACCATCTTTTAGGCTTTGAGCGCTTTTTACTTCAGTTTTAATGAGTACTTTACTGCTGAAAATGGGATTTTCTTTATTGAGCATAAAAATTGTAACCATTACTACTAAAAGTAATAACGAGATAAAAAATCCCGAAACTAAATAATTCTTTTTATCAGTAGGCTTAAACATACAAATCCTTAATGAGCATTAAACTTTTTGACGATTGGATCGTCTGAGTTTTGGAAGTTAGTAGGAGTGTCGTTGAAAATAATTTTTCCTTCATTTAATACGACGATACGGTCGCATAAGCTGAGAGCAGAAGGGATATCGTGAGTTACAAAAATAGAAGCAAGTCCTTTTTCTTTTAATCTTTGCATAAGGCCCACCACGTTTAACGTATTGGCCGGATCTAGCCCCGCAGTTGGTTCATCATAGAGAATAACTTCAGGGTTTAGAATCATTGCTCGTGCCATACCGACACGTTTTTGCATACCACCTGATAGATCAGAAGGCATGATATGTTCTCTACCTGGAAGATCGATGAGCTTTAGCATTTCTGCTACTTTGTCTTTAATTTGTTGGTAACTAAAACGAGTGTGCTCAAAAAGTGGGTAACCAATATTTTCGAATACGTTGATCGAATCGAAAAGAGCGCCACTTTGAAAAGAATATGAAATTTTAATCCGATAAGGAGTTAGCTCTTCTTCAGACAATTGATCGATGCGCTCTCCATGAAATAAAATTTCTCCCTGATCAATTCTTTCTAGTCCAATGATTGAGCGTAGTAAAACTGATTTACCTGTTCCTGACCCACCTAAAAGACCCAGGCTTTCTCCTTTCTTGAGAGAAAGATTAATGCCTCGGTGAATTTTATTTGTCCCGAAACTTTTATGAATATTTTTTAATTCTAAAATGACTTCGCCCATCTTTAGTTCCAGATAACCAGGAAGATTTTACTAATAAAAAAATCCGTAATTAATATCAATATAGAAGCGGTTACTACAACCCAGGTTGTAGAAATCCCAACTCCCTTGGTCCCATCTTTTGTATTAAGACCTTTATAACAAGCACAAATTGTAATAATTCCGGCAAATATACCGGACTTCACGATTCCAGACAGGTAGTCATAAATTTTAACTGTTGAGAAAACCTTAGATAGATAAAATCCAGGGACAATATCAAACTCAAGTCTACAAACGACAAGTCCGCCAAGAATCCCAACGGCGAAGGCCAGTGACGACAACAGTGGAAGCGTGATAACCAGCGCCCAAAAGCGCGGGACAACTAATACTCTTATAGGTGATGTTCCCAGTGCTCTGATGGCGTCTACCTGTTGGGTAACGTTCATAGCACCGATTTCAGCAGCGATTCCGGAACCCACACGACCTGCAACCAGAAGGGAGGTAAACAGTGGGGCCATCTCACGCGCCAGAGATAAAGAGACAACGGCAGGAACATAAAGTGTCCCACCAAATTTAGCTAAACCGTAACCGAAGTTTAAAGTCATAACTAAACCCATCGTAAGTCCAATAACGATGGTAAGAGAAGTCGATCCATAGCCAAGCTGGGTGATTTGTTCCATTAATCTTGAAACATAAAATTTCCCAGTGAAAGTGCATCTGATCGTTTGAAAAAATAATTCAAATATTTCGCCAACGAAAACAAAAAAGTTTCTCGCCTTGGCAATTCTGTCATCAATGGTTTGTTGAATAAATACTTTCATCTTAGTTTAGCTTTAATAGTTGAATGAATTTATTAAAATCAGCAGTGTCTTTTTTAAGATTTGCTTCTGACGTTGCAATAAGAGCGTGATCATAGATGCAGTTGTTTTTTTGAGTCGTAAGAATTCTGAAGTATCTTGCAATACCATCAACTGTTCCCTTAGCAACAACAAGAACAGCTTCGCGATCCTGATGAGTCAACATCGTTTTTTCCATTATCTCAACATTATCAATTCCAGTAAGGATTGAATTCGTGAGAGTTGGAAGATTACTTGGATCAAATTTTCGACAAGCACTATTAAAGATAAAAATACTGTTGGTTGTTTTATTTCTGAAAGCTAAGTCAGATCCTTCGCTATCAATTTCAGACCATGGCTTCTTGATTGTCTTGCTTAAATTGTTTTCGACCGTCTTACTTTTTGAGTAAGCTCCATTATTCTCACTTGATGAGCAAGCGCCTAAAACGGTTATAAGGAGTAGAAGCAAAATTTTTTTCATAAGGCCGTCTAAAATAGTAAGGTTAATTCAATGTATTTACCCCTCTATTAGAAGATTCTTGTAAATGATTGTAAACAGATTATTTCTTGCAGCTGTCAATTGCTTGACCGGCATATTTTGCATGTGAGAAAAATTTTCCTTTAAAAAAACTCAAAAACAGGTAAGATTTAAAAACAGAAGTCACTTCAGGATGAAGAGGACAAGTTTAACCGCTAGGACAATTTGATGCGAACAGGATGTTTCGTGAAAATCTGCCCAATAAAAAAATTCTTCAAATTTTTGACGATTTGTTTCGTCTTATCTTTTGTATTGGCAAATTCTGCCATCGCTCAGGTTTTATTAGACCAGGAAAAAGCTACAACTTACCTTCGTTGGAACCTATTTACGGGAAGAGATCAGCTTCAATTTTCTAAAGTTGGAAATAAAGTCGTTATAAAGACATTAAACACTGAGCTGTTTAACAACCTTAAAAATGAACTAACAGATGTTAAATTAGACCCGCAATACCTTAATAAGATTGATTTTAAAGACAATGCGAACAGTTCTGGTGCCATGAACGCGATGGCGATTGAAATCGAACTTAAAGATACAAATGTTGAAATGTTCAGTTTCTACCGTGAAAGAGATAAGAAATACGTATTAGATTTCTGGACTGACGGTGGTGACTCGGTAAGTGTAAATAGAGCAGCGGTTTTAAAGCCTGCTGAGAACGCAACGACAGGAAATGATGTCGAAAAAGTGATTCCTGCTCCAAAAAAAGCTGCACCCATTGCAGCTTCAAGCATTGAGCTTGCTGCAAAATCGACTGAGCCAAAAATTATCGCAGCTAAGTCGGTGACGACAAAAGCGGTAACTAAAGAACAACCGATGCCAAAAGCAGACGTTTCATTAGAAAAGAAAATTGAAGCTGATAAGGTTTTATCTTCTTTCGTGGTTGATCCTAATAGAATCAGCAAGAAATCAATGGCCGAACTGGACGCTGAAGAAGCAGATTCAAAGAAGCCTTATAGAGATTTCAGATACGGGGCGACTTTTATCTGGGATTACGATCCGATAGCTCCAGCTTATAAGCAATTAGTTAACTTAAAAACAAAGATCCCAGAGATCTTTTATCCAATTGCTAACCGTAACTTTAAAAAGAGCGAGCAAGAGTCTCATCTTCAACTTACGATCAATCTATATCGTAAGAAGAAGTGGGGATTGATGTACAAATCAATGAAACTCTTCGAGCAAAAATACGGTGCTAAGACTGAATGGGAACTGACAGAGTTCATTAAAGCGAACGCTATTTTAAGAGAGAACGTAGATGTTCCAAACCAGGAACTCTTTAAGAATGCTCTTACTATGCTTACGAACCTTTCAGAAAAAACTGAAAACTATGAATTGAAAAAAGGTATTTATAAATACCTTTTAAGCTATTACATCGAAAGAAACGAATCGCTTAAAATTCTTCAATTAGCTAAGACTTACTACGCTGGAACAAGAGATAACTTTGACTTTGAAGAGTCAATTATCCCTGCAGAAGCGATGTTAAACTCTCTGGCAAAACTTGGACAGATCGATAAAATCAGAGAGCTTTCGCAAGAAAAGACAATGAAGAAGATCCTTCCAGCTCAACTTTTATTAGCTTACCAGTCTTACGCTTATTTAAGAGGCGGGGATTTAACTGCGCTTGTGAACTTTTATGAGGCCAATAAAGCAGGTTTAGCTAAGCCGATTGACCCAGTTATCATGTACAACACAGCAGAAGCTTATTTCAGACTTGGAAGATTCCAAGAGGCGATGAATCTTTATACTGAGTTCACGAAAAACTATTCATACGAATTCGTAGCTTCAAATGCTCACTTAAGAACAGCTCTTTGCTCGGACTTAATGGACAAGAACTACAACGAAACGCTGGATCTTTACAAAAAGGCCATCGACTCTTCAGTAGATGGGCAAGTAAGTTACGAAGCAAGAGTGAGATATGTAGCTTTCAGATCAGTCAGAAAAAGAGTGCTTGATGACCGCGATATCGAAATGAGAATCTTCTTAGAGCAAGATAAATCAGCGGTAACTCCAGATAAGAACTTAACGAAGCTTCTTCAACAAGTTCGTTTAAGAACGTTGATTGTTGATGGGAAATTCAAAGAAGCTCTAGCTTATTTAAGCTTAATTCCAACTATTGGAATGGCGAAAATCGACGGAAGAATCTTTGAAGGTGACGGAGCAGAAATCGTTTACGGGATCATCTCAGACTTCTACAAAAAATCTGAATACTCGCAAGTGATCAAAGCATGGCAGACGTACAAAGATAAATACGTTGATAAAGTGGCAATGGACCCATACATGAACTTTGTAGTGGGAAGCTCATATGTGAAGCTTGGTTTATATAAAGGCTTTGACGACGTTTATGCAGCGTTTGAGAAGCTAAAAGACACTCCTAACAGGACTTTCCCTATCTGGATTGAGAGAAACCAAGAGTTGAAGGCAAGTGACTTATTGGCCGAGCTAGTGATTGTAAAAGATATCAAGCTAAAGAATTGGGATTTAGTTTCAAAGAACATCGCTGCTTTCGAGAAGCGAGTTCCTAACTATAACAAAGCAAACTACTATAAAGGTTTGGTATCGTTTAATCAGAAGGATTATACTGGGGCAATCTCTCATTTAGAGAACTTTTTCTCAGGACAAAATCAGAGAATTATTTACGATCCTTCAGACGTAGCGGATATGATCCGGGCCTATACTGACTCCATCTATGAATTAGGGCAGACTGATAAATTCTTGAAAGTCAGTGAAGCCATCTTAAGTGACACCAGTTCTTTTGGCACGGACAATGCTTATATACAGAATGTCAGGGAAAGAATTGCCTACCTTGGTATCGAAATAACCGCTGGAAAAGGAACGACAAACAATTATATGTTATTTGAAAAAAAGATTAACGATTTTAAGAAAGCTTATCCAAAATCTGTTTACACAGGAAGGGTAAATTATATTTTAGGTCAGGCAATGGTTGCTAACCAGAAAGTAAAAGAAGGAAGAGAAGTCTTCTCAGCTTTAGTAAACGATAAAACAACATCGGATTACTTAAAAGAGTTAGCGAAAAGTGAATTAGGTTTATTGAATTTAAAAGAAAGAACTTTATAAATAGCTTTCAGGATGGGAGCGACATTCGTATGACAGGAGGTCAGATGGAAACGATTAGGGTAGAACTTTTTGGAACAGATACTAGAGTAGAGAAAGCTGTTCAACAGGCGAGAAACTTATCTGTTAGCAAAGCTGCCGTATTGATTGTTGGCGAAAACGGAGTTGGTAAAAGAACTCTTGGTAGATACATCCACGAAAATTCAGGAAGAGCTAATCAGCCATTCGAATTGGTTGACTGTTCACTTCCAGCTCAGGAAGTAGAAAACAGAATCCTGGGACACAGAGACAATACAACTGGAAGATTCAATAAAGGGATCCTTGAAGCCGCTAACAGAGGAACTGTTGTGTTCGGTAACATTGACTGCCTTGATGAAGAGTTCCAAAAAAGACTTCACAAGATCATTAACGAACTCGAAGACTATGACATCGACGTTCGTTTAGTAGCTACAACAACTAAAAACCTTTCTAAGCTTGTTGGTGCTGGTAGATTTTACCGTGGTCTATACACAATCTTCTCAAACAACGCTGTAACAATTCCAGCTCTACGTGAAAGACAAGAAGATCTTCAAAGATTAGCTCGTCACTTCATGTCTGAGATCTCTGGAACAGAATCTGAAGCAGTTGAAATTGATTCAGTAGCAATGGATAGAATTAATTCACACTACTGGGCAAACAACATTCATGAGTTAAAGCAAGTAATCTCAAGCTCAATTTCTAACAACTCTTCTCTTCTTGATGAGTCTGCTTACGAAGTATCTGATAAAAAATCAGTTAACTTCATGAGCGAAGATGATTCTGATGGAGTTCGTTTAATGTCTCTTAAAGATGCTGAAAAGCTTCTTATCAAGAAGGCACTAATCCATACTTCTGAAAACAGAACTCAAGCGGCAAAAATTCTTGGAGTTTCTATTAGAACTCTTAGAAACAAGATCAATGAGTACAGAACTGATAACTCATCTTACTTTGTTAACTTACGTTAATTCTGAAGGATAGGAGAAAGGTATGAAGTTAGAAGATAAAACATTGCAGGCCTTAACAGCTTCATTGAAGTTCAGACAACTACGTCAGGAGCTTCATGCATCGAATATCGCTAACGCTGAAACTCCTGGTTACAAAGCAAAGAAACTTGATTTTGAAGAAGCTCTAGCTAGAGCACTAGACGTTGATGATCAATTAGCAATGAAATCTTCCGACTCCAGACATTTCGATGTCGGAGGCGGAAGCTTTAATAATCTTCAGCCAGAAGTTTACGAAGACTCAAATGGAATCGTAAGCCCTGACGGAAACAATGTTGATCGCGACTCTGAAATGGCCGAGATGGCAGAAAACAAAGTTATGTACGATGCCACGGTTCAGTTGATCAACAAGAAACTGGGATTATTAAAGTACGCTATTGGCTCTGGTCAATAGTTCGAGGGGGAATAAATGGATTTGTTAACAAGTTTAAAAATTAGCTCTTCAGGACTTACAGCTAACAAAAAAAGAATGGCCGCAATCACGTCGAACATCGCTAACGCGCAAACGACAAGAACGGCAGAAGGTGGACCTTACCAACCGAAAGAAGTGGTATTTGGTTCAGAACCAGCAAGAGAGAGTTTCTCAGAAATTCTTGAAGGTGAATTAGAAGAAAAAGCACAGACGGTTCATGCTACAGAAATCCAAAATAGCAGAAAGCCACCTATCTTAAAATATGAACCAAATCATCCTGATGCTAACTCAGACGGGATGGTGGCCTATCCAAACATCAACACGATGGAAGAAATGGCCAATATGATCGAAGCATCTCGTGCATACGAAGCTAACATCAACGCAATGGGGACAGCTAAGGCCATGGCGATTAAAGATCTTGAAATCGGAAGAAACTAATTTTTTAAATAATAGAGGATAATGTATGGCAATTGAAAATCTAGGTAACATGAATAAGATGCTGAGTAACTATAGCACTCAGGATTGGACAAAAAGTGCTTCAATTGATCAGGCAAGCATGCCGAAGTTCAATGAGCTTAATCCAAACCAGGCAACTGGAGCGGCAGCACCTCAAAGCTTTTCTGACATCATGGCGTCTTCGCTTGCTGAAGTGAACAATATGCAAGTTGAAGCGAACAAAGCTATTCAGAAACTTGCTTCAGGGCAAACAAAAAATATCTCTGAAACAATGTTAGCTGTAGAGAACGCGGAAATCGCTTTCAAGACGATGAACCAAGTGCGTATGAAAGTTATTGAAGCTTACAAAGAAATCATGAGAATGCAGATGTGATCACGGATGAAATGCTCCAGTGGAGCATTTCAACTACTTTTGAAGATCGAAAAAGTAGTTGATGTTTTTCAGAGTTCCGTGATCTTATCGGTCTAGTTTTGGTAGCGATCTTGATTTCATAGGATGTGAAATTAGAGTATCAGGAGGATTCCTTTGCAAGATATTTTTGAGAAAATTTTTAGAAACTTCAAAGAATTTTTTAATGGCCTTGATGCCACTAAAAAAATGGGTTTCATCATCGTTGCCTGCTTAATTGCAGCTGCTATGACTGGAATCGTTGTTTGGGCATCTAAAACTAGATATGACGTTCTCTATACTGATCTTAACAAAGAAGATGCACGTAAAATTGCTATCATCCTTGAAGAAAAGAAAATCCCATACCAAACATCAAATGAAGGTAAGACTCTATCTATTCCAGAAGATTTAGTTGGAGTATGGCGCCTTGAAATCGCTAAACTTGGAACAAGTTTTTCAGGAACAGTAGGATACGAAGTCTTTGATAAACAATCATTTGGGACAACAAGTTTCGTTCAAAAAGTTAATAAGCAAAGAGCTCTTGAAGGAGAGTTAGTTAAGTCGATCATGTACATCCAGGGTGTAAAGAGAGCTCGCGTTCACATTACAATCCCGGAATCTTCTCCATTCGTTTCAGAAAAGAAAGCTCCAACAGCTTCTGTTGTTTTAGAACTTAACAACGGTGTGTCTTTAACTCCAGGTGAGATTAAAGGGGTTGCTTCACTGGTTTCTTCATCAGTTGAAGAAATGAGAGCAGAAAACGTTGTTATCTTAGATGACCGCGGAAAGAAATTATCTGAAAACATCGGTGACCCGATGACAGCGACAACTGCAAACAGAATGGCGCTTGAAGGGCAAATCAATCAGAAATACGAAAGACAAATTGAAGAAATCTTAGGGAAAGTAGTAGGAGACGGAAAAGTTGTAGCGAAAGTTACAGTTGATTTAGATTTTACTGAATCAGTTTCTACAGCAACTTCATATGATAACGAAAACGCAGCAGTTCTCTCAGAAGTTAAAAACTCTCAGAACTTAAACGGCTCTCGTCCATCTCCGCAAGGAATGGTTGGTGCTCGTGCTAATATGCCAGGTGAAGAACCTCAACCGGGTGTAGCTGAAACTAAAAACAACGTAACGAAAGAACTTACGACAAGAAACTTCAACGTTCCAACGACTGTCACTCAATCGAAGAAGCCTTCTGCAAACGTGAAAGCGATTTCAGCAGCAGTAATGATCGATGGGAAGAGAGTAGCAGTTCTTGATGAAAATGGAGCTCCTCAACTTGATAAGGCCGGAAATCCTATCATGAAGTATGAGAAATGGGCCCAGGCCGATCTTGATAACTTCCAACAAATCGTAGCTAGTACGCTTGGAACTTCTGAAAAACGCGGTGACAAACTAGTTATTAAGAACATGGAATTTGCTAGAGAAGACATGACGGTAGCAGACGCACTTTTAAAAGAGCAAGCTAACCGTGAACTTATCAGAAATATCGTAAAGTACCTGGCAGTAGGATTAACGATTTCACTTTTCTTCTTCATGGTTGTTCGTCCATTCATTCAATGGATCACAGACAACACGATCGAGACAGTGGAAGACTTTTTACCTCGTACACTTGAAGAGCTTGAAAAAGTACAAGCTAATCAACGTCTACCAGGTTTAGAAGATGCGTTACCGCAAATTGAAGAGAAGTTGAACCCTGAGAAGATTGAAGGGAACATGCTTCGTGAAAAAATTATTGCTCTGGTTGAAAACAACCCAAGTAAAGCAGCACAGATTATTCACGAGATGATTCACTCTTCTGAATCAGATAAACAAATTGCTTAATTAGACTAAAGATAAAGGAATAGACTATGGCAGCACAAGATCAATTAGACCCCGACACAGAGTATGGTTTACTCAATGGTCAAGACAGAGCGGGTTTACTGTTAAGTTCACTTGGTATGAACATTACACAACTTATTTTTCAAAATATGAAAGATAACGATGTTAAGAGAATGATCAATGCTATGTCGAACGTAAAACGTGCTCCAATCTGGATGGTTAAGCGTGTTCTTGAAGATTTCTATTCTCAACTAAACGAAGATAGCGATTTATTATTCGCGGAAAACCGTGGTCGTGATTTCATTATTAACACTCTTGGTGAAGACAGAGCTAAACAACTTCTTGGACAAATTGTTGAAGTTGGACAATCAAATACACTTGAATCTCTTGAACTTGTAGATACACGTACACTTTCTAACTTCCTAATCAATGAACACCCTCAGACTATTGCTCTGATCGTTGCTCACTTAGCACCAGAAAGAAAAGTAGATGTACTTCGCCGTCTTCCTGAAGGATTACAGGCCGAAGTTGTTCTTCGTGTAGCGAACCTTGACTATGTTTCTCCTGAGCTTATCTCTCAGCTTGATGACGTTCTTAAAACTGAGCTTAGTACTCTTGGATCTATCGATACTAACCAACTTGGTGGTGTTGAGCCGATCGCTGATATGCTTAACCTTATGGATAAAAACACTGAGAAGAACATCATGTCTCGTGTTGAAGAAAAAGATCCTGAGTTGGCTGAAGAGATCAGAAAACTTATGTTTACATTCGAAGACCTTATGTACGTTGATGACAAAGGTATCCAGAATTTACTTCGCGAAGTGGACAACGGAAAGCTTGTTATTGCAATGAAAACTGCACCGGATGAAATCAAGCAAAAGCTTTTCAAAAACATGTCGAACAGAGCGGCTACGTTATTACGAGAAGATTTGGAGACCCTTGGGCCTACAAAACTTTCAGATGTTGAAAAAGCTCAAGCTGAAATGGTTTCTAAAGTTAAAGAACTTGAAGGTCAAGGTAAAGCGTTTATTGCTCGCGGATCTGACGGCGATTCACTGGTATAATAATTTAGTAGAGAGAATAGAAAAATGGTTAAATCGACAGCAGAAGTTCAAGAGTACACATTTCACAACTTCAATGAAGTTGAAGAGGGAAGTGAGACTGTTAAGCTTTTCGAATTTAAGCCTCTGTTAACTAATTCTCAAACTATTGAGAAAAATGAATTCCAAAAAGTTATTAAAACTGAAAGAGAGTTCGCAAAGTCTACTCAGTTTAAAGTTAACCCGATTGTAGAAGAGTACCGTGGGTTCAAAGAACAAGAAAATCGTGAATACGAAGACCGTGTTGAAGCAGAAGTGCAAAGACGTGTGGCCGAAATTCAAGACGAAGCTTTTAAAGCTGGTTTTGATGAAGGTGTAAATCAAGGTCGCGAAGAAATTTTCGTTGAAATGAGAAGTGTTGTTGATCAAAAGTTAGAAAACTTCTCTCATATGGTCACTTCAGTTCTTAAAACTCAGGAAAATATCCTGGCGAAACAAAAAACTGAAATGTACCAGTTACTAAGAAACTTATCTAAGTGGATTGTTCTTCGTGAACTTCAAGAAGATGGAAAATATATCGAAAGATTATTAGAAAGACTTCTTTTAGAGATGCAAGTAAGAAACAATCTTTTAATTCAAGTGAACTCTGATGATTTCGCCAGCATGCCGGAAGTTCTTGAGCACGTTCAAGGCCGCCTTGGTGAAATGAAGAATGTCCGCGTTGAAATCGACTCAGGTGTAAAAAGCCGCGGTATCGTTATTGAGTCAGAAAACGGAATCATTAATGCGACAATGGAAGAGCAGTTTAAGTCATTAGACAAGCTATTCGAAGACGTGCTTAATAAAGTCTAGAAGAGGGGATCACAATGAGCGACGATCAAGATCTTGACCTTTCTTCAATCCATAAAAATTATGAATACTCATCTCCATTCCAAAAGATTGGAAAAGTTTATGCTAATAAAGGGATGGTTTTTGAAATCAACCTTCCACGTGCTCCTATTGGATCAAACGTTGAGTTCGTAACAGAATTCGGTGACAGATCTCTTGGGGAAGTTGTAGGGATCAACGGAAACCGTTGTATGGCAATGCCGTACGATGAACTTTCAGGAATCAATTCAGAAACTCGCGTTTATTTAAAAGACTTAACGACAACAATTAAAATTTCTAATGGATTCCTTGGTCGCGTAATCGACTTTCAAGGAAACCCAATTGATAACAAAGGTCCGATCGATCAGGTTGGAGTTGAAGCAAGAAGTATTTATGGAGTGGCCTTAAACCCACTACAAAGACCGCCTATCAGTGAGCCACTTGATACGGGAATTCATGCGATCAATTGTTTTATGACAGCAGGTAAAGGACAACGTTTTGCCATCATGGCCGGATCTGGGGTTGGTAAGTCGGTAACACTTGGTATGATCGCTCAGAATTCGAGTGCTGATATTAACGTGATCGCGCTAATCGGAGAACGTGGTCGTGAGGTTTTAGAATTCATTGAGCACGATCTTGGCCCGGAAGGGATGAAGAAGTCTGTGGTTATCGTTGCAACGTCTGATTCATCAGCTCTAACGAGAATGAAAGCAGCATACGTGGCGACAACAGTAGCTGAATATTTCCGTGACCAGAATCAAGATGTCCTTTTGATGATGGACTCAATTACACGTTTTGCCATGGCCAACAGAGAGATCTCGCTCTCAGCTGGTGAGCCACCAGGACAAAAAGGATATACACCTTCGGTATTTGCTAAACTTCCAAAGTTAATGGAGAGAGCAGGAACGAAAGCAGGTTCAGGATCGATCACTGGAGTTTATACAGTTCTAGTTGAAGGGGGTGACATGGACGAGCCTATCGCGGATGCGGTAAGAGCGATCGCCGATGGTCACATTATCTTATCGAGAGAATTAGCTTCACGAAACCAATTCCCGGCAATCGACGTTCTGGCATCGTTATCCAGAGTAATGTCGAAAGTAGCATCAAAAGAACATAGAATTGTGGCCTCTCACTTACGTGACTTAATGGCATCTTATAAGGCCAATGAGGATCTAATTAACGTTGGTGCTTATGCGAAAGGATCAAACCCTAAGGTAGATAAAGCAATGCTTATCTACGAAGACCTGATGGGTCTTCTACGTCAGACTCAAGGAATGAGTGAGTATTTGACGATTGATGTGCTTTTTGACCGTATGGTTGAGATTGCAAGAAAAGCTGAAACAATTAATAAATAAGAAGTAACAATAGATGCAAAAATTTAAATTCAAACTTGACGGTCTTCTAAAGGTTCGCGAGTTTAAAGAAAAACAACTAAAGATTGAATTGGGAGAAATTCTAAAAGAAATCAATCTGGTTGAAGAAAAAATTGCTGACGCCAATCGTGCGATCTCTGAGACGTATGATGCTCAGGAAGCATGTATGAGAGACCCTTCTAACGGGCAGATGTTACAGTTTTTCCCGCTTTTTATTCAGGGGAAAAAAGAAGATATTAAAAACAAAGATAACTTACTTTGGTCGTTAAGAAAGAAATACGATAAAAAAGTTGCGGAGCTTGCCACGGCCCGCGGTGAAGTAAAAGTTATGGAAAACTTCAAAGATAAAAAGAAAACGGAGTGGTCAAAAGAAAAGAACAAGAAAGAACAGGAAGCGATCGAAGAAATTTTAATGATGAGATCGAACGGTTCGAAGGGATTATTATGAAAACGAAAAAAATATTATATACAACAACGATCGTGATCACGCTTACTATTGCAAGCTTGGTTGTGGCCGCTGTTAAAGATACAAAAAAACCAGCTGCACCAGTGGCAAACGGAAAACGTGAATACACTGAAGAAGAATTCAAAGCTGCAGTCATGGAAGAAGCAACTAAACTTATGAAGAAAGCGGGGAGTGCTAACCTTGTCGATTTCTCAAAAGAGCTTTTAGAAAAAGAAGAAGCAATCAAGAACAAGGAACTTACTGTTAAAAAAGAACAGGAAGAACTTGATATGAATAAGGCAGACTTTAAGAAGAAGCTGGTTGAGTTCCAGGACTCACAAAAGAAGTTCTTAGGGTGTGTAGACGAGAAGAGTGCTAAAGCTGATAAGCGCGTCTCTCAGATGGTAGATGTGATCTCGGGAATGAAGCCACAAAACGCGGCCGACGTTCTGACAGTTCAAGATCCCGACCTTTCTGTTAGGATATTAAGTGAGCTGGATTCAGCGAAGGCCTCAAAGATTTTCAATTTAATGGATAAGGAAGTTTCTGCCCGACTTCAGAAGCAGTTCCTTCAAATGAAAAAATAGTTTACTATAACAAGAAGCGTTGAACTTTTTAATTAGGATGATTAAAAGTATGCAAGGATTGCCAACAAATTTATTAACAAAAACTGCAGCAGTGGCCGCAGGTAAAGTTGAATCTAATTCAGCTGTAAATGTTAATGGAAAAGTAGGAGCAATCACTGGTAAGGAATCAAAAGAATCATCAACTGAAACAAAAAGTGGTTTCGCAGAAATTTTCTCAGGTCTTCTAGGTAATGCTGAAACGAAAGTCGAAGGCAAAACAGAAGGAAAGGCCGAAGGCGAAGAAGGGAAGACTCCGGCAAACGCTGCTGAAGTTAAACTAGACGCTCTTCTAAAAACTAAAGAACAAGAAAAAAATCAAAAAGCTGAAGTGGGAGCTCTTTCAACAGAAAAGGCACTTTCTCCAGAAGTTCTAAAAAATATTAATAATCTTATTAATAGAGCTCCGATTGACGACACGAAAGTGGAAGGTCAGATTGGAGAAAAAATTGCAGCGACATCTTCTAACCTTGATCAGTTGTTAAAAACTCTAAAAGGTGACAATGCAGAAGTGCAAATCGAAGGTGAAGTAGTCTCTCCAGAAGCATTAAAAGAAAATCAAAAAGCAAAAGCGGGAAGCCCATTAGACTTCTTATTAAAAGAATCTAAATCAAGTGATGTTGGAATGGTTGATTCAAAAGAATCAAAACTTCTTCAAACAAATCCTGAAATGGTTTCTAAGCTTGGTCTTTCTAGTGAAGACTTTTTGTCTCACAAAGCTGATGCAAAAGATGCGAAGCTTGCAACTTCTGATAAAACAATGAATCTTGACGGTGAGTTCGACTTAAAAGCATTTGGTCAAAAACAAATGAACCAGTCGATGAAAGCTTACGGTCAAAAACAAAATCTTTTAAATGACGGTGTTATTAGAAATACAAAAGATCTTGCTTTCGGTGAGAAAAAAGTAAAAGCAGGCGAGAGTGAATTAATAACTCCTGATATGAAAATTGGAGCAGACCTTTCTCACATGAAAGATCAGTTCATTCCTCTAGTTCAAAAACAAGAGATGGCAGCACAAGGTGCGACGACTCAAGGATCAGAAAAAGTTTTAGATCTTTCAAAAATCAATACATCAAATACAACTGAGATTATCAAGAAGATCAGTGACTATATCGAGCAAAGTCAGGTAGCGAATTCAAACACTATGGACTTAACGGTAAAGCACGAGGCCCTTGGACAATTTAAGATCCAGGTAAACAGACCAATTGGTCCTGGTAACCAGATGGATATGCAAATTACAACAACGACTGCTGAAGGACATGACTTTTTCATGAAAAATGAAATTGGTCTGATGAAAAATTTATCTCAGGCAGGAATTCAGTTATCTGATTTAAGAATCGTGTCTGGTGGTGAAGGTGCTTCACTTGCTGGAGATTCAAGACAACAAAATAATAATTCACAATCAAATTCTCAGGCCGGTAGAGAATTTATGAGTTTCGATTCTGCAGGGGATTCTTCTCACGGAGCTGATAGAAGAAAAGAACTGTGGCAAGAAGCTAGAAATAACCAAATGAGATACGGAGCTTAAGACATGCCAGAAATTGGACGTCCAGTAGACCCTAACCAAAATCAATATTCAGATATTAAGATTCAACGTGCACCTGTGAACAATGCTTCTAATAAAGCTCGCGCAATAGGTGAGACTCTTAATCAAATCGCTGGTAACAAACCTGAAGCGAGATTCGTTGATAGAAGAAAAAAAGAAGAACTAGGTCAAGATGGTTTCATGAAACTTCTTGCTCACCAGTTAAAGAATCAAGATCCAATGAAGCCAATGGATCAAAAAGATTTTTCGGCCAACCTTGCTCAGTTTTCTCAATTAGAGCAATTAACAGCAATGAATAAAAAAATGGATAACGTTAACCAAAACGCTATCGATGATAAAAGAGTGCAGGGCGCTTCTTTTCTTGGCAGAAAAGTTGTAACGTCTGGGACAACAATTGATTACAAAGGTGATGGGAAAGATATTAAAGTTCCTTTCTATCTTGACCAGCCAGCTAAAACTGCAGTTATTAATATTCTAGATAACAAAAATCAACTTGTAGCACGTATTGAACAAGAAGATTTAAATCGTGGAATGCAAGATGTAACGTGGAATGGAATTGGATTTGACGGACAAATTGCAGCGAAAGAATCGTATCACTTTGAAGTGATCGGCTTCGATGCTAACAATCAAAAGTTCGCTGGATCAACACGTTCAGAAGGTTTAGTTCAAGGTGTTCACTTCGAAGACGGAGAAACAATTCTTGATCTTGCCAATGGAAAAAAAGTATTTTTAAAAGACGTACAAAGTTTTGCAGTTGCGGAAAATCTTGACCAGGGAAAAAATATTCCTGCATTGCAAAAACAAGCGGCCTCAGCATATAATCAAGTAGAGAAACAATAAGCGTTTTTCTAAAAAAGTTTTTAAGAGAAAAGAAAAAAGAAAATGGCGAATCCAAAAATTAACAACATTTTAATCCCGAATGTAACATCGTTACCTTCGAACAAAAATGTTGAAAATACTAATAAGCTGAAGTCTGGGGAAACCTCAGAGTTCAAAGGCCTGTTAGATGGAGCTATTGATCAGTCTCAACCTCAAGTCACAAAACAAGATAAAGGTATTCAATTGTCAACTCATGCAATGAGAAGACTGCAAGAAAGAAATATTACAATCGATAAAGATGAATACGCAAAATTACAAACAGCAATGGATCGCCTGAAACTTAAAGGAGGGCAGGATTCGCTAGTTATCACGGGTAAAGCGGCTTACATAGTAGATGTTCCGAAAAACACGATAGTAACAGCGATAGATAAAGATAGTATTGGTGAGAATGTTTTTACGAAAATTGATTCGACGATATTAATGAATTAAAAATTTTAATAATAATAAAAGTCTTAAAGAAAACGGTTGGTCCTTTCCGGAAACCTTAGTTTAAAGCCTGTAGTGCTATAAACGTCTTTAAGCGATTTGGTCTAGGAGGGACAAAATGGGTATTCTACGTTCATTCACAATTGGTGTTTCTGGTTTAAATGCTTCTGGTCAGGGTATGGGAGTTATCGGTGATAACATCGCCAACGCAGGAACAAACGGTTTCAAATCTTCTAGAGCAGAATTTCAAGACGTATTAGCAGTATCACTTAAAGGAATCGAAGGGGGAGACCAGTTCGGTGCCGGTACAAAATTAGGTCACATTAAGCCTCTAATGACTCAAGGGGATATCTCAAGAACAGATTCAGTAACAGATCTAGCACTTTCGGGTGACGGTATGTTCACAATCGACGCTCCAGCAGGAAGAACATTTTCACGTGACGGATCTTTTCACTTTGATAAAGAAGGACAACTTACGACTATGGATGGTTATAAGGTTCTTGGTTTCCAAGCTGATGAGAACGGAAAAATCGTAAATAAAGTAGATGCAATTAAACTTGGTAACACAACAATCGCTGCAAAAGGAACAAAAGACGTAACTATGTCGATGAACCTTGATTCACGTGTTAACAAAATGGAATTCAACATCGAAAGCCCGGAAAAAACTTCTAACTTTTCTAACTCGATGACGATCTACGATAACATCGGTACAGCTAGAACTGTAACTGCTTACTACAATAAAAAAGATAACAACTCATGGGAATACCATATTGGTGTTGATGGGAAAGATGTTGAAGGTGGAAAACCGGATACAATGTACGAGATGGCCTCTGGATCTCTTAAGTTCAATGACAAAGGTCAACTTGAAGAAGAGAGTGTTGGAAAGAACTCTTTCAACTTCAATAAAGGTGCAGCTAAAGATCAAAAAATCGCTTTCAACTGGGGTCAATCTCTTAAAGAAGGTGGAAACGGTCTTGATGCTTCTACTCAGTACGGATCTGATTCAGCAATGGCACGTCACACTCAAGATGGTTCATCGGCTGCAACATTAACTTCTCTTTCGTTCAACGATAAAGGGATTTTAACAGCATCTTACGATAACGGTGAGACGAGAGACGTAGCTCAAATCGCAGTAGCGAAATTTGAAAACAACGAAGGATTATTTAAAATTGGTAAGAACCTATTTAAAGAATCTAAGTCTTCAGGACAAGCTGCACTTGGGAAACCAGGGGAGTCTGGACGTGGAGAAGTTCTAGCTAAGTCTATCGAGCTTTCAAACGTAGATATCGCGAACGAATTCGTTAACCTTATGACTGCTCAAAGAAACTTCCAAGCTAACGCGAAGACGTTAACAACAGCGGACGAAATGCTACAACAAGTTCTACAAATTAAGAGATAATCTTAATTGATTGATAAGGGCCGCTTATGCGGCCCTTTTTTTTTGTCTTTTTCATTCGCGGGATCTAGAATTTGCAGATGAAAAGCCTGGTTTTTGTCCTATTCATATTTTTATCTACTAATATTCAAGCCGAGAGTTGTATGAAAGATTTTGATAAGCTCATCAAGAAGTACACTCTAGACCCTAAAAAAAGCGATATAGAGAATTTTCAAAAGAATGGACAGGCATTGCTCAACGAATCGTTTAGCGAGCGTATAGAGCTGCATAAGACTCTTAAGGATTTGTCTAACGAATGCAAAGTGAAGATGAAAGATGTCTTTTTAAAAATGCGTGAAAGAGAAGACTTTATCGGCGCTCATTATTATACAACTCCTCAGATTTCTGCCGACTCTATTGAATACAAAAAAACTCCACTACCTATTTATGAGCCTAAGGCCTATGCGCCTTTTCATCTGGCCAATAGTGAAGAGAAGTTTGAGTTTAAGACTGGCGATATTCTGATTACGAAAGGGATTAGTTTTACCTCGGCCACTATTTCTGAAGTGGCGTCTCAAAGAGCACTCTTTAGTCATATCGTTTTTATCTACGTGGATGAAAAAACCAAGAAAGTCTCTACGATGGAGTCGTACATTGGTTACGGAGTCAAAACTTATACTATTGAAGAAGCACTAAAAAATGAAAATGCCCGCATTCTGGTTTTAAGAATGAAGGATCAAAAAGCGGCCGCAACTGCTGCGAGCTTCATGTATGAAAAAATCATGAAACTAAAAAGTGAAGATAAAACTATTCCTTACGACTATGAATTGAACTTTGAAGATAATTCAAAATTATCATGCGAAGAGATTGCTTACGATGCTTTTAAAGAAACCAGTAAGGGCAAAATTATTCTTCCGGAAAATAGATCAATTGTTAAAGTACAAGACACAGAGTTTTTAAAAAAGATTGGGGTGAAGCCTGGAGCTTTAATGCTGCCGGCAGATTTAGAAATCGACTCACGTTTTAATGTCGTGCTTGATTGGACAGATTATAAAATTATCCGCGACTCCCTGAGAAAAGACGCCATCATGGGAGTGATGTTTCAATGGATGAATGAACGCAACTATAGAATTCATCAAAATTTCAGATCTATTGCAGCAAGAATAGTTTGGTCTACGCGTTTTATTCCGGGCCTTTGGAATTTAATGTCATCTCTGTCAGGGATCCCAACTGACTTCAAAAAAGATGTCCCTCCTGCGGCCATCTCAACTATCGAAGGCCTTAAAAGTATTGCTGGTGTGATGCTAGAATTTACTACTTTGGCAGACGAAGAGTTTCATCGTCAAAACAATCGTTGGATGACTCCAGCTGAATTGCGCCAGACGATTGATACTTATCTTAAAACTTATCCTCAAGATATCATCAATAACTTTCACGAATAGAGATCTGACAGAATCTCAACAAAACGCTTGCTTGAATATCCAGATTTTTGTCGATAAGATTTTTTAGACGCAATTTTGATCAAGGATGTTCATAATGTTTTCTAAATACTTTTTACTACTGGCCCTGATAATAACTACGGCCGAATCTTTTGGCGCCGATCTTTTTAAAATAGCCCCTTACTCTTTAAAAAATACCAATGGTCATATGCTGCTTAATTTTCAATTAAATGAGGATAAGAAACTGAGTATTGAAGATGGAGTAAAATTAATCAACGAGCGTGATTATAAAAAAGATGTTCATTATCAAATAGAGTTAAGTCTGGTCGATTGTGGAGTGACAAAAGATCTTCGTATTAAAGATAACAATGAAATTATTTTCTCAAAAAATTTCACCCAACCAGCTTGTGCTTCAACACCTGCTGAAAGTGAGTATGTTTTTGGTTTTATCAGCGATACTCAACAGTATACACAAAGACATGAAGCCGTAGCGAAGGTCATTGCTTATCACCACGCGCTTGAGCCACTTCAATTCATTATCAATGGTGGGGATGTTGTTCAAAACGGTCAGAAAGAAGAAGAGTGGATTGAATACTTCAAAGGTGGAAGTGCTTACCTGATGGATATCCCGCAAATTGCGGCCATCGGAAATCACGACTATCGTGGACAAGAGGATAAAGCTCTTCCCAAGTATTTTCAAAAATATATGAGATGGACGGGAACTCCGACGAACGGAAATCTATTTTTCGAAATGCCAGGCCTTCAATTAGTCATCTGGAACAGTAATTCATCTGATTTAACAAGTGCTCAGGAAACAGAGATGTGGGCGTGGCTTGAAGAAAAAATGAAGATAGCAAGAAAATCTGGAACTCCATTAATTCTCGCGACTCATTTTCCGGTTTTTTCTTCTTCTCTAAATCGGTTTACAAGTGCCAGTGTTAGGAAACTTAAATCACATCTTGTTCCACTTGCTGAAAAATATGGAATAAAATTAATTTTAAGTGGTCACACTCATATGTTTGAAAGGTCTTATAAAGATGGAGTGAATTACCTGGTGGCAGGTCCTGCTGGCGGAAGAGCTAATAGCCCATCAATGACAAATAAATACCAACAAAGTTTTGATTCAAGTGCTTTAACGTTTACTAAAATTAAATACAGTAACAAAACGTTAAAACTGGAAACTTTTAATCAAGACAACGCGCTTATTGATCAGCTTTTCATTAATCTATAAATCCAGCGATCTATAACTTGGTTCACTAAAAGGAACCGGGTTATAGGTTTTCTCTATAAGCTCATAACTATTTAATCATTCTAAATTATCGTGGATGCAACGATACTCTTTTTAGAGTCAGTGATAATTAATATTCTTAAAACGGCGGGTGAGCGTGGGTCTTTATCTATTCAAAAAATGTATTGTATTGAAAAATTGGTTTACTTCAACCGTGCAAGAATTCAGGAAAGAGTTGCTTACGCAAAAGGATCTGGAACATACAGAGCTTTAACAATCACAGAAAAGAAATTCTATTCGCCGTCTTCGCCAATCGCTTCAACCGGACAAGCTTCCATCGCACTTCTGCATTCTTCTAGTTCTTGTGGAGTCTTAGGTTGAAGTTTGACATAAGCGTGGCCGTCATCATCGTTCATTGTGAAAAAATTCGGGGCTTCCATCACACATGCATCGCAAGCAATACATTGATCATCTACGTAGAACTTCCCCGGTTTGTTTTCACTAAATTTCGATTTCTTGTCGGCCATCGCTCACTATCTCTTTCGTTTATTACATTCTAATTGCGTTATGATTGATCTTGATTCTTGTATTAGCTTCAAGTTCCTTTAAAACGTTATCCATCATCTTTTTAGCTAATGTGTTTTGCAGGCTTGCCGTATCTGTTGCAGCTTTCGCAGCAGCGTTCAGGTCGGCCACTACAGCACCTGGAGTCGTTCTTATCATGACTAAGTTTGCACCGTCATCAAAAGAATGGAACTGAGGCTTAGTTAAATCAGATGAAAAGATCGTTTTCATGTTGTCAGCTGACAGGTAAGTACCAGCATCTACGCCATCAATACGATTAATTGAGCTTTTGTTATACGCCAGCTTGTATTTTGCTACGATATTCTTAACTTCTGACTCGTTTCCAGCTTCTAGTGCTTTTCTAAGTTCGTTAGCGATTGAAACAGTTAACGTCTTTAGAGACTCAACTTTATCTTTTTGGATTGTTTCACGAGCAAATTTCTCGCGGAAGTCTTCAAATTTCGCTTTCACTTCTGGTGTCTTGTTTTCAACTAAAATCAGGTGGTACCCGTAAGCAGTCTTGATTGGAGCTGAGATTGTCCCAGGTTTTTGCGAGAAGGCCGCTTCATCAAATTCAGGAACCATTTGTCCTTTTGAAAATGCTTTAAGTTCTCCGCCTTTTCCTTTTCCAGATGGATCTTCAGTGTACTGGTTAGCTTTAGCAGCGAAGTTTGCTGGAGTTACTTCTTTAGCGATTTTTTCAATTTGAGCTTTTACGTCAGCATCAGCTTTACCTTGAGACATAATCAGGATGTGGCGAGCTGTAACAGTTTCTGGTTTATCCAGGCTTGATTGTCTTTCTTTAAACATTGATTCAAGTCTTTTTAGATTTGTATCAACAGTAAGAAATCTTGCCACTTCATCGCTTGAAACATCAATGAACTGATTTAGTGAATTTTTAGAGATTGTCACGATTTCAGCATTCACTTTTTCAGCGCGGAATTTTGCCATGTCAGCAATATACCCTTTTGAAAGAGGGAAGTGATTCGTTAGGTCTGCCATTTGCTTCATTCTGATTTGATCAATAACATCTTGCTCGAACTCAAGTGGAGTTAAGCGGTTTGCTTGAAGGACACCTTTGTAGCGAGTGATATCGAACTGGCCATTTGTCTGGAAGTAAGGAAGACCTTTAATTTCAGCTTTCACTTCTTCTTCTGATGGAAAAGTTCCGAGATCTTTAGCGAATTTCACTAATAGTTTTCTCTGAACGATGTTTTTGATAACCATATCTTTGATTTTCATCTCTTCAAGTTGTTTTGCAGAAATGTCATCACCGTAAATTTGTTTATAGAACTGAAGTTGACGATTATACTCTTGTTCATATTCTTCAGGCTTAATTGGTGATCCACCAACTGATCCTACGTTAGAGGCCGATCCTCCACCTTCAAATTGCTGGTAGCCAGTAAACATGAAAGCAAGAATGATAATACCGATTAAAACAGTCGCGAAAACGCCGGCCGTTTTGTTCTTTGTGAATTCAGACATACATTTGATCCTTTTGGTTTTCTAGAGTTCAAAATTTTTAATATTGTAACGATTAAAAAGTTAGTTCGTAAAGTTTATTGGCTTTTTAATAGAGATTGCTTAAGCTTAATTACTATTTGAATTTCTATTAAATTTCTCGGGAGTGAATCAGTTGAGATTGTCTGACTCAGAAGAGCGCCGAACCAAGATTGTGATCAACAGCATAATACTTGCAATATCCCTGTATGGGATGTCGCAGCGAGATTATGTGTTTCAAAAAACTTCTATTGCTGAAAGAGTCATTATTGACCTTATGGCGCCAGTGCAAACATTTGTCACCGGCGTGCAAGAGGGAATGAGCTCTTATGTTGAGCACTATGTTGCCAATTTAAACGCAAGCAAAGAGAACAAAGTTTTGAAATCAAAAATTTCTGATCTTCAGAACGAAGTTTTCAGTTATCAAGAAGCTGTCAAAGAAAGTGACCGTCTTCGCGAGCTGATTAACTACGGTGAAAATCTAGAAAGAAAGAAAATTGTTGCCCGCGTAGTGTCGTGGGATTCAGCGGATGACTACAAAGTTGTTCGTATCAACAAAGGTCTTAAAAATGGAATCAAGCTTCAATCGGTTGTTACATCAGCAGAAGGATTAGTTGGGTACGTATATCGTCTGACAGATCACTTCGCCGACGTTATTACGATTTTAGATGCTAACAACCGCGTTGACGGTGTTGTTGAAAGACTTCGCTCTCACGGTGTCGTTGAAGGTTATAGCCGCGGCCGCTGTATCATGAAGTACGTTAACAGAACTGAGCCAATCATTCTAAACGACATGGTATTAACAGCTGGTTTAGGAAACGTTTATCCAAAAGGTCTGAAGATCGGATACATCTCTAGAATTGAGAGAGAAAGTTACGGTATCACTCAGCACGTAGAAATCACTCCATTAGTAAACTTCTCAAAACTTGAAGAAGTTTTAGTTCTTGTTCACGAGCAAGAAGAACACAAGCAATTAGAGTGGCGCGCTCTTGATGAACAACTGAACTCTGGAGAGGTGAAGAGATGAAAACTAACTTAAAAGACATCATCGTCCCTCTAATTAAGACACTTATTTTGTTGTTCTTCTTAGAAGTTATGACGACTGCTGTATTCCCGAACATCGGGTTAATGAACTATAGAATTCCGTTTAACATCCTTTTAGTTTTATTCTTAGGATTAAGACTAGAAACTCCATACCTTGCGATCATTATTATGATCGTTCAGTACTTTCACGGATTTTTCTCCGTTGAAGGTTGGGAGATGGGAACTGTTACGGGAATCGTAATCTGTGTTGTCGTATCTTACGTTAGAGAGATGATCCATTTTTCTTCGTGGACTATGACGATCTTAATTACTCAAGTCTTCCAGTTACTATGGTTTTTTGTTCAATCCATCCTGATTTACATTCAGTTAGGAAGTTTGAACTATATTTTCGAAAAAGGATGGCGTTTCCTTCCTCAAAGCGTAATTATCGCTCTTTTATCGCCACTCTTTTTCTACTTACTAAACCGCATTTGGAATGTGGATGAGCGTGGAATGTTAGGAGACAAGGTATAAAATGTTTGGTGAAGATGACCTGGTCAAGTCCCATCAGGAAAGAGCAGACGTAATATTCAATATTATTGTCATTGCATTTGCTATTTTACTGGCGCGACTTTGGTACCTACAAATATATCGTGGAAAGCAGTTCTTTAACTACTCACTAGAAAACCGTCTTCGAAAAGACGTCGTGCGTGCTCCGCGCGGGATGATTTTCTCGAGAAACAACGTTCTTCTTACTCATAACGTCCCTCGTTTTGATGCCATCGTGACTCCTCAGTACCTGGAGAGTTCAGATGAAACTGTTGAATACTTAGCAGAAATTTTAGGGACAACTCCAGATTCAATTAAAAAGACTCTTAAAAAATTCCAGGGACAAGCAACTTATATCCCGGTTGTTATTAAGAAGAATATTTCAAGAAAAGAAGTAGCGATTATTGAAACTGAATCAAGCCGTCTTCCGGGTGTATCAGTTGAAACATTTATCTCACGTGAGTACACGGATAGAGATACCGGAGCTCACTTACTTGGGTATATTTCAGAAATTTCTCAGGAAAAACTTCCGCGCTTAAGAGAGCGCGATAAATACGATTACAAACAAGGTGATTTTATCGGGCAAGCTGGTATTGAGCAGCAGTTCGATTTAGATATCAGAGGACAAGACGGCTACCAGTTCATGGAAGTTGATGCCAGAGGACGCGCCAGAAGACACGTTACATCTGATGACCTTTATACTGGTATTGAAAACAAAATCGCTGAGCCAGGAAAAAATATTCGTCTGACAATCGACCGCGATGTGCAGCTTGCTGCTTACCACGCGCTTGATGGAAAAGACGGTGCGGCCGTAGCTCTTGATATCGAAACTGGTGAAGTTTTGGCCATGGTTTCTCGTCCGGCCTACGACCCAGGAAACTTCTCGACAGGATTAACATCGAATTACTGGGGAAGCCTTGTAATGGATGAAAAACGTCCTCTGAGAGATAGAACAATCCAGGAGCATTACTCTCCAGGATCTACATTTAAAACCCTGACTCACATCGCGGCCCTTGAAGAAGGACTGATCAACGAGAATACAAAAATCGTTTGTAATGGTGGATATAGAATGGGTGGACGTGTATTCCACTGTTGGAAAAAAGAAGGTCACGGAGTTGTAGACGTTATTAAAGCGCTTCAGTCTTCATGTGACGTTTTCTATTATATGATCGGTAACAGAATCGACATCGACGTTATTTATAAATACGCGACGATGTTTGGTATGGGACAAAGATCAGGGATCATTCTTCCTCGTGAAACAAGTGGTCTAATTCCCAATCAAGAATGGAAGAAAAAACGTACGGGTGTCGAGTGGCAAAGAGGGGAGACTCTTTCTTGCGTAATCGGTCAGTCATTCGTCAACGTAACTCCACTTCAACTAGCAATGTTCTATTCGACATTAGCAAACGAAGGAAAGTTATTCAGACCTCACGTTGTTAAAGAAGTATTCTCGAATACTGGTCAGGTTCTAAAACGTTACGAACCAGAACTAATCAACGAGTTTAAAATTTCTAAGAAGACAATCGACCTTGTTAAGCATGCTCTTTTTGATACTGCTAACGTTCAAGGTGGTACAGCTTTCGCTCAAAAAGGTGTTGGTCTTCAAATGTCAGCTAAAACAGGTACCGCTCAGGTTATCGGGTTCTCTGCTGATAAAATTTTCAACAAGTGTGAAAACCAGGAATATAGATTCCGTCACCACGGTTTATTTACAGCGTACGCACCAAGTATCAATCCTAAAATTGCAGTAGCAGTTGTTATTGAACATGGTTGCCACGGTGGATCTGCAGCAGGTCCGGTTGCAAAAGCAATGATCGCTGCTTATTTAAATAAGTATTATCCAAAATATCAAGAGAAGCTGGTCGCTCAAGACAAGATGACTTATCAAGAAGCACTTGACGACACCAGAGCTAATCCTGTGCCTATTATCATGGAAACAAATCCAAAAGATTTCTTCGATGAACAAGGTGTTTTAGTGAAGAATTTTTTCCTGGATAAGAGTGGGAAAAACGCAGCGATTGTACCAGTTCCAGCGGCCAGTGCGGCCTCTGAGGGAGAATAATGATTAACTTTAGAGAAGAGCTTAAACGATACGACTATTCTTTCTTCGGAATTTGTACCGCTATTTTTATTATTGGTATTTTAAACCTGTATTCTGCGACACACTCACATGGAGTTGGTCCGGAACAAGGGATTTATAAAACTCAAATCCTGTGGTTCTGTTTGTCATGGATGGCCGGTATTGTTGTCAGTTTTATTCAACCAAAAAACTTTTACCGTTTAGCTTATCCGTCTTACTTAATTTGTATCATGTTCCTCATCATGGTTTTATTCGTCGGTCACTCTGCTTTAGGGGGACAAAGATGGATTGGGATCGCCGGGATGAAATTCCAGCCTTCCGAGTTAGTTAAGATGTCAGTTGTTCTCGTTCTGGCCCGTTGGTATGCGAAAGCTTCACCCGAGCAGGAAACCGGATTCAAAGAACTGATCATTCCATTTTTAATTACGTTCGTTCCGGCCATTATGGTTATTATTCAGCCCGATCTTGGAACGGGGATGTTAACGCTTTTAATTTTCTTCCTAATCACTTTCTACAGAAAGCTAAAATGGAAGACGATTGTTATCATCGGAATTATGGGAATCGTTACTGGTACGGTCATGTACAACTTCGGTTTACGTGAATACCAAAAGAAAAGGATCATCACTTTCATCGATCCAGAGTTCGATGCAAAGGGGTCTGGTTACAACGCTATTCAATCTAAGATTGCTATTGGTTCAGGACAGTTTTTTGGAAAAGGTTTCCGTCAGTCATCTCAGGGTGCACTTAACTACCTTCCGGAAAATCACACTGACTTTATTTTCGCGATTTTCAATGAAGAGCACGGATTCGTTGGATCAGTTTTCCTGATCGCACTTTATCTCGCTCTTTTCTACAGACTCTTGTGGCTGGCCTCCAACGTGAATAAGATGTTCGACTCCATTGTCGTCGTCGGAGTTCTCGCGATTTTCTTCTGGCACACGATTGTTAACATGAGTATGGTTTCCGGATTAATGCCTATTGTTGGTATTCCCCTCCCACTGATGTCCTATGGGGGATCTAACCTCCTCACATTCGGTATTTGCTGCGGAGTGGTGACGTCAATTAGTAATGCGAGAAATTTATTCTAATGTCTGTCATTTAATTAAATGTCAGCATTAGTACTGATGTAAGACTTGACTCTATTGGAATCTTCGTGGGAAAATATTTTAGTCTCAGTAAGGGACTATCAATTATAACCACGGACGTTTCATGAAGAAAGTTTCGAGTATCGGCAGTCTAGTTAAGAAAATCTACCGCACTTATTCAGCAGAACTTTTAATCTCACTTCAGGCGAGAGGGTTTACTGATTTAAGGCCTTCATTTCTTGAAGTACTTCTGTTCATCTGTGAACACGACGGTCCTTCTATTAAAGAAATTGGTGGGGGATGCGGACTTAAAAAACAAACAATGACATCACACTTAAATGAATTGGAAAACCGCGGGTATATTGAACGCAAAATCAATTCACATGATAAACGCGAGCAAAATATCTTTTTGACTGAATACGGCCTGAAATTCAAATTGAATCTTTTTGAATGTATTGGCGATATTGAAAAGAAGTATACCGATCTAATCGGTGACCTGGAATTAAACAGAGTTGAGTTGATTTTAAAGAACTTTCACTCAAAACTCTTAATTCAGCCAGGACTTTTCGAGCATTTCTCTGATCACTGATAAAGATTAGAAAACCATCTATTGAAAAACTCCTCTCATCTGTACTAGTATGACCTTATGTTTGATTATTCAAATTTTTATTTCACGTAGAATAAAAATATTCATCATAAGGACATACCGTGAGTCTTACTCTTGCTGATATTGAAGTTGGAACCAAAGTCGAAGTTGTGAGCTATGAAGGCGAAGGCCTTTATGAGTTCAAGTTCATTTCACTGGGAATTCTTCCAGGCGATCAAGTTATTGTTCAGTCTAAAAGTTTGTTCGGAGGACCGATCGCCATTAAGCATGGTGAGTGGAGCTTTTTTGCTTTGAGAAAAGAGTACGCAAAAAAAATTATTGTTAAAAGGTTGGGGTTATAAAATGGAAAATATTTTACTAGTTGGATTTCCCAATTCAGGTAAGTCGACTATTTATAATATGCTTACTGGGCAGCTGCGAAAAGTTTCTAACTACTCAGGTGTAACAGTAGACTCAGCAAGCTCTGAGTTAATTTCAAATAGTATTAATGATAAAAAATTAAGTGTTGTTGATTTACCAGGAATCTACAGTTTAGTTCCTACCAGTCCTGATGAAGGCGTAACAACAACATCGCTTATCAAAGACTGCGCAAAATATAAAACAATTGCCATGATTTTTGATCTTGATCGTTTCGAAGCTTCACTGTCACTTATGCTGGCAGTGAAAGAACTTTTGAATAAAAGAATTGTTGTTATTGTTAACAAGAATGACCACCATCTTTTAACCAGCGATCATGTAAAAAAATTAGAGAAGAGACTTGGGGTTCCAGTATTAAGTATTTCAGCTATTAATGATGATGAAAAAGACTTAGATACATTCATTAGAACTCACATCGACTCTGAAGTGCATTTCAAGGAAGTGATTCCACAAGTTAAAGTTCATGCTGAATCAAAACAATTCATGCCAGATTTGGTTGAAAGTGAACACTTTGTAGAAATACCTGCAGATGAAGTTATTAAAAGCATAAAGGCACATCAGGCCGAAGCGAGAGATATTATTAGTAATATTTACTCTCATTCTTCTGAGAAAACGAAACTGACTCAAGGAATAGATGCTATCGTTCTTCATAAATTTTGGGGAAGCCTAATTTTCATTGCTATCTTCTATTTCATTTTTCATGCGATCTATTCTTGGGCCGGACCATTGATGGATCTGTCTGAGCAACTTGTGACATCATTGGGGGATTTGGTTGCACCATATTTGGGCAATGGATTTCTTAAGAGTTTAGTTATTGATGGAATCTTTGCAGGAGTTGGAGGGGTCGTTGTCTTTCTTCCTCAGATTATGATTCTTTTCTTTCTTTTGAGCTTACTTGAGCAATCAGGGTATATTTCTAGGGCCGCTGTATTAACTGACAAGTTAATGAGTGTGTTTGGTCTAAATGGAAAAGCTTTTCTTCCTTATATGTCAGGCTTTGCCTGTTCTATTCCAGCAATTATGGCAGCGAGGAGCATTCCCAATCACAAGGAAAGAGCATGTACAATCATGACTATTCCATTGATCACTTGTAGTGCGAGATTACCAGTTTATGTACTCCTGATCGGAACTTTTATTCCTAAAGTAACCTATTTAGGATTTTTAAACTCACAGGCCCTGGCCTTTTTCTTTCTCTATTTTCTGGGAAGTTTCGTAGCTTTAATTATCGCAAAAATTTTCAGACTTACATTATTTAGAGGTGAGACAAGTAATTTTATTATTGATCTTCCTCATTATGAAAAACCTTCTTTGAAGTTTGCTATTAAACAAGCTTTGAGAAAAGGAAAAGTCTTTTTGAAAAAGGCCGGAACCATTATTCTTGGTTTATCTATTTTAATCTGGTTTCTTTCAACGTTTCCTTCTCCTGAAAGTAAATTAATTGAAAATAAAACTCCTGCGGAAATTTCATCTATAACTCTTGAAGGATCATATTTAGGTCAGTCGGGAAAATTTATTGAACCAGCTTTAAGGCCAATGGGGATGAATTGGAAGACGGGAGTTGGGTTGATGGTTGCATTTGGCGCCAGAGAACTTTTCGTTTCAACTCTTGGGACAGTTTATGCTTTAGGAGATGTTAATGAAGAGTCAGCAAGCTTAAGAAGTCGACTTCAGTCTGAGATTGACCCGGCAACAGGAAAACCTGTTTTTAATATGGCCGTTGCATGGAGTATTTTAATATTCTTCGTTTTTGCTCTTCAGTGTATCAGTACACTTGCCATTTTAAGAAGAGAGATGGGGTCTTGGAAGTATCCGGCATTCATGTTCGCTTATATGGGAATCTTGGGATATGCCGGAGCTACTCTTGCTTATCAATTGTTAAAATAAATTATTAAAGATCTGCGCCAGGTTCTGGAGACTTTTCTTTTCCTGGCCAGAATTCATATCCACCAGAAATGTTGTTGATATTGAAGAACCCTTTTTTCACTAAAAGCTCACATGCTTGAATAGAGCGTAGTCCATTTTCAGAGATCACAAGGATAGGCACAGTCTTGCTTGGGATTTCAGAAAAGCGAATATGCAGCTCTTCCATCGGAATATGAACAGCTTCATCAAGGCGATTACCTTTAAATGTTCTCGTCGTTACATCTAAAACAAAAAAATCAATATTAGGATTGTTGTAAATGCTCCAGGCCCTTTGCGGAGTGATGTCGTTATAAGGGCGCCCCATAAGGATCATGCTGTCGTCGATTTCTTCGCCGTTTTTAACACGTACTAAATGGTTTCTTTGAAGGGTGATAGAGAAGTCTAGTTTCTCATCGATGCGTGAAATGTTTTTTTCGATATTGTTTAAGCGCGAATTGATGAACTCTAGCATTTGAAAACTTTTTAAATCCACTTCCGACTCCTTCAAAAGATGTGACTTCTCTATCTTACATGAGAGGGCACACCCATCGGGAGTCGGGCAAAAGCTTCTAGGTTAGAAGCCTATTTCGCGCGGATCAGTTCTAAAATTTGTTTCTGTTGAGCAGGACTTAGATTCTGATAATCACAGTGAAGTCTATTAACCGCGTGGGATTTAGCAAACTTTGTGAATAAATCAGTAGCATCCCCAATATCAAACATGATTTTTTCATCACTTCCAAAAAGTTTTCTGACAACTTTCATCGGGTATTTGCTGATGCTTGTTTCATCAACATAATACTTAGAAAGGCGTCCTGAAGAACTTGAACGGATGAATTCGATATTTTCTTTCGCCAGGTATTCCTGAATCGCAGAAAGCTGAACTTCTTGATTCTCATTGAACGATTCAAAGATTTTCTGAGGAACTTGATTTTTAACAACTGCTTCAGCGTAAGGATTTTTACTACGGCGAAGAATCTTCATTAAATGCTGATCATCATGCTCAATATACTCTTCAATACTTGCTGGGATCACATACTCAGTAGGTGACGTGCGGAAGTATTTATAAAGCAGCTGCTCTAAGCACACAGCTCTATAGTGGAAGTAGACCTGAATGAACATGTGGTAGCGAGAAAGAAGAAAATCATCGAAAGTCACAACTGCACGCTCGTTAATACCAAGGTAAGCGTGGTTATTTTCAATACACAGCTCAAGGTTATCAAGCATCCAGTCCAGATCGTATGAGCCGTAACTTACACCACAGAAATAACTGTCGCGAAGAAGGTAGTCCATACGGTCGCAGTCAAGTTCACTTGAAACTAACTGAGTTAAGATTGGAAAATAGTTAATTCCTTCAATCGTGAAATAAGCAGGATCACTTGTATGGCCCACGATTAAATCAGCAATGTGTTTTCTTTGTAGTCCGAATTTTTTCTCAACCAGTGAAAACGATCCGGAAAACGAAGAGTCGACAATTGATTTAATTGTATAGTCTTCATGTGTGGCCTGACGGTCAGTCTTTTGATCTTTAGCAGATAAAAAGTCTTTAGGGATATTCAGCTCTGAAAGGTTGGGCATCACGATCTCAGTTGAGTGAGATAGAGGAGCGTGACCTACATCGTGAAGTAGACAAGCAAGTTTAAAAGTTTCTTTTAAACGTTGAAAGTCTTTGTCTTGCAAGCGTGTTTTAAATAAACGATCAAAAGCACTCGAAGCAATATTCATTACACCGATTGAGTGAATGAAGCGCGTGTGAGTGGCCCCGGGAAATACGTATTCAGAAAAACCAAGTTGTTTGATGTTTCTCAAGCGTTGAAAAAAATCATCGCGAATAATAGGGATCTCTTCATCGAGAATGTGAATAGAGCCATGAACGGGATCGCGAATTTCCATTGGGTGAGTCCTTAATACTTTTAATTATGCTTTATCTAAATTGTCTAAATTACTTTCCATCCACTTCATGATGTCCAATGATTCAAACATTGGTTCTCCATCAATATATAAACATGGAACGGTTGTTCTTCCTGTATCTGCCTGTAATTTTTTTGCATGAGCAGAATCTTTATGAATATCCATCCAGTTAACTTTGATTTTATGTTTATCAATAACTTTAATAACTCTCTGGCAGTATGGACATGATTCGAAATAATAAAAATCTAACTTAGGAGCGCTCATTTTCTATGCCTTAATAAGAAAAAGGGCTTCCGAAGAAGCCCTTTAGGTTTTTTAGTCTAGTAATCGTCGTCGTCGTCAAGAGCGTCTTCTTCGCTGCTTGATTTTTTACCAAGCGCGTACTGCTCATCTTCATCAAGGTCACGGTCTAAGTCTTCATCTTCCGGTTTATCGAAAGCGTCGTTGTAACCCCATCCGTAAGAGTAGGCACCTGCAGTTTTTTCTACAGCGTCGTCATCTTCAGGATCGAATTCTTCTTCGAACTTAGCAGGTGTTGCACCTTCTTCTTCTTCATCATCGAAATCTTCATCGCCCATGACTTCATCAACAATTACATCATCATCTTCATCCAGATCATCGATGTCTGTTTCGAAATCGTCATCCAGGTCATCATCCATAACCGCGCTCTTTTTAGCAGGGCCTTTAGTTTTAACAGGAGCAATTGAGCTTTTATATTTTTTGATCGCTTCTTCGCGAGAAAGAATAGTTTCTTTTTTTGTAGCTGGAGCTGCTGCTTTTGCCGGAGCTGCTTTCGCTGCTGGCTTCTTAGCTGGAGCTGCTTTTTTAGCTACAGGAGCTTTTTTAGCAGGTGCTGCTTTTTTTGCTACAGGTGCTTTTTTAGCAGGAGCTGCTTTTTTTGCTACAGTAACTTTTTTAGCAGGTGCTGCTTTTTTAGCTACAGGAGCTTTTTTAGCAGGAGCTGCTTTTTTAGCTACAGGTGCTTTTTTAGCAGGAGCTGCTTTTTTTGCTGCTGGTTTTTTAGCAGGCGCTGCTTTTTTAGCTGCTGGAGCTTTCTTAGCTGGTGCTGCTTTTTTAACTACTTTTTTTGCTGCTTTTTTTGCCATTGAAATATCCTCATCATTGAAAGTCTTTTAGAATGGTTTTCTTTAAAACACCCATGAGTATATATGGAATATTGAACTTTTTTCAAGGACTAAAAGTCGAGATAGTAACTATTGTTAAGGCCAGTTGTGCTGTCGGCCTGAATAGCATTTTGCAGAATCATATTTTGCATATCTGGCGGAGATTTAGTGTCTGATTCCAGGAAAACGTCCTCTTTATAGTCATTTGAACTAGCAAAGAGTTTAGAAAGAGGAATAAACTTTGTTGAATAAAAATTTCTGCGCGTTGAGTAGCGTATAGTCGCAGAGGTTGTTCCAATAGGACTTATTGCTTGGGCCACTCTGTCAGCGGCCGCTCCTTGACGCGGAGAGGGATAGTAAGCCGTCATAATTTGCTCTTGATCAAGCTCATTTAGGTAAGTTGATAAGTAGTACAACTTTCCATCACCCGTATTTTTTTTGTCGATGTATTCGATCATTAAATTTTCCAGCGGCACGATTCCACACTGAGTGTTTCTTCCTCTGAAAAAATGATTAAACTTTGAGGCCATATCTTTTGCACATGTCGAAGCAGTGGCATCCATCGGATCTGCACTGACAAGAGCTGGTGGAGTAGGGCTGGTGCTGATTCCGGCATTCGCGTGGATACTTCTTGCTGCAAGAGCATTGATGTTGGTTTTATTATTCACACCAGAAGGAAGTTCATAAATACCTTGAGCAACCTGTAGTAAGGCCTCTAGGTAAACTTCAATCGCTTTGTCGTTAGCTTTCATGTAACTCAAAACAATTGTTCCAACTTCATTATTGGTTTTATATAAAAGTTCACTTCCAACTAAAGGAGCAAAAAGTTTATAGAAGGCACCTTTTCCACCCGGAACCGGATTAGGATCTGCTTTCACCGTTGGATAAGCATTAGGAGTTTCTCCTGATGTAGCTCCGCGAACAAAATCAGGAATCATGTAATTAGCAGCATCGTATTTTGTCACTCGTCTTGCTGTTACTAAGGCCTTCATCAAATCATTCGAAGTCATATTTCTTCCGGTGAAATCTCCACCTAAAGCTTGTTTCAATGCTTTGATCTGATAAGAGTTATAAAGTCCTCTGCGCTCACTCGTCGACATTGAAGCCGTCATCTGAGCACGCACAGTTTGAATTCCTTGTGATCCACCAGTGTTTTGATCTTCAAGTTCTTTATCGCTGTTGAAGTCGTAAATCATATTGGGGATACCATATGAAATTTGTGGATTTGTTCCAGGAACTCCACCCACAACAGACGTCAGGTCATTGGCCCAAAAACTTTCACTTGGAGGAATCGGCATACCTGGTTTGAATTTTGTTGAAAGCTCAACTCTGATACCACTGATATAAGATCTACTTCTTCCGTTATCATCTGCTCTTGGAACAACAGCTCTATCACCATCTAAGAAACCAAAAAGTTTCGGACCAATACGTCCACCAAATGGTTTAGCAGCAGCATACGCAGTTAATTTAAAACTTCCTGCTTGTCCTTCTGTGAGTCTTGGAAAAAAGAGTCCAGTGAACTCTGCTTCACCTTTAACTGCGTAGTAAGTAAGGACTGTAGGATTTTTTACAAACCCCATTAAGTATCCTGGAACGGGCATTGCTGATTTAGAAACAAAACAGCTGGCCTCAGAATCTACTGATGGCTCAAACTCATTTCGTGTTGTCGCAAAAGTTGTAAACATCGTTGCGAAGTTAACGGGTACAGCTTGAAGATCAAGATAATGTTTTGTTAAAGCAGTGAAGCTCGCTTCACCTGGATAAGTAAATGATGAAGGAATTAAAAATCCTGAAACTGATTGCTCAGCTGCCTGGTAAGGTTGTGGAGCTAGTTCAGTCAGTTTAAAAGTAGCGGCCAATTCATCAACACCATTCCCAGAAGAAGCACTGTTGTCGTTTAACTTGTCTTTATATTTTCCGCCACCAATATTTCTGAAGGCCGACATGAAGGCCTTCACTGGTCTTTCGTTTAATCCAATCTCAGCACCGACATTGGCAAATGTTCCAATGTTCGTACGATTAAGTTCAGCAACCGGAGGACGATTCACAATCATCTCCAGGTTTCTCATTCTCATTGCAAGCTCCAGAGCTTCCGGCCATGCACCAGTTCTGTTTGTTGCAATCAGTGGAGCACCAGGAAGTTCTTTAAGTCCCGAGCTATACGCCCATGATAGAGCTGCAAGGAAATTGATCTGCGTTCTCGCCGAACAGTTTTCCCCTTTTTCTTCTACCAGTTTGTTAACGAAGGCTTCGTGAATTTCTGTAATTCCGGCCACACCAATAGCAGGGAAGCGTGGAATCCCTGGTAGAGCGTAGATCGGGCAAATATCTGTCGATGAATTATTGTGAACACAAATTGAAGGGACATTGTATTTATCAAAACCAACTGATGAAGCTGTTCCCGCGACAGAAGGAGTGCGGAGTAAAAAACTTACCGAAGCATTTGATCCTAAAGCACTGTCTGAGAGATTGTTATTTCCTTTAACTAAACCCATCTGCCCTAGAATGTAATATTTAAACATCCATTCTTTATAGGTATTTCTCATTTCCCAATTTACATTGGCGATGTTGGTAAGTTGACGGGCCTGAACAGCTGCACCCGAAAAGGCTGCTGCATCGACAGCGTTTTGAAGATTGATCTTGGCCTTAACGAAAAGCCCGATGTTGATAATGAACGCAAGCATCCCCATCACCAAAATTAGGGCGATTCCCATAAAGATACTTAATTGGCCGCGGTTGCTTTTAATCACTCTATAAAACTCTCTGTAGTGTCTCAATGCTACCGAAGGGGGAAACCATGGTCAAACAATACCTTGATTTTAGGTTCTCATAGGACCAGGTGGTGGTCCTATGGATTGGCCCGATACTTGTACTTGATAAAAGTAGTTCTAGAGACCGAGTCTAGATAGGTGGCACGTTTGCTGTATCTCGGAAATCCCATCACTACCTTCTTCATACCGTGCACGGTGCACTCCACACAAAACCAACTTCACACACCAGGATTCGCGGGAATCCTGGCTCGCCTTTTTTTTAAAGTTTTTTTTATTTGTATCAGACCGGCTAATCGCGGAAGATAGTAGGCTATGGGTTCAGACAAACAACAAAAATATCTGCGTATTCAGATTAAAAAACTCCAACGTCACACAGGTAAGAAGTGGTTTGTGCCTTTATTGGGATTTCTTGCGGCCCTCGACAATATCGTGATCGTGATTCCCACTGACGGTCTCTTGATTTCAAGCTCAATGCTGATTCCAAAAAAATGGCTTACGTTCGCTCTTACTGTAACGATTGGTTCAATGTTAGGAGCGCTTGCACTTGCTTCTATTGTTGAATTCCAAGGCCTGCCGTGGATAGTAGAGCATTACCCGAATCTGCTTCAAACAAAGTCGTGGATATGGTCACAGGAGTTCTTTGAAAATTATGGTCTCTTGTTTGTGTTCGTCGTGGGGTTAAGTCCTCTGATGCAACAACCGGCCGTGATTCTGGCCGCTTTAGTTAATACGCCTTTATACAAGCTTGCCTTGGTAATTTTCTTTGGCCGCCTGATAAAATACCTGCTTGTTTCTTATATCGCTTCTCACTCACCTAAGTACCTGAAGAAAATATGGGGTATGAAAGGGGAGTTGGATGAAGTGGATATCAAACTCTAATACCTGATCAATAGGATAGGGAAAAAGCATCCCACTGATAAATCTTCCAGCTATTGGGTAGAATAATAGCTGGAGATTTAAAATTGAAACAACCACTAGTTAATCGCGTTTATAAATACAAAAACAAAAGCAGAAATTTCTTCTGTCCACTTTGTCGTACAGAAAGAAACGTGAACGCTTCTCCAAGACTCACGAAAAAAAATCACTTCCAAATCATTCTTTGTACTATCGTTTTAGGCAGCATGCTTTACCCATTTTTTGGCGTAGAAAGCTTCGTAGTCTATTTCGCTTTATGGGGAGGATTCGAGCTTGCTATCCGTTCAGATTTCAAAAAACAGGTCCCATGTAACCACTGCGGATTTGACGCGACTTTGTACAAACGTGACGTAAGAGTTGCGCGTCAAAAAGTTGCAGAATTCTGGGCACAAAAACAGACGGTTACCCCATCAGTTTCTGCATCATCTGCTAAGCGTACTTAAGTACTTTCATCATTTTATAAATTGTTAGATTATTCTTCTTTTGCTCCTGTGAAAATTACAGTTTAATGACGTCCATTAAACCAACACACGGTAGCAACAAGTTTCAAACGAAGCACTTGTTGTGACAACAAAAGGAGATCTCATGAGTGTTAACAAAGTAATTATCCTAGGCCGCTTAGGTCAAGATCCAGAGTTGAAATACACTCCAGGTGGAATGGCAGTTTGTAACTTCACACTAGCTACAAGCGAATCATGGGCAGACAAAGCAGGACAAAAACAAGAAAGAACTGAATGGCATAGAATTGTTGTTTGGGGAAAACTTGCTGAGCTTTGCAATCAGTATTTAACTAAAGGAAGACAAGCATTCGTAGAAGGGTCTCTTCAGACTCGTTCATGGGATGATAAAAGTGGTCAAAAACGTTACACAACAGAAATCAACGCTAAGACTGTTCAGTTTATTGGTGGAGCTTCTGCTGGTGCAGGCGCTGGAGCTGAGAAATCAAATGCTGGTGGACCGACTTACGATTCAAGCATGGTTAATCAGGAGTATGATATCTCTACAGATACAAACTTCACATCTGATGACATTCCGTTTTAGTCGTTAGTTTTAAAATTATTTTTAAAGAAGAGGGCCCTGAATTTCAGGGCCCTTTTTTTTTGTTATTCGATGACAACTTTTGCAGGTTCAGTAATTTGGATTGAGATAAGAGAGCTTTCGTCCATTGATCCAAAAGCACGAGCTTTTAAGTAACCAACTTGAAATGTACCACTTTTATAACCAGCACGGATGATGATCAGGTAATTGACCTCAAAACTTACAGCTCCACCACCAGACTCTAATCTTACGATGTCCAAGTCAGTAATTGTGTCATCAATCGTGTACCCTACATTTTCTGGATTTGATTTTAGTGCTGATAAATAAACGTTCAATTTAGAGTTAGGTTTTTTTGCTTCTTTTGCAAATAAATTAATAAGTGCTTTTTCGAAAGAAACACCTTCTTTAACTTTTACTTCTGCCATTGCACCAGTCGCTGCGTTTGCATTAAATGCGAAAGACGATAAGACTAGCGTGATTCCTAAGATAAGATTTTTCATATAATACTCCCAATGATTATTTTTTTATTTCCTTATCATGCTTAAAAAGAGGATAGGTAGCCGCTCTGTAAAAAATCCAAGTTGCTAAAACCCAAAATACAACACCCTAAATTCAGCATAATCAACAACCTGACATAATTTTGACGGTGACCGGCAAAAAATTCACATTTTTTTATCATTTTACTCAACTTTTTTTTCAGCAACCCGATTTGGTGGGTACATCAAGAGAGGAATTTATGAAAAAGATGATCAGTATGATCGGCCTTTTAATGTCCATGACAGTAGTCGCTTCTGCAGGTGAGCTTATCAAGATGCCAATGCAGGATCTCGTTGCTACAGATATGGATTACGTCTTCGAAGTGAAGACTAACAAGTTCGATAAAGTCGTTTTAGATTGCCAGAGTTTTATCACGGGAATGAGCTTCTCGAATGGTGGAGAGTTGAAGAGCAATATCTATCTCGATATGTTTTTATGCGAAGACATGGTGAACTTTCTTCAAGAGTCAAAGCGCGATCAGCTTCCGGTTTGTATCGGGTTGGATCATGACAATGAAGAATTGGTGATTACGCGTGAGACGGATGAGTGTATCTAATTAGTCAGGCATAAATCTAAAAATTATTTACAGTTTTATTTTATTATTCCGTTAGGATTACAAATGTAAACCTGCGAGCAATAAATGAAATATCTATTTTCCTTTGCACTGCTAATTTTTTCTCTTTCTGTACAAGCGACGGAATTAGCATGCACAGATCAAAAAATTATAGAGAAACGAATTCCTGGTGGAGTTGTTTTAACTCAAGAAGATTATTCTCAGTTTCTTAAATTTATAAGAACCAATTACAGCTATTTAATGTTTAATGAATGCTCAATTGTTCAATATCCTGAAATTTACAATCTCTATAAAGAAGTTAGTGAAAAGAAATATGATCGAAAAACATCCTCATTTGTCAAAACACCATTTGCTAAAGAATTTTTAGAAAAAAATAAAAACTTGGGTTTAACTTGGGAATCTTTTGCAGATCCATTTGAGGTTATAAGTTTTCCCAGATTTGTACATTTTGAACAAGAATATATGTTCATGAGAATGAGAGGTAATGAAGCGTTACCTAAAGAGATGCTAGAACTACTTATTCAGCGTTATAAAGAATCTAAAGATTCTAGTGAAAAAAGAAGGCTACTGGCCGAAAAAAATACAGTTGATGTTGAAAAGAAGAGGGTTGAAGAAGAATTAAGAAAAAAGAATGAAGATAAAAAAATAAATGAAGAACAAAAACGAAAAGATGAAGAAGAATTTCGTTTTATAGAGTTGCGCCAATTCTATATTTCAAAGTTAATCGAAAAAAAGGAAAACATTTTAAAAGAAGATAGTGAGTTTGTAAAGAAAAAATTTGCGGACGATAAAAGTGATTTTTTACAAAAAGTGATCTTGGCCTGTTATGAAATGAATTGTGATTCGAAGCTAAAACAAATTCTAAATAAAAGTATTAAGAATAATTTAAACTTTGAAAAATATGGGGGTTATTCTCCTGCATATTTTTTAACTCAATACAATCGTTTGAAAGAGCTTAAAGATCTTATCAAAGTTGATCCAGGATCTTATATAACCAGAAAATCTTTTCAGGTAAGTGCTCACTTACAAGACTCCAAGATTTATAACTATTTTAAGAATGAACTTAAATTTAATTTCGACCTTGAACTAGAGGATTTTAATGCGAATTTTAAGCAAGCAACTATTGAATCAATAGCTTTGTCTGATTCTATGAAGAGCAAAAGAACAGGCCAAGAAAATGCAGTTCATTACAATAATTATCAGAGCAATAATTATAATGTATATTTTATGGATAAGTTTCGTAACTTTAAGCCTAAGCATATTTTAGGATATGCAATTTTTAATTCTTCTTCTCCTGAAATTAATACATTTCGTGACCGTAGTCCTATTAAGGAAGCGATGACCATTTCAGAAATTACTCAATATGCATTTGAAAACCCATCTTGGGACAGTAATAAAAAAATTAGTTCTAAAGAAGAATCCTTTTTTAAAAACTTAAAGGCTGATGAAATTTATTATGAAGCAAGTGCATTTGAATTTAATGAGATAAAAAATAATTGGGTGGGGTTTGAAACCAAAGAAGGAAAAATTTGGATTCATTCTTCACAAATTAAGCACCTCGTATTTATTGACGAGTTTATAAATTCTTCATTGAGTGTGATAGAAAATCCAGATGAGATCTACGACTCACCAAACGGAAAATTAATGGCTAAGCCAAATGAAGTTAGAAAAGAAAATTATATACATGTGCTGCAATCAAAATGGGTTAATGATGAATTATGGCTCTATATAAACTTACAAGATTATGCCTGTGATGGAGCTCAGGGGGATAATATGGTTGGTTTTAATCTTTGGTTCAAACCATTTAGTGGTGAAAAAAAGAATTACAAACATTATTCTAGAGGTTGCTAGTTTAGCGTTTTAGTAGAGATGTAAAGGTTATAAGTATTCTTCGGCAGGCTACCAAATACATTGTATTTAAAACATGCCACTTAAAGCTTAATTTAACCTTAATTTAGATTACAATACCCATAATCGCATTAGGCTTAATTTACTGATTCCGATTAGCTGATGGATATCATGAAAACAACAACGATAAGGATCAGTATGAGTAACAAGTATTTCAAAAGTTTGAATTTCAAACTTCTATCACTAGTATTTATGGGTATTATCCCAATGGTTCTCGGAATGTTTTTCTACGTTCTACCTGTATTTGAAGAAAATCTTTTCGCACAAAGAAAAGAGGAGGTCAGGACAGGGGTTAGTATTGTTATAGGCATGCTTGATAAAATCCAGAATGAAGTTAAAGCTGGAGTTATGACTCAAGAGCAAGCTAACAAAGAAATCCAAAAAACATTTGCGATTCTTCGTTACAATAAAACAGATTATTTTTTCGCTTACGACTCTAAAGGATACAATACCGCTCACGGGACAAAACCTGATTTCGTAGGAACACCCCGAGCAGATTCAAAAGATCCGGATGGTAAGTACTATGTTAAAGAATTCTTAACTTATATTGGTAAAGAAGAAGGTGGATTTGTTGGTTACAAATTCGAAAAAACAAAAGGAACTCCTCCTATTCCAAAAATTTCATATATCCAATACTACAAACCACTAAATTGGATTGTTGGATCAGGTGTTTATATTGATGTTGTTGAAGCTCAAGTAAATGCCATTCGTATGAAAATCATTGCGGGTATTTTGTTTATTACTGCAGCTGCTTTTGCATTCAGTTGGTACTACTCAAACCGCCTATGTAACCAAATTAATAAAATCTCAACTGACCTGTTTAATGAAGCAGATAAAGTTGCAGACGTTGCCATGAACATCAGCAAAGCTTCTGAGAGTTTATCTTCGAGTACAACTCAGCAGGCTTCAGCACTTCAGGAAACTTCATCTTCGATTGAAGAAACTAGTGCGATGATTTCTAAAAACGCTGAGAACGCAAAAACATCTATGGTTGTTTCTACAAAGAGCCAGGTGTCAGTAGAGGAAGGGAAAAAGTTTGTCACTGAAATGATTACATCAATTCAGGATATCGCTGATAGCAATGTTGAGATGGTAAAACAAATTGACCAATCTAATAAAGAGATTGCTGATATCGTAAAAGTTATCAACGAAATTGGTGACAAGACAAAAGTTATTAACGATATCGTTTTCCAGACGAAGCTTCTTTCTTTCAATGCTTCAGTGGAAGCTGCCAGAGCAGGAGAGCACGGGAAAGGGTTTGCGGTCGTTGCTGAAGAAATTGGTAATCTTGCTCAGATGAGTGGAAATTCAGCTAAGGAGATTTCTGATCTTCTAGGCAATAGTATTCAAACAGTACAAAAAACAATTGATAACTCGAAATCAAGAATTACAAAAATTGTTGCTAACGGTGACAGTAAAATTAAACACGGTGGAGACATTGCAAGACGCTGTGGTGAAGTTTTTGATGAGATCGTTCTCAATGTTAATCATGTTAACGAAATGGTTGGTGAGATCTCTGTTGCAAGTAATGAGCAGGCAACAGGGGTTAAAGAAATTACGGCCGCTGTAGCTGAGCTGGATACGACAGGACAACAAAACACAATGCTTTCTCAACAGACATCAGACTACGCTGAGCAATTGCGCTCGCAAGTAAATGCTCTGAAGAAGAATACGAATGCTCTGGATTTCATGCTGAAAGGTGTGGATGAAGATAATAAAGCTGCTTAAATAAACAACTGTGCACTAGATGATTATACGTCTAGTGCACACCTAAATGCTCACCATTTACCCCAGTTTTAATTGAATATTTTTTGAGTGAGTGTATTTAAACTACATTGCACTCAGTTTTTTACCTGCGCACTTTTCTTTTCCACATTTATAAGCACACATCCAATGAATGGGCGTCTTCGATGAAGTCGTCCATGAATCTTCAATCACTGTTTTAAAAATAGGATGATTGAGTATGGCAGATGGGCTGTGATGATAAATGGAATTATAGAAAGGCTCCCAGTTGTCTTCCATTCTTTCGCGATTGTGTTGTCGTTTAGTATCTTCTGAAGAATGTTTCCACCCTCCAATATAAGTGCACGGCCAGAGATTCCCTTCGTGATCAATGAATAGAGATTCATTGACTCTGCTGTCACATACAATATCAAGAGTGGCTAATTTTCCATCCGCAACGGTGTATTCGCTAACGTGACGATCGGGCAGCGAAGCAAGTAATTCAACTCGTTCTTGTTGAGTAAGGTTTTGGTATCTGGCATTGTAGTGAGATGCAAAGTTAGGTTTGGTCTCAAATTTAGCAAACCCTAATTTTGCTGAAAGCTCCCGGGCCTCCTCAATTTGATGTTGGTTATGATCGAATATAATAAACATCCATACGGCACGCCCTCCGGCCTTGATGAAAGTTGCAGCATTCTCCATCACCAGGTCCCATGAAACTCCTCGTCTATAAAGATGATTTGTATCCTTAAGGCCATCAATGGCAAACTTTACAAATCTTCCTCTGCCTTTTAGGCGAGGTCCAAGGGTTTCCCATAATTCTTTTGAACCAAGGCCACCGTTGGAGTGGACGATGAGTTTGAGTTCAGGTTTTACTTCATCGACAATATCTAAAAATTCTAAAAGCTGATCACTCGCAATGGGATCACCATAATTTCCAGATAAAATAATTTCTTCGAGTTGATCAAAAGATGGATCTTTTAGAGCTGCCTTAAAGGCCTGTAAGTCGATATGAACATTTTTTTTATAATGAGGGTTTTCGAGACCAACAACATTCTGTCGATGGCAGTGCAGGCAATGTGCATTACATGTAGCGACCAGGTCTACTTGAAGTAATCGGGCGGGGTCTACTAGCATATGATTATTTTCCTATCAGGAATAATTTTTTATAAGGCTATAGCAATGAAAACTTTAAGTAAATAAAAAATTTATTTAGGCGCATTAAGAAAGAATACGAATGCTTTAGATGTCATATTAAAGGTAGAGATCAGAGAGCATAGAATTTAAATCAGAGGCTATTTTTGATAGCTTCTAATACATCTTTAATCTGATTAGTTTCACTAATTTCGATAAAGATATCTTCTTCGCCATGAGCACCTAAAACATCATTGATCTTGTTAAATATTTCAAACTGCACTTCAGGATTGTCATCCATTTTTGAATGCATATCACTGCGAAGCTCGTTAGTAACTTCTGTGTATTTTGTATTACGGGCAACAGTCGGATCACCATGAACAAAAGGAATTAATCCTTCGCCAAAGTAATTCAGATTGCTTTTAACATTTACAGGAATAATCGTTTTATTCATTCCTACAGCATCGATAGAGACGAGTAGATCGACTGCGCGGAAACCATTTTTAGGTGAGTTTAATTCATTGGCCACTTCAATCGCAGTGTCGCCACCAAAACTATGACCAACTAAAACCACTGGCTGATCGGGAGCGTGCTTTTTAATTTCATCCATGATCTTTCCATGTTCTTCCCATGAAAATCTCTTCGCACCTGGATAATTGTCGGCCATGTCTTTAATTCCATCGCCGTTAGAAATTCCAAACATACTGAAGCCTTCAATGAAAATCACGGCAGGCTTTTTTATAAAGTGAACAGGAGCTTCTGTTTTTTTATCAGCGATCTTCGCTTCAATCTTTTTTGTGTCATTCGGAACGATAATTGGCATGACAGGAGCTTTGGCGATGGCCTTTGCTACATTAGCTGCCTTACTTAAAATTTCACTTGAGCTGGACTTAGAAGGAGACTCAGTTGGTTTTGCTTGCTCTGGTTTGACTTCGGAAGCCTCATTCAATGCTTTTGCTTGATTGGTGATGTCTGCTTTGGGAATTTCTTCACCTAACTTTGGTGCTTCCGTAAGATTTGGTTTCTCGCCGGGAGCTAAAGCTTTCGTACCACGAAAAGACTTCCAGCTCTTCAGATTGTTATTTATGGGAGGTGCGATCTTTTCTGCTACTTTCGTCATAGGACAATTATAGACGCGGCCCAGATTTTTTATAGGCCGGGTAAATAAGTGTCCTTGAAATTATATCAGAGCTTATTCCTCAACTTTAAAGTCTTTTAGAAGATTGCTCATTACTCCCTTAGGTGTTGGTTTTCCCGAAGAAGCAGGTGCTGGAGCTGAAGTTGAAGTAGGTGATGAGTGAGATTTCTCACCTTCAACATATTCAGTGAATGTTGGTAACTCAGATTTATAGACAATACGGTCCATGTGTTTCACGAATCCACTCCAATGACTTGAGCTTGAATCGTTTTTCTTAATCTGCTCGAGTGAGCTCATTTTGGAATCCATTAAATCGATTAAGTGAACAAGGTAAGCTTCAGATGTGTTGGGAATTTTTGGTGACCCGTATTCATATTCTCCGTGGTGAGCAAGGAGGATATGTTTTAAATGAAGTTTTACATTGTATGGAAAATTTTTAATTTTATAAGCGAAGTGATCAACGATCTCTAAACCTTTTACAAGGTGACCAACAAGTTTTCCTTCCTCTGTGTAGTCAACAACCGGGCCTTCTGTTAGCTCGTAAATTTTACAAAGATCGTGAAGGATGCAACCTGCAACCACGTATGAACGGTTCACTTTATAATGAGGAGAAAGTGTTACTGCAAGTTTTGTACATGAAAGAATGTGTTCTAATAAACCAGATTGGTAAGCGTGGTGAATGCTCTTTCCAGCTTGCCAGATTTTTAAACGGCGAGCGATTTCCGGGTCATGAAGAATCATCACCAGTAAGTCTTTGATATAAATTTCTTCTAATGAATCAACGATTGAAAGAAGTTCTTCGAACATCTTTTCCGGAGCACTTCCGGCCTTCTGAATATAGTCTTCACGGATGAATTGATCATCGTTCAGTTTTGAGATTTCAGAGATGATCATCTGCATGCGGCCTTGAAACTGATTCATTTTTCCATTAACAATGACCACATCACCTGAGCGAATTTGTCCGATAATATGTTCGGCCCCATGCCACTTTCTTGCTTCAACTTCGCCTGTTTTGTCGGCAAGGATGATGTTGAGATAGCTTTTTCCATCCTTTCCTTCAGCTGCATTGATGTATTTAACCAGGAAAGGAGAGAGAACATCATCTTTTGGGCCAAGCTTATTTACGAATTGGGTCTTATTCAAGGGAGTGCTCCTAAAGCAAAGTGCTTAAACGACCGAAAATCTATCAGGAGATCTTCATGTCAAAAACAGTGTATTTAATCATATTTTTATCGGTTGTACTTATTAAATCTGAAACTTCTTTTGGGCAAACCTTAAAGAAAGAATTGGGCATTTGCGGTAAAACGATGGGTGCGATTTTAAAAGTAGATCCCAAAACTGAGCCGGTTTTAAAAAGTATGTTCATGAAAGATACAGAGTACTGCGACGATGGACGCTATGAGCTGAATGCTAACTTTGTTATTTATCTCTACAACGCAAAAAATGAATTAGTTTATGACAAGCATGTTTATTTAAATGAACTTACTTTCCATGAAGAGACGAATGAAAAAGGTGAGTTTATCAAAACTAAAATTTCACCAAGTATTAATTCACGTATCGTGAAATTCCCTGTGCCGAAAGAAGTCGGGACTATTCAATCTTATAAAATAGAATCTCTTGCAGATAAAAAAATGTTCGGCATAAAAAAAATAAAGTGGTGATTGTATGAAAAAGAATTTTAAAACATTGATGGCCGGATCTGTTTGTATGCTGGTGATGAATTCAGCGCATGCTTACAAGTACATAATCTACACAGATGACGTGAAGACTGATAAAGCTGAAAAGATTACTGAGCTCATGAGAACGACTTATCCGTTTTCAAAGTTTGATATCGATTTTGAAATCGTCACTCTTAAGCCAGAAGAACTTCCTTGCGGTAGTACGAATGGTATTGATCGTCTGGTAACTTGCGATAGCTCAGGTGATTTACAAAAGAGAGCGATGGAAAGTGGTGGTGACCAAGCGATGATCTTAAAAGATTCATCACAATTTGGTGGCTCAAGCCATATTGGTGGCGGGGTTCCGGTGATTACGACGGCAGCGGATCCGAGAGCTATGCTTCATGAATACCTCCACACGCTGGGGTTGTGCGATGAATACGAATATAAAGCTAGTGAAGCTGTCGTTTATTGTAGCCCTAGCCGTGACAATAAACCCAATGTTGTCTTTATTGATCCATTAAATCCTTACGGCTCAGATAATATGGCCAAAGCTAAACACTCAATTCAGATACCATGGTTTGGCGATATCTTATCATCAACTCCTATCACGAATACTGAAGGAACAATCCTGGGAACAGGGGATGTTGATTCAAAGAAAAAAGCAGCAAGAAATGAATCTACTGAGCCTCAAGTACTTGGGGAGCCGACTGGATTATATAAAGGAAAAGTTTGTAATAATACATTTCCTCGCCCAAGGAATTCATGGCAGCCAGGATCGGGTGTTACTATCATGGAAAATACCAATGCTGGACTGGGCGCGCCATTAGAGAAGATTGTTGAGAAACTTCTTGTCTCAAAAGGGGTAAGAACGAAGCTTCAGTTTATGGAAGAAGGACCAGTGAAAAAACCTTCTCAGGCCCAAGAAGAACCGGCCGGTAGCGTTGTAGTTGATTCCCAACCGATGGAAAAGATCAATGATACTGCTAGGTCTTTTGTGAAATCATTTTTCAGTTGGACGAGAGACCTATTTGAAAATGTAAAAAGGGTCTTAGGTCGCTAAATACTATTTAGGTAAAAGCTGGGTTTGCTAAGGCCAACCCAGCGCGTTTTTCTCAACTTAAAAATCCCTCAAAAACTTCTATTAAAACTCTCATTGACCTTTTACACTACACTCTCTACAACTAGGGAAATTCACCTTTTTCTACGCTAATAGCGCTACATAATTCATGGAGTTTATATGACTAAAATTAAAGTTGGTATTAATGGCATGGGCCGCATCGGAAGAACTGTTTTACGCGAGTTTTTTAACCGCAATGAATCAGCATTCGAAATCGTAGCAGTTAACAATCCTGGAAACGCAAAAGACTACATTCATTTATTAAAATACGATTCTGTTCACGGAGTTTTCAAAGGCGACGTTACTGTTGAAGGCGAGAACATGGTTATCAACGGAAAAGCGATTAAGTTTTTCGGTCAAAGAGACCCAGCTGAAATTCCATGGGCAAGCCTTGGAGTTCAAATTGTTGTAGACGCTACTGGTATCTTCAAAGATAAACCAGGTCTTGGTAAGCATATGGCCGGTGGAACAGTTAAAAAAGTTATTATGTGTGCTCCAGGTAAAGACCTAGATGCTACTTTCGTAATGGGAATCAACGATAACATTTACGATGCTACAAAACACAACATCATCTCAAACGCATCATGTACAACAAACTGTCTTGCTCCAGTAGCAAAAGTTCTTCACGATAAATTTGGTATCGTTAACGGATTCATGACAACTGTTCACTCATACACATCTGATCAAATGCTTCTAGACGGTGCTCACTCTGATCCACGTCGTGCAAGATCAGCTGCTCTATCAATGATCCCAACAACAACAGGTGCTGCTAAGACTGTTGGAGAAATTATTCCTGAACTAAAAGGGAAACTTGATGGATACGCAGTTCGCGTTCCAACTCCAAACGTTTCTTTAACTGACTTAACTGTAACTCTAGAAAAGAAAGCGACAAAAGAAGAAGTCAACGCTGCTCTTAAAGAAGCTGCTGAAGGACCTCTAAAAGGAATCCTAAGATTCGAAACAGAAGAACTAGTTTCTGTAGACTATATGGGAATGACTCATTCTTCTTGCGTGGATGCATCTCTTACAAACGTAATCGGTAACAGCGTTAAGCTTGTTGCTTGGTACGACAATGAGTGTGGATTCTCAAACAGAGTTTTAGACTTAGTAAAATTTATCGGTTCAAAAGGACTATAAGCACATGGCCTTAAAATTTATCACTGAAGAAAGTTTCAAGACTCAAGCGAAAGACAAAAAAGTTTTAGCGCGTTTCGATTTCAACGTACCAATGGATAAAAATAATCCAACGAAGATTGCCGACACGACAAGAATCGATGAAGCAATTCCTACAATTAAAGCTATCCTTGAAGCAGGGGCAAAGAAAGTTATCTTGATGAGTCACTTTGGGAGACCAAAGGGAAAGATCGATATGGCCTATTCTCTTGAGCCTGTTGCGACTTACTTAGCTGAAGCACTAGGAATGGAAGTAACGTTAACTGAAACAGCATTAGACCGCGGAATTAAAACTCTACTTGGTTTAAACGAATCAAAAATCGTTCTACTTCAAAACCTAAGATTCCACCCGGAAGAAGAAGCAAATGACCGCGACTTCGCGAGAACGCTTTCAACTTACGGTGATGTATTCGTGTTCGACGCTTTTGGTGCCGCTCACAGAAAACATGCTTCTACTTATGAGATCAACGCTTTCTTCAAGAACAAAGCTTACGGCGGACTTCTACTTCAACGTGAAGTTGAATCTCTTGATCGCGTAACAAACAATCCAGCGAAACCTTTCGTTGCTGTTGTTGGTGGATCAAAAGTAAGTGATAAAATTAAAATCATCGAAGCTTTATTAACTTCAGTTGATAAACTTTTAATCGGTGGAGCTATGGCCTACCCTTTCTTAAAAGCGAAAGGACACACTGTAGGGAACTCACTTTGTTCAGACGAAGACGTAAGTCTTGCTAAGAGAATTCTTGGTATGCCGTCAAAAAATAAAATCGTTCTTCCAAGTGACCATATCGTATCTCTAACTTTTGGTGGAGCACCGATTGATCTTGGACAGACAAATATTGAAGAAGGACAAATCGGTTTAGATATCGGTCCTTCAACTCTTGCTAACTTCAATGACTACCTGGCGACAGCAAAAACTGTTTTATGGAATGGCCCAATGGGACTATTTGAAAATCCAGTTTACTCAAAAGGAACTTTTGGAATCGCTAAGACTTTAGCATCTCTTCAAGGGAAAGCTTTCACACTTGTTGGTGGAGGGGATTCGGTCGCTGCTGTTAACCAATCTGGTCTTGCTTCTAAGATGTCTCATATCTCGACTGGTGGTGGAGCTTCTTTAGAGTACATTGAAAATGGAACGCTTCCTGGTATCCAGGCACTTAAATTTGGAATCGATTAGTAGGCCGAAACAAATGTCCCGCAGGACATTTGTTACTGTGCTTGAAGAGCATAAAAAGAAAGATATCGTATTAGGAGTTCGGACTACATGAAAAATCTTCGCCCAATCCACATTGTTGGTAACTGGAAAATGAACCAGACTATGCACGAGATCAGTGAATTTTTCATCGAAATGACGAAGATGAAAATGGAACTTAAGTGCAAAGCATGGATCGCTCCTCAGGCCCTTCATATTGCGATCTTAAAAGAGATGGCATTCACGACGGGATCAATTCAAGTGGGAGCACAAAACTGTGCTGAAGTAGACTCTGGTGCACTAACAGGAGAAACTTCTCCATTAGCACTTGCTGACATGGGTGTTGAATTCGTTATTATCGGTCACTCAGAAAGAAGAACTATTTATGGCGAAAAAAATGAACTGCTAAACCAGAAAGTTTTAAACGCTCTAAAAAATGATTTAAAAGTTATCTACTGTGTTGGTGAAACACTTGCTGAACGTGAAGCTAACGACACGTTCAAAGTTATCGAAGAGCAATTGAATGTTGGATTACATAATCTTCCGGCCGATAAAGCTCACTTAGTCTTGATCGCATATGAGCCAGTTTGGGCAATTGGAACAGGAAAAGTGGCGTCAGCTGAGCAAGCTGAAGAAGTTCACGCTTTCATTAGAGGTAAACTAGAGCATCTTAAAGATGAGACGGTTATCCTTTATGGCGGGTCTGTAAAACCAGATAATATCGACTCACTGCTAAGAAAAGATAACATTGACGGTGCATTAGTAGGCGGAGCAAGCCTTAAAGCAAAGGATTTTAGACAGCTGTGCAGCATTGCAAGCGTGATTTAGAAGAATAGTTTGCATATTGTGCTAATTTTGCTATTTAATTAAGACATTATTTTTTTTAAGGATATAGATTTCATGACTACTTCATTAATGGTTCTTCAAGCGATTATCTCAATTCTTCTTATCATTGTAGTTCTTCTACAGTTTGGTAAGGGTGCAGAGGCCGGATTAATGACTGCAGCGGGATCAGAGTCGATTATGTCGAGCTCAACTCGCGGTAACGTCATGACAAAAATCACAGCTGTTCTTGCAGTTCTATTCTTAGGAAACTCAATCCTACTAGCAAGATTACAAGATACAAAATTTCAAAAATCAATTCTAGATACTGAAGCTCCAATTTCTCGCCCGCTTAACTCTGATGCAACTACAGCACCAGCAGCAACAGCACCGGCAGCAACGACTCCAGCGGCAACAGCTCCTGCAACGACTACTCCTGCAGCAGCGACTAAAGAAGCAACTCAAGCTGCTCCTACAAAAGAAGCTGCTCCAGCTAAAACTGAAACTACGGCGCCGACTACGGCCCCTAAAGCGAAGTAATTAGCAATGGATTTGGCCACCACCAGTCTAGTTGAAAAAGAATACGCACATTTAAAAACGTTATACTTTAATTCGGCCTACTTTGGGCCGAGTCCTATTCGTGCGAAAGAAACCATCACGAAAGCGATGAATCGTGAACTCGATCCTTCGTTTTATGCCTATGATGATTGGATGAGTATCTCAGAAAAGCTGAGAGTGAAATTCGCCGATCTTATTCAAGTTTCACCAGATACTATCACTCACTCAACGTCATCGTCAGATGTCGTGAATATCATTGCTAATGGATATGTCTTTGAAAAAGGAGATAGGGTCGCGGCGATCGATAGAGACTATCCTTCAAACATCCTGCCTTGGATGCTGGCCGAAAGACACCATAAGTTTTCGTTTGATAAATTGGAGCTTGGTAGTCAAGTTGTTCCGACTCCGGATTGGTTAGAGAGAAATCTAAAACCACAAACCAAAATTTTTAACATGTCGTATGTCGCATTCGATACTGGTAAAAAAATAGATCTTCTATCAATTGGTAAATTTTTAAAATCAAAAGATATTCTTTTTGTCGTTGATGCAACACAGGCCTTAGGTGGTCTGGAAATCACTCAAGAAGAATTATCATACATCGACGTGCTTACAGTATCGTCATATAAGTGGATGTTAGGCCCTTACGGACATGCCTTTGCTTACTTTAGCCAGAAAGCTCAGGACAGTATTTATCACCTGAACGCTAACTGGATTTTAAGCCCGAATTCAAAACAAGTTTATAACCTGCTCGACTATACAACTGAAACTCTTCCGGGAGCTCGTCAGTACGATAGAGGACAGGCCGCTAATCTTCTTTGCTCTGGCTGCCTTGAAGGAAGTCTAAGCTTCTTACAGGAAGTAGGTCTAGAGACGATTAGAAAGCACAATGCTGAAGTCAGAGATCATTTCTTAGAACACTATCCTAAAAACAAATACACACTTGTGACTCCATTGGATCACATGGCCAATATCGTTTGCATGAAAGCTTCTAATCAGGGTGATAGTATTGCTCTTGAATCTGAATTAAAAAATCGTAATATCGATGTTTCAGTTCGCCAGGGGAACATGCGTTTATCATTCCATATTTTTAATACGAAAGCTCAGGTTGAAGAATTGATTAAGGGAATGGATAGCGTTTAAATGGATAATGCTCTCGCATTATTATCCGACTTTCTTTTTGATTTTACCGAATGACTGCTTAGGTGCATCTTTGTCACCGAAACCTTCAATCTTATAACTTTTCGGAGCTCTAAACGGTAGAACGTTTTGCGGCTGACATGGATCAAAATCTTCCGGCAATTCTTTATTCAATTTACCAACCATTACGAGCTGCTTAACTGATTTAGTGAAGATCTCAAATAAAACCGGATCGATTTTTTTACCAACTGACTTCGACATAACACCGATAGCATCTTCAGTTGATAAAACTTCGTGATAAGTTCTCTTTGTTGTAATCGCATCGAAGAAATCTGCAATTGCAGTCACTCGTGCAAGTAAATGGATATCAGCTCCCGCTAATTTCTTAGGGTAACCGGTTCCATTGAAATTTTCGTGATGTTCGTGAACGATACGTTTAATAATATTAAAATCTACACCGTGACAGTCAGGGCAACCGTTCTCTGTTAAGAGTTCAAGTCCGTAAGTAGGGTGAGATTTGATGATATTAAATTCTTCATCAGATAATTTTTCTGGTTTGTTGATGATGTCGGTAGAGATTTTAATTTTACCGATGTCGTGGAGTAGTCCACCAAGACCGGCCATAACGATTTCTTCTTTGCTGGCATTGGGTCTTGCAGCAGTAAAGAGTGAAATACAATACATCGAAACGTTAATCGAGTGATCGTAAGTATAAAAATCGTGAAAGCTTAAAGAAGCTATGAGCCCCTGAACTTTGGAGACGTCGTAGTCTTTAATAACATCAACCATTGATTCAACAGCGACCTTACATTCAGAAATTGTTTCTGACAGAAGTTCAGTGGTGAACTCTTTTTCATCAGAGAATAATTTATCAAGGTAGTGAATCGCAGATGATTTAATGACGTCGGTTTTTTGTTTATCGCCCACGCCTTTTACTGAGATTAAACTTTTTAAGTAATCATCGCGCTGAGCTTCATGGACATATAATTGAAAGTATTTTTTCTTGAAGAGCTTTAAGTCTTCGAGATTGAGAGGGTCATTTTTAGGGTAGATACGCACGAAGCGTTCACGTTCTTCAGAGGCACTAGAGTTAACATAAAGGTCATAGGGAATCGCTTTATCCAGAAGGATCAGATCGAATGAAACTGAAAAAAAGTTGTTACCCATTTTGCTCATAGCTAGTTATCGGCTGATTCGAAAAGCTTATTAAAAAATGTACTGGAGCATTCTCATAGACTAATATAGATTGTACCAAAATTTATAGGAGTCTGCTAACACAGCAGAAATACTCATATGGCCGCAATTAAAGATCCTTATATTGCTCTCAAATTTCCAGACTATCGATATTACATAACAACCAGAATTCTCCTAGCTATGGCCCTGCAATTTCAGGGAGTCATCGTCGGCTGGCATGTTTACTCTATAACTAAAGATCCTTTATCTCTGGGACTGATTGGTCTGGTGGAAATTCTTCCTAATTTTTCAGTAACATTATTTGCGGGTCACTTCGCTGATATTTACGACAGAAAAAAAATCGCTCTTACTTGCTTAACAATTTTAATGTTTAGTGGAATTGCTCTTTATGCAATCACTCACACAGTGCCTGATGGACATAAACAGATTGCACTTTTTTATATCGTCATTGCCTTAACTGGTTTTGCACGCGGTACACTTTCGCCATCGCTATTTTCAATTCTCACAGAATGCGTTCCTAAAGAGCATTATTTAAATTCAACAACGTGGAACTCAACATTATGGCAAATCGCTATTATGGTTGGAGCTGGATCGAGTGGATTTTTATTTGCGGCCATAGGTTATGATGCTTATCTTGTGATGAGTGTATTGATTTTCTTCGCAATCATCTCATTTAGTTTTGTTTCACCTAAACCACACTTAACAAAAAAAGATGCGAAAGCTCCGATCCTTTCATCTATCAAAGGCGGGATTAAGTATGTTTTTAGTAATCAAGTTTTCTTAGGAGCACTATCGCTTGATCTCTTCGCTGTTTTATTCGGTGGAGCTGTTGCTCTTCTTCCTATATTCGCTCAAGACATTCTAGCAGTAGGTCCTCAAGGGCTTGGCTTCTTAAAAGCAGCACCAAGTGTGGGCTCATTTATCATGGCCGCTGTGAACGTTTACTGGCCACCTGTAAGAAACACTGGAAAGAAGTTACTCTTTGCTGTGTTTGGTTTTGGTGTGTGCATGATCATCTTCGGTATCTCGAAGAATTTTTACTTATCAGTTTTCATTCTTGCTGTGAGTGGTGCTTGCGATAACATCTCTGTTGTTGTCCGCGGAACGATTATGCAGACATTAGTACCGGCCGACATGAAGGGGAAAGTGTTTGCAGTTAACTCTATGTTTATTGGTTCTTCCAATGAAATTGGTGAGTTTGAATCTGGGATGGCCGCGAAGCTTATGGGCGTTGTTCCATCAGTCGTTTTCGGTGGCACAATGACCCTTCTTGTGGTCATTTTTACATCATTTAGGGCGCCAAAACTTAAAAATCTTCACTTTGAAGAGAAATAGCTGATTAATTTTTGACATGAATTTTAAATAATATATAGTTCCGGCACGCTAATCATAAGCAAAGGAACTATATGAAACTATCAGTCGCAATTATCATGTCTTTGGCACTTCTCAGCTCATGTGCACCAAAGAATTCATCTCAATCTTCTTCACTTGATGTAATCGCAAGCAAATATTTCAGCATGCGCCAACAAACAGCTACAACATATATTGGTATCGTTCAGTTAAGCCATCCAGCTCTACTTGCTGAAGCTCAAACTGTTAATGGTAAAGCAGTGATCGATGAAGATTTAAAAGCAGCTATCTTAGCTGAGCAAGAAGAAGTCATCGCTAAATTAAAAGAGATTTCACCAGATATTAAAATTATCGAAACATATAAGTTAGTTCTAAACGCGATCGCGTTTACAGCGCCTAGTGATGTAGCTTCAAAGATCGAAGGCATCGAAGGTGTTAACAGACTTGTAGAAAACACAAACTTCATGAGACCAGCAGCAGTTGATACTGAAAAACAAGTAGCAGCAGCGGTAGCATCTCTTAATGAAAAAAACTCAGTTACTTTCATCGGTGCTGATAAACTTCATAAGCGTGGGATCTCTGGACAGAAAATGAGAGTAGGGATTATCGATACAGGTATCGACTACACTCACATCATGTTAGGTGGGGCTGGTAAAAAAGAAATTTACGATTCAATTAATCCTAATAAAGCAAACGACTACTTTCCAAACGAAAAAGTTGTTGGTGGTATGGACTTCGTAGGAACAAATTTTTCTGCAGGAGATCCTGATTTAGAAAACAACATTCCTAAACGCGATCCAAACCCAATCGATGAAGCAGGTCACGGATCTCACGTAGCTGGTTCTGTTGCTGGTATTGGTGATGGAGTTGTTTCATACTCAGGTGTGGCACCAGAAGCTTCTCTATACGCTTTAAAAGTATTCGGTAAAGAAGGTAGTACTTCAGATATCGCTGTTATCGCGGCCCTTGAATACGCTGCTGACCCGACTGAAATGACAGATCCATCAACTAGACTTGATGTTGTTAACCTTTCTCTTGGTGGTGGATTTGGTAAACCAAAAATCCTTTACACTGAAGCCATCAAAAACTTAACGAAAGCAGGAACAGTTGTTGTTGCATCAGCTGGTAACTCTGGTGACAACCCATACATCACAGGAGCTCCGGCAACTGCTGATGAAGCTATTTCAGTAGCAGCATCAATTGATGATATGGACCAAAACATTAAGTTCGCAGCGGTAGAAGCTTTAATCGCTGGTGAATCAAAACTTGTTGAAACAATCGAAGGGCAGACAACGATTCCTGCCGCTACTAGTAATGTAAGAGGTGGAGTTGTTGCTATCGGTAACGGTGCTGCAGTTCTTACTGAAGAAGTAAAAGCTCAGGCGAAAGGACAAATCGTTCTTATGGACCGTGGAGAAATTAACTTCGAACAAAAATTTATTGTCGCTAAAGAACTTGGAGCTGTCGGTGTTGTTATGGTTAACAATGTTGAAGGGACTCCAATTGCAATGGGTGCAGAAGCAAAATATGATTTCCCAGCTGTTATGATTTCAAGAGAAGTGGGAAATGCAATGAAAGCGGCCCTACTTGCTAAAAAAGAAGTTTCTTTCAATTTTTCAACTGGAAAAATTATTCAACGTAATGACCTGATTGATACAATCACAGCTTTCTCATCTCGTGGTCCACGTACAATGGACTCTTTAATTAAACCTGAAATCTCAGGCCCGGGATCAAATGTTATCTCTGCTGCTTTTGGAACAGGAAATCACTCAGTTCAAATGTCAGGTACTTCAATGTCAGGTCCACACCTTGCTGGTGTTATGACTCTTATGAAGCAGGCATTTCCAAATGATTCAGTTCAAATGTTAAAAGCTCGTATCTTAAACACAGCTAAAATCTTAATGGTAAACGGAGTTCACGTTCCGGTTTCTCGTCAAGGTGCTGGACGTGTTCAAGTTGAAGAAGCTTACCTTTCTCCAGTTGTAGCTCTTCCTGCGACTCTTTCTTTAGGAGAAGTACCAGTTGCTTCAACGAAGACAGTTTCAAAAAGAATTACTCTGAGAAACACATCAGATAAAGATGTTCTATACGCAACAACAGTTATCTCAAGCAAAAACATTAAGGCCTCTCTTCAGAGCGCTATTAAAGTTAAAGCAAGAGGCATCCTTTCTTTCGACGTAAGTTTCACATTAGCTCGTACAGATGCTTCTCAAAACAACGTTGAAGCTGACGGGTTTGTTATCTTAACAAGCACGACAGGATCAAAAATCTCTCTACCATTCCTTGCTGTTTTAAATAAAGTAAGTGACATTAAAGCTTCTGACTTAGTTACTCAAACTGTATCAAAAGTTGATGCAGCTGGATCTGAAGTTAAATTAACTTTAACAAACTCTGGAAAGAGTTCTGGTGACGCTCTTATCTTCAACCTTCTGGGACAAGACGAAAGAAAAACTATTTTAAATCCAAACAACCTGTCGTCAAACACAACTTGTGACCTTGAAGCAGCTGGTATCAGAATTATTGAAAAAACTGAGAAAGGACAAACAACAAAAGTTCTTCAAATCGGTGTAAAACTTTACGATGCAATTACGTTCTGGCAGCCATGTGATATCTCTCTACAAATCGATTCTAACAATGATGGAATCGCTGATCAGGAGCTTATCGGAATCCAGGCAAACAACGTAGCAGGTATTGGTGTTGCGACTTCTATGTCTCTTTTATTAGATGCTCAGAAGGCAAGAGAAATTCGTTTAGAGTATGAACTAACTCCAGGTTTCCAGGAAAACTATATCCCAGCTCTAGTAGATGCTCGCGGTATGATGTTCTACAACCACTCAAACGTAGCTGTAGTTGAAACTGACCTGTCTAAAATTGTTAAAGGTAAGAATGGTGTAGTTGGAATTAAATTAGCTACAACTCACTTAGAAGCAGACTCTAAAGGGGATGACTTCTTAGCTAACCACGGTGAACAATGGCAGAAGCTTAACCTTTCAGAAAATTCTTTAGCGTTCTACGATATGCCTGAAGTTGTAACTGTAAAAGAAGCAGACCTTGAGCGCGTATCAATGAAGAGAGGACTAGGGAAGATGAGAGCTCTTATTCTTTACCCTCACAACACTCCGGCCTCGCTGAAAGATCAGCAGTCGCAGATCTTAACTGAAAAATTATTAAAGTAAAAAAAAGGCCCGCTTAATAAGCGGGCCTTTTTTTTGTCTTATTTAGTCGTTTGGTATTTTAAAAATTGGTGGTGTTGCATGCATCTGGTTGGCAGAATCTAAAATGAATTTTTTAAAGGCACTCACGTATGTATTCATTGCCTGAGTTTCACCGTCACTACGGCCGGTAACGGAACCTACAAGAAGAAGTTCATTATTATTTTTCAAGTAAACTGAGCCTCCAGCTTCTCCGTGATAAGCACCAAATGAGCCAGTATCTTTAATTGTTAAAAACATTGTTTCATTGCGACTCAGGTAAGGAACTCGTGCTTTGTAGATGGTTCCGACAGCTTTACCTAGATCAGTAGCAGATGAGTTTGATTTAAGTTGTTTTATTTCTCCGTGGCCCGCTACAATCAATTCTGTATTTTCTTTGATGTCATAGTTGCTATCTAGAATAGCTACGCTTTGAAAGCCTACTGGTGCCTTTCTCGAAAGCTTAATAAGAGCAATATCATATAGAGTGGCTTCCTCTTTTGTCTTGGTAGGATAGACCACTACACTCGAGGCCATAATAGAGTCTGTTTTATTTTTTTCATAAGTTCCAAAAGAAACGCTGGTAAAGGTATCCACAGTTCTTTTTGATTTAAGCAGGACTTTATCTGACGTCCATTGAGAAACGCAATGAGCAGCGGTTAGCACTAGGTTTTCAGAAATGAGGATCGCAGAACAGTGAATATTGTCATTAAAAGCGCTGGTTAAAGCTAATGACGATTGGAAAACGGTATCTTCTGACGAGACTCTAATCGCAGGCCTTAATGCAGACGTTGTTGTGCCTTTGTTGTCAGTTGCAACTTTTCCACACGAGATAATTAAGAGTAGTAAAAGGATTAAATACGTTTTCATAAACTCGATTATGTCAGGAGCAAAAAAAAGTGCATGTGAATTTGTAAGGATTACTTGTATGACTAAAATTTGTTCAATGATAAATAGTTGTTTCGACCGGAGAAGGTAATGAAGATAAGATTAAATTTATTTCCAGTGAGAAGGCCTTCATTAGAAGGCCTTAAAGTTATATTTTCCTAATACATTTATTGATAGCTTCTTCGCTTTCCATGCCTAAACTTGCACAGGCCGAAATTTTAAAAAGGTCCGCAGTGATTGTCAGGCATTCGTTAAAGTTATTTACATCTTTATAGCCAACACTCAAACAAGCTGCAATTTTGTTGGGGGTTGCTCGTGGTAAAATAATACATTGGTTTAAGTCTGCATCGTGAGCGTAACCAACAGTAACACAGGCCGAAATTTTTTCGGCAGAAGCACTGCTGTTAATGCATTCATTGAAATAAATTGCATCTCGAAATTGTGCTGACGAGCATGCACTGACTTTTTCAACACTCACATCGGCTGCAAAAAGTGATGTTGTTAATGTAAGAGATAATAAAATAAAAAAATTCTGCATGATCATCCCCTTTATGATTTATCCTTCAAATCTTAAAGTTGTTCTTTTAATACAACGATTCATAGCAGATGCAGTTTCAATACCAGATAAAGAACATGATCTGATTCTTGCTACACTTTGTTTTGATTTAATACATTCGTTTAGTGAGTTAGCTTCAGAAAATCCTACTTGTGAGCAAGCTCTGATTGTTGCTGGTTCTGCACCTGATGTTAAACATTTTTGTAAGTGTGAATTTCCGTTAAATCCTGCTCCGTAACAAGCTTGGATAACTGAATCAGCAAATGCCGAAGTTGATAGTGAAAGTGCGATCAAGATTAAAACTTTTTTCATAATCATTCCTCATCAAAAATTAGATTTCTTCATTATCGCATGGGTAAGAATGGAGTAGGGGGAAGTTGTAAAAAGGTAACTTGCGGGAAATGGAATGACTAAAAAATAGACGAATAGTGGGGCCTTAAAAACGTAATATAGAGGAGTTAGGGTAGTTTTAAAAGGGAGTAAAAAAGGCCCGCATAATAGCAGGCCTTCTTATAATACTCGAAGATAATTTAAAAATTATTTTGAAAACTCAACTGATAGTTTCGCTTTGTATGGAGAGCTACACTGTAACTGCTTTTTAAATAGACCAGTTTCCAGACAAGTAACATTTTGGAATTCAACTTCAGAACCTAAGACTTTTACTGGCAATCCTGTAAGCTCAGTTTTCATTAAAGTTACGATAAACGCTTCAACTGTTTCTTGAGAACGCTCATCACTAAGTTCAAATTTCATTGGAAGATCGACTGAACGACCAAAGCTCATAGGAAGAAACGTAATTCTTTGTAGCTCACTAGAGTTTAATCCTGAACCATTATATCCTTGAGAGTTCGTATAAATTTGAACTGTCCCTTTTTTGTCTTTTACATTTACTGTCCAAGAAGCATTACCTGATTCCAGTTTTAGAAAAGTTCCAGCTGAAACCGAGAAAGATAAAGTTGCCATTAAAGCTAAGCAAAATAATTTTGTTTTCATTTGTACTCCTTAAAAAGTCGCTATTAAATTGTCATCGTCATTCGGTAATATGCTTTATTCTTCAGGGTTTTTAAAAACCGGAAGAGTTCCATTTAACTTCTTTGCTGAATCTAGAATAAACTGTTTGTAAGCGCTTACTTTAGAATAATAAACTTCAGATTCTCCATCTAATCCACCAATCGTTGAACCAGCTAGAAGAAGTTCATCTTTTGATTCTAAATAAGCAGGGCCTCCAGAGTCACCGTGATAAGCACCTTCTTTTCCATTGAGTTGATTTAAGATAAGAATATCACCATCAGATCCCTTGTAAGGAATACGGATTTGATATGAAGTAGGAGTATCACTCTCATCACTAGAGGTAAGTCCAAAACCGGCCAGGATAAGATCTTTGTTTCCCACGAGTTTATACTCTGGTGCAAGGATTGCTACGGGTTTAAATTCCTTTGGAAGCACTCCTTTGAATTTTACAAGTGCGATATCATGATAAAATTGTTCTTTTTCTTTTTTAATAGGGTAGAGCTCGACAGCTTCCATTTCTAGTTTTGTTACATCCTCAGATGAGTTCAATTTGAATCCAATATTAGACAAAACAGTCACGCGTTTTGAGCTTTTAAAAAAAGATTTTTCTGTCCATCTGGAAACGCAATGAGCAGCAGTGAGTACTAAATTTTCAGAAACTAGAGTTCCCGAACAAAAGGGGCTACTAAACATACCCACAAGGGCGACGGTAGACTTTGAAGCAAGGTCTTCGTCCTTTATGAGAGTGCCATTAATGATCGACGACGAGGTCGTTTTTGTTATGGCCTTTACAACAGGTGTTGCTACGTCAATCTTGTCTGTGGATTTACCACATGACATAAGCACTAATAGTGTAAGTGGGATTAATTTTTTCATTTATTCATTCTCTTTAAGAATTTCGCTATAGACACAATTTTTTATTTGAACATCTTTATCCGTTATCACTAGCGTAGCCTGGCCATTTTCTGCATTAACTTCAAAACCATTGGCCTACTGTTACAACAGGGTCACGCATGAGATTAAATATATTTTTAATAATGGCAGATTTTGAGACCTAAAAGGTTTGAAGAGTAAATTTTACTTTGCCGGAAATGGAAGTGTTAAAATTTTTGACAGTGAGGTGCCAGAAGGTGCGGCCAGAAGGTGCCAGCAGACTTGTGGTTGTGCAGGTGCTCTACCACAAGTCTGCTGGCACCTTTTGGGAAAATAACTACTTAAGGCGAAACGTTACAGAACTGTAAGAAGATTTCCTTCTCGTGATTATCAAAAACCCCTTGAAATTCTTGACGATTTTCGTCGCATACGGTACTTCTAAGTATTCGAATTTTATTACTTATTTCAAACATGGGGTATAGCAATGTTTAGTGAAGCGCTAATCAATTCTCCGATTTACATCGGTGTTATTGGTTTAATCATCGCCGTCTTTTTTTACATTCGTGTAAAAGCACAACCGGGCGGAAACGAAACTATGGAAAGAATCGCAGCTTACGTACGTGAAGGGTCAATGGCCTTCCTAGTTCGTGAGTACAAAGTTCTTGCAGTCTACTCAGTAGTAGTTGCAGCGGCTCTTTGGTACGGTCTTGGAACTGTATCTGCTGTTTCATTTTTAGTTGGAGCATTCCTTTCTCTACTAGCGGGATTCGCTGGTATGAAAGCTGCTACATACGCAAACGTTCGTACAACTCAAGCTGCTTCGACTGGATCAAAAGCTGCTGCACTTCTAGTTGCACTAGATGGTGGAGCTGTAATGGGTCTTGCTGTTGCTTCTCTAGGTCTAATCGGACTTGGATCAATCTACGTTATGTATAGAGACTCGGCTGCACTTGCAACGATTCTTCACTCATTCGCAGTTGGTGCTTCATCAATCGCTCTATTTGCTCGTATCGGTGGTGGTATTTATACTAAAGCTGCTGACGTTGGATCTGATATCGCTGGAAAAGTTGTAGAAAACATTCCTGAAGATGATCCAAGAAACCCAGGTGTAATCGCAGATAACGTTGGTGACAACGTTGGTGACGTTGCAGGTATGGGAGCTGATATTTATGAATCAATGGTAGCGGCTATCGTTGCTGCTATGGCAATCGCTCTTACTATCCCAGCTTCAGGATTAGCTAGTCTAATTACTGGAACTGATGAAGTAGCAGCTCGTCTTGCTGGTGTTACAATTCCTCTTCTTCTATCAGCTCTTGGAATGGTTATCTCAATCGTAGTAATCTTCCTTGCTCGTATGTTTAAGAATTCAACTCCTGCAACTGTTCTAAGAAACGCACTTATCGTTCCACCAATCATTTTAACTATCGCTTCATACGTTTTAGTTCCAATGTTCGGAATTTCTCAAGGTGTAACTATTGCACTTGCTGCCGGAGCTTTCGGTGGTATGTTCATCGGTCTAATCACTGAGTACTACACAGCTGGTAAGCCAATCCGTTTAACTGCAGAAGCAGCTAAGACTGGAGCTGGTACAGGTGTAATTCGTGGTCTTGCTGTTGGTATGGAATCAACTGCAATCCCAATGTTATTAGTAGTAGCAGCAGCGTTCATCGCTGATAAATATTTAGGTCTATACGGAATTGCACTTTCTGCAGTTGGTATGCTTGCTGGTACAGCGGTTGTTATGACTGTTGATGCTTACGGGCCGATCGCTGACAACGCTGGTGGAATTTCTGAAATGTCAGGTCTTGGAAAAGCAACTCGTGATATCACTGATGAACTAGATGCTGTAGGTAACACTACTGCAGCTATCGGAAAGGGATTCGCAATCGGTTCAGCTATCCTTACAGTACTTGCACTTTTCTCTGCATTCACAATGGAAGTAAACCACGTTCGTGAAACTGCAGGTCTTGCAAAAATGTCTCTTGAGTTAACTTCATCTGGAGTTCTACTTGGTATTCTAATCGGATCAATTCTTCCATGGCTTGTTGGTGCAACTACAATGACTGCAGTAGGTAAAGCTGCTCAGGCAATCGTTGTTGAAATCGCTCGTCAGTTCAAAGAAATTAAAGGTCTAAGAGAAGGAACAGCAGAACCTGAAGCTGGAAAAATCGTAGATATCGCAACTAAAGCTGCTCTAAGAGAGATGATCCTTCCAGGGATGATCGCAATTCTTGCTCCAGTTGTTGTTGGTTTCGCGATGGGACCTCAAGCTCTTACAGGGATGCTTGCTGGATCTCTAGCTGTTGGTGCGACTATGTCTCTATTCATGGCCAACGCTGGTGGAGCATGGGATAACGCTAAGAAGTTCATCGAAAAAGGTGGTCTTCCAGGTCACCCGAAAGGATCTGAAACTCACAAAGCAGCTGTCGTTGGTGACACTGTTGGTGACCCGTTCAAAGATACATCTGGTCCAGGTGTAGCGATTTTAATTAAAGTTATGTCGGTTGTTTCACTTCTGATTGCTTCGTTAATTGCTACTATTGGTGGATAGTTGACCGCAACGAAGAGTTAATACGCTTAACTTGAGTTCGGACAACAAGTAAATTAAGATTTAATAAATGGGCCCACGAAGAAATTCGTGGGCCTTTTATTTTCAGGTGGTAAAAATGAAAGTCTTAGCTAATGTCGGTGTATTTCTTTTTTTAATACTTGCTGGATATATTCTTATTAATGAGAAAGGTTCTTTTAGAAAATCTCCAAAGAGAGTGGCCGTTATTACTGGGTCTTCATCAAAACTCATCGGACAAAAAGCTAGCCACGATCTAATGCCTATGGATCTTCAACGCCAAAGAATCAACAACGAAACAGTTTATAAATTTCAATCCAATGATTCTGGTGAGTCGTATGAATTGGAAGAGAGTGATATGGATAAGTTTGGTGTGCAGTTAATTGATTTTAAGAATGTGAATCGTGACCATGCCCGCCCAGCAGACATGATCAACGATAATAAAAATCGTCTTTAAACTTTCTTAGCAGGCAGTCTTAAAGGCATGATGAATTTGTTTCCAAATTTTGCTTTAAGTGATTTTGCATCGTAAGACTTCAGCTTTTTCTCAAGACAAGATTTTAATCCAGCATCAAGTTTATTCACTTCATCTGAGGCTTCAGCGAAATCAATTTTAGATTTTGAACTCACGCCGATCGCAAGACATACATGATACTCTTCTGTTCGCCCTGCTTTTATAAATTCTGTATAGCAGCTTTGAAGATCAGCTTCTTTTGTTAAATACCAATCAACAGTTCTCTCTTGAAGTTTGTTGTGCTCATAAAGGGTCACTTTCTTTTCACGAGCTTCATCTCTTTTTGTAATATAAGCGTATGACTGTGATGAGCAGTTTTTCTTTTCAGAGAATGTTAATGGTTTTGAGGGAACAGGTGTTGGGGCAAACATTGAACAGCTTGCAAGTAGAGCAAGTGCCGAAATGGCAATAATCGTTTTTATAAAAACTCCTTTTTTAATAGAACAGATATTTGACTTAGAGTGTACATCATAAACTTATTTAGGTGAGAGCGTAAATTAGTGAAAAGTTGTACTAAAAAATGGGGATTTGTTTTAAATGTTTAATATGGTATTATGGTTCGCATGATTCTTCATAACACAGTCGTTTTCCAAATTTCTTCAAGAAAATCTATCACAGTATAGTTAAGACTGGTTTATTCACCAGTCACTAGCGCCCAATTCCCATTTATAAATTTAATTTTATCCTCGGAAACAAAAAATGAAAGTTTTTTTCTACCTCTACTTAGTATTGGTAATTTGCACTTCTCTTATCTTTTACTTTTACATGCCCATTGGGCTGGTGTTTTTAGTATTAGCATTGCCTCTTTCTTTAGTGGGTTTAAGAGATTTGTTCCAAAACTCTCATGCAATTAAAAAGAATTATCCGGTGCTTGGGAATTTACGTTATTTACTGGAAGAAATCAGACCTGAAATTAATCAGTACTTTGTTGAATCAAATACAGATGGAAAACCATTCAGTAGAGAGCAGAGGTCTCTAGTTTATCAAAGAGCAAAAAAACAAGTTGATACAATTCCTTTTGGAACTCAACAAAATTTTTATGAAGAAGGGTATGAGTTTGTAAAACACTCAATGTATCCGACACATTTGAATCCAATGGATATGAGAGTGAATATTGGAAGCAATCTTTGCAAGCAAGTTTACTCAGCTTCAATTCTAAATATTTCGGCCATGAGTTATGGGGCCTTATCAAAGAACGCCATTCTTTCATTGAACGGTGGCGCGAAGATGGGAAAATTCGCACACAATACAGGAGAGGGAGGGATTTCACCATATCACCTGGAGCATGGCGGAGATTTAATCTGGCAGATTGGTACAGGTTACTTTGGATGTCGAGATGAAGTCGGAAATTTCGATATCGATTATTTTAAATTAAATGCATTAAGACCTGAAGTGAAGATGATTGAAATTAAACTTTCTCAAGGTGCAAAACCTGGACACGGTGGAATGCTTCCAGCTTCTAAAGTGACGAAAGAGATTTCTCTAATTAGAAATGTTCCGATGAATAAAGATGTTAATTCTCCTCCGGGGCATACGGCATTTAATGATCCGGATTCAATGATGATGTTCATTCACAGATTAAGATGTTTAAGCGGTGGCAAGCCTATCGGAATCAAACTATGTCTTGGTCATAGTTTTGAATTCGATGACTTGGTTAATAGCATGGTGAAGCTTCAGTTATATCCTGACTTCATCGCTGTTGACTGCGCCGAAGGTGGAACAGGTGCAGCTCCATTGGAGTTCTCAAATAATATTGGGACACCAGGGAAAGACGCTTTAGTTTATGTGTCTGATAAGCTGATTTCATCTGGACTTAAAGATCAGATCATAATTATGGCCAGTGGAAAAATTTCTTCGGCCTTTGATGTGATTCGTTTAATGTGTCTTGGTGCTGATGTTGTGTACTCAGCGAGATCAATGCTGCTTTCATTAGGATGCATTCAAGCTTTAAAGTGTAATACCAATACTTGTCCGACTGGAATTGCGACACAAAATCCTTCTTTGAGTAAGGGACTGCATGTTCCAACGAAAACGTTGAGAGTGAAGAATTATCACAATGAAACAATCAAAGTTGTTTCGGAAATCCTGGGGGCGATGGGATTAAAATCTCATAGAGAACTGACACGCTCACATTTATTTAAACGTGTTCACGATTCAAGTATTAAATCATACTCAGAAATCGGTGCTAGAACTTAAATAAATCGATAGAGTTTTGATAAGCACTAGAGAGTACTTCTTCAAGCGGAACGCTTTTTACTTCAGCAATTTTCTCTGCAATAAACGGCAGGAAGTAAGGAGCGTTTTCTACACCACGGTATGGATCTGGTGTTAAAAAAGGCGAGTCTGTTTCAAGAAGGATGCGATTCATCGGAGTGATTCTTAAAGCATCGCGAACGTTCTCAGCATTTTTAAAAGTGATGATCCCGTTGAAACCAAGATAAAATCCTTCATCTATTGCAAACTGAGCAAGTTCAAGCCCTGAAGTAAAGCTGTGAATAACACCTTTACGTTTTAGTGTCGTAGAGAACTTTTTAAGTACTGCTATCGTATCTTCATCGGCATCACGCGAGTGAATAACAACCGGAAGATCGAAGTCACAGGCAATTTGAAGTTGTTCTTCAAAAGCTTGGAGCTGTTCTTCGCGAGGAGATTTAGAGTAATAAAAATCTAAACCAATTTCACCAACAGCTAATATCTTTTTATTTTTTGGATTTGATAAGTTTCTAATCACATGAGCTTTCACTTCTTCATTCCACTCTTTACCTTCGTGAGGGTGTAAACCCTGTGTGCAGTAAATGTTTGGGAAAGCTTCGGTGATCGCGATGACTTCATCAAGATTTTGAGGATTCGTTGAAATCGTCATCATCTTTTCGATATTGTGTGCATGAGTTTTTGAGACAATCTCTTCGCGAGTTGCGGCCTTCAACATATCCAGGTGGAAATGTGTTTCAATAATAGGGTGAGAAGGAATAGGGATTTCGCGTCTTGATTTACTCATAATTCTCACTTTAGCATAGCTATTTAATTTTTAAAACTGAACCCTTAATTTTAAGATGCTTTCAAATCAACCTGATATTTTAACTTAGATTGTCTAAGTAGATCGTCTACGGCCAGTTTTACAAAAAACTCCTCCGGAAACTCCAGTATCTTTGAAAAACGAGCTGCTCTTTCAGGGCTAATGAGCTTTCTGTTCTTTTCGATATCGCACAGATTTGCTCTAGATATTTTAAGTGTTGCTGCGAAATCAGTTTGTGAGATTTCTTCTGTTTCTCGCAAAGATTTAATAAAATCTCCAAGACTCAAAGGACCATATTTTTTATCAAAATACTCTGATGCTTTTATCAATTTAGTAGTCATGTTTGTGAACCTCTATAACTTTTATAATCTGAATTTCATTGTTTTGAAGTTCAACATAATCAATCCATCCTCTAAACTTCATAATAATTTGAAGTGGTAAGTTTTTTAATTCTTGTTCTACTTTTTTACCAAGTAAAACTTGATGATCTGACATCATAGTAACATTACTCCTCTGAGAAGTACACCGAGTGGTGAATGTTACATACAATGCAAAATAAAATTAAAGACCTAAATCTAAGTGTCTAATTTTATAAATATTAATTGAGGATGGTATTAAACTTTGAATGAGCATAGATCAAAAATATGAACGATGCGTTTCTGTTTTAACGCTCTATTGCTACCACAAGTCTGCTGGCACTATTTAGGCACAAAGAGTTCGACTAATCTTTTCCAGAAAAATATTATAGCTAAATGGTTTAACAATAATATTGGTAATTCCCATGGCCGCAGCAATCTTTACATTATCAGCGTCCACACTTCCTGAAATAATCAGCACTGGAATGTTTTGATATTTCTTTTTTTGTTTTAGTTCCTTAATGAGCTGCAGGCCATTCATTCGTGGCATTAGTATATCCACGATGATCAAACCAAACTCCTGATTTTGGATTTTAGAGATGGCCTCTTTACCATCAGATGCCGTGATGATTCGTTTGGCATCAACTTGTGACTTTATAAGATAGTTAGACATCAGGGACCTAATTTCTTCTTCATCGTCGATAAGGAGAATAGGCTTATTGTGTAAAAACTTATCTATCAGTTCGAATATGAGGTTCGCTTTGTTCTCTTCCATACATATCCATTATAAGGCCTAACTTAATGTTGCTGAAATATGGAATGGATCTTAATGAGGAAATCTTAAGCAATTCATGTAGATTACGTGAGCTTTAGAAAACCTTCTCCTAACTACTAATTTCTAGTGAATGCCAATTATTTGAGCAAAATATCAGTATCCAGAAGGATTAAATGGGCACGCGAGCAGTTTTATTTGGCCTTCCTAACATACGGTAATTTTGATTTTTTTTAAAATACAAAATGACTTCATCCGAGGTTGGAAACTCGACCATATAATAAGAGCATGAAAACAAAAACTTATAAAGCGGCCTTAACTTTAACTCTACTAACGGCATGTATGTCGGTATCTGCTAAAGATAAGGACAACGATTATGCATACTATATAATGAGTCCTAAAAATTGGCATAATGGTAACAGCGGTGGCGAAGATAAATGGCTGCGTTTATCTGGGAAGTCTGGTGAGACAAAAAGTGTAAGTTTTCATGGTGCTCTTCAAGTTCCAGATTCAGTAAAAGTAAACGCTGGCCTATTAAGAGAAGGGCCTTCTCAAGTTTATTTAATTTTTGATAGCGTTCAATGTAAGTACGAAACAAAAGTTAATAGAAGATTCTTCAATTTCACTTACCCATTAGTTTCTTGTAATGATGGATCACGCGCCAAAGATCAAATCAATGTAGATTCAAAAGTTTCAATCTATTTAAAAGAGACAAAAGGATTTCCTGCAACTGCGTACGTTTCAGTAAAAATTTTAGAAACATATGTAAAAGGAATTTCACTTCCTCAACTTGAAGCTGATAAAGGACAGATCCTTCGCTTTGATGGTGAGTTGTGGACGCCAACAGATTACATTCCAGACGGACAAGCATCGGGGGATGTTTTAATGTGGGATGGAACTGGTTGGATGGCCTCAAAACTTACTCAGTCTGGTGGAGCAACTGGTCCACAAGGTGAAAAAGGTGAGAAGGGAGATACTGGTGAACAAGGTCTGCCAGGTTTAGCTGGAGCGAAAGGTGCAACAGGGGCGACTGGAGCAATGGGTGCAACCGGAGCTGTTGGTGCTGCTGGAGCAAAAGGAGATAAGGGAGATAAAGGTGACACAGGAGCGACAGGCGCAACTGGGGCCACTGGTGCAAAAGGTACGACTGGAGCAACGGGTGCAACCGGAGCTGTTGGTGCTACTGGAGCAACAGGTGCAACTGGGGCCGTTGGAGCGACAGGTGCCACTGGAGCTACTGGTGCAAAAGGGGCGACGGGAGCAACAGGTGCAACCGGAGCTGTTGGAGCAACTGGACCTCAAGGTCCACAAGGATTAGCAGGTGCAACGGGAGCAGCTGGTCCTGCAGGAGCAATCGGGCCAATGGGACCCGCTGGAGCAAATGGAGCAGCAGGTGCTGCTGGATTAAAAGGTGATAAAGGAGACGATGGTGCAGCTGGACCACAAGGACCGCAAGGTCCAGTAGGATTAACAGGAGCACACGGACCTCAAGGTTTAGCTGGAGCACAAGGTGAAAGAGGTGCAACAGGTTTAACAGGAGCTGCTGGTGCAAAAGGTGATAAGGGTGATGCCGGAGATGCAGGCGTAGTAAGTTTAACTGCAGGAAATGGAATCGTTGGTGGAACAATCCAAGGTAACGGTGGAGTGATTGCGGTTAATACTGGTGTTGGTGTTGGACAAATTCCAGTGATCGGTGCCAATGGAAGATTGCCTGCTTCGATTATTGAATCACAAAAAATAGTTTATATAAAAGATGTAAAACCAAGTGGTGTGCATGGTGGATCATGTGACCCTACAAAAGGTTGGGAGCAGATTCGTGACTTGAATACAATGAGTGGAGATGCAACTTTTGTATCACTATCACAAAATCAAATTACACTAACTCCTGGTACATATGATGTTGAAGTAAATGCTCCTGCATATCTGGATGGAATGCATAAGGCAGTTTTAGTTAATTCAGCAACAGGAGAGATGGTTTTAATTGGATCGAATGCCAGAAGTCATAACGTGTCTGGTGGAATGGAGCCTTCTCGTATTATGGGAATCGTGACAATTACTGAGCCTACAACATTTGTTATTAAGCACCGTTGTGCAACGGCCATGGCGACAGTTGGGTTTGGAGCTGCGATTTCTTTTGGAGTAGATGAAGTTTATACTCAAGTAAAAATTGTTAAAGCAAAATAGTTTTAAGAGTTCGGCCGACACTGAAATGTGATAACATTTAATTCATGAAATTATTGTTGGCCACTCTTCTGATCTCTCAATCTGCTTTTGCTATCGATGCTGGAGACGGTTCTGATGGCGTTTGTAATATTACTGGTGGTGCGGGAACGCAAATTACGTCCGCAAAAAAATACTACCAATGTTCATCTTTAAATATCGATGCAAATTTAGATGACTTTAAAGGCTCACAAGCAGGTGCTGGTGGAGCTGCTCTTGTTATTAAAGTTCAAGGCAATGTTACTGTTGTGGCCGGTGTGACTGTTGATTTAAGCGGGGATAATGGCCTTGCTGGAAATACAACTGCTGGGGTGAAAGCTGGTGGAGTTGCAGGTGCCGGAGGATTTTCTGGAGGAGCTGCTTCCGGATTAAATCTGGATGGAGTTAATGGCAGTGGCGCTGGTGGTGGATTAAAAGGTTTGCAAGTAGATCAAAACTTGCTTTTCTCCTATGGAGGAGGCGGTGGTGGTGGAAGTTATAAAACTCAAGGAATAACTTTATCCGTGGATGGTGAAGATGTGGGTGGAAACGGAACCAGCAATGGATCCGGTGGAGCTCAAGGATTTGTTTATGGTGATGAGGCCACTTTTGAAACAAGCTTTACCGGAGGTTCTGGTGGAGCAGGTGGTGGTGGCGGACAAGAAAATGGTCAGTCCGATATAAGTGGAAGCAGTGGTGGTGGAGGCGGAGGCGCACTTCATATTATCGCTGGTGGAAATATTACAGTAGATGGATCGATTATTTCTCGAGGCGGAAACGGTGGTGGAATTGCAGCAACTCAATTTGCTGGTGGTGGTGGTGCCGGATCTGGTGGAGCTATCTGGCTTCAGGCCGGAGGAAACTTAATTGTTTCTGCAAGTGGAACAATTACCTCATTAGGCGGAACTCAAGGAACAAATGATGGTGGGTACGATGGTGGAAATGGTGGTGATGGAAGAATCCGTTTAGATGATGGAGATGGAGTTATCACTATGATCGGAGGATCGACTGTCAGTCCAGCTCCTTATAGTACGTCTTTCACACCGACACCTATTACTTCAGGAACAAGTGCAATTAATAGACAATATGCCAGTGGAGTTTCATGCGCGAGTGTTGCTCTAGGCGATGAAGAAAAACCTTTCAATAATTTAATGAATCTTATTCTTGGACTTGGGATAGCAGGATTAGCTCATTACTTAGTTTCTAAAAAATCAAAAGTATAATTTAAATTCAGTCCGTACCTTGAGAACGTATGTTTGTTATTATCTTTCGTTATCGAAGATGAATCAAAGAACGCTCCGACTGCAAAGTTGTTTTGCATACGGTATTGGATGTCAGCGTGGTAGTCGAGAATTGTACCCATTTTCACTTCGGCATTCAGTGTAACCCTATCGATTTCTTTTTGAATGAAAAGACCCAATAGAGGAGAAGTCACACTCTCATCAACAATCGCTAGATTTGATTCAACATAAAGAGTCTTCTTCACAAAGGCCGCAACCGGTCCCCATGAGAAACTCGTCTGTTTTCTTTTTGCTTTTAAACTCAATTCCATATCCATGAAAGTAATCTCTTTAAAAACCTTTCCTCTTGAAATAGATAAGGTAGGAGAGATGATTTGGAAGTACTTCATGTCCAGTGGTCTTTGGTATGTCACAAACCAGCTATTAAGTGCATTACCATCAACCTTGGCCGTATATTGGCTGGCCTTATTTTGGTAGGCGATATGATGAGGAAAAAATCCAAGTCTTAAAAAATGATCGTTTAATTTTTCTTCTTTTATAGTTTCAATTGGTTTTATTTCTTCAATCACAACTGGTTTCGGTTCTTCAATTTTTACAGGTGGGGGAGGAGGAGCGCAGACAACTGAAAATTGACGACGTTTAGAAGTGCTTTCACCTGAAATAATTTTCCAGTAGTACTCACCAGCACGATTATCAAATTCTTTGCATGAAATCTTCAATTCATTCTGAGATGAGTTCTTTTTGAAAATAATATTTTCAAATTCTAAATCACGAGCAATTAAAACCTGATAAGTTTTAGCTTCAGGGATAGCTCCCCAGTTTAAAATTAATTGATCAGCTTCTTCTTTTAAAACGTCAGCTCTATGTTTCGGATTTTGTAATTCGATTTCCATAGGAGGAGCTTTAAGAATTTCCTGATCCTCTGTTGATAACACTGAAACTCTGGAGAATTCAGTTTTTCTTCCCCAGAAATCTGTGTAAGAAACGCGCCAATAGAATTTTCCAGCAGTCGCATTCTTCCAGGTCACATGGGGGACTTCCGTTTCAATTCTAATGATTAAATCTTTAAGATCTATGTCTTTGTAAATTTCTACAATGTAACTCTTGGCCTTGGCGTTCGCTGGCAAGTCCCACTCGGCAACCGCAACCTGATCAGCAGCGTACGTCTTTGAAATAAACAGATCAATCAGATTAAACGAAGACGATTTATCTTCTAAGTATTTCAATTTAATTTTGATATCCGGAGAAACCTCAGGTCTTGCCAGTGGAGGGGCCGGTTTAATCTCTACGCTCACAGGATTAGAGTATTCAATATTAGACCCACGTTTGATTTTCACTCGCCAGTAGTACCTTCCAATCTCAGCTAGAGAAGTAGAGACATTAGTCGCGTCTACGTCACGGGCAACGATAATCTTTTTGAAAGTAGGGTCATCAGATAATTCAAATTGATATTGAAGAGCTTCTTCAACTTTATCCCACTTAAAAGCAACCAACTGATCAGGTTTTTCTAATTCTACAATCGCACCTTCACTAGGTAGTTGTGTGAGATGTAGTGGGGCCTTGATAATAATTTTACCGGTAATTTTATTGGAGTTCACGCCAGAGTTTGTTGTCCCGAAAACTTCCCAGCTATAAGTACCAGCATCTTTTAAACTCAGAGGAATCGAAGTCTGCTCTGTTTCCATATCCAGGACTTTATTATCTTTTATAAGTTTAATTTTGTAGTTCACACCATCGATAGGCCCATTCCACGAAAGAAGGTAGCTCGCGGGTTGATTATTATAATTAACTTTCTCTATGACTTCAGGAGTGACACTTGTGATATTGATCGCGCGGGCTTCATTTAAAGAAATAGTGATGGGTTCACTCCATAGAGCAAGTGGACGATTTTCATCACTGACTTTAACCGAAAGAGAGTATTGCCCTAAAATAGTAGGAGTGAATTCATAACTAGTTTTAGCAATCGTCACTTCTTCTGATTTTCCATTGGGACTTTCGATTTTTACTAAATACTTCTTCCCGTTATTTTTCGACCAGTTTAAATAAACTTTCGGAGTCTGCTTTGGACCTTGATAAAGGACAGTTTGATCAGCATTAAGGGCAGGGGCGACTTCTTCAATTAAAGAAAAACTCTTAATTGGCCCGTCAATTAAATCTGATGAAGTTAGTTTCCAATAATAAGTACCAGGATGAGTAAGCGAAATTTGATAAGTGTTACTTTCAATTTTCTCTTCGGAAACAATCTCAGTAAAGTTTGAATCGCGGGCAATCACAATTTTTACTGGAACCGACTGATTGGTATAAATCCATGAGAAATTGAGTGAAGCCTCTTTCAGGTAGTACTGAGTGTGATTATTCAGAGGAAGCTTAGGAATAAAAGGAATTTCCTTAATCTTCAAGTCACCAGTCTTAATATTCTGAATAACAACCTGATTGGGAAGAATCTCCTGATCAGCAAGTTTAGCCTTCCCATTTAGGAGTAGAAACTTATTTTCAGTTTTTCCCTGCTCAATTTGAATATCAGCATTCTGAGAACTGAAAGAGTATTTTTTTCCATTTAATTCAATATCAAGTTTAGGAGAGTCGGGGCTTAATTTGGCCACCATATTCCCTTTATCAAGAGAGATGGTACTGCCAAGCTTGGCCGACTTAATTCTTAGGAGAGAATTCTCGAATAAACTGATCTCCGGACCATTGGTGAATTTAATATGGGCCGAAGACTGCTCGTGAGTGTAGATTTCATCGTTTTGAGAGAGGCCATCACCGGGCTTAACGTCCATCCAGCCTTGATAAAAGTCTCTTTTTCTTTTTACTGTTTTTAATTGTTCAACTATTGAGGCAACTTTTATCTCACTTCCGGAGTTAAAGTTCACCAGTTTTGCACCATAAAGCATGTAGAGACACAGGAGTGCAAGAGCACTCATGGCGGTAATAAGATAATTGTCAAAAGACTTAAGTCTCATTTCTTCCACTATTCTGGTTTTTAGTAACTTATTGTAACATTAAGCTACATAATTTAATTGCTAGGAAGATTAATCTTGATTAGAAAAGTCAAATTTCCATTGAAGTACAAGTTCGTCTTGGCGATCTCTGTGCTACTCCTTCTGACGATGGGGTTTTACTTATCTTACGCTCTTAATATTTTTAAGGCCGATAAGGCCGCCGATGTTTACTCGATTACACTGACAAATTCTATTTCAGTAGCAGAAAGAACCAAGCTGCTTATCAATGAAGACGTTCAATTTTTAAATAATCTAAAAGATAGTACTGACGGCGATAGTATCTCTAAAAAAATGGAGAACATTACTCAGACGAGAGACGAAGTCCTGGGCGTCGAGTGCCTGGTGAATAATGAAAACTATTTAAGTTCAAAGAATTCAAGAAAGCTTGAAGAACTTACCAATGGGCCGAATGAGTTGGTATTGAATGAGGGGACTGGAGTTTTAGGTATTCTAAAAACGCTGCCAATCGGAACGACAAAAATCGATATTTCTCCAGTGAAAAACTATCCATCTCACTTTTCAATTATCAAGTCTCTAAATCAGAACTTAAAATGTGCGATTCATATCTCTTATGAAAAATTAATGCCTCTGATGAATGAGACCCTGAATTACGGGACTTATATCCTGACCTCAAATGGGAAAACCTTTTTTAAGTTAAACAACATCAACCTTCCGGCAGACGTTAAAAAGATCGTAAACGACCCGACAGTTGTCGATATCGAACAAGGTGTAAAAAAGTTTGATGATAATGGAATTTCTGTTATCCGAGCTTTCTCTAAAGTGCCAGGAATGGATCTGATTGCCATTACTGAGATTGAAGAAAGCAAAGCTTTTATGGCCTCAAGTTTATTAATTCAGAAATCTTTTTATTTTGGATTACTAATTTTATCTATCGCAGTGATTGCAGGGATTCTTTTTACGAAGAGAATGACGAGAAATGTGCAGACTCTTTTTGAGGCCACAACACTTCTTTCTAAAGGGGATTTCAATGTCAATCCGGTGGCAGAAGGAAACGATGAAATCGGTGCCCTGACAGACTCATTCGTCGACATGAAAGACAAGATTGTCATGTTCATGGAAGAAATGAAAGAGAAGGCGCGAATTGAAGGGGAGCTTAAAGTCGCTCAACTGGTACAGAATTCTTTTTTCCCAAAACATGCCGTACTCAAATCAACTTTTGGTTTTGATGGAAGATACATGCCAGCTTCAGAATGTAGTGGAGACTGGTGGGGGTATTTCGAGCAAGGATCTAAGGTTAGTATTATTGTCTGCGATGCTACCGGACATGGAGTTCCCGCGGCCTTAATTACAGCGGCCGCTCATAGCTGTATCTCAACTATTAAAATCGATGCAGAAAAAAACTATGTTTCTCCAGGGCGAGTCCTGGAAAAACTCAATAAAGTTGTCTGCTCAATGAATTCAGAAATTTTAATGACCGCTTTTGTTATTGAAATAGATGAAGTTAAAAATCAGATCACTTACTCAAATGCTTCTCATATGTCGCCATTTCTCATCCATAAAACAGATGGCGATTACACTAAAGAAGGAATTGATCCATTAATTGGTAACAACGGTGCCAGAGTGGGAGAGAAGATGGAGACGACTTATCAAGAGTCGGTTCTCGCGATCTCACCAGGTGACAGAATCGTTATGTTCTCTGACGGTCTGACTGAAATGGAAGTTGATGGTAAAGCTTGGGGACAAAGAAACTTTATTAAAAGTATTTTAAAAGGCTGCAAGAGAGAGTCTAGCGGGCTTATTAAATCTATCCTTGAGGACTTCGGAGAGCATAGAAAAAAAGCAGCACTTCAAGATGATATCACTCTTGTGTGTGTAAGTTTTGAATCAGAAAGACTTGTTGTTGATGACCCTAATGCAAAAATTGAAAGCAATGGCCCTTATGTCATCTCGAAGTTAACAAATGAAGAAAATATTGATTTGTTAGAAAAAAATAAAATTAATCATCTTATTGGGCACAATACGATTGATTTAGGCCATGAAGTACGACTGGTTGAAAAACTAGAAAGTAAAAATAAGTTTATTTTAGAAGACTATATAGATCCAAGTTTTAAATCAAAATCGTGGAATCTGATGTCTAATTTAAAAATCAAAGATGTCATTTCTGATATGAGCTCAATCTTCTCAGACGATCTTTCAGAAGCGGTAAAACCAGAAGTCTTGAAGCTAGTCAGCGAAGAGCTTTTATCCAATGCCTTTTACCACTCAGGTGGGGAAGGGAATCCTCTTACAAGAGGGCAGGAGATCCTGCTGACTCCAGATAAAGAAGTTGAATTCTTATGTGCCACTAATTCTGACTTTGTTATTTTATCAGTCAAAGGTCCTACGAGCTTTTCTTCACGTGAAAAAGTCATCTCAAGTATAAAACGGGGTTATAAAGAAAAGGCCCCTTTAGATGGTAAAAACGGAGCAGGACTTGGGCTCTACATGATTTATGAAAATACTAATCAGTTCTGGGTGATTAATGCCGGCCCGAACTGTGGACAAATGATTTGTGTGTTTGAAAAATTTAACCGTTACAAGAAGGCCCGCGAGCGTGTGACGTCTTTCCATTACCTGGCCAAGGAGAATTAAGATGAGTGAAAAATTATTAATTAACAATAGAATTACCGGCGATGAAGCCCATATTTCACTGGAAGGTATCATTGATGAGGATGCCAACTTTGATAAAATAAAATCCCTTAAGATGAATCAGTTCGTCTTTGATTTTAACAATGTGACCATGATCAATTCATGTGGAATCAGAGAGTGGATTAAATATATTCAGGAAATTGAAAACGCGACAATTTCCTATATCAATTGTCCGCAAATTATTATTGAGCAAGTGAATATGGTTCACGGATTTATCAGAAAAGGTATTACCGTAGAGTCTTTCTACGCGCCATACTTTTGCACCAACTGTGATACCGGAAAAAAGATACTTTTAAAAAATAGTGAAGTCGTCAATATGAAGCCTCCCGCTAAAACATGTAATACATGTAGTGGAGAGCTGGAGTTTGATGCAATTGAAAAGCAATATTTTAGTTTTTTAAGCCAAGGGAAATAAGATGGAGTCTTTTGAGTATTTAGATGATTTGTTTGAGCCGGTTCTTGTGGCCGAGTTAGATGAGAGTATCGCGTATTACAATGCGAGTTTTTTAACTCTCTTTAAAACCACTCCCAGACTAATGCAAAAGCAAACCAGTATTTTAGAATACCTTACGCCGATCATTCCGGATTTCGAAGCGTATTTTAAAAAGATACTCGAACACGGCCATGCCGTGAGTTCAGAGCTGAACTTCTTTTTTGAAGACCAGTCTTACACTTTAATTATTAAAGGTGTTAAAAAAGACATGGACTGTATTATGTTGCTCTTTAAAGATGTAACAGTTGAAAAACAATTAAATGATAAGTACCGTGCTCAGTTGGAAGAATTGAAGAGTTCATACTCTCAAGTCTTACAATTTGATAAATTGAAAGTTGTAGGAGAGATGACTGCTAATATCTCTCACGAAATCAACAATCCCTTAACAGTTGCTGTAGGGAACGCTGAACTGATTACGTTTTGCCTTGAAGCTCCAGATCTGAACACTCAAAAAGATAATATTGAAAAATATAACAGCAACGTAAATCACTCTTTAGAGCGTATTAATGAAATCATCACCAATATGAAAGAATTCCTTCACGTGAGTGAAGAGAAGAAAGAATATTGTGATGCCAATGAAATTATCGAAAAGTCGATTACCTTTGCTAATCCTTCTCTGAAAGATACAGATATTAAAGTCAATGTGAGAGTCAACGGGCCGGCACCGATTCTTTTAGTTAATAAAGCAAAAGTAGAACAGGTCTTTGTTAACCTTATTCAAAATGCTATCGATTCTTTAAAAGAAGCTAATATTAAAGATCCTAAAATTGATATTGAACTTACGACTGAGAAGAATGGAAACTTCATTCGTATCGACGTCAATGATAACGGAACAGGAATCAGTCTGGAAAATCGTGAAAAGATTTTTACTGCTTTTTTTACTACAAAAGAAATTGGGAAAGGAACTGGACTTGGACTTAGTATTTCCAACCAGATCATCCAGTCTCAACAGGGGAGACTTCAACTTGTTGATTCAGAAATCGGTGCTCACTTCAGAATTACATTACCGGCCATTGGAATTGCAGGTCTGGTGAATGGAAACTGGGAAAAACAAATTAACGAAGGGGATAGAGTCAAAAGAATCATGGTTGTTGATAACGAAATCAATATCCTGAATCTTTGTCTGAATTTCCTTTCTGAAAGTGACTTCTCTTTCCTGGGTGTCACCAGCGCAGCGGAAGCTTTAAGAGAAGTAGAAAGAACATCAGTCCATATGATCATTACAGATTTAAAAATGCCGGATATGGATGGAGAGAATTTCGTTCGCGAACTTCGCAAAAGAAATATTAATATCCCGGTTCTCTTTATGACTTCTAAAGACTCAGTAGAAAAATACAAAGATATTAAAACTGAACTCGATCTAAAAGGAATTATCTTAAAGCCTTTTACTCGAGATGAACTAGTTGGCGCAATTGGTGCAATTATAAAATGATTAAGAAAAGAAAATTCGCCATTCTTGTGATAGATGACGATACAAAAATTACAGATATGATTCAGGCGTATTTCAGCGTTCGAAATGCTGATATCCACTGTGTCGTGGCCGCTGATGTTCAGCAGGCAAGTTTAAAGCTTAGCAATCAGGAATTCGATGTAGTGGTGATCGATAATATCATGCCGAGAAAGATGGGAATTGATTATGCTCTTTTTTTAAAGCGCTCGATTAAATACTCAAAGATGTCGATTATTCTTATGTCAGGAGCTCTTCAACAAGAAGATGTCTTAAAGGCCGTAGAAGGCGGTATTAAGGACGTTTTAGTTAAGCCCTTCACCCTTAAGCAATTTGGCGAAAAGATCGCTCCTTATATAGCAAGATACCATCAAAGCTAATGGCCTTATTTGGCCATTGCTTTTTTAGTTTCTACTTTGTCTGATGGCGTACTATCTTTAACTTTTTTCGAATCATTAATTAGCACTTTCTCATCTCTCTTACTTTTTCCATTCACACCTTTTAATGCAGCTAAACTGTCCTGGAGGTCATTGGTATAACAGCTTTTTGCACCAGGAGCGGCGAATATTGGGGTAAGAAAAACTTCATATGCACATTCAGTTGAGTTATCTATATATCCGACAACTGCCTGAACATCACATGTAAGCATCTGCTTATCTGAAAAATACTTTTTACACTCAACTTCATGAGTTCTCTTATAACTTAATAACTGAGCATGTGCTTCCTCTAGCTCATAACATCCTTTTTCTCTGTCTTTAAATGGAACCTTAGGAGAAAAACGAAAATCTTGAGGCAAACTCATCTTTGATGATGGAGTTTTATTTTGCTGAAGAAGTTTGAGAATACTTTCGGGACTTGCATTTGGTGTTTGTAACACATTTACAATTTGTGCCAGTAACTCATCTGAGATATTTTCATTCTTAAACACTTCGTCCATTACTGTGCGATATGAATCTTTAGAAAATAGAGTCTGAATTAAAAAGGCCTGATTATTTGTAAACAGATCAGATTCATTTAAATGCTTAAAGTATTTTTCTACGCCTGGTTTCATATGATTTTTTGAAAGTGTCTCAAAGACCATCGACTTCGCTTTGCAAAGCTCACCATTTTTAAAACTATTACATGTTTGAACATTTGCACTCAGATTACTTTCATCAGCTGCAGGGAAACTTAAACCACAAATAATCTCAAGTTGAGTGTATTTAGAATTAAATTCGAGAGCTTTATTTAAAGGCATCTTCTCTAGTAAAGTCCCTAGTGATAGCAGTTTTTCAGAAGGCAGAGAATTAACTAACTTATCAAGGTCTTTCGGTTTCCCGTGATAGCTTTTTGCTACTAGTCCTGCATTTTTTAATTTCTCAGCTGGAATTCTTTTGATGATATCCATCGTGTCATAAAAGACTTCATCAGTATTTAGATCACCCTCATCCATTCCTTTTCTTTCTGGATAAAGCGCTGCCATTAAGTAAGGAAATGTATCCAGAGCTTCTTCAGGAATGGCCCTAACAACTTTAAGAGCATTGTCGGGAGAGAGTGCTAATCTTTTATAGGTTTGTATTTTACCAGTTCCCCAGAGAACACCAATACCAACCTTCACCTCTGGAAGAACTTCAATTGTGGAGTTCAGTAAAAAGTTGATGGTTTTTTTCTCATCACTACTTCCTGCTGCCAACGCCATCTTATCAATGCTTTTTTCATATTTAGTACAGAGTGTTTCGACTTCTCTCTCATCGACTTCCATTGCTTTTAATCGATCCCCGCAGGAGTCGAATAAAGCATAGGCCTGAGTTGTCATGAGTGATAACCCTAGAAGCGTAAATTTCTTTATCTTGGACATGATAAATCCTATTTAAAAAGCCTGTGTGGACTTATCGGGTATTAGGCAAAATAACTTTAGATGGAGGGGGAAGGACTTGAATTTTTTAGGAGTTAGGCAAAAAAAAAGGCCCGCATGAAGCGGGCCCCTTACAAGAACTATTTTTGAGAACGTTTTAAAATCTCATCCATGATCGCAAACAATTGATCAGATGGAAGAACACCTTCAATCTTCACACCATTCAATAAGAACGATGGAGTTGATCTAATGTTAAACGGAGTCGCGGCAGCGATGATCGACTGAACTTTTTCTTTTGTCTTTGGATCAGCAACACACGCTTCTAATTTATCAGACTTAATTTTTTCAGCGATAAAGTCAGCGATACGATCCTGGTTATGGAAGATCTCATCATGAACAACACCAAAGTCAGCAACTGGCTTACAAACAGCGTAGTATGCGGCCTTACAAGCAGACTGGTGCATTCCACGTTCCATTGATGGATTACATGCGCTATCAAGTGGGTAGAAGAAATATTGAATATCAATTTTTCCACCGTAGCGAAGTAGGATTTGTGGCATCATCTCAGATAGTGCACGACAAGCAGGGCACTCAAAGTCAGAGAAGATTTGCATTTTAATCGGAGCATTTTCAGCTGTCGCGATTTTGAATTCAGATACAACTTTAGGAGCACCAAGATTTGGAAGACCGTAGTACTGATTAATTAAATCATTTGATACAGCAGTCATGTTTTCAATTTTTTTGTTTACGTTCATTTTAACAAGAAAGCCTACAGCTAAAAAGATCACAGCGAAAATCACCAGAATAGCTGGATTCGGTGAATACGAAGGGCTTTTTTTGTAAAACAACCAAAGCGTTAAAGCAGAAGTGATGTAGTAAAGAGTACAGAATGGACATAATCCACCCAGACCGAATAATGAGTAAAAGAAAAGCAGAACACATCCCACCAGATTTATAATAAGAATGTAGTAAATAGTCTTTTCGTAGTTTTCGTTTTTAACGAACATTCCGATCATTGTTAAAGCACCAATCAAAATTCCAAAAATTGAAATCGGAACACCAGCAATATTTGAAGCGGCTGATAGAGTAGTTTTATCACAGTTGAAAAAACTGTTCAGGTTACATAACGATCCTGACTCTAATCCAGTTGGAAATTTTAATTCAAAGTAATGGCCAGTTAGGTAAATAGAAAACCCGATCATAAGGGCACTTAGAACGAAAATTGCGATGGTCGTGTTCATCGAACTCTCAAGGTAGACAGACTTCTTCGTCATAATAAACTCCGTTTTATTTTGGGAAATAGATATTCCAATTTCTCTGAGTAGTTTTATCTCTGCGGTAGCTATGGAATTTTAGATTTGAAAAAGTGCATAGTCCACAGTCTTCAATAACAATACCAAGGTAGGCATCAACTAATTGGCGTGTCGCCACATATTCCATGTTGAAATAAATTTTACCATGATGTTGAGTAAACGCTTCTGAAAAATTAGGGAAATTAGATAAAAAGTCGGGCTGAACTTCGTAATGTTCAGGTCTGATATGAGGACCAATAAAGGCGTAGATAGGATTGATAGATTTCACTAAATCATTTGCGAGAATATTCTGAGCAAGTCCTCGCCACCCAGCGTGAATGACAACGTGTTTGTCTTTTCCAAGTAAAACGATAGGCACACAATCGGCCGTAAGGATTACTTTAGGAACAGAGCTGTCTCCGATGATTCCATCACCTTCGATTTCAACAGAGCATTTGTCTTCGGGAATAACTAAGTCTGAGTGGGTTTGTTTGACTTTAAGGAAGTCAAAGTCAGGTCGGGCGTTAAATACTATGAAGCGCCCTCTTAAGAGAGGCGCTTCGAAAGTAATATCAGAGATCATTCAATGCATCGTTCTTTAATTTAGAGTAAGCGAGAACCTTTTGGAAGATTTCCGGAGGTGGAACTTCAAAGCGCATTCTGGCATTCGTTATTGGATGGATAAATCCTAAAACCTTCGCGTGAAGGAACGGATATTGGTAACCATTAATTAATTCTTTGTAGTCAGGCCCCAGTTTCATGAACTGCTCATTTGGAGATCCGTAAGCGTAGTCACAAATGATCGGCATTTTTAAAACGTCAGCAGTGTGGACTCTGATCTGGTGAGTACGACCAGTTTCAAGTTTAAATTCCATGTGAACGTGTTTTTCAAATACATCGAGAACTTTATAGTTTGTCACAGCACGTTTACCGCGCGAAGTGAAAGCTTTCATCTTAAGTCTGTTAGACGGGTCACGTGCAATTGGATGCTCGATTGTTCCGTATGACTGACAACGATTTCTCATAACCAGTGCTTCGTAAAATCTTTCGATGTCGTGAGTAGAAAATAGTAGAACAAGCCCTTCGTGAGCGGCCTGAGTTTTAGCGATAACCATAATCCCGCTCGTCCCTTTATCAAGGCGGTGGACAATTCCCGGACGCTTTTGATCGCCCACACCCTGGATGTCATGGCAGTGAAACAGAACTGCGTTCACTAAAGTTCCAGTGTAATTCCCTGGTGCCGGATGAGTGACAAGACCAGCTTGTTTATTCACGACAACTAAATGCTCATCTTCAAAAAGAATTTCAAGAGGGATGTCCTCAGGAAGTGCAGTTGATGGAAGCATTGGTGGAACAAGAATATTGATGATCGTGCCTGCTGCAGGCATTTTCTTTAATTCAATTTTTAAATCTGGATTAGGTGAATCATCTGAAACACAAATCTGATCTTTTAAGAAAAGATTTTTTAAGAATGTACGCGAGTATCCTTCCGCACTTTCAGTTAAATACTGATCAAGGCGTTTGTATTTTTCGCGGTCTTCATTTGTAATTGTAAAAGTCATGAAATCTTCAGCAGTATCCGCTGAAGTATCACCTTGGGCTTCATGAGTTTCTAAGGGAGTGTTTTCTAAATTTTCATCATTCATTTTTATGGCTTCAGTTTTTTCATTCTGGCGACATAAGAGTTAGCTACAACTTCAGGTTTTAACTTCAAGCATTTGGCGTATTGGAAAACAAACCCACGCACATAAACCGGTGCAGGTAGTTTACCAAAATCTTCCATCTCAATGCCTTGAAGATACATACGAGAAACTTTCGTCATATCACTCAGTCGGTCCAGATCCAGGTTTTTATATTCGCGGATCTTTCTTAGGAAATCACCGGTAAATTCAGTCGCGTCTTCAACTTCTTTCTCAAAATCGGCGTTGATTACATAATCAAGCGCGAATCTCTTTTGAGTCACTAGTTTGTTGACGTTGGTTGTATTCGATCCTGTGCTTCCTTGTCCATAACCATTTACAGAAACATCTGATCCGGTCGTCTGAGAATTTAAAATAAAGTCGGAACTTGGCATAACTGAGCTTACAGAAGACTGCATTTGGGCTTCACTTCTCTCTTGTCTAAGAGGAGTAACCCTATCTGATAGGTGATTATAGCTCATTTGGTTGAAATCACGATTAAGCCCACGAGCTTCATCATAGCGCTTTCGTTTAGTCGGGTCAGATAGGATAGAATAGGCTTCTTCTACCAGCTCCAGGACGTTTCGGCACTCTTCCGGGCTCATTAGCGAATAAAGTGCTAATGAATCTGAAGAATAGGCCGCGCGCGCTCTTTGGTAGCTATGGTAGATCTCTTCCGAACGGGCATTGTTCGGAATTTCTAAAACTTCATAATAATTTTTTAGATCAGATGTCGTAGTGTTCATGTTCATATGTAACTCTGCTTTAAGCTTTGATTAGTTAATATTCAGTAGACGATGAATGATACGGTCGAAGTTGTTCACGAGAGTTGAATTCGGGAATTCCATTAATAATGGTTTTCTCTTCTTCACACTTTGCCAAACTGTCGCATCGTAATCCAGGTAACCTACGTAATCGAGATTGATCCCAAAGTACTTCTTTGAAATCAGCTTCATTGAGAAACCGATATCAATATCAGACTGAGTACGAACCTGATTAATAATTAACTTAGGCTGCAGACGTTGAATTTCTGCGCGAAGTTTTGCACCCACTGTCGGGTTGATTTCAGCTACGCGATTGATGAGATCGGCAGGAGTAGAGTTCTGAGATAATTTTGCATTCATCGCTTGGTCAATCAGAGGCCCGATCTCTAAAAGTTCTTCGGCCATTTTTAATTTGCGGTGATAAACAGTTTTGATAAATCTGTACGAGTTCTCAATTGAAGTAGGTTCAGGAAGAGTCGTAATGATTCCCTGATCAGCAGCAATGAAGAAGTCGATTGTATTGAAAGTTGTACCAGCACCAAGATCAAGTAGAACGTAGTCTACTGGAAGCTCGCTGAATTGATTCAGAAGTTTCGCTTTGTGCATTTGTTTTAAGTTAGCAATTCCCAAATCATCTTGAGCACCACTGATAATAAAAAGATTATTAATCGCCGTTGGAGTCAGAAGTTCAGTCAATGTTCTTACTTTTTTTGATAGATAATCAGACAGAGTTTTGTCTGGAATTGGCACACCAAGACAAGTGTGGAGATTCGCTCCCCCGAGGTCCAAATCGATTGCCGCAACTTTATGACCCATTAAGGCTAAACAAATTGCAAGATTTGCTGTTACTAAACTTTTCCCAACACCACCTTTTCCACCACCGATGGCCCAAATTTTTGGGGCCCCTTGAGGAGTTAAGTGCTTTTGAAAATCACTACTTAGACTACTTTCGTCGTTGTTATTAAACACAAGATTCCATCCTAAAAACTATGGCAAAATCACATCCAATTGTATTTGCTTAATTATTATAGGAAGAAAAGTTCAGAATGTAAGGGAAAAAATAGCAAACTACTAATTTCAGGTATTCTTGTAATTAATGCATAGAGATTTACTCTTATTTGATCTTACGATAACCTTAAAATCGATAAATTAGATACTTGAAGGAAATAGGCGATCACAAAGCTCAGCTATGTGGATTGCTTGGAACTTAGGAGCCTTTTAATGGGTCAAGCGTTTATGTCACAATTTAGAATTAGTTCTCCGTTACGAATGAGATCAGACCTGCACTTAACACGCAAGGTTTGGCATATCTCTACAGGCCTTATTGGTCTGGTGGTTTATAAGAAGAGTGGATTCACACCAGAATTCACCGCAACTGCATTGCTTACTCTTGCGATCGCGGCTTTCTTATTTGAGCTTCTTCGTTTGAAAAATGAAAAGGTCAACCAGTTGGCCATGGTTCTCATGAAACCGGTGATGAGAGAGTCAGAGCGTAACTCAGTAAGTGGATTACCATTTTATGCGTTAGGCGTGTCATTAGCACTTTTCTTCTTTCCAGAGCGAATCGCAATCCTGGCAATCCTGTTTTTAATCTTTGCTGATCCAATCGCATCTTTCATCGGGATTCTTTACGGAAGAGATAAAATTCTTCCTAATAAGTCACTTCAAGGAACGATTGCAGCTTTCTCAGTTTGTTATATCGCAACACTGGTTTACGGAATGATCTACGTTGGCCCTTCGATGAACCTTCTATTGTTCGCAGTAGCTGCTGGAATCATCGGATGTGTTTCTGAAATGTGTTCGCAATTCGTCGACGATAACCTTTGCATCCCAGTTGTATCTGGACTTGGGCTATTTCTAGTTAATTTCATTTTTCAAATTTTTTAATCAAACAGCATCTTTTATATCTGAAAGAGCATCGAGGCGTTCAAAATTTTTGATCGCCTCGGTCATTTCAGTATCTTCAATCTCGGGAGATTTCCCTCGAAGAACGGCATCCATAAGTCTTATTCGATCAGGCAATGAAACACTCGATAAGAAAATTTCTTTGAGTTCCACATCTTTGATCACCAGCAAGCACAAGTTATTCACCAGCCTGTGTGGAGAGTTCATCTCTTTCAAAAAGCGCGAGCGTTCATTGGTTGAAGTAATATGACGTTGCAACCAGCTTGATAAAATCTCATGCAGTCTCTCGACTGAGTCATCGAGAATGGCACCGACTTCATCATTGTCAAAATAGTCTTCAACTTCAAACACAGGAAAAGGAATGTGCTGCTCTTGAGTCAAGAGCTGGGCCCTGGCAATTCCCTGTACAAGAACTGTCATGCTTTTATCGTCATTGTGTTCAAGCAGCAAAATTCGTCCGATAGTACCTACTCGTTTGGCACGCGTACTAGGGTGGTAAAAGAGTAAGGCCTGATTCTGTTCATGGCACTCTACAAGGACTTCTTTTGAAATCCCATCACTCACCGTAAGTGGAATAACCGTCTGCGGAAAGAAGACGTTATTAAACAAATAGAGGGTCGGATATGACTGTTTCATATGAGGACATTTTAACCGAAATGCCATAGTGACTGTAATACGGTTCTATTAGCTTGAAATCTCTTATAGACCTTGAGATGATGGTGCCCATTCTTAGAGGATTATATGATTTATTATTTAACTCCCTCTACTCACAGAACCATCTGGGGTGGAAAAAAATTAGAGCATTTAAAAAACCTTCCACATGTTGAAGGGGCCGATCCTTATGGTGAGACATGGGAAATTTCCATTCTTCCAAAAGGTCCTAGTTTATGTGATGGGAAAAATCTTGTTGTTGATGAGAGTGTTGAAGAACTTCCCTACATGGTGAAGTTGATTGATACAGCAGCGGCACTTTCAATTCAGGTTCATCCGACTGATGAATACGCACGTCTTCATGAAAATAGCAGCGGGAAAGCTGAATGTTATGTGATTTTAGAAGCAGAAAAAAATGCGATTTTATATCTTGGTATGAAACCAGGTGTGACGAAAGAATCATTTCAAGATGGTCTGAAAAATAAAAAAAATATGAGCGAATTTTTAAACGCTTTTATTGTTAAGCCAGGTGATTTCTTTTTTACTCCTCCAGGGACAATTCATGCGATCGGCGCTGGCATTACCATGGCCGAAGTTCAGCAGAGCTCAGGGATTACTTATAGAGTTTGGGACTGGGATCGTCTTGATTCAGCAGGAAAGCCGAGAGAGCTTCATGTTCAAAAATCTCTTGATGTCATTAATTTTGATCCTGCGGCCAATACAAAAAGTTACTTCAAAGCGAGAGAAGGTCTCTTTAGTACTGAAGGAAAACTTGATCTGGTTGAACATGAGACGTTTAAGTTTTCATTGGTAAATTTAAAGAAAGGTCAAACGATTAAGCTTCCGCTTGAGAAAGCGCGCAGGCTTCCATCTATCATGAACATTCATGGAAAGATTACGATTAATAATCAAAGTGTAGAAAAGTATTCAGCAGTATTATTTAGAAATGAAAGTCTGTTGGATGTTGTGGCACTTGAAGATACGTCGTTTATTTTGATGACTTAAAAGAGACTTCCCCCAATTCATTCCACCCCAGAAAAAAAGAAAGCCTTGCGACAGGGGGGGCTGGGGCAAGGCTTGATATCGCTCTACTTGGGGGGGCAACCAGCGCGATAATTTTTAAATTTATTTCTTTTCACAGCTCAGTGGATACGTCACTTCATGACCTGTTCTCGACTTGATAATGATGTAGTCATTAACGTCTGAGAAGCTGTTCATATCAGCAATGTGAATTGTGTGTTTTTGATTTTCAAATTCCACAACTTTTGTCACACCCATATCTACACTTTTAGTTCTGCTTGAAACAGAAGCTAATGTTCTTTTTGCGTGAGAATCAAACTCGTTAAAGAATGTAACTTTTTTGTCACTCACTTCAAAAATCTTATTCATACGTGGTGTATGGCAAAGAACACTGGCTTCAGTGTTGAAGGTAAGTAAAGTTAGAAATGTCATAACTAAAGTTTTCATAACGTACTCTCTTTTGAGGTTCAGTTATGTTCTATGATGCATGGGATATGCCAAGTTTTAGAATGTGAGTTGTAGGGGTTAGAGAGGATTGGGTGTCTAAAAAATAGCGACTGTCTAAAACATTGACGAAATATTAGACAGTCGCTGGTAAGGGCTTATTTCTTTGTGCAGTTAAAAGAGAAAGATGATGCTGGTTTTTCAATCGAGTACTTTACAGTCGTAGGATTTACAGTAGTAACAGATAGAACCTCTAACTGGTCTTTAAACATCGTTAGAACTTCAATTTGTGATCCACCCTCTCTACATGATGCTTTAACCTGAGAATCGTCAGTAGAAGACTTACGAGTCACTCCATCAACAATATATGATCCAGAGTCACCACTGTTTTCGTCAGCAATACCGATCTTTACTGTATTTGCTGCAGTCTTTTTAACTGATAGATCAAGAGTGTCTCCATTAATTGTACAAGTGTATTCACCAAGAAGTGATTTACAATCATTTAGTCCAATCACTGCAAATGATGGAAATGAAGTTACCAGTAATACGCCTAGAATAAATTTTTTCATATAAGCTCCTAATAAGTTGTTCTGCGATAAGGTTTTGGTGATTATCGCAGAAAATTTATTGAGCTTGATGTGAATTGAAAAACTTACGGCCTACTTGTTTAAAATTTCGACAGCTAGAAAAAGTGTTCTTTGGTCTGAGTTGAAATTGTTATCACTTACAACGATCAGCGTGCGATTCCCGTTTGGTAGGATTGGCCCAAAAGAGATGCCTTCGATATTATCCAGTACCTTTGGGTTCATAAGATCTATAAAGTCGTCCATTTCAAGAACCAGGACTTTCTCAACAGGCGTGAAAGGGGCAGACTTTAGTGAGTCTATTTTAGAGACATCAGTTGTTTTGTCGTTGATTGAGCATTTAAAGATGCGAATGATGTTTTTGTTGATCCTCGCAATCCAGCTGCGCTCCATAATGTAGAAGTTCTTATCATCGATAGCTGCGATATCCACAACACCATTATCACTTGGACCTACGTTAATAGATTTCAAGGCCTCGATCTTTTCTAAAGTGTAGGCCACTTCACTAACAGGTTTTAAATCTTTATAGATAACAATACGTGTAGTGGAAGCATTCGAAATAGAAGAGATCTCTCCATCTTGAATAAGAGCGTCTTCTGCGGCCATGAAAGTTGTCTTGCCATCAAGAGTTGTTGAAAGCGCCTCAAACCCTTTATTGTCGCGAGCACCAGCTGAATCCATTTTTCCTGTTTTTGGGATAAGGAATTTTTCAGGAACAGGTACAACTTGTTTGAAGCTTCCATCTCTCCCAAAGAGATAAAGTTCAGATGAAGTAGGAGGGCTACGTCTGATTGAGCCTTCTGAGCTAATCAGAATATCTTTACCGTATAAAGAGATGCCTTCAAAGTCGGCTTCGTTTTTCTTGTAAAAGGTTCCGTCTGCTTGTTTTAGTTTAACAACTTTTGAAGGAGTCACTGCAAAAGACTTCGCAGTAAGTTTGATATCAAATTCATAAAAGCGAGTTTCGTTGACCCATGACTTATCGTCGCTGATCGCGAGCAATTTGTTTTGAGCTCTATCGTAAGTGATTCCTGAAAGCCCACCGATTTCAGTCCCTTGAAAGACAGTTCCAGTGTTGATGTTTACGTCGCCAATAAAGCGTAGTGTATCAGTTGCATATGCATGTGTGCATAGGAGAGTCATGACTAAAAAAAATCTTATTATGCGAGTCACATTAAGTCCTTGTGGGAAATGGGGTTATGGCGGTAAAATAGTTCCATAAATTCATCAACTCACCAAGCACTTTGTTAGGAAAATAGCACAATGAAATTAAATCTTTTTTTAGCTTTTTTATTTACTTCAACGAGCGTCTTTGCTGTAACGGAAGCAGACTTTAAAAAGTTAATTAAAAAGCATCACTTCAATGAGTCAACTCTTGGTTTATATGTGGAAGCAGATGGAAAAAGTGTCATTGATATTAACGGTGGCAAGTCTATGGTGCCTGCGTCGTTAACGAAGATTGTTACTGGAGGTGCCATCCTTACGAAGATTCCTTTAAATAAAAAATTTGTGACAGAGCTATGGAGCAAGGCACCTATCGAAGGGACAACGCTTAAAGGCGCTCTATGTTTGAAAGGTGGAGGAGATCCATCTTTTGTTTCAGAAAAAATGTGGTACCTGGTCAATGAGTTTGTTCGCACAGGTGTGAAGACAATTGAAGGAGACTTGATAATCGATGCGACGAGATTTGATTCAGAAGGCTTCGATGCCGGACGTGAATCAGTAAGAGTGGATCGTGCTTACGATGCTCCGATTTCTGCCATGTCATTCAACTGGAATAGCGTTAATGTTTTTATCAGACCAGGGGATACTGTTAATGGCCCTGCAAAAATTTTCTTAGATCCGGTTAGTGATTATCTTGAGCTGGAAAATAAAACAAAGACAGTAGAGAAGTCTGGAGTGAAGACACTTGAAGTGTCACGCGTTCGTCTGGGATTAAAAGATAAAATTATTATCACTGGAAGCATTTCAAAAAATGCGACTGAAGCCGTTGTCTATAAAAGTATTTCTAACCCGACACTTTGGACGGCTTCTCACTTAAAAGAATTTTTAAAAGAAAGAGAGATAACGATTAAAGGAGTTGTGAAAGAAGGCGAGTGCGAAACTGATTCAAAAGTTTTAGCTTTCGTTAATTCTAAAAACTTAAATGAGATCACAAGCGACATGCTTAAGTTCTCAAACAACTATGTAGCGGAGATGCTGGTTAAGAACCTTGCAGCGGAAACGGTAACTAAGAATGCTTCGATGAAAGATGGAATTGAGGCGATTAAGACTTATTTAGATCAGGTTGGATTGCGTCGTAGTGATTATGTACTGGAAAACGTTTCAGGACTCACTCGCGACAATAGATTTACTCCAAAACAACTTGCCTTAGTGTTAACTAACATTAAGAATGACTTTCTCATTTTTCCTGAGTTTTTATCAGGTCTGCCAATCGCAGGAATTGATGGAACAATGAAAAATCGCCTGAAAGGTGGACTGAGTTTAGTCCGTGCAAAAACTGGATACCTTGATGGTGTTGTTGGTCTTGCCGGATATATCGGAAGACAAGATAAAGGTCCTTTGGTTTTCGTTTTTCTTTTTAACGGTGGATTTGATCAAGGCCTTGCTGCCCGTCCATTATTTGATGATCTGATTTCCGCAATTTTAAAATAGGTTTAAATATGTCACTAGCAAATAAAAGAACTCAAACCCTAAATCGCGAAGAACTAAAACATGTTCTGGCGGTTGCCCGAGGGGAAGAGCGTCCTGATACAATTATTAAAAACGTTAAGATCTTGGATCTGATTAACGGTGGAATCTTTGACTCTGCGATTGCGATCGCGGGAAAAACAATTGCCGGTATTGGATTGGAGTATCTTGATTTAGATGCACCGAAAGCTCACGAGTATATCGATGCAGGTGGAGCGGTTGCTGTTCCTGGTTTTATCGACGGACATCTTCACATTGAATCTTCAATGATGAATCCATTTGAATTTGAGCGCATGACTCTTCCGATTGGAACGACGACTGCGATTTGTGATCCACATGAAATTACAAATGTTATGGGAGACAGAGGATACGCCTGGTTTCTTCGTTGCTCAGAACTTATGCACCAAAATCTTTTCGTGCAGACTTCGTCATGTGTTCCAGCTCTTCCAGGATTTGAAAGTAATGGAGGAGAGTTCAAGCTTTCTGAAATGCTCAAATACAAACAACACCCGAATGTTTTAGGTCTTGCTGAAATGATGAACTTCCCGGGAGTCATCAACGCCAACGACGCTGTCTTAGATAAGATCGAAGCTTACTCTGATTTAAACCTTGATGGGCATTCACCACTGCTTCGTGGGAAAGCTCTGAACGCTTATATCGCTTCCGGAATTCAAAACTGTCACGAGACAGTGACTCAGGATGAAGGGCGTGAAAAACTGCAAAAAGGAATGGCGCTGATTATCCGTGAAGGGTCAGTAGCGAAAAATATTAAAACTTTTGCACCACTAGTTTCTGAATTCAATTCTATGCAATGTCTATTGTGTACAGACGACAGAAACCCGTTTGAGATTTTAGAAGAAGGGCACATCAATTACATGATCAAAAAGATGATCAATGAATCGAAGATGCCAGTTCACATGGCGTATCGTTTGTCTTCTTACTCTGCTGCAAAACACTTTGGACTAAAACGTTTAGGATTAATTGCTCCAGGTAAACAAGCGGACATCGTTTTATTAAATGATGTGAACACTGTAGATATCAAATCAGTATTCATTGCAGGAAAAGATATTACGAAACTGAAGCTTGATGAAACAATCGAGAAGAAGTTAGCGGATTCTAAACCACCACTAGAAAATACAATTAAAAGAAAACCTCTTAAAGCATCTGACTTCGCTTACAACTTGAAAGAGGGACGCTACAACGTTATCGAAATCGTAAAAGACGAAATCATCACTCACCATTTAGTCAGTCACTTCGACGGACAAAAATTCGAGCACGATGATGTTCTTTTCATGGCCAACATCGAAAGATACGGTGCTGAATTAAAACCTGCATTAGGTTTAGTTCGCGGTGCCGGATTAAAAGAAGGGGCGATCGCTGCTTCAGTTGCCCATGACTCCCACAACCTGATGGTCATCGGTAAAACGATTGAAGATATGGTTGTCGCTGTAAACGCACTAATCGCCTCAGCAGGTGGTTTATGTGTTGTTCAAGACCAAAAGGTCACAGGACTTCTGGAACTTCCTCTAGCTGGTTTATTAAGCTTAAAAACGGGAGGAGAGATCTTCCACGATATTAAGAAATTAAAAGTCGCTTACAAAAATATCGGTATCACTTTAGAAGAACCATTTATCCAGATGGCCTTCTTAGCATTGCCGGTTATTCCAAAATTAAAACTGACTGACCGTGGTCTGTTTGATGTAACGACATTTTCATATATCGACCTCGAGGCTAAATGAATTGGTTCGTCTACGTTATACTAACTGCTAAAGGCAAACTCTACACAGGGATCTCTACAGATCCTGAAAGAAGATTTGTCGAGCATTTATGTGACAGAAAAAAAGGCGCCAAATTTTTTAGAAGTGACTCACCCGTAGTGATGATTCATCTCGAAGAATTCGATACCATGTCAGAAGCACTAAAACGAGAAATTGCCATCAAGAACTGGCCGACAGCTAAAAAGCGCAAAACTTTTTTAAGCAACCTTCAATACGAGTTAAGCGTATGAACAATTTCGAAAAACTTTTCTCAGAAAAAATCCAGAACGTCTTAGGATGTCTTGATCCTGCTCATGATCTCGCTCACGTCACAAGAGTCGTTTCCACTGCTAAAAAATTAGCTCTTGAAGAAAACGCTAACCTTGAAGTTGTGATACCGGCAGCATGGTTACATGATTTAGTTAATCTTCCCAAAAATCATCCTGATAGAAAAAAGGCTTCAGTGCTTGCGGCCGATGAGGCCCTGGTTTTCTTACAATCAGTGAATTACTCACAAAAATATTTTAAAGAAATCCATCACGCAATTTGTGCACATAGTTTTTCTGCCAATATTAAACCAGAAACTCTGGAAGCTCAGATTGTTCAGGATGCGGATCGTCTCGATGCCTTAGGTGCTATTGGGCTTGCCAGGCTGTTTGCGATTACTACCCAACTAGGTAGACCTTTTTACGATTTTAACGATCCATTTGCCCAAAATCGCCCATTAGATGACAAAGACTTTGGAATAGATCATATTTACATAAAGCTCGAAAAGATTTCTAACTCGATGAATACTAAATCGGCCCGCGTCGAAGCGCTGCGAAGATTCAAATTTATTGAAGAATTTTTAGACGAATTAAAAAAAGAAATATAGCTTAATGCTATAGAGGTTCAATTATGAGAAAGGCAGATAACTGGCAAGACGCTTTTAAATTACTAGTAGAAGGAAACATTGCTTTTTCTGAGGGGAAAACAAACCACCCAGAAAGAGGAAGAGAAGTCATGTTCTCGCAATACCTTCAACAGTTCCCATTTGCAGCGATTTTAAGTTGTGCTGACTCTCGTGTTGTTCCTGAACTTGTATTCGATGTTGGTATCGGTGACCTGTTCACATGTAGAATCGCTGGAACTGTACTATCAGATGCCGTAATCGGAAGTATCGAGATGGCAGTAGAAGTTCTTGATGTAAAGCTCATCGTGGTTATGGGACATGAGAATTGTGGAGCTTTCAGAGCTTGTATGAATCCTGAAAAACATCCGAACATCAAAGGTATTTCTTGGCAGTTAATTCCCATTATTGAAGAGCTTCGTCCCATCTATGGTGGAAATCCAGCGAACCATTTATACCATTCAATCGTAGCGAACGCTCGTAAGGTTGCTCAGCAGCTGCAAACTGTTGGTCCGGTATTAAGTCCAAAGATTAAAGCGGGTGAGTTAAAGATCATTCCGGCGTACCACAGTTTAACGACTGGGAAAGTGACGTTCTTCGAACCTATTAATTAGTTAAGTACTCTGTGAGATTTTGAGCTCCAAGCACGACAGCGGCAATTCCTTGTCCAGGAAATTGTGTATCACCAAGCATGTAGAAATTTTCGATTGGAGACTTTGCGATTAAAAAATCCATAGGATTTCTTTTAAGCGAATGTGGAATTCCCCCCACCAGGCCATTGTAGCGATTTGTATATTTGATAAATGACTTTGGCGATCCTGTTACAATATTTTGCAGATCATTGTCTTGAAGCTGAAATTTATCTTTTAATATGTTCAGGATATATTCTGCGCTCTCTGCTTTTTTCTTTTTATAATCATCAATTTCTAATCCAAGCCAAACATTTGCTCTCGTATGAGTTGAAATCGTGACAACTTGTCTTCCATTAATAGATCTCACCTTATCGTCAGGATGAGAGAGCGAAACAAAGAACGAGCGAGTGTCACAATGAGGAATGACATCCGTGTGAATCTGATAATAAAGAGAAGATCTATTTCTATCCGTTGGTATCGTTAGATAAATCATAAAGGCCGACCAGCACTCATCAGGATTAAGAGCAGGATAGTTAAGATAAAAATCTTTAATCTTCTGATCTTCAAATAAATCAACATGATTCCAAAGTGGAATTGTAGAAATTAATTTTTTACTTTTATAAACACCTTTATTCGTAACAACTTCAAATCCACTCACAACAGGAACAATTTTTTGAACTTTATTTCGATAAAATATATTCGAACAATTCGAAGCAATCGCATGGGCAAAAGCTTTCATCCCACCAGTGGCATAAAAAGTATCATCAGGATACCCAAGGCCCATCGATCCCATGAGTAGAGGAGTGTCCTGACGATTGTTCTGGGCCGTGATGAAAAGCATTTCATCAATCATGCTTAGGTATTCGGGATCTGTGATTTTTTGTGAAATTAATTCCTGATCAACACTTTTTAACAATGCAGGTAGAGTTCCAACTGCACCCAATGTTTTAAAATTGAAAAACGAAGATATCTTCTTAAAGGATCTAAGCGGTATATTTTTAAAAGTCGTTGAAAGATTCCATCCCTGGTTTTCAATCTTCAAAAATTTTGTCCATAGTGTTCTGTGATCAATATCAGGAAACTTCGTTTTTAATTCTTCCATCCATTGATCAAAATTTTTAAAGCGATTTACTGTTTGAGACGGCAGTATTGAAACAATACCCGGATCAATATTCGTAAGCTCTAGTTTCAAATCTAATTGTTGAATTAAATTATAAAGCGGACGACCTTTTTTTAACCCGGAAAGCGTCGTTGCTCCGGCATCAAATATAAAACCATCACGTTCGAAATAAGACGAACATCCACCAGGAATCGAGTGAGCTTCAAGCACAGCTACGCTATGGCCTTTTTTCTCCATGAGTGCGGCAAAACTAAGGCCTGCGCTTCCCGCGCCAATGACGATGTAATCGTATTCCATGATTCAATCATAGCTGTAAAATTTCGATATGTGAGATTGTCTAAAGGGAATCTAGTCGTCTTCTTCTTCGTCGTCATACTCAAATGTCTCCCAAGCGTCGTTATACTCCGCTGGAACGTTTGGATCGACCTTATCTGAATATCCATAGGGACAATTTGCACAACCACTCTGACAGCAGTGTCCGCGCTTCAAAAGATAGTGAGCTGTGAATACCAGGTTGCCGTCTTCGTTGATGACGTAATCGAGGTCTTTGATGAGTGTAGGAGAGCTTGTCATAATCTAAAAAAGGGTAAAAAAAACGGCCCCCGAAAGGGCCGCCATATATTTTGGTATATCGTAAAAGAATTAATCTCTTCCGCGTCCGCCGCCACGGTTTCCACCGCCGCCAAATCCACCGCGTGATCCACCGTCACGGTTTCCACCGCCACCGAATCCACCACGTGAACCGCCGCCACCGAATCCACCACCGCGAGATTCTCTCTCTGGTTGAGGTTTCGCTTCAGAAACTCTTAGTGAACGCCCTTCGAACTCTTGACCATCAAGTTGAGATACAGCCGATTGAGCTCCATCATCTGAATCCATTTCTACGAATCCAAATCCTTTTGATCTTCCAGTTTCGCGGTCAATGATGATTTTCACTGATGCAACTGATCCTGCTGAAGAAAAGTGTTCTTTAAGAGACTCTTCTTTAGCTGAGTAAGGAAGGTTTCCAACATACAATTTAGTAGCCATACAAAAAACTCCAAAAAAATGGTCTAAGTCAGGTTAGTACTTAGGACCGAAGTAACTATTAGACCAAAGATATAACACATTTCAAAATCCGGGCAAACATAATATTAAAGAAATTTGCTTCACAGCACTTTGCGCCATCGGGGTTATTCAACTAGAATCTTTAAGTACACTTTTTAGAGAGGATTTTATGGATAAAATTTGGCTTAAAAACTATCAACCTGGCGTTCCGGCGAACATCGAAGATCAGATCGAAAAGTACCTATCAATCGGCGACTTATTAGAAGAAAGTTTCAGTAAATACTCTCAGACTCAAGCGTTTAATTGTATGGGGAAAGGCCTTACTTATCAAGAAGTTGATGTGTTGAGCCGCCAATTTGCGAGCTACCTACAAAACGATTTGAAGTTACAAAAAGGTGACCGAGTGGCCCTTATGATGCCAAATATTCTTCAGTATCCAGTGGCCCTTTTTGGGGTCCTGCGCGGAGGATTTGTGGCCGTAAATGTGAACCCGCTTTACACGGGACGCGAGCTCCAACACCAACTCAAGGATTCGGGCGCCAAAGCAATCGTGGTGTTTGAAAATGCCTGCCATACCCTTCAAGGGGTTCTGGAAAAAACTGATGTAAAACATGTACTGACAACAAATATTGGCGACATGCTTGGATTCCCAAAATCCCTGTTGGTGAACTTTGTTATTAAGAAAGTAAAAAAGATGGTTCCTGAATGGAGCATCCCAAGTTCAAAAAGTTTCATCGTTGAATTAAGAAAAGGAAATCCAAAAACTTTTAAAAAACCAGAGATGAAGTTAGAAGACATCGCATTTTTACAGTACACAGGTGGAACAACTGGTGTGGCAAAAGGTGCAATCTTAACTCACAAAAATATCGTAGCGAATATGTGTCAGGCACGCGCCTGGCTTTCTCCCGGACTAAGCATCGGAAAAGAAATTTTAATTTCTCCTCTTCCGCTTTACCATATTTTCTCTCTGACAGTTTCAATGGTGTTTGTTTCGATTGGAGCGACTAACGTTCTTATTACTAACCCACGTGATATGGCAGGATTCATTAAAGAACTTAAGAAATGGAAGTTCACGGTTCTTCCTGGAGTAAACACATTATTTAATGGTTTATTAAATCACCCTGAATTTAAGACTGTTGATTTTGGACCAATGAAAATTGCTCTGGGTGGTGGTATGGCCGTTCAGAAGGCCGTTGCTGATAAATGGAAAGAAGTCACAGGAAAAGTTCTATTGGAGGCTTACGGGCTGACAGAAACATCGCCAGCAGCTTGTATCAATCCACTGAATCTAAAAGAGTATAACGGCTTTATCGGAATGCCGATTTCTTCGACTGATGTCGTGATCAAAGATGATAATGATAAGACGTTAGGAATTGATGAAATAGGTGAGATTTGTATTAAAGGTCCACAGGTCATGCCAGGTTATTGGCACCGCGATGATGAGACGGCAAAGGTTATGACTGCTGACGGATTTTTCAAATCAGGTGACATCGGTTTTATTAACAACGACGGATATGTTAAAATCGTCGACCGTAAAAAAGATATGATTCTAGTGTCTGGTTTCAACGTTTATCCAAATGAGATTGAAGACGTTGTAGCGACTCATCCGAAGGTTTTTGAAGTGGCGGCCATTGGTGTGCCGGATGAAAAAACAACTGAGGCCATTAAGCTTTTCATCGTGAAAAAAGATGAGAGTTTAACAGCGGAAGAGATTATTGCATTCTGTAGAAAAGAGCTAACGAACTATAAAGTTCCAAAGCTAGTGGAGTTCAGAACTGAGCTTCCTAAAACGAATGTTGGTAAGATTCTAAGAAAAGATTTAAGAAACTAATTTTTGATTTCAGCTTGATGAACACTCGACTAATCGACAAGTTCATCAAGCTGGATTTCAACGACTTCAGAGTGTTCATCCGTACGTTTTTCATCTTCTTTTTTTGTTCTATCTAATTGCTCAGCATGTTTTTTATCATCCACACTTTCTTGTTTTCTAGTTACGACATCCTCTTGATCGGCTTCATCCAACTCAGTCACTTGTGACCCGTCTCTTTGCTCAACAACAGTTGCTTCATCTTTCACTGCAAAGTATCTCTCATACCCAACACCAGCGACAACAACAGACCCTGTTCCAATCGTCAGTTGCTTTGGAGTAATGCTTGTAATTTTCGCATACACTCTTTTAAAGAATCCGATTTTCTCTTCTTGGGTTTCAGCTGTTTTCTTTTTAATGAAAGCATCAAAAATTTCTTTAAATTTTAAAGCAGGTGTTTCAACAAACTTTTTATAGGCCCAATCAATTTTCGTCGCAGAGATGGTCTCTCTGATGAAAACTTTATTAGTCACTCTATAAACCCCGTAAGTCGTAGGTTTCAATTCTGGTTTAGCTAAAAGAGCATTAAGTTTTTCAAGCTCTAAAGCTAACTCAGGATGAGCTCCGTCGGTATTTTTAATCCCGTATTCAAACTCTCTTTGAGTAATTGTGAGCATATCATTAAGAGCAGCTTGTCTGATAATGCGCTCTTTTATTTTTCCGTTTTTAAGGATAGTACCATCGAGAGCTTTGATCTCGGCCTTCAGTCTTTTCACCTGGAAGTTTTGGTCTTTATCACTTTTTCTTAGTGTAATGACTTCTTCTTTAAGTTCACCATTTCTTTTAACGACGAGTTTAATATCTTGAACATCTTCAGTTTGCTTAAACTTCTTTAGAATTTTTAAATTGTATTGAAGCGAGATTCTTTCTTCTAAAAGATTATCAACATCTTTTTGGTACTCTTCAAAGTTTTTCATCCAACCTGATACTACTTCTAAATTCTTTGAAGCTTCAGGGGCCGGTGTCACATCATGGGTAACCATGCTGTTGATTGTCTGAAAATATCTTTTAGCTTCGGTGACAACTTCTTCATCGCTAAAAATATAAAATGCCGGATACTTATTATTGTTCCAGTTTTTAAGTGACCTGTTTAAAGCAGCACGCGTGCGATTCATCCAGTCCATGCGAGGGTGTTGTACCGTCACAAACTTATTGGAAAATTTTAAAAGCTTTTTATCAATCAGTGCCTGATTCAAATCTTCTTTATAGTTCTCTTTCATGAAAAGGCTTTTTGCCAGGTCCTGGCAACTAGCAGGCTCTTCAGCAGGCATACGTTCAAACCCTGACTTCTCCTGCATATTTGAGCAAGAAGCGAGCATGAAAACTATAGTGAATAGAGAGATCTTTTTTAAAAGCATATTGATCTTGTCGGGTATATCTCGAAATAAGTTTAGCTCTATTTTTAATCTAACCCTCTGATATTAAAATCGCTAAAGAAATACCTGACGGTGCCGATAGGCTATTGATCTATTGTCTTATGGAGTTTTTTTATGTGGTTTAAAACAAGTCTGCTCATTACATGTCTTCTCGTTCAGTCATGTTCGATGAACTTCACCGAATGGGGGAGAACTCCTGCGGCCGAAGCAAACTTCGATGACATGATTGCGAACATGAAGGATTTTAAATCCCGCGTGATGGGTTCTGAGAAAGATGCGACTTGTTCTAAAGAGCAACTCGACGCTGACTTTAAGAAGCTGATGGCCTCGGTTAAGCGCGACTCTTGTTCAGTAGATAATTACTCTATTGACCGTGAAGAGTTTGAGAAAAAGGCCTGTCCAAAAGTAAAAGTTGAAGGGTACTTCGATAAAGTTGTTAAACAAACAATCAAAGAAGAAAAAGCTAAAAAACCATTAACATATTTCCAGAATAAAATTGATCCGGAATTCGTCGGGTTCACTAAAGAAGCACAAAGTTTTTTACTGAAGCTGGGACCCAATATTCACAATGCAAGTTTTCCTATTGAAGACAGGGCCGCACTTTTAGCTGAGTATGTTGAAAATGTTGTTATGCCGATTAGAGATATTATCGTTATCAAACGTTCATATGTGACGAATGAAGATGACGGAAGAATTATCTATGACAGCTTACAGCCTTATATGACTCGCGAATTTGTAGAAAATCTTGGTCAGAGTGACTTAGGTTTAATTACTCAAGGTCCAAACCCAGGGACAACTCCATTTTATATGGAAGTGAAAAAGTCTGAAGGTGGAAAATCTTATCGCCTGAGTTTTTCTGAAACCGATATTATCAGACACGACGTTCTAACTTTATTAAAAGCACCGTCATCTAAAAACTATGTCATCGCACTAAAGTGGATGACGTTGCACATGATGCTTTCACAAGTTTATTTATATGAAACGATTCTAGGAAATAAAGCAGATCTTACTATTCCTAATGCCTGTCAGACTCATTTTAATGGAAATTTACCTGCTAAATTTAAATTCTCATATGAAGATGGTGTTGGTGAGCAGTTTCTGGATAACATTCTGGCAAGTCATGGTCTGACTTATAAAGAAGACGACATGTCTTACTTAGATTACTACGTGGACAACGTGAGTAAGGACCCGACGAAAGAAGGTTACAGTGGACTTGTCCCATTCGAAAATTATAAAAACGCCTTAAAGAGTGCAGAAGAGTCTGGGGCGACAGCGCTTCAACCAAACTTTGATGATGTCTCTCACTTCCAGTCGATCATGCAGTTTAAAGCTGGTGAAGCTCAAGGTGCATTTAGAACAAGAGTGAAAGGGCAGAACGTGACTCTTGCTGGTTATGAAACTTTCCAGAAGATGCTGGGAGAATACCCGGCCGATGAAATTGCTGAAGTGAATACCAGCGAAGGTGTTCAACAAATTTATCCGGGGAAACAAAACCTTTCGCCGTATTTATTAGAAGTCATGCAACAAAATGGAGTGATTGATTATTCTGATCTGATCACTTCAAGAATGAAGAAAAAGTTTGTTGATAAAAAGGTCTCAATTGATTTTCCTTCAATGTATTCTTCACCTGTGTGGAGAGACTGGAGCTTAAGATACCTGGCAGATACGATTTATACTCAAAAAGATGTACCAGCTAATTCAAAATTATACGCCTTGATTAAAGAGTCTTGTATGATGAACAGTCGCCGTGGTGACGTTCTTGATAAACTTTGTCTTGAAGGAAATCCGGTCGTTAATTTATCAAACTTCCTGGAAGAATTCCGCTCGGGAGAAAAATACATCCCGACAAGAAGACTGGAAGAAGCCAAGTTTAGAGAAGTCTATCCGTACTTAACTTTCATTTGGAAAAACATGAGAGACAAGTTTGATCTCTTACCAGATGCGAAGCCATTTGAATTGAACTTCCTTTTAGATCAGATGTCTGCGGGAAATCCATGGGCACGCTTAAAAATGAGTTACATGGTTGCTCTTGATCAGCTTGAATACAAGCAAGAGGGAGTTGTTCCACAATACGGGCCGAGAAGAAATGCTTATACGCAGACTGAAGCGCAATGTAAGGCAAGCAACGTCACTGTTCAGTACAATGCTTTAATGAAAGCAGGAAAAGTTTTAGGACTTGATAAGCAACTTTCATACAATCATGGTGGATCTATATTATCGACAAAAGAAAAGTCGACAGTGTGGAAAACGATTGTTGATGATATTCAACAAAGAAATGCTCAGCTCTTCAGTGTAAAAGGAAAAAATAAAGAGACGTATTATAAGACTGCAGAAGATCTTTCTTATAAGACAATCCTGACGAAAGATGCGGCCCTGTCTACAGGGATTAACCTTAGTCAAAATACAGTTAGTGCTATTAAAAAAGTGGCCCAAGGTGACGATGCTCAACTGGGAGAATTCTTTTTAAAACTTTATAAGATGAAAGACCCAGTGGCACAACAGAAACTGTTCGAGCAGTTTTCAATGGTCAACGGGATCGATAATACATTCAGCTTGAAGTTGAACTTCTTAGCAATGGATGACGCTTATAAGAAACCAATCTATAAAGATTTATTAAAGCAAGCAGCTCTGTCGAGAAAACTTCAAATTTTATCTGAGCTGGATAGATTCTGTAAGATGGATGTGAATGATGAAATGGAATTTAAAAACATTTTCTATTCAACAACCAAAGCGCAAAACGACCTGAATCAAATGGCAGGACTTCCTGCTGTTCCGACTGAGGTTATGGACAAAATTAGCGAGATGACTTCCAGTGAATGGCGTGACATGTGGTGGGGTATCGGTTCAGGTATCACTGCTATGGCCGCGATCGTTGTTGGTGGTGCGTGTACAACTTTATCAGGAGGGATTTGTGCTCCTCTAGGTGGAGTGATGGCAGTAGCGGGTCTATCTTCACTTGGTATTCAAGTGAAGCTGACGACCAATGAGTATGGCAGAAAAGTCGAGGCCGACATTTCTGAAGCACAAGTTAAAGTGATGGAGGATTTAGGTTTTGCCAATGGCGGCAGTGCTGATGAAGTCCACCGCTCGTATGCTTGGACGGCCTTTGAAGCGATCAGTATTTTCCCGTTAATCGGGATTGCGACCAGGTCACTTTCTCTCGGGCCTAAGCTCGTGTATGTTTCTGCGCAATCGGTTCTCAGAAAAACAGGTAAGGCCTCTTTCAAGGCCGCAGCTAAAACTGTGACTCAGGAAGAAGAAGTGCGAGCAGCTCAGTATCTGCTAGGACTAACGACCGTTAGTAAAAATGCCGGAGTTGATGCAAAGTCACTGGCAACTGCAACCGAAAAAATCAGTAAGATCAGAAAGCTTTATACATCTGGTGAAATTGATTTAAATACGATGATGTCAAAAATTGGTGGAGTCCTTGATCCAATCAAGCGCGCGAAACTTGCTTACGCTAAAACTGTGAAGAATGAAATCGGAAAAGTTTCAGTGAAAGTTAGCCAGGCCAATATTGATAAACAAACAGCGACCATGATGTCTAACTACTTTGGAGACAATCCAAAAGAGATGTTGAGACTTGTTCAGGGTTATTCAGGCGAGCGTTTAAATAAGGCCGTCAGGATCATGGGAGAAGTGAATGCAACTGACCGTATCGGTAAGCGCATTCCGGTTTTCTCTGGTGTGAAAGACTGGTACTTAAAAATGAGAAACGAAAGCCTTGCTAAAAATGCGGCGAAAATTTTAAAGCTTGAAAAAGATTTAACTGCGATGGGAAAAGGCAAAGGCCAGCTGCAAGCTTACATTAATAAAAACATCGAAGACCTGACGGATATCTTCATTGATATTCCTCTGAGAAAAAGAGAAATTCCTTACTTCGTATTTGTTCAAGGGATGCCGGACATTAACTTCTATAAAGGAGCGAAGTTCCCAATCCTAAGTATGATGTCGGAAGGACAAACTCTGAGACGTCTCGTGACGGCGAGAGCGAGACTGGTGCATGAGACTTATAAATCTCAGGCGCGAGCGACGCTGAAGCTTCAACGTTATGTAAAGTCTGAGACGACGTACGAAGCTTTCAAATCATTCCAGATGTCAGTTGCTGAGCTTGCCAATAGAAAGACCGGTAAAGAAGCTGCGAAGGTTATGAGTGAGTATCGTGCAGTAGAAGAGCAGTTAACGAAAAAACTTTATACTCAGTTTAAGGGCACGGGCCAGAACATGGATTATAAAGCTTTCAAAGAATTGCTGATGAATCCATCAACACTTAAAGATAAGGCCACTGCTGAAGCGATTTGGGAGTCGGTACCTGCTGATGAGTTGATGGGATTAAAAGAAGTGGGCGAGTTTGCGCACAAGGCGGTTCAGGAATTAGCGAAATACTCTGATGTGGATTCATTTGAGAGATATTTGGCGGCACTGAGAGTACTTGTGATTAATAGAAATCCTGCAGTACTAGAAATTATGTAGATGATAAAGCATGGCAAATGAAAAATTTTGCCATGCTTATTTATAGTTTTTTAAATCTTTTCGTTTACGCAAGTTACAAGAGCTTTGTTGATCAATTCAGATCTCTTCGTTTTAGCATTCACTTTATATTTTCTAATTCTTAATTCCATTTTATAAACATTTTTATTGTCATTGATCAGATAGACCTTAGACAGCATTTCAATTTGCGAACTATCATCAGTATCGTAAGTGGCCCCGATTGTAATGTGATCAGCAAAATCATTGAAATTATCAGTTTCAACTGTCACAGATGCCTGGTTTTCATTAGCTAGTTGAAGTACTTTTGTTCTAGCAAGCTCATTGATTTCTTCTCCAGATTGATTTCCGTTATCTGTTAGAGCATTACATTTAAGATCAACATCATAATTGTAAATATTAACTAATTTTGTTCTATAAGATAAAGCTTCATTATAGTTAGTGCTTCTAGCAGAGACTGCAAAAGAAGAAACAAGCAATAAAGTCGTGATAAACATTTTCATAAAAAGCGCCTTTTTAAAGGGGTTAATTATGTCCATTTTACTATTTTTAAGAGGGAGAAATGTGAATAGTGAAAGATTTATGGCCCGGTCAAAAACCTGCCTAATCTTTATACATCGAGGTTAGAAATCAACGATTTACTTATGAAAATGGTTCTTTAAATCATCCGCAATCTTCTCCAGATGCCTGTAGTTGTCCCCCTCACGAAGCTTCAAATCACGTTTATCGCCCTTTAACAGGTCTTCAACGTACTTTTCGAAAGCATAGAGAGGACCAGCTGTTCTTTGTGAAAGAATGAGTCCGGCAAAGAATGAGATCGTCGTAAAAAAGAGAGTAATCGCAAGGTAGCTGATAGCAAAACCAATCGCCGGTGATCTGCTGGCGATATTAGCACTCTGAAGAGTTAGGGTAAGGTATGAAAGTGCAAAAAGGCCTAAGACCAGACAAGTGCATAAAGAAATCGCAGCAAACTTTAAAGCAAATTTCATCTGTTCTTTGGCATTGACCAGAGAAAATCCTCTTTGGTTTTCTGGATACCAGATGATGTTGTCTTTCGTAATAATCTTATATGCAATAATCGCAGCACCAATCCACTGAAAGACGTCTGCGGGATTAAAGACAATCGGAGGTAGAAGGGGAAGTTTCATTGGAAGGAAATCAAGTGTTCCACCATGAATCGCTCTATCAATAACATTGCCGATAATTCCACCAACCAAAAGTCCGAGTCCTGCTTTAAGCATGTTGAGTTGGGGAGAGAGCATGATAATAAAAATAATATAAATGAAAAAAAGCAGCCCTCCCATTGAAGAGAGTGTGACTAGAGTTAAACTCGCAGGAAGATCCTGAAGAGTTCCAAAAATAAAGCCTTTATTGATATGACTTAATTCTCCTGCCATCTTCATCTTCCAGATGAAATCGATGGCAAGAGCAAGAAGAAATAAGACGAGAGAAAGTATGATGCCTTTTTTAAACATTATTTACCTGATAAATTTTTCCATACAGTGATCTGGCCTTCAATCTCAGCTGCGTTGGCATTACAGTCACTCCAACAGTTGTGTTTGTTGGTTTTAAGTTTCACTGAAATTTTTGAAGCTGGGATGTTTGCAAAATTCACCAATGCAGTTTCAATGACATTTGTATGGGCCACATCAACATTCGCAGAAGAGTGAAGTGGAGGCTGGTTTGCACCATGGCATGTAACACATCTAGCACGCAGTATCGGGTAGAGTGTCTGCTCAAAACCTTTAACTGATGTGAGTTTAGTCACAACAGGAGCTGGTGGTGTCGTTGGGTTTGGAGTGACTGGTGTCGGCGGAGTCACTGCAGCTGGTGCTTCTGCTTTTATATGAGCAAAGTTAAATGATAATTTATCCGTAGCAGGACCTTTATCTTTTAAAAGAATCATTGAATATGCTGAAAGCACACTATCTGCTGGAGTGACTTTTTTATCAACAACTAAGTAAGTCGCGTGTTGTGGATTGAAGCTTCCATTCACCAGGACTTTTAATGTTTTTACATAAAACTCTTTTGTCGTTCTGATGCGAGGATTACTTAGCTTGTAGCTATACATATCGTATTCTTCGATATCAATATCAAACATTGAGCCAGCGACTCCAGATAAATGATCTAGTGGCACACTGATTGTCGACTTAAGTGCTTTAGCTGCAGTTGGGCTAAAGTTAGGATCATTAGTAATAGTGATTTTAGAAATTTTAACTCCATCATCTCTTTGACGAATATCGACTCCGTAAGCGTTTCCGCCAGGAATATAAAAAGGTGAATCTAGAAATCCCGTTGTACTTGTGACTTCACGCCATTCAAAACCTTTTGTTAGTTTGATATGCCATTCAATCGAAGCACTACCAGCGACTTTTAAAAACATCGAATCCGAATTTTGATCAGGGGCATCTACCAGCATCCAGACTTTATAAAAATCAGATGTGGTCACTTTAAAGTTCACGTAAGCGAGACCAGCATCAACACTCGTTAGTGTTTTTAATCCTTTTCCTTCCGGTGCCCAGATGTAGCTCACACCATTGGCAGTTGCTTTTTCCATAGGAGCGCGGAGTGACCCACTCTCGGCCATCATGGTAATAGTTCCTTGATCAATAGCATTTTCTGGATTTAAGATATCTTCAACGGTTTTAGTTTCTTCAGTTGTTGTCGCTGAAACGTTATTAGTCGTATCTGTTGCTTCTGGAGCTTCAAGATTGATGAGTCTTTTCCATTCTGTAATTTGATTTTGCATTTCGGTCGCATTGGCCGCGCAATCTCCCCAGCAATTGTGGTGATCATTTTTTAGTTTTAAAACCATGCGGGAACTGGCGATATTATTGAAATCAATTTTATAGTTATCAATGATGGAATTAAATGCGGTCTCTGCATTTGATGAAGCGTGAAGTGGAGTCTGAGTTGATCCATGACAGCTTACACATCTTGTTGTTGTAATAGGGTAGACTGTTTTTTTGAAGGCCGCGAGTGAGATCGCTTTCACTTCTGCAGAGGTATAAGTACTCTCTGGTGCGCCATTATTAGTACTAGAATTTGTACTCGTGCCTTTAGATGAAAATTTCATCGCAGACTTCTGATTACTTTCCGGCATCACACACTGATTGTATCCGACTAGGATGACGGCCAGACCAACAATAGATGATAATTTATATTTTAATGATCTTTTCAAAGTCTACTTCCTTCAGTCTTAAGTTATTTTATTAAAAATGAGATAATTATTAAGATTCGATCCAAAAGGATTATCGCCAACCACATCAGCAAGCATTGACTCTTTTCCGTTAAGGGAAAGGTAGTTTGCGACTAATGCTTTTGATAAATTCGTCACACTATTACTAATTAGTGTTGCTGTCGTATCAACGGAACCATTGTCTTTGAAACTTCCAATCTGTCTTTTATTGGCCGTTCTTAAAGTGGCCTTACCAGCGTTTCTATATAAAAGCATGAAGCTTGATGATCTTTGTGAACTGTCTCCAGTCCATCCCATTTTACCTCTACCTCCGGCAGAGTTATCGATTGATCCACCAGAATAAACGCCACCATCCGTGTAAACATAAATCAGAATGTCTTTTTTCTTTAGGGCCGCTAGTTCCATTACTTTTCCGATCAGGTCACCAGCTTCACTGTCGCGCATCTCTCCCGATGAACGAGTGTCATCGTGATAATCGAAACCACCTTTTTCAACAGTCCCTACACCAATGAATCCATCAAGGATAAGTTTCGCCATTGTGGCAGTTTTTCTTTGATCTGAGTTATTGGCAAGATTAGGGAAGACCTGCTTTACTAAAGGATCCTGATTCGGATCTACGGCCGTCGTTGAAAAACGATTTAATAAATCCTGTGATTGGATATAACCACAACTCACCAAATCTTTAATTTGATCAGGAAGAGATTTAGCAGTTAACTGCTTCATCTTTTGAGTGCTTAAATTTTCAATCGTCTTTAAAACTTTTTGCGCTTTTTCTGATCCATACAAAGTTCCAAGGCGACCAATGTTCACCAATCCTAAAGCATCCTGTGGAGAATTTAAAATAACTGGTTTAAGTGTTGCGATAAGCGAGCTTTGTGGAGCGATCGAATTCCCGCCTGACGGACCATTTTCTGTTCCGGCGATTGGGGCCAGTTCACCCGTTACACCTGCTCTGGCAAGCCAGTACATAGGGTTATGAGGGTTATTTTCAGTGTCATCGTTAGATGCTGAACAAAATACACCACCTTCAACGTTTGCTCTGGTAGTGACACTTGTTGAGGCCTTGATCCCTCGAAGGATAGCAGAGTCATTATGAAAAATAAGTCCAAGTTCATTATTGGTTTGTCCTGCATTTTTTGGATGCATTTCCATTGGCAGGCCAAGGGTGTCGTAACTGGCAAGGTAGTCTTGCTGACCACCGGCCTTTCCAACCATAACATTTGATCCAATCAGGTTTGCTCCACCAGATAAGTCAAAAATCATGATAGGGATTCTTGTTGTTGCTACCTGCTGACCTAGTCCACACTCAACCGCCTGAGCAGCATTAGAGTGAAGAATTGAAATCAAACTTGGAAGAACTGTAAAACTCAGACCCGTTAAAAAACCTTGAGATAAAAAATCTCTTCTGGATTTTAGAGTATGGTTATCGTGCTTTAATGGAGCATCTAGTTTCTTTTTATTATTTTCATCATTCATGATTAGTCATTCCTACAAAAATGTTGCGTGAGCACTGGCCAGAGTTGAAATACACATTCCTTTGACAATCTTTTTCGTTGTCACACTGGAACCTAGATTTTCACCTGTCAGCAGGTCATCAAATAATTTAGACAGCTCATTAGAAGTTACAGTTTGTTCGTTCGCTTCCATCGGAGGAAGAAAACGAGTTATGGCCTGAGTAATAATTAGTTGCTTGTTAGTCGCATTGAAAACCTGAGTAGGGGATTGATTAAAATTAATAGTGGGCCATACAACGACTCTTAAATCCTGTGTCTCAACCAGTTTTTCACAAAATTCAGCTGCAAGCTTTGTAATCGCGACCTGATTTGCTGGAAGAAAGCTTTTGATGTTGTTGTCGGCCGGAAGCTGGACAGAGAGTTCTTTGTAAAGAGACTGAATTCCAGTATCGGCCGCACTAACGCCAGTTGCTTCAGACATTGAAATCAGGATTTGTTCAAAGTTTTTAACCCCTACATCAATGGCGTCCATTTCCGATTCTACTACTGGCGCGTTGATTGGAGGCATAACCAATCCATCTGGAAGTTCTGCTTCGTTTTCAATATCACCAGCATCTTCAGTTGATGTATCAGGAACGGAAGTAGAAGCACTTGAAGATTTTGATTTTTTCGTATTCGTTTTTTTCTCGGCCACACATTGATTGAAAGCAAACAGTATGACAACCAGTGTTCCCATTGAGATAGCAATTCTTATATTCGTTGGGAGTTTTTTATTAAAGTTCATTTATTCTCCCATGCAAAGAATCGATGTCTCTGCAAAAAGATTTTTCATACTAAATTTATCATTTGCCTGGAAAGTATCCGCCAGTCTCTTGATCTCTTTTTTCTCAGAGTCAGACTTTGGTTTATGCACACACACCAGTTCGAAAACTTTTGTCGACATACACTCAGCAAATGCTCTGGAGCGGGAAACTAACATCCCAAGTTCTCTGGCGCCTTTACCTGTTTGTTTATTCGGCCATCCGAGGTTGGAATTTTGTCCATCGGCCCAAATGTTAACCCATTCATCATCTTTAGTGATAAAACCCTCAGCGTAGTTATTATTCTTGTTGATCTTGTCGACCACTTTTCCTTCAGTGTATTTAATTTCGTTATCGACGAAGTCAAAGTACGCCCAAGCTCCACCTAAACCATCCTGACCGGCATGACAGCCTACGCACTGATTGCGGTAAGTTCTACTATCGCCACCTGGATTTCTCTCAACATCTCTTCTTACGTGATAGTCGGGAACGTTGATATCGTGAACAGCTTCAAAATCTCGGCAAAGATAATTCATAAAAGTAAAACGAGTCATTCTTCTGTTAGTTCCAGCAGAAAAGAAAGCACTTGCCGAAGCTCTGGTTGTAATAACTCCGGCCGTATCTTTAATACCTGTTGTTTCAGACTGGCTCACGCGAGTGAGATAGTCTTTTAACGAAACAAATTTATTTTCCATTTCAGCATATTGGTTATTATCTTTTTTGCTGTAAGTGGGGATTGTGACAGGAGTATTGGCAGCAGCAATATAAAGATGATCACCGTATAAGACTTGATCAAAAGGAATATCGTCTCTCACCATTCCGATAACTGTCGCGACATAGTCATTAAGTGGAACACGTGGGCTTGCATCGACGTTAGTCCATGGCTTGACCCAATTTTTAAGTGTCAGGTTGTAAAAATTTTTATTATCCAGGGCCACTAAAGCAGCTTGTTTGCTTGAACCATTTTTAATCAGAGTTTCCATCTGACTCAAAACGGCAGGTGTGGGTGGTACTCCGGCGATGCGGTTGTGAAGTCGGTAGGCCTGAGTCTTTGCACTGGCCAGAACTTCAATTGAAAATAAAGCGAAACAAGAAATTAAAACCAATTTCTTTTTTGTGTATTTTGGTAATTTAATCTGGCCTCTCCCTTAAATAAATTCACTTCAATAATGCTAACATGTAGTAGTCATATATTTAGATAAGCAAATAGTTCCGAAATAAAAAGTACCCGAGATTTTTAGTCTGTTATCTGAAGGTAAATTATTGATGTTATTCTTTAATTTTCGATTATTATTAAGGAACATTTTTAGTTTATTTAGGAAAAAATACCAAAATGTCGAAACATTATACTCTTCCAATTTTGTCTTTTATTGGAATGCTTTTACTTGTGCCATCCAAAGCACACGCTTATCCAAACTTTATTGGACACGGTTATAATTCATGCATTACATGTCACTATAATCCCTTCGGTAATGGCCCCATTAATGATTACGGACGTGCTTTTTCCGCGACAGCAGTAAGTTCACGCGGTTTTTATAATGATAGCAAACCAGAAGAGCTTATCAGTGAAGAGTCTGGATTTTTTTTCAAACAACCTAAGAATAAACATTTTCGCCCACAGGCCAGCTACAGAGGAATGCTTCTTAAAAGAAATTTTGGAGAAGTAGGCGAGACGACTGACTATATTCACATGCAGGCCGATCTTAGTCTGGTGGCGAAGTTTGGTGAGAATGATAAATACATTTCAAGTGTCACTTTTGGATACGCACCGGTACCACGCTCACTTCAAGGCACTCCTGCTGCTGACAGTGTAAAAGAATACAGATCCCGTGAACATTATGTTGGTTATAGACCAACTCCATCTTGGGGATTCTATGCAGGACTAATGGATAAAACTTACGGAATCAGGATTGCTGAGCATATCTCTTATGCCCGCACCACTCCACAAGTCACAATGGATGATCAGTCTCATGGGGCCATTCTTCATTATAACAATCCAAACTTTGAAGCAGGATTGAATGCCTTTGTTGGAAATCTTACTCAGGATGCAAATCTTCGTATGAAAGGTTTTGCTGGAACTTTTGAATATACACTTTTAGAAAAAAATCGTCTTGGTATGTCGTTTATGTCAGAGGCCAATGAGTTTTTAGAACTCACAGCTCAGGCCATTCATATCCGTGCAGGCTTAGATCATGGAAACAGTATTCTTTTTGAAGTTGGTAAAGTTGATAAAAAACCAAAGCTGATTGCCGGTGATAAAACTGAGTACTACGCCAATTTTCAAAATCACATTAAAGCAACCAGAGGTGTGTACTTATTAAACTCGGTTGAATATTACAAGAATGCCAATGATAAAAGTTATCGTGTCCGCTTCGGGCCAAGCATTCAGTATTTCCCAGTTTCAAAAGTTGAATTTCGTGTAGATCTTCAGAATACGAGAAATTTTAGTCAGGAAAACAGTATTAAAGACAGGTGGGATTTGATGGCACAAATCCACTTATGGTTATAACAGATGAAAATTAAATATATCATTCTATTTATGTTAGTGATGGTGTCGTTTAAGACATCTGCAAAAACTACTTTTGATAACATCAAACTTATGCAGCTTTATCTGGATAAAAATCAGTTGGAAAAAGTTGAAGATCTTTACGATGAAGAAGAAGAGACTTTAGGTAAGAACTGGATGGCACTTGAAAGACTTGCCATTAGTTTTGAGCGTAGAGAGAAGTTAAAAGAGGCGGTTGAAATTTACCGCAAAATCATCACTAACTTTAATCAGGAAGCTCACCAGAAAGTATTAAACACTCCGGAAGGAAAATTAGATAGCACTGTTTACGATAAAACGAAGCTCTCTCTTTATTATTACAAACTGGCCTTTTTAAATACCCAACTTTTTAATAAGACCAATGATTACACGCCACCTTCAGAGCGCAATAAATATAAGAAAAATGCTGAAGGATTTATCGCCCTTGGCCGCAAAGTAAAAGTTGATGAAGCTGAATTAAAGTTACTAGAAGATCAATTGCAGGAAAAACTTAATAACGATGACAGTCTGGCCTATAAAACAGGTTGGTACGTATCGCTTGATTTAATCAGCTGGCAAGACCGTCTTTATCTGGTTGATCAGAGTACAGGTGTAAAAACAGATCTGCTAAGCACTGCCATGGGATCATGTCTGGGTGGTGGAAGAAAGTGGGAAAACATTAAATACGAATTTAACTTTGAAGGATGTTTTGCTGTCGCCACTGCTAGCATCAGCTCCGAAAGTACGGCCGTTAAATACCAACAATCATCTGTTTCGGTAAAAGGATTTATGGCCGGACCTGGAATGTACTTTAAAACCATTTCAGACAATGTACTTTTAGGAGTTCAATTGCCGGTAAAATACCGCCAGGGAGATTGGACTAATCCTGATGAAACTCGTTATCGCTTTGAAAGAGAAAAGACATTTGAAGCAGGATTTTTCCTGCAATCAAAAATTAAAATAAAAAAAGTGGCCCTAAGAACCAGATTAGGAAAAGTTTTTCCAAATCCTGGAAGTCTTTGGTCGGTAGGTTTACTGTATGATTTTTAGGAGATTAAAATGAAGAGTTTACTAGTTATTGGTGCGAGTTTTTTAATGATGGCGTCTCTTTCGGCGCATGAAGTGACAGTAAAGGTTACTTTAACTCCAGCAGGAAATTTTGAAGCGAAGTCTGCAAAAGTAAAAGGCGATGTAAAGAAAAGTGGCGCAGGATTCACTGCTGAAAATCTATGGGTAAAAACAGAAGAACTAAAGACTGGAATTGACCTTCGCGATGAGCATTTTCATAAACATTTAAATGCCGCTCAATTTCCTAAAATTAGCTTTACTCAAATCACTGCTGCTGACGGAAAAGGGACGGGGACATTGAATGTTAACGGCGAGAAAAAACCGGTTTCATTTACATACAAACCAGCAGGTCCTGGTAAAATCGAAGCCTCTTTCACTGTGAAGGCCTCTGATTTTAAATTAAAAGAAGCAAGCTATATGAGCATTGGTGTAAAGGATACTGTTGATGTTGTGGCAATCATCGAAGTTTAATTTTATGAAAAAAATATCATTCTTATTATTTTTGCTTTCAATACTCTCTGGTTGTGGCCAGGACTATAATAGCAACTATGGTGATTACTCTCAGTATTCTCCGGTTGAAGGAATTGATTCCTCAACGCCGGAAGGACTAAGACTTCTTGAAGCTTACAAAGTGATGCAAACAAACTGCTTTCAATGTCATTCATGGTCTGAGTATAAAACATCAGCGCAATGGGTGAGTGCAGGTCTCGTGACAAACGGAAATCTTGGATCATCGCTACTCTATACCAAACTCAAGAATGTTGGCGGGAATATGCCACCAGCAGGGCAGCTCTCAACAGCTGACTTCACTTCAATAGAAAATTGGATTTCAAATCTATAAAATAAAAAAGGCCGATCAATTGATCGGCCTTCTTATTTAAACTTTCGAATTTTTTAATTACTTAAAGAAACACTTTTTAGCTTTTAGCGTTTCATATTGCTTAGTAAGGTACTCGTTTCCTTGTGCCTTATCTTTAAGCGTACGGTAGAAAGCTTCTTCAGCAGTTACACCGTCTTTCTGAGCGCGAGCAGCTACTTCATCAAGAGTCTTAGTCCAACCTGCCATATCTTGAGCAGACATATCGTCAGCTAGGATCTTCCAAAACTTATGTGGGTTTTTTGGATCGATGATGTTTACTTTACCTTTTACAGTTGAAACTTTTTTGATTGAAGCGATTAGTGCTTTTTGTTCAGCTGATCCAGCGTCTGCAAGACCTAGGAAAAGTGCAAGTGACTTTTCGTCTTCTGGAAGAACAGCTTGTGGAGTTACTTTAGAGTAGTCTCCCATTCCAAGTCTTTTCATACGAGCAGAAATGAATGTATTAAGTTGAGCTGGGTTCTTTGGAATAACGTCGCTTAAAAGTTTTTGAGATGAAGCGTTTTTAATTGTTTCAACTGTAAACTTAAATCCGTCTTTCGCTAAGTTTTCATTCACACATTCAGCACATGTAATGATCACTGATTTACCGTGGCGGTTAGCAAGATAGATGATGTTGTTGATAGCTTCAACTACGTCAGCTTTTTTAATGCTTGCTTCTGGCTTATCAAGAAGAACCTGTAGGCTTTTTCTTACGTTAGCATCTGGCCCTGTTACCGGAAGTTTACTAAGCACTGCTAGTAATTCTTCGCGAGAAAGGTTTGTTCCTTTATTTCCAAGCGCAGATAAAGATGAAGCAACATAGCTTTGCACTTGTTTTGCATCACTACCTTTGATTCCGTGCTTAGCTAAAATTTCCGTTACTCCTGTCCCACTAACAAGATAGTCGACGAGCTTTACAGCTGAAGCAAAAGACATGTTAATAGATAAACAAAAAATCAGTAAATACTTGTACATACGTCATCCCTCGCATTTGGATTCAATTTCTAGTGGATTATTCGGCATATTGGGTCAAAAACTTTAGTAGCGTCATTCTTACATAGATACATTTTTTTTGTGTCAGGAACAGGGTATCAGACACTTGGAAAGAAATCTTTGGCAGGCAAAAGTTGAAGATCGACCTTTTTAGTTGGTAAACTAATGACCATTATTAGTTGATCCTTAGAGTTGGAGAATTTCGTGAAGAAATTTTTACTTATCTCATCACTGCTTTGTATAAGTGTGGTGAAGGCAAACATTTTAGATGTTCCAGCACAGAAATCTCCAGAAGATGATGCTGCTAAGATTTCGGAATATCAGGATCGTTGCGAGGCCATCAAGGCCTTGATCGTTAATAAAGAGTACGCACTAGATTGCTACACTAATTACAATCACTACGGTCCAACATCAAATGCGGTACGCTCAACAGGTGCTCTAAAGATCGCCAATTACAATCTTCTTCACCCGGGTACTTCAAAAGCTTTGTTCAAAGATTACACTTTGATTGCAAAAATCATGAATCGTTACGATATCGTTGCGGGACTTGAACTTTTAGCAACAGTTGGCCGTGATGAGCAAAATAACAGATCAGTTTTAGAGTTGATTCAAGGCTCGGCCGATATGGTGACGAAACTTCGTCAGCAAAAATCAAAACTGAAAGACTCATTAAAGATCCAGGAAATGGATGTAAAAATTGTTAAGTTAATTAATGATACAAGAACGGCTTACGATCTTTACCGTGCTCCAGGGTATTTAAGAGTTCTAACAGAACTTAAAAAACTAGACCCAAGTTGGGCACTGATTTTATCTCCGAGAGGGGATTCAGCTTTAGCTGGATCAGTTGAAGAACTAAGTGGATATTTCTATCGTTCAAATGCAGCGACTCCTACAGTGAACCCTCATTGCAAAGAAGTGGCAGACACAGGTGGCGGAACTCCATACGCTTGTCTAATCACATTGACTGAAGACTTTATGGGCAAGGACTTAGCAAAACATTTTGCAAGACGTCCGTTCATGGCAAGCTTCAAGGCAAAAGGAAAAACTTTTACACTGGTAACTTCTCACATGGTATTCACATACTCAGGTGATGAAGAAGCAGAAAAAGATCTTATGCAAAAAACGTTCGGTGTTGATAGCTACAAAGAGTTAGGCGGCGGAATCAACTCAACTAACTTTGCTCGTTATGCTGAAGTAAAAAATACTTTAACTTTCATGGACCTTTATAGAAAAAAATATAAAGACAACAGAATCATGTTCATGGCCGACACGAACCTTATTTCAAACAACATTTACTGGCCGGAAATTTTAAAAGCTTTCCCAGGTGGGCAGCTTTTAATCAATGAACCGACGACACTTTCTCCAGCTAGATATATGTCGAATGGTAAAGAGACAAACGGTGTCGCAAATGATTACGATCATTTCATTTTAGATAAGACTGCTTTTTTTGAATGTAATGATGGTGAAGTTTATAACTACTATAATGAAAATATTTATAAAGACATCGAAAGCCGCTACGTCATTAGAAAAGAAACTGTGGGGCTGAAGAAAAAAAATTTCAATTTTAACATTGAGACTTATGAAGCTGAGCACGTATTAGGTTTAGATTCAGAAGACAGCGCGATTGTTGAAGATGGAGATATCCCACCAGTAGATGATCCGGCAACGATTAAACTTGAGTACCCATTAACACCTGCTGGTCAGAGTAAGATGGATAAGTTTGTTTCGGGGTTTGATAAGTATCTTACGAATCTATATACAGTAAAAAGAAATGAAGTTGTTGGGGATGAGTTTCAAGTGCAAGAAAGGCTTGAAGGGTTGAAGAGAAGAGTCTTCTTGAGACAATTAACGAATCCTTACTACTATCGTTTTATGCAGGAAGTTCTGAGCGATCACTTTCCTGTGGCCATAACTTGTAAACAATAAGCAAAAAAAATGCAGCTCAGAGGCTGCATTTTTTTTGTCTAAATTTCTAAATTTAAAATTAACCTAGTGCTGCCTTAACAAGTTCGTTAGCAACTTTGCTATCAAACTGTCCTTTAATTTTCGGGCTAAGGTCTTTCATAACTAAACCAGCATTGTGACCAGGATTAGCTGCGATAATCTCAGCGATATACCCTTTAACAACTGATTCATCTAATTGCTTCGGCATGTACTCAGAAAGAATTGTAATTTCTCTTTCTGTTTTCTTTCTGATTTCATTTTCAGCTGGAAAGTTTTCAAGCGAGTCTTTTAACTTCTTTACGTGCTTAATTAAAACATCCATTTCAGGAGATGCAGCTTTTGCAGAAGTCTTATTTTCAATCAGCATACTTTTGAAGTAGCGAAGAGCGTCCAGACGTTCTTTGTCTTTTGCGAACATTGCTTTTTTGATGTCTTCGGTAATTTGGTCAAACATAAAGGCCTCCATATAGGAGGCCATTATTGACTAAAAATTTATCATAAACAAGATATTAAGCGTGGTAACGCACAACTCTGTCATCGAAATCTGTCACTTCCCAGCCAGCGCCTTTACCACCTTCTAGTACCGGAACGATGTCTTTAATGTCACCCTTGATAGCAACTGAAAGCATAACTTTTCTAATGGCAATTTTCGCGTCCATAACAGCTTGCATACGTCTGCGGTCATCAGCGTTCTGGTTTTGCTTATACTTCTGCAAGAGCAGATTTAAGCCTTCCTCGACTAATGCTAATTGTTCTTCATCCATCTATTCACCATTTATAAAAGTCGTTTCTTTCGTATTGTTTATTCTAATCTGCTTTTAGCGCTGATAGTTCAAGCACAGCTTAAGTTTATGGGAAAGCTGAATAAATTTAAAGATTTAAATGAGGTCCTGAAAATGCCGGTGGGATGTATAACTAAGCAAATTTTATGTTTTTTTGCTTAAAAAGTGTGTCCTTTTAGAGGCGACGAGTGCAAATACAGGGCACGGCTTAAAAGGCACGTGCCCAGATATATTTGATTAAACTGATTCTGGTTTTGGCGGCTTCGGTGCTTTTGGAGGCTTCGGAGCTTTAGGTGCCGGAGCTGGAGCGGCCGGAGGATCAATCTTAGGAAATAACGGCATTGGCTCAGTTAGTTCATAAGTAATTTTTCCAAACTTCACATCTTCAAATTTCCCAAGCTTCACACCTAATGGTTGTAGAGCTTTTTCTGCTGTATCTGGAAGAAATGCAGTTAGAAGAGTTGAGATCGCATGAATAGAGTAAAGGCAGTTATAAACAACTTGTTTAAGCGCTGCTTTGTCGTCTTTAAGCTTCCATGGCTCTTTAGTGTTTACGTATTGGTTCATCGAGTTCACGCCTTCCCACAGGGCCTCTAGGGCTCTGTTGTGCTCGCGTTTTTCCATGAACATTTTCATCTTCTCGAAGTTCTCATCGAAGTTAACTTCTTGAGTGATGCCTTCTCCAGATAGAGTTGGTTCATTGTCTTTTAAGTAAAGTTTAATTACTCGCATGATCAAGTTACCAAAACTGTTTCCAAGTTCTGAGTTATGTTTTTCAATCAATTCTTTTTCAGAGAAGCGTCCGTCGTTTTGAGCAGGGATCGCACGAAGTAAATAATAACGGAAACTATCCAGTGGATATTTCGCCAGGATATCATTCGGGTCGACAACGTTGTTTAACGACTTCGACATTTTCTTTCCATCTTCGGCCATGATCATTCCGTGAACATAAACTTGTTTCGGAAGAGCGATGTCAGCGGCATGAAGCATGATTGGCCAGATGACTGTGTGGAACCATGTAATGTCTTTACCAATAACGTGCATTGAAGCTGGCCAGAACTTTTCGTTCGGCGTTCCTGCAACAGCAGCGTAGTAGTTAATTAAAGCATCAAACCAAGTGTACATAACGAACTTTGGATTTCCCGGAACAGGAATTCCCCAATTTTCATTTGGACGAGAGATTGGAAGATCTCTTAGTTTGTCACCTTCAAGGCGTGAAAGCATTTCATTGTATGAAGAACTCGGAACAATAAAGTTCGGGTGAGTTTTAATGTATGAAATGATCCAGTCTTGGTAAGCACTCATCTTAAAGAAATAACCTTCTTCTTCTTTTAAAGTTAAAGGAGTGTTGTGAGCAGGACAAATATTATCCGGAGCTTGTGTTTCAGTGTAGAAAGACTCGCAAGCAAGACAGTACTGTCCAGAGTATACACCGAAGTATACGTCGCCTTTTTTCTCTAATTTATTCCATAGACTGATACAAACATCGTGGTGACGCTTTTCAGTCGTTCTGATGAAATCATTATTTGAAATATTTAAATCAGCACAAAGCTTTTTGAAGATGTTTGAGTTCTCATCAACATAAGCTTGAGTCTCCATTCCGTTAGCTTTCGCTGACTCAATTAACTTTTGTCCGTTTTCGTCAGTACCAGTTAAGAAGTATGTTTCATAACCTAAAAACTTGTGCCATCTGGCGTACGCATCACTAACGATTTTTTCTAGAGCGTGACCCATGTGCGGCTTTCCATTTGGATAGTCGATAGCGGTCGTAATATAAAATTTTTCTGTCATATAATTCCTTATGCCTTTACTACAAAGTTTACAATTTTACCTGGAACGTAAATTTCTTTAACGATTGTTCCAACCAGGTTCTTAGCTACGTTCTCATCAGCTTTTGCCAACGCAAGAATTTCTTCTTGAGTAATTGTTGGCTCAACTTCAAGAGTCGCACGAAGTTTTCCGTTAACCTGAACAGCAACAGTGATCGTATCATCTTTCGCTAATTCAGCGTCGTACTTCGGCCATGCTTCATACGTTAACGTTTTCTTTCCACCTAAGATTTCCCAAATTTCTTCACCAGCATGTGGTGCCATAGGAGCAAGGAGTAGTGTAAAGATCTTTGCCGTATCTTTTGTCACTGTACCAGCTTTATAGCAGTGGTTAGTGAAAATCATAAGTGCAGAAATCGCCGTGTTGAATCTAAGGTTGTCATAGTCTTCAGTTACTTTCTTAATTGTCTTATGAAGAAGCTTAGTCGTTTCATCTTGTTCAGCTCCACCAACAATCTTTGATGGATCAGCGAAGAATCTGTAAGCGCGGTTCAAGAAGTTAAATACTCCTTTCGTACCGTTTTCATTCCATGGTTTTACTTTTTCAAGTGGGCCCATGAACATTTCATAAAGTCTTAGAGAGTCACCACCAAATTCTTTTACAACTGAATCCGGGTTAACAACGTTTCCACGCGACTTACTCATTTTCTCACCATCGCTGGCAAGAATTAGTCCTTGGTTCACAAGTTTTTTGAATGGCTCTTTTGTCGAAACATATCCAAGGTCAAATAAAACCTTGTGCCAGAAACGAGCGTAAAGTAGGTGAAGAACCGCGTGCTCAGCTCCACCAATGTATAAATCTACTGGCATCCAGTATTTTTCAATCTCAGAGTTCCATGGTTCCTTTTCATTTTTAGGATCACAAAAGCGTAGGTAGTACCAGCAAGACCCTGCCCAGTTAGGCATTGTGTTTGTTTCGCGTTTTGCTTTCTTTCCAGTTTTTGGATCAGTAATCCAAAGCCAGTCAGTTGCGTTGGCCAGTGGAGATTCTCCACTTCCTGATGGTTCATATTTTTCTAGTTCTGGAAGAGCTACCGGTAATTCATCAGCATCTAAGCAGCGAATTGTTCCGTCTTCATATTTTAGAAGAGGGAATGGTTCACCCCAGTATCTTTGACGAGAGAAAATCCAGTCGCGAAGTTTATAGTTAATTTTCTTCGTTCCAAGTTTTTTCTCTTCAAGCCATGAAATCATTTTAGTGATAGCAGCTTTTTTATCTAATCCATCAAGGAAATCAGAGTTGATGTGTTTTCCGTCACCAGTATGTGGACCAGAATCATCATTTCCACCTTCTAAAACTTGAATGATAGGAAGATTGTATTTTACTGCAAATTCATGATCGCGTTCATCGTGTCCAGGAACGGCCATGATAGCACCTGTTCCGTAAGTCATAAGAACGTAATCAGCAATCCAAATAGGAATCAAGTTATTGTTAGCTGGATTGATTGCGTATGATCCAGTGAAGACACCTGACTTATCTTTGTTAAGTTCAGTTCTTTCTAGATCGTTTTTAGCAAGACAAGCTTTTTGGTAAGCTGCAATTATTTCTTTATGTTCTGGTCTTGTAAGCGCACTAACCAATGGATGCTCAGGTGAGATAACCATATAAGTAGCACCAAACAAAGTATCTGGTCTTGTCGTGAAGACTTCTAGCTCATGATAAGTCGCTATATCAATATTTTGATAAAGTTCAGGGTGTGATGTTTGAGAAATAACATCTACAAAATTATTATGAGCAGGTTGTGTGAATGACATTTGGTATTTGTCGTTTTCAGCTACAGCTTTAAATTTTACAGTCGCACCTTCAGATTTTCCAATCCAGTTACGTTGCATTTCTTTAATTGATTCCGGCCAGTCAACATCGTCGATATCAACAAGCAGTCTTTCAGCGTACTCAGTAATACGAAGCATCCACTGACTCATCTTCTTTTGGATAACAGGGTGTCCACCCACTTCAGATTTACCGTCGACAACTTCTTCGTTAGCTAGAACCGTTTTTAAAGCTGGGCACCAGTTAACATTGATTTCGTCTTCGTAAGCTAGACCTTTGTTGTAAAGCTGAACGAAAATCCATTGAGTCCACTTGTAGTAGTCAATGTTTGAAGTCGCGATTTCTCTGTCCCAGTCATAAGAAAAGCCAAGGGCCTTTAGCTGACGAGTAAAAGTCGCGATGTTCTTTTTAGTTGTCACGTCTGGATGAGTTCCAGTTTTCATTGCATAGTTTTCTGCAGGTAAACCAAACGAATCCCAACCCATTGGGTGAAGAACATTGAATCCGAGCATTCTCTTGTAGCGAGACATGATGTCAGTCGCTGTATATCCTTCAGGGTGACCTACGTGAAGTCCATCTCCTGATGGGAACGGGAACATATCGAGCGCGTAGTACTTCGGCTTCGTAGATACATTTTCCGTTTTAAAAGTTTTGTTAGCGTCCCAATACTTTTGCCATTTATCTTCGATGCGGGCAAAGTCGTATTCAACTGGGTTTGACGAGGAATTGTTTTCAGACATGATTAGAAATCCTTGGTAAATGAACCTGATTATTGGAAGTCAAAATTCTAACACTAGGAATACTTTTTATAAAGTGTATAATAGGGAAAAGAACCTATTGCCGAGGCAACAATGAGCGAGAAAATTATCGTTTACCCAATCAGTGCAAACCCACCAACATGGGGACACGCCGACATCATGATGAGGGCCGCTACTCATTTCGATCAGGTATACTGGGTTGCTGCGACGAACCCAAGCAAGAAGTATATGTTCACATTAGAAGAGCGTCTGGAAATGATGCAGGCCTACGTGGATTACTATAAATTAAAAAACGTGAAGATCATGTCTCACGAAGGAACGATTGCCCGTTTCGCCGACTCAATCGGGGCGCAATTTTTACTGCGTGGTTTAAGAAACTCATCTGACTACCAGATGGAGCTTGAACTCTCGGTAGGGAATCGCGGGATCAACAAAGACATCGAAACGATTTGTTTATTTGCTAAGCCTCACTTTGCGACCATCTCTTCGAGTTTGATTCGTGAACTAGCTTCATTAAACGAGCGCATCGATCAATACGTCATGCCTTCAATTGCTAAAAAAATTCTGCATAAAATTCATGGAGACAAAGCGATCAAATGAGAACGCTTATTATATTAGGGCATCCTGATAAAAAATCTCTCTGCGCTGCTATCGCCGACAACTATGAAAAAGGGGCGATGGAAAAAGGCGGGGAAGTCGAAAGAATCAATCTTTCCGAATTATCTTTCAATCCAAATTTAAAACAAGGTTATCGAGTTGTTCAAAATCTCGAGCCTGATTTATTAGAAGCTCAACGCTTAATCAAATGGGCCAATCACCTGGTGATTGTTTATCCAGTTTGGTGGGGATCAACTCCTGCTATTCTTAAAGGTTTTTTAGATAGAACTTTTCTTCCAGGATTTGCTTTTAAAAAGAGAGAGCACTCGACTGGATGGGATAAGCTTTTATCAGGAAAGAGTGCACGCCTGATCGTTACGAGTAATTCGCCTTCATGGTGGCTTTATCTGAACTACTTCCATCCGGGAGTGAATATGATGAAAAAAGCCGTGCTGGAATTTTGTGGAGTCTCTCCAGTCAATGTCACAAGTTTTGATTCGCTTCAAGATGTAAGTGAAAAACGAGTAGAGGGGATTCTTTATAAATCATTCCGTGCTGGTCTGGACGACAATTGAAAATCAGATTAGTGAGAAATTCCTTATTTGCTAAACTTTTAAAAGTTGATGGCATTGTTTTATACCCCTTCATGTTTTTTTCTGAAATCAGACCGAGTGTCAAAACGATTAACCATGAACTCATTCATATTCAACAAGTAAGACGTGATGGATTTATTCGTTTCTATTTTAATTACTTAAAAGAATACTCTCAGTTCCGCTTGAAAGGTATTCCTCATAGGGAATCTTATCTCTCGATTAGTTATGAAGTAGAGGCGTATTCAAATCAAAATGACCTGACTTATACTGGGTTGTGGGCGACAAATCTCACTGCTTAAAAAATAATTATTACCACTCGAAAACTAGATCATCTGAAAACCATTTTTTCTTAATCTGATAATCTTTCAATGATTCATTCGCAGTATAATTTTCCAGCTGATAGTTTTTCATACTGTCAGCAAAATCTTTACTACACCCATTCGGAACGTTCGCTCCCATTGTGGTGAAGCTAGAAGCGATCGCTCTTTCAACCCCAGACAATGAAGTAATAGATGTATCAGAAATAATGCTAGGAATTCTATATTCAGTACAACAAGGCTTGTCTGCCATGAGTTCTTTGTGCGTTTTTTCTTGATAAATTTTACCAAAGAAATCAAAAGTCTCCTGCACCGAAAGATCAGGCATTACTTTCTTTAAATTCTGAGCGGCCTTTCCTGTTGCAAAAACTTTACTAACTTTTATATTGGCAGAATTAGAAGTTAAAGCAAGTTTACTATAAGTATCACTTGTCGCTTCAATCGAAAGTGGAAGCTCTCCCGCGCAGATGAAACTCATAATATGAAATTTAGTTTTCAAACTATTCTCAGCATCTTTTTCTACGAATATATATTGTTTCTGACTGGCATTAGGAACATTCTCAAACTCCGTTTTCATCGGAGTTACAGTAATACTATTTTTTTCGTCTTTATCTTTTTTAGCTTCACTCTTAAGTTTAAAAGCATTCTGCTTAATAAAACATGCTGGTTTATTATCAACAGACAAAGGGACATTCACTACACTTTTTTCGCCATAGTCGACACTGCTTGAGCCTCCACCAAATGAAATACCAAAACCGGTTTCATGATAGATCCCAATAGCATTTGTCATGCATTTAGATTTAGCAAAGGCCGATGGAGTGATGAGTGCAGAGATCAAAAATAGGATGGAAGTTTTCATACGATTTTATCGGTATTAAGACCTGTCCTCTAAAATAAGTTTTGTTGAAGCTGTCTAAAATGTAGACAGATTTTTTAGGTCCTGCTCTTGAGGCTTGATAACTATTGATTTTTTCAGATCTTTTATGATGACTAAATTTGTGTCGTGCTGACAACAGTAGGCCGTAAAAAATTCTCATGAGAGTGAAATCACGCCATTTTGCATTACTTTATAGGAATTAAATAATTAAAAGTTTTTACCTTAAATTGGACGCTTTATGAAAATGACAAACGCACTTACGACATTCACGCTTTTAACCACATTATGCTTTTCTTCATTAGTTAAATCCGATGATGTCGTGGTTCCAGTAGTCGCTAAGCCTTCTATTCTTCAGGAAGGAACTCAAAGAGAATTAACTGCAGGTCAAATTGCAGAATTACTTCCATGGGCAAAGAACTCAAAAGTTTTTTTAAATGATTTATTGAGTTCTGTTCAAGGCTTAACAAGCGTCGACAAACTAGAGCGCTTTGAAGATGGAATTAAATCAATTGTAGGAGAGAGTGCTCCGAAAAATTCAGAACTTTTAATGAGATATATTTTAAACCGCGCTCTAGTAGTTAATGATTTATTAAAATCAGAAATGAATGCAGATGAAGTCGGTACAATTGATACAAAATTAAGAGTGCTTACTTTATCAATCAAAATGGCGATTACTTATTATGATACTGATATGGATACACTTAATAAGAAAACTACTGCACCTTTTATTGAGTTTGGAATTCAGTATTTCAATTTTCTATCAGAGTTAAATAAGTCTATTTTTGATGCTTCTGCCAGCTACAATATTCAGAGAACTGCTCTTGAATGGCTGCAGTGGGACCTTTACCGTGATTTAAATAATCAGCAGATGGCGTCTCAGATCGTAAAGATTAATAATTCACTTAAAATTTATCCAGTAAAAAGAATGTCAGATACTCAATATATTAGCGGTATCAGACAAATGAAGCTTCTTAGTCAAAGTCTAGATTTGAATAACTTTTCTACGAAAAAAGTTTCTTCTAATAATGATTATTCAAGAAACGATTCTGATTCTGATTCTGACTCTAGTTCTAATAACAATTCTCCAAAAGATGGCGCTGCAAACCAAGCTAATTTAATCTCTCAATGTGGAAGCTCATTTAGTGATGCTGCTTACAGAAGTTCATGCGTTGCCGATGGTATCGCCTATAACTTAGATGTTAAGTTAATTCAGCTTTGTGGTAATACCCTTAGTACGAACAGCTCAAGGTATGATTGTTTGACGAATATTAGAGGAAAGACAGCAACTATGTACAATGTGAAAGCTTATAAAAATTGTGGCTCATCTTTTTCTGATAATGCATACAGGTTAGTATGTATGGAGGCATACAATACTTACTCTATGCCTACAGAAGATATCGCAGCATGTGGTGCAGATCTATCAACAAATGATTCTCGATACTCATGTTTAATTGAAGTCGGGAAGCAAAAGAAACAAGGTAATTCAGTAAGGACAATCAATGCATGTGGTTCGGCCTTGTCAGATAACGCTTATAGGATTTCTTGTATTACTAATGCTGTAACTACTCAAATAACAGATGATGAAATTAGCGTGTGTGGGTCAAGTTTATCAACAAATGATTCAAGATTAGGTTGTATGTATACTTTAAGTAAGAATAGAAATACTAATTCTAAATCTATAGTTAAGGCATGCGGAAGTGCAATGTCAGATAATGCCTATCGAAATGCATGTATCGATACTGCGACATCAAAAAATACAAATTCATCAAATATAAATGCATGTGGTGCAATGGGGACGAATGATGCAAGAATGTCATGTCTCTATGGTCTTTAAGATTATTTGTTAGCAATTGAATTAATAACATGACCCGCGGCCATGAATCCAAAAATGGCCGTGATATGAGAGACATTATGAAAACGACAAACGCACTTACGACATTCATGCTACTCGCTTCACTTAGCTTCTCTACATTAGTGAAGGCCGAAGATGTAGTGATTCCAGTAATCGCAAAACCGTCAGTTCTTCAAGAAGGAACTCAAAGAGAGTTAACAGCTAATCAAATTGCGGAATTACTTCCATGGGCTAAAAACTCAAAAGTTTTTTTAAATGAATTATTGAATTCTGTTCAAGGATTATCTAGTGTCGACAAACTTGAGCGTTTTGAAGATGGAATTAAGTCAGTTGTAGTAGAGAGTGCTCCAAAAAATTCAGAACTTTTAATGAGATATATTTTAAACCGCGCTCTAGTGGTTAATGATTTATTAAAATCAGAAATAAATGCAGATCAGACCGGTGCAGTTGATACAAAGTTAAGAGTGCTTACTTCATCCATAAAAATGGCAATTGATTATTATGATACTGACATTGAGACCCTTAAGAAGAAGAGCAATGTTCCATTTATTAATTTTGGAATTCAGTATTTCAATTTTCTATCGGAGTTAAACAAGTCTATTTTTGATGCTTCTGCCAGCTATTATATTCAGAGAACTGCCCTAGAATGGCTACAGTGGGATCTTTACCGCGATTTAAATAATCAGACGATGGCGCCTCAGATCGTAAAGATTAATAACGCACTTAAAATTTATTCTGTAAAAAAAATGTCAGATGCTCAATATATTAATGGCATCAAGCAAATGAAACTTCTTAGTCAAAGTCTATATGAGGATAACTTAGCTACTCAATGTGCAAGTACTTTTAGTAATCCAACATTTAGTAGTTCATGCGCACGAGAAGGCATTCGTTATAATTTAGATGTTGAGTTGATTCAGATTTGTGGAAATATCTTTAGTACGACAATAGACATTGATAAATGTGTGACGTCAATAAGAGGAAAAAAAGCTACGTCGTACAATATGACAGTTTATAAAAACTGCGGCTCATTCTTTTCTGCTGATCACTATAAGTTATCATGCATCGAAGTTTACAATGTTTATTCTTTGCCTACAAAGAATCTAGTAACATGTGCTGATGAGATGAATTCTGATAGCGAAAGGATTTCATGTCTAACTAATATTTAAGTTTATTTTTTGGCAATTGAATTAATAACGTGACCCGCGGCCATAAATCCAAAAATGGCCGTGATATGAGAAACAGAACCCATACCAGTTTCGCAGTCCAACTTCAGGTTAGTTTCTGAATCAGGGATCGCACAAGTCCCACCATCCGCAGTCGGATAAACCTGCTCTTCAGAAGAATACACACAAGTAATCCCAAATCTTTGTTTCTTTTGCGAAGTTGTTTTAGCAGCACTTGGAAATCCAAACTCTCGACGAAGCTTTTTTCTTAATCTAAAAAGAAGTGAATCGTTTTCACTTAATCCTAAATCTGCCACTCTTATTAATGTCGAATCAATCTTACCAGCACACCCACCAGTGATTAAAACCGGAAGGTTTCTATCCTTGCAAGAGGCCACAAGTAGAGCTTTATTTTGAAGGCTATCGATAGCATCGATAACGTAGTCATAGTGATTATCTAAAATGGCCGCTGCCGTTCTATCAGTGAAGAAGTCTTCAATAGCATGAACCTGGCATTGAGGATTAATCGCAAGAATGCGATCTCTCATAGCGTGGATCTTCATCTTTCCATAAAGCCCAGTCATCGCCGGAAGCTGACGGTTGGTATTGGTAATACAAATATCATCCAGATCCACCAATGTGATGGCCCCAACTCCAGAGCGGGCAAGGGACTCAGCAACCCATGAGCCTACACCACCAAGACCTACAACCAGGACGCGCGCTTTCAGGAGGTTTTTTAACCCCTGTACGCCGTAAAGCCTGGCAATCCCGCCGAAGCGCTGTTGGTAGTCTTCGCTATTAAATTCATTGATCATATAAACTCAATATAGCCACTTTAGAGCGCTTTAGGAATAGCACAGTACCTAAACAACTATAAAAATTACAAGGGGACTATTAAGGACGGTCGGATAATCTATACTCAACTATCACTTACACGAACTTGAGGATTTTATGGCATTAGCAAAGTTTAAAATTGTTTCTCCAAAAGACGGGCAATCAGTAGATAACATCTTTGAAACCCTGCTTATTAACACAGATCATATCGTAAGCTTAAAGCCGATTCGTATGGTTGTTGATGAGAAGCTTGTTTTAGGTTTCTGGATCAGAACAACTAACGGAAAAAAATACCGTGCAGTAGATATCCCATCAAGCTTAAAGGCTACTCTTGGCGAAGATGAAGATCATGGATCAACGACAGTGCTGAATGTATTAAGTGACGATCCGTCTCAGCATGAACTTTTGAACTAATTAATTTTTTAATTTCATTCGCATCGCCCCCGGTGAAAACTATTTTATCGGGGGCGATTTTCGTTATGACCTCTTCAACACAAGCTTTCAAATACAATTCAGTGGCCTTTAGAATCGCTTCATTCGTCGTGTGAGGAAGGTCTGCATTTCCTTTGAACAATAAATCTTTTGATAGTGTGGGAAGTTGAGCGCTCTCTGTATAGATTTTTAGAAAACGGCTGATTCCGGGAAAGATATAACCACCCTGGAAACCATCTTCAGTAATAAAGTCTGTTTTTAAAAAAGTTCCGGCATCAATGAGTAAAACTCTTTCACCCTTTTTTAGTTTCTTGAAAACTCCATAACTGGCAATCAGGCGGTCTTCACCTAATGTCTCAGCGTAGTTAACTTTCATATCAAAGAAATGAGTTGGTGTGCGCTTCGTTTTCAAATCAAAACTAGGTTGAATCGAAAGTTTTGGGCCTACGCTGGCAATGAGAACAAAGTCACCCGGAGTAGGCGAGTATTGATCAAGAGGGACGACACTTTGAAGAACTCCTTCCGTGAAGAATCCAACATGTGGGTTCGTGTTGCCGTTGTCTATAGTTACTAATCTCATTTTAAATAGTCTTCAATTAATTTTTTCTTAATCTCGTAAAGGTTGCCGATCGGCTTACAGAATTTTGGTGGATCTTTTTTACCATTGTGAAGAAGATCGTTAATAACCAAAACTTGTCCGTCAGTATGTTGACCAGATCCAATTCCGATTGTTGGAATCTTTAGAGCTTTGGTAATTTCTTTTGATAAGTTTTCTTCAACAAATTCTAAGACGATTGAAAAGCATCCTGCAGCTTCAAGGGCCAGAGCTTCCTTCATCAATTTATTTTTTGAAGCTTCATCTTTTCCGTGAGTGTAGTATCCACCTTGCTCATGAACTGATTGTGGAGTTAATCCAATGTGACCCATAACCGGAATTCCGATTTGAGTTAGTCTTTCAATAAGCTTGCATTCGTGTGGATAAGCACCTTCAAGCTTTAAAGCTTCAACACCTGATTGTTGGAAAAGTTTAATTCCGTTTTCTAATCCTGATTCAACTGTCGCGTATGTTCCAAATGGAAGATCAGCAATGACGAATTTATCAGGGGCACCTTTTTTTACGGCCTTTGAAAAGATTGTCATCATTTCAAGACTCACTTTTATCGTGTGATCCATTCCTAAAACAACGTTACCAACACTATCACCGATAAGAACTAAATCCAGTTCAGTCTCGTTATATAATTGTGCCATTTGGAAATCGTAGCAAGTTAACATCTGAAGAGTTCTTCCAGCTGTTTCTTTTTTGAAGGCGCGAATTTTTCTTGTATCTAATTTCATATTGGTCTCACTAATTAATTAAATCTGCTTTTAATCTTTTGAAAACTTCAGACAGTTCTTCTTTACTCCATTCAAGGGAGATTTGTTTTCTTAAGGCATCAGCATCCATTTCAACTTCTTTATAAAAAGTTTTATCGTTGATATCTTTCATTAAAGTTTCTAGAGAAGCATCGAACTCTTTTCCTAAAAGCAGGTCGCGACCTTTGATGGCCCCGATTAAAGCGTTAGGAGAAATCAGGTTAAAAAAAGCTTCAGGGCCTAAAGTCACAATGGCCTGAGAGATGGATTTCAATTCAAGAAAGCATTCCATGAAGGCCACTTCCTGAGAGATTCCATTTTTTCTTAACATATTAAAAGATTTCAAAGCAACGTAGGGAAGGATTGAACATAAAAAAGACTGCTCAGAAAAAAGGTCAGCTTTGGTTTCTTCATCAAAATGGCTTTTGTATAAAGCAGTGAAGCCAGCGTTCTTTGAGATCGCTCTCAATTCTTTTTCAGCTTTTTCAGTTGGAGCATAATAAGCAGCTCCGATTTTTCCATGAATTTCGTATTGGTATCGTACTTCACTGGCGATTGCTTTTGGAGCAAGTAGTGAGTGAACAAGTCCCGGATAAGTTTTTGTCAGATCGAATTTAGATAAACTAAATCCGTGAGCATAAACTAAATGCGCGCCAGGTTTAATGAATGAAATATTTTTTTCTAAGAAAGTTGAATGCTGATCGTCTGGGATAAGCATGACAAGAGTGTCAGATTGTTTCAAGGCATCAGTCTCTAAATCGATAACAGTAAAGCCCATCTTGTCTGCAAGTGCGCGTGATTTGCTTTCTTTTTTTAAAGCAATTTTAATGTCTTGCTTTGAGTCTTTAAGATTTAGTGCCCAGGCCTTTGCCTGAGAGCCAAAACCGATAATTGTTAGGGGAGAATTCACTGACTCCATTAACTATTCCTTTGTCATTTCTTTGCTGTTAAAGCTACACTCTTAGAAAGAAAGAGGCTAGCATTTCATTGAAAATAATATCGCTTGATTCCACTGACATTTACCAGTCAAATTCGTTGAACAAAGGTGTGCAAACTTTTACATCATTGATGTCAGATAAAGCGCAATTTGTTTTTTTGAAAGAGCACCTTGAGCGCTTGCTCAAAGGGGCCGATTATCTGTTTCCTAAGTCAAAATGGTTAGATAAGACTCTGGAAATCACTGAGTTCTTAAAGCAGGAATTTGTCCCGTCACATTATTTTCGATTGGCGATAACTGAAGAAACTCTTTTATTCTCTAAAAAACCGCATGCGCCAAAAGAACCCTTTGTTGCTCTGGGAAATGCCCAATCGCCAAAAGTTACTTCGATTATCCCAAGCTTTATCAAGTCTCCCAATTATCTTTTGGCGGAACTTGAATTGATTGAGGCAAAAAAACGTAAGTGCGATGATGTGATTTTCTTTGATCAATTAGGGAATGCCACAGAGGCCAGCACGTCAAATATCTTTGCAGTGGTTGATCATAAAACAATCCTTACTCCCAAACTTTCTTCGATGGTGCTTGATGGAGTGACCAGAAGAAAATTGATCGAATATTTAAAAGCAGCTCAGTTTACTTTAATTGAGTCGGATATTTCAAAAAGTGAACTTGAAAGCTCTCAGGAAATTTGGTTAACTAATGCAATACAAGGCATTCGTTTAGTCGATCGTTATGAGAAGCTGAACATGTTTAAGGAAAAAACTATTTACCAATCGGTATGTTTGGAGTTCGGCCGATACGGGGAGAAATTTTAATTATGAATAAAAAATTAACAGTTAAGTGTCCTCAGTGTGCTACGGAATTTAGTTATTACGAATCAGAGTTCAGACCATTTTGTACTGAGCGCTGTCAGCAGATTGATCTTGGTCATTGGTTTCAGGAATCGTACACAGTTCCGGATAAGGGGCATAATCCTCAGGAAGAAGTAGAAAACGAAAGTAAACAAACGGAAATGGATGACGAAGAACATAATGAAAGCGACTACCACTAAAAAAGTTAAAGTTAAAAACGAAGAGGCCTTGAAGCTATCAATCGATTTAGCTGTTAAAGCGGCACGCTTTCTTTTGATCAAACAAAAAAAGATTTCGAGTTTAAAGATCACTACCAAAAAAGCGCAGGGGATGGTGAGCAACGCTGACGTTGAGTCGGAAGCGATGATCGTGGCCGGAATCAAGAAAATGTATCCTGACCATTTCATTTTAGCAGAAGAAACTGCCTACAAAGAATACATGGGCCAGATGGACCGCTATAAATTTTTAAGAGAAAAAGAATGGGTCTGGATCATCGATCCACTGGATGGAACGAATAATTTTTTAAATGGACTTGATTACTACGGAGTCTGTATTTCTCTGGTTCATTTCGGAGAGCCCGTAGTTGGAGTTGTTCTAAGGCCAACTAACGGTGAGTGTTTTTGTGCGACTAAAGGTAAGGGAACTAAATTGATCAAGTTCTCAAACGACTTTAAGAAGAAATCAAAACCTGTGAGTCTAAAAAAATCTGTTAATAAAAAACTCCTTGCTGATTCATTACTTGTGACTGGTTTTGCCACTGAAAAAGGCCCTGTCTTTGATGAAGAGTTTGATCTTTTTAAGCATATGATGGGCAAGAGTCGCGGGATCCGCCGAATGGGAAGTGCCGCTCTTGATTTATGTTATGTGGCCAGCGGAGTCTTCGACTGCTTCTGGGAAAGAGGGCTTGCTGCATGGGACGTTTCAGCTGCGGGATTAATCTGTCAGGAAGCAGGAGTGATAGTATCTGATTATGAAGGTCAGAAATTCCACCCTTTCCAAGCGACAATCGTCGCTGCAAGAACGCCTTTGCATAAGGAAATCTTGTCTTTATTCAGGAGTAGATTATAATTTCGTAATAGATAAGTATGCATACAATCCTAGGAAGGGACCGTGACTGAAACAATACGTTTGATTCTAACAAAATTCACTGATGAAACCATCACTGTGTTTAGTTTGTTATTACTGGTAACTATGGTGGGAATCATCATTTACTGGTTTTATAACCGTAAAAAATTTCACCAACTCTCGCATGAAATTCCAGCTAGTGTCGTAAAAAACTATCTTGATTCAATCATTCAAAATTCAAATTCATTAAAGTCATCACTATTTCGTGGCGGTGGTTTAGATATCGGTAATGGTGTCCCATCAGTTGTTCCAGTAGGAGATCTTCCAAGTTCATCAAGTATTCATATTGGATCAGGAAGCGAAGAAATCAGTCAGAAGAATGCTGAAGTCGCAGCACTTCACCAAAAATTATCTGATCGCCAAAGACAAATTCAAGATTTAGAAAAAACAATTCAGGATCTTTCAGCAGGTAAAGGGCTGGGAGCTGAATCTGAAATGCTTAAAAAAGATTTATCTCAAGCTCAACAAAGAGTACGTGATCTTGAAGCTCAATTAGCAGAAGCAATGACTCGTTCTGGTGGCGATCCTAATATCCAAAAAGAACTTGCCTCAATTACTAGTGAGCGAAATGAAATTCGTGAACGTTTAAAAGAATACGCAATTATCGAAGAAGATCTTGCTAACTTAAAACGCCTTCAACAAGAAAATGATCAATTAAAAGCGGAACTCGCTAATCTTAAAAAAGGTGCACCTCCAGTTGTAGCGGCGGCGGCACCAGTAGCTCCACCTCCAGTTGAAGAAGAGGAAGACTTAGAAGCAATGATGGCCCAGGCAATTGCTGATAGTAAGCCAGCGGCCCCAGCTCCAGCAGCTAAAGCTCCACAAGTTTTAGATGTCGCAGGTGATGATGCTCCAGCTGAAGAAGTTGAACAAAAATCTGCAGAAGAACTTCTGTCTGAATTTGAAAAGATGTTAGGTTAAAAATTAGGAGATCTATAATGAAACACGCAACTCGTTTTCTACTTCTCTTAGCTTTTACAATTTCTGCTCATGCTCAGGCGGCCATCAACAACTCTGAAGTGAAGTCGGCACTACTTAATAAGTATATGGTCAACTACACAGATAAAGCTCAGATCGCGATGCTTAAAACTGAAACTCTTAAGCAGGGCGGACAATCGGTTGAAGCGCTTATCGAAGTTATGAAGAATGGAAAATACCCTGATAAAAACCGTTGGATGGCGACATTCCTTCTAGGTCAGATTATGGGGGAGAAATCAGCACCATTCCTTTCAAAGTTCCTTCATCACCCTCACTGGGTTATGAGAATGGCGAGTCTTAAGACGATGCTGGCCTTGAAACAAAAAAATTACGGACATCAGTATGCGACTCTATTAAAAGATGATTCGTTTATTGTCCGCTCTCAAGCACTAGATAACATCAGAACATTAAAGACAGCTGAAGCCGCTCCACAAGTCTGGGCAATGCTTTACGATAAAAAGAATTACTACCAGCCGACAATGAATGGAAAACCGCTAAAGGCAAAACGTTCAAACATTATTAAGAACGTGATCCTGACAATTGGTGACCTGAAGTTTGAAAAGGCGAGACTACCGTTAATTAAAATGATCCAAAAAGACCGCTACAACGATATCTTCGCTGAAATGGATACGAGCTTATCAAAGATTACTGGTTTAACTTCTCCAAAAGGTGAGCAAGGTAAAAAGAGAATCTTCTGGCAACGTATGGCACTGAATACAACGATTCAGTAATTTAAACTTCAGACTATAAAGATTTAAAATAGAAATAAAAAAAGCCCCACTTGAAGTGGGGCTTTTTTATTTAGAAATTCTTTTCTGCTTCTTTTGTTTTCTTGTCTTCGATTTCCTGAAGTCTTGCCTCAATCGTCAGGGCCCGCTCTAAGCGGTAGAGGATAGATTTTTCCAAGATACCGTCAGTCTTGATCACTTTCCAGCCTTGCAGGAAGTCCTGCTCAACTCTTTGGCGTTTAAACACAGTCACTTTACTAACTTCTTTAGTGCCGCGGTAACCTTTTACAACGTTGATGATGAGTTTAAATTCCGCTGATTTTACAGAGTCATTAGACCCAAAAGAGTCCGCGAAGTTTAGCTCCAGAGTGTTATCAATCCAGCGAGTTTTAATAACTCCAGCGTCCTGGTTGTAAACTTCTCTTGGGTATTTGTTAGTGATCTTCATCACTTCTTGCCAGACTTTATTGTAGTCGGCACGATAGACTTGAGTTGGGATTTCCAGGTCTTCAGTAATGAACTTAAAATTTTCATATGAAGAGCAGCCGTACAGAGTGAAGGCGCAGAAGCCCACTACACTGATCTGTGCCATGATCTTTGGAAATCTTTGCATTAAACTAACCGTAAAATTTTTTATCATCTTGGTTTATTGTAACCTCGAATAAAAAGAAGACCAAATACCATAAAAGGGAAACTATGACCCACTCAAAGACCATGGCAGATGTACTGAAACTTGAAGCTGAATCTCTGATTAGATCAGCGGAACTTTTAGAAAAACACCACAACAAAGATGTGGAAAAGCTTACGGTGCTTTTTGACCAATTAAGAGCAACTGGTTCAACACTGATCTTTTGTGGAGTAGGAAAGTCCGGCATTATCGCTCAGAAGTGTGCAGCGACTTTTACTTCTCTTGGTTTGCCCTCTTTTTTCCTTCACCCAACTGAAGCACTTCACGGAGATTTAGGGAGAGTCGGGAAAAACGACGCCATCGTTTTATTGAGTAAGTCAGGAACGACTGAAGAAATTTTAAAGTTAATGCCTTTTTTACAAACTCCAAAATCTCACCGCATAGCTTTAGTGGGGAACACTAAATCTCCTGTGTCTGAATTTTGCGATATCGTTTTTGACTGTTCGGTTGAAAGAGAAGCTTGCATCAACAATCAAGCTCCAACAAACAGTTCAACTCTGGCGATGGCAATGGCAGACGCCATGGCCGTATTATTTGAAAAATACATCGGCCTATCAAAAGAAGGATTTGCCGTTAACCACCCAGGTGGCATTTTAGGTAAGTCACTTCGTATGAAAGTGCGCGACTTAACAATCTTTGCAGAAAACTGCCCGATCTTAACTTCAACACAAAATCTTCAGGACGCCATCTTAGCTATGACGAAATTCCCGGTTGGTGGATGTGCTGTGGTTGATAAAGGTGAGTTTAAAGGAATTTTAGTGGAAGGTGATATAAGACGCACTTTCACGAGAGAGAATCAGGGATTACAAACATCAGTAGATGCAATAATGAATAGAACGCCAACAAGTGTACACCCAGACCAACTTGCTTTTGAAGCACTGGAGTTAATGGAGTCAAAGACGAGATCATTCCAACTGCTTCCAGTTGTGGAAGGGACAAAGTTTTTAGGCTTTATCCGTCTTCATGATCTCTTGAAAGAAGGCTTTTCTCTTAAAGGCTAATTCGATCAGCAGAAGTACTAAAGCAATCGATAAGAAGCTCCAGATACCAAAAATTTGAAAGAGAGTTTTAGTTCTCGGAGCAATTTCTAAATCCACATCTAAATAAGTCTTTTCACCAACTGATAATCTTTTTGATTCGCTTCCATCAGGGAAAATTACCGTTGTGATTCCTGTGTTAGTTGATCTGATTAAAGGAAGATTGAATTCAAGAGCTCGCCACTTACTTAAAAATAAATGCTGGTGAGGCTCAGCTGTATCGCCATACCATGAGTCGTTTGTAAGATTGATCATGAACTGAGCTTCTTCTTTCTGGTTATTAAGCATATCTGCTACAAAACTAGGGAAGAGGACTTCATAACAAATGACTGATACAAACTTTAAATTCGAATCAGTTTTAAATCCAGTATATGTATCACCTTCCGCAAAATAAGAAATATTCGTAATGATGCCGCTTAGAAATTTATTGAACGGTCCAAAAGGAAGTCCTTCTCCAAACGGAATCAGATGCATCTTATGGTAAACGTCCTTCATGTAGTTTTGGTTGGAAAAGTGAAAAGCAGAGTTGAAGTCACTTTGATAACTCTGATCATTAGTTGCGGCCACAGTCGCATCATATCCACCCATAAATAATTCAGCACCCGTTTTTGTAATGATGTCGCGGATGACTGGTGGAAGAAGCAATTTATGATCGGCCTTAAAAGTTTCACTGAAAAATAAATTAGGGAAAGCTGTTTCCGGCCAGATGATAAGATCGCGCTTTGTCACAATTCCATCAGTACTTAAAAAGTAATAACTATCTAAAACCGATTTAATCGAATTGACTTCACCACGTTCAGAATCAATCTTTAAAAAGTTTCCGATGTTGGGTTGAACCAATCTGATTTTTAATGGAGTCAGGTTCTCAGCAGACTTTGTCGGGTATAAAAATGGCAAATGCAAAAAAAGCACAACTGCAATGAAGCCATAATACAGTTTTGGTTTTTGCTTGGTCATTTTATGCTGAACTAATGTCAATGCGATGAAGGCCGTTAAGAAAGAATAAAAAGGAGCACCTGCCCATGGAGCAAACACTAATTTAATTGTTGGTGCCAGTGAAAGAAAAGGATGACCTAGGTGTGCCGGGAATTGTTGAGGGACAAATCTTTCAAGCAACACATAACCCACGGCCAGAAAAACTGGATGTTTGATATATTTCTTTAAAACAACATAGCAGTAAACTTGCGGGATAATGACGAAAGAAAATAGCAAACCTAGTAACTGGTTTACGGGAAAAAAGAGTCCGCCGAACTCCTGAAGAGTGTGGGGGATCCAGTAAAAACCAAAAAGGTAAAATCCCAGTGAGTACATTAAACTCAAACCGAATTGTTTTTTTAAACTTGTTTCCTGATCAAGGGCCCAGTTAAAGAGAGCGAACCCAATTATGGGAGCAAGAAAAACAGACGCTCCAAAAAATGTAGGAAACCCTAAAGCATAGAGCATTCCGGCCAATAAGCAGACAGTAGGACTAAGGTATTTGCGATTAAAATTCATAAAGAGAGTTTAGTTTCAATCAAGTTAATTGCCAACGAGAGACTATCACTTTAGAATTTTATTATGATTGATACTTTTGAAATGTTCGACCTGGAGGTTGATAGCAATGCAGTTTCGCGTCCAGCGATTCCGCAAAGTGCATATAAACCTATCAAGCGTTGTCCAAACTGCCAGTCGGTTTATCTGACTGACACCAACTGCGAGGCCTGTGGCCGCTCGCTTTTGTATCATCCAATCGGTGAGCCATTCAGCGCTAAGAGTTTATATGGATTCAAAGAGCGCTATTATGCCAGCTTTCCCGTCATCACGAGATACTTCCCATTCTTTGAAAATAAAGTCGGGCCTGAGGCCAAGGCCTACAGCAGGCAACTTCTAAAACGCTTTGATGATTTACTCGAAGCTTTTGGAACACCTGGTGCGATTACGAATGAGAAACGCAGGTTTTTTTATGTAGAAATGTTAGAGCTCATGGATGAGCTTTTGCGATACGGAATAGGCCCAGTCATGCTTCAACAGAAGGTTGAAGGACGCATCATGGAAACAGGGCCTCTTTTATCACAGAAAATTCTCGAGTATTTAACTGAAACTCAAAAAGAAAATAAACTCACAAAACCGTGGTCGGAATTATTTTTGAATCATCGTTTTATGGGGATAAGAATAGAGTATTGGCTGAAGACTTTAGTGATCACGACCACAGTTGTTACTCTGGCCGTGACTTATTATGAATTAATTAGTTCGCAAGTCGGTAAATGATTTTTCCTTCTTCTTTCTTCGTCGCTAGCTGACGGTTTGGCATTTCTGATTCACCAGCATATTGAGAAGCTAGTGCTAAAGCAGAAGCTGCATCTAAGCGCCCACCAGTTGCACATTTTCCTTCCATCGTAATTTCTTTCTTAGCAGAAGCTTTAATGATCTCTTTAATTTTCTCAGTTGATAAACCTGGGAATTGAGACTTAATAAGTGCTGCAACACCAGTAACGAAAGCAGTTGCCTGGCTCGTTCCAGTTAAGTATCCAGCACGACCATTTTGAAGACTTGATTTAATACGGTATCCAGGAGCAAAGATATCAACGCTAGCTCGTCCGTAGTTTGATGAACTTAAAATCTTAAGGTCTTCATCGTGGGCCGTTACAGTGATGATGTTTTTTAATCCATAGCTCGCAGGGAAATAAGCTTTTTTCTTATCATCGATATTTGATTCTTCGTTACCAGCCGCTGCTACAACAAGAATCCCTTTTCTTTCTGCTTCTTTTAAAATTCTTAACTCTTCTACAGCGGCTTCAGGTCCACCACCAGAGTAGTTAATTACGTCAACGTTGTTGTCTACTGCATATCTTAGAGCTTCAACCGTTGAGTTCAAGTTATCAATTCCCGATGCTGTCGGGTTGTAATATTTAAGTGCAAGGATTTTTACTTCAGGATAAATACTCTTAATGATCCCTGAAACGTGAGTTCCGTGACCGTGTTGATCAAGTGGTGCACCTCTGCCTTTTTTGTCTTTAGAGAAGTCGACACCAAAGTTCGTTTCATCAACGCGACCTTGCTCAACAAAGATATTCTTTTCCAGGAAAGGATGAACTGGGTCAATACCAGTATCTACTACTGCTACGACGATATCTCTTTTCTTTTTATAATGTTTCCAAGCTTCCAATAAATTAATTGAAGATGGATTTTCCGGGTTGATACCCCAGCTAACATAATTAGATGTTAAATCTTTCGGATCAAAATACGATTTCTCTTCTACCTTTTGAGTTTGAACAACTCGTGGAAGAGTTCCTTGAATGTTGGACTGAGCAAAAGATGCAAAAGAAATTGTCGCGAGTACATTAAGTACAACGAGTCTTCTAATCATCATCTTCATGGTGTTCGTCTTCATAATCATCCCTTAATTTGATCCAGCAGAAATACTATCTGCTTAATTGGTTCTCCCCATACAATTGCACGCTTCGGGCCAAGGTCTTCTTTAAGCGTTCCGATGGGTTAAGGTCGGTTCTGTAAAAACAATTGATAAAACTTTAGTGGGGTGTAAAAAGTTTAAACACATTTTGAAAACTTTCCACCTAAATCAAATCTAGCCCAATCGGGCACTAGGATGAGAAGCAGTGAAAAAATGACACTAAATAAATGGCCTCGGGCTTGCTTTATAGAATGTACCAGGCCCATTATGGGCACCCCTCAAGGATTAGAGGTTTATATGAAGAATGGACTACTTAGATTTTACTTATTGTTTATGGTGATGTCTCTGGCACTGTTTTCGTGTGAAAATCACGAGATAACAAACCACTGGGGAACAACCGACACTAATATCCCTACAAGCATTCAAAGAAGGCCAGAAGGGCGCCATCCTGTAGAGCCAAATGATGCTCCAGCAGAGTCACAAAAGAGCTCAAAGAAGCCAAGAAGACAATATAATGCGAGATCTAGCAACTGGTGTTGATTCCCCCCTCAACATCAGTCGCTTGATGAAATAGCAAAAAAAAGGCTTCCATTACGGAAGCCTTTTTTTATATCTAAAATTTGTTGTGAGAGATTGAGTCTAGATTGCTTTAATGAATTTTTGGTTTTCTCTTTCTTGTTCTTCAGCATGAGTAATACATAGAGTAGTCCACGGCTGGTTTTCCAGGCGTTTCTCACCGATAGATTCATCACACTCATCACAGTGCCCGTAGTTGCCTTGTTCGCATCTATAAAGCGCTTCATCGATGGCCTTAAGCTTTACTAGCTCACGTTGGCGCATGTTGAATGTTACTTGTTGATTGATAACTGAAGTTGCTAGGTCCGCTTCGTCTGAGAGATCGTCAGATGAAACAGTAAGATCTTCAGTACTGCGTAGAATTCCGCCGTTCATGATCTTTACCTTCGCCTGAAGAAGTAGTGCTTTAAATTTTTCCATTTTAGCCTTATCCATACATTCCTCTTTAAAAAACTAATAACCCTGAAATCGTTCCAGTCGTAGGACCAGAAGAACTTTATCCAACTAGTGTACATTGGTTTACGAATTTGACACAAGGGAAAAAACTACCATTACCTATCATCTGAGGGGAGGCGGAGGTGCCAGAATGACTGAATAATGGACAAGTTTAGGGGGCCTTTTCGTCAAAAAAGTTTACAAGTTTTTTGAGTGCCCTTATGATGGGGGAAAAAGAAAATAGGGGATACATATGTTCGCTGAAGAATATTTAGCAGTCGTTCGCGAGTGCAGAGATGAAGAAAAACAATTTCAATTTTTAAAAGAAGACAAGCCAGGCGTTGCTATCGAATTAGCAAAATCAAAAAATGTGGCCCCGCGTATTTTAGATATTCTTACTCGTCACGTTTCAATTACTGTTCGTCATGAAGTGGCAAAGAATCGAATCACTCCACTTGAAACATTGAAAAGATTGTCAGAAGACAAAGACATGTTGGTAAGAGATTACGCACGTCGCACTCTTCATGCGACTTACCCAGACCTTTAATTATTTTTTAATTACTGCTGGCACATCATTATTGTTTTCTTCAGTTTTGTTGCGCCAGCTTTTTCCTTCGCGGTTTTTCGCCGTCTTTTGCCACTTCACAACCGCTTCTTGGTGTTGACCATAGTTTTCAGAGAAAAAGTGACGACCTTCGTTTTGGCTGACAAAGTATAAATACTTGTGCGTGGCCGGATTTAAAACAGCATTGATCGAAGCAATCCCCGGATTCGCGATTGGCCCGATTGGAAGAGCTTTTACAGTATAAGTATTGTAGTCCGATGGAGTCAGAAGATCTTTTCTGCTGATGTTTCCATCATAGGTTTCATACATTCCATAAATTGTTGTCGGATCTGATTGCAGTCTCATTTTAATTTTCAAACGGTTTAAGAAGACACCCGCAATAATAGGTCTCTCACTTTTATCTCCAGTTTCTTTTTCTACCATTGAAGCGAGTGTAACGATTTCTTCAAGGCTCATCTTTGACTTAGAGATATCGATGACCATCATCTTCTTTCTAAATTCTCTCACCATTGTCTTGATGACTTGATCAGCGGGAAGATTGGGAGCGAAGTCATATGTTTCAGGGTAAAGGTATCCTTCAACTGATAATCCTTTAATGCCCAAGCTTTTAACGAACTCACGGTCTTTACAAAGAGTAATGAAGTCTTCGTAGGAAGTGATCTGGCGCTCTTCCAGCATTTTTCCAATTTCATACATGTTTTTACCTTCGGGTACCGTGAAGTACAACGCCAGGCTCTTCTCATTAATAAAAGTGTTGTAAACATCCATTAAATTAGAATGAGTCTTGATCTGATATTGTCCCGATTTAAATTTTGTCATCACACCATTCCACTGAGAAAGGCGGTGAAAAAGTCTTGGAGAAGAAATAAGTTTTTCTTTTGCCAGACGAGAATTGATTGAAGCAAAACTCTCACTCGGTTTGATGTAGAAGAAAACATCAGGGCCTTGGTAGCGCCAGACATAAGCAGAGTAATAAACCTTAATAGCTACTAATAAAATAGCCAATAGAGGAGCACCAACAAGAAACAGGATGTGATTTTTTTTCATAATATCTATAGGTTAATAGACGTGTTTAGTCCTTACAATCACGGCCATAAATTCCCATTAATACCAGAGACTTTTAATCGGAAATCTAGGCGCGGATGAAGTCTTCAAGAATAATGGTAGCAGAGACGCAATCGATTTTAGTAGGGTCAATTTTGAAATTAAATTCGGGAGAGTTTAACATGCGCTCTTCTGCAGCTTTTGTTGTCAGGGTTTCATCCTGCTCAAAAAACTCCTGATCTTTAAGAGCACTTTTTAATTGTTGACCAAAAGCGCGGACGTTCACTGTGTTAGTGCTTTCTTTGCCATCAAGAAAATAGGGAATTCCAATAACGACGACTTCAATGTCTTCATTAGAGATCAGGTTCATGAGAGATTTGATGGATTCTGCATGGGATTTATAAATGATTTTCTCAGCGGCAAAAGGAAAAGGATCGCGTCCCGGGCAAAACATGGCCGTTCCGATCACTTTCGTTCCAAAATCGATAGATAAAATTCTTTTACCAAGAAATTGCTGGAAGCGTGGATAGTTTGAGAAATCATTCATTAGACGAGTATATATCTGAGAATTCAAATTCACAATTATCGAAGAGTTGATTACAATAAATGCTACTTATTAAAGTTAGAAAAGGTTTTATAATGAATCGTATCAAGACTGTCGGGACTGTATTTGGTTTCGCCTTAATCGTCCTAGTTACTGTCCAGTATGGATTGATCTCCAGCAACCTTAATTATACAAAAACGATGCAGGAAGTTCATAGGAACTCACAAAAAGTGAACCAGCTTTATGTGGTTTTTGGACTTTTACTTGATATTGAAACCAGTTCACGCGGGTTTCTTTTAACAGGAGAAGACATCTTTCTTAATGTACAGAGTGAAGCTCAAAGGAAGCTGCCTCGTGAGTTGGAGCGACTGGATAATTACTTATTACCAGAAGAGTACAATCAGCTTACAGAACTTATTAGTAAGCGTATTGCTTATGCAGACTCTTTAAACCTTAAAAGAATGAACAAACAGGTAATTACCTTTTACGATATCACAGTTGGTAATGGGATGATGGACAACATCAGAATGGAAGTGGCGAGGCTCACTGCCCGTGGTGAAAATTCGATTAATGAACAAAATGGTCTCGTGAAAAGTTCATCACGAGGTATGATGGCCTTAATGATGGCCGGAGCATTGTTCTCATTGGTCGTGGTTGTTGGAAGTGCGTACTTTGTTTACAACGAATTAAAAGAAAGATTAAAAGCACAAAAAGAATTAAACGTGGCCCTGGCAACCAGTGAAGCTGTTACTGAAAATGTTGGTCAAGGTGTTGTGGTCGGAGATGTTAACGGAAAAGTTATTTTCGCTAACCAGATTGCATTAGCTGTTCGTAAAATGACTATTGATGAGATGAAAAGCAAATCACTGGAAGAGCTTTTTGAATCAGCTGAAATTGACCCGACTTATTTAAAGCAATTACTTCGCACTGATAAAACGGTTGTTGAAACAATCGTGACGACTTCAACAGGTACTAAGCGCACAGTTAAGGTTAACTTTTCTCCCCTTATTGTTAATGGTGTCCTTGGAGGAGTTGTTGTCGCTTACGTCGATATTACAGCAGAGGCCGAAAGTATTTCCGAACTGAAAACTGGAAAAGAAGTCGCACTAAGTGCAACTAAAGCAAAATCAGATTTCCTGGCCAAAATGAGTCACGAAATCAGAACTCCACTTAATGCCATTTTGGGTGTTGGTGAGATCATGGCCCTTACAAAATTGAGTGATGAACAGAAAAAATGTATGGAAATTTATCAACGTTCATCATTAACACTGATTAACCTGGTTAACGATATTTTAGATCTTTCTAAAATTGAGGCCGGAAAAATTGAGCTTAATAATATTCCTTTTTCGTTAAAAAACCTGGTTGATACATGTACATCAATTATGGACTTCAGGGCCTCACAAAAGGGTCTGCTTTTTAAATCAAGATTGATGTCAAATTACGATCACATGATTGGAGATGAAGGAAGAATCAGACAGATCGTGATCAACCTTTTAGGAAACGCCATCAAGTTCACTGAGCAAGGAAGTATCATTTTATCTGTGACATGTATCGACCGTGGGACTTCACAAAAAGAGCTTTTAATCAGTGTTAAAGATACAGGTCGTGGGATTGCCCAAGAAAATCAAAATAAACTTTTTTCTAACTACTCTCAGGAAAATAATAAAATTGCTTCTGAATTTGGCGGAACAGGTCTGGGGCTTTCTCTTTCAAAAGAGCTTGCCAATTTAATGGGTGGAGACATCATTGTAAAATCGGAACTAGGTAAGGGAAGTGAATTCATCCTTAACTGTTTCGTCGACAGTGCAATGGGAGAGTTTGAAAACGAGGCCACTCCAAAAGGTTCAGTGAATAAAAATTTAAAAATCCTTCTGGTAGACGACAATCCGGAAAACCGCTTTATCGTAAAGAAATTCCTGGATGAGAGTGAAGTCATCGTTTCCGAGGCCAATGATGGTGTTGAGGCCGTAGAAGCTTATACAAAAAATAAATACGACATTATCTTTATGGACATCAACATGCCTAATAAAGATGGAATTGAAGCGACCAAAGATATTCGTGCAATGGAGAAAGAAAAAAATCTTCCTCATACGATTATCATCGCATTAAGTGCGAATGCTCTTTCAAAAGAATATGACCGCGCGATGGAAGTCGGTTGTGATGACTACTTAACAAAACCAATTGCCCGCGGAAGATTGCTGGCAGCCGTTGAAAAGTGGCAAGGTGTAGAAGTCCGCAGAGACGATACTGTTGATGAGGCCATCAAAGCAGCGATTCCTGGTTATTTGGAAAACAGAAGAAAAGATATTGAGAAACTAAAAAATGCTTTCGATATTAAAGAGCTTAAAGCGATTGGAAAAATCGCTCACAATATCGCTGGAACGGCCGAAAGTTACGGCCAAAATGAATTAGGACGAGTGGCCTTTTTATTAGACCAGGCCGTTGCAGAACTTAACTGGCAGGATATAGAAAAACATATTGTCGAAATGGAAAAATTAGCAAAAGGATGAAAGTAGCTGTTTTTTAAGGCCTGTATGTAGACTCTACAGGCTAAAAAAACTGTCATTTAAGTCAATTATCTTGACAGGTTTTCCGCCTTGGATAATATTAGATTTATAAGACATAAGCGCCTGCCTAAATAAAACAATCACCGACATTTACTAAGAGGTTTCTACAAATTCGGTTTTCTATTTCAATTCATTTAATAATCAAAATATTTATATTCAATTTTCACCGCAAACAGGAGTTACTTTCAAATGCATCTTAACGATCTCAGAGAAAAAGACATTGCCGAACTTACAACCATGGCAGAAGAAATTCAAATCGAGAACCCAAGTAACTTAAAGAAGCACGAACTTATTTTCGCTATTCTAAAAGCTACAGCTAAAGACGATAAAGCAATCTTTGGTAACGGTGTTCTAGAAATTCTACCAGACGGATTCGGATTCTTAAGATCGCCACTTTATAACTACCTTCCTGGTGCCGATGATATTTACGTATCTCCATCACAAATTAGAAAATTCGGTCTTCGTAAAGGGGATTCAGTTGAAGGCGAAATCAGACCACCAAAAGAAGGTGAGAGATACTTCGCACTAGTTAAAGTAAATGAGATCAACTCTCAGTCACCAGAAAAACATAAAAAGACAGTTCTCTTCGATAACTTAACTCCGTTATACCCAGAGAAAAAAATCAACCTTGAATACCACCCAACTAACTACTCAACTCGTCTAATCGACTTGTTCGTACCACAAGGGTTTGGTCAACGTTGCCTTATCGTCGCTCCACCAAAAGCTGGTAAGACTGTTCTTCTTCAAGATATCGCAAATGCAATCACAACTAATCACCCTGAAGCAGTTCTGATCGTTCTTCTAATCGATGAACGCCCGGAAGAAGTTACAGATATGAGAAGAAACGTTAACGCTGAAGTTGTCTCTTCAACTTTCGATGAACCTGCTACTCGCCACGTACAAGTTGCTGAGATGGTAATCGAAAAAGCAAAACGTTTAACTGAAGCTGGAAAAGATGTAATCATCCTTCTAGACTCAATCACTCGTCTTGCTCGTGCTTACAACACAGTTGTTCCACCATCAGGAAAAATCCTTTCGGGTGGGGTTGATTCAAACGCTCTACATAAACCAAAAAGATTCTTCGGATCTGCACGTAATATTGAAGGTGGGGGATCTCTTACGATCATCGCTACTGCTCTTATCGATACAGGTTCAAGAATGGATGAAGTTATCTTTGAAGAATTCAAAGGTACAGGTAACTCGGAAATCCAACTTGATAGAAAACTTCTTGAAAAGAGAATTTTCCCGGCACTTGATATCAACAAGTCTTCAACTCGTAAGGAAGATCTTCTTATGGCGCCAGCTGATCTACAAAGATCATACTTGCTTCGTAAAGTTCTTCACTCTATGGCGCCAATCGACGCTATGGAATTTATCCTAAGCCGTGTAACAAAAACTAAAACAAACTCGGACTTCCTGGATTCAATGAACTCTTAAGAGTAAAAATATGAAAAAAGCATTAATGAAAAGACTTATTCTTCTGGTATCTAAACAATACGCTTCGATCGGCGGCCAGGCCGTGATCGAAGGTGTAATGATGAGATCACCTAACGCTTTCGTTGTAGCGGTAAGAAAGCCTGATGGCTCAATCCGTTTACGTCGCGACCAGTGGTACGGACTTTCAAACAAACTTTCATTTCTTAAGAAACCATTCTTAAGAGGTGTATTGATTCTGATTGAAACAATGGCCAACGGGATTGTTTCGCTGAACTATTCAGCAAACATCGCAATGGATGAAGAAAACAAAAAAGAAGCTTTGAAAAAAGGACAATCGGAAGCAGAATACGAAAAAACAAAGAAATCAAAAGAGAAGGTAAGTCTTGAGACTTTTCTTTCGATCGGTGTTTCTTTTCTTTTCGGTATTGGTCTCTTCGTTTTCGTTCCCCATGCACTAACTGCTGTGATTGAAAAATACAGTGGGGCCGCTTGGGATCTTCAAAGCTGGCAGTTCCACGCAGTCGATGGAACGATTAAAGCTTGTATCTTCTTAACGTACATTTATCTGATCAGCTTCATTCCTGATATTAGGAAAGTTTTCCAGTATCACGGAGCTGAACATAAATCGATTTCGACATTTGAAGCTGGTGAAGCTCTAACTGTTGAAAACGCTAGAAAGTTCCCAACTTTCCACCCTCGTTGTGGAACGACTTTCATTTTCTTCCTGATGTTCGTATCGATCATCCTTTTTGCCATTATCTTCGCGCTTATCCCGGTTGGAACTAATTCTCCGGTGATCTTAAAGCACTTGTACGCAATTCTTTTCAAAGTTGTTTTAACTTTCCCAATTGCTGGTATCTCTTATGAGCTAATTAAGTTCTTAGGAAAAAATCCAGATTCAACTTTTGGAAAAGTTCTAAGTTACCCGGGAAAGATGCTGCAAAAGCTTACGACAAAAGAGCCGGATGATACCCAACTTGAAATCGCTCTGGCATCGATCAAAGCTGTTCTTTTCCTTGAAGAAAAGTACAACCTGAAAGACGCTAACAGCAAAAAAATCACGGTTGATGAAATCGATCTTCGTGATTTAAACGAAATTGAAAACAGTAATTTTAATCTTAAAGACTTTTTAGAAGGCTAATATCCATGTCAATGTTCGATAAATTAGAAGCAGTTGTCGCTCGTTATGAGCAGCTTACAGAAAAGCTAGCAGACCCATCGATCTACGATCGTCAGAAAGAATTCAAACAAATCTCTTCTGAGCGCTCAAATATTGAAGACGTTGTTATCGGCTATAGAGAATACAAAAAAATTAAAGACGACCTTGAAGGTTCAAAAGAAATGCTTCGTAATGAAAAAGACGAAGACCTTCGTGAAATGGCAAAAATGGAAGCTGCTGAACTTGAAGCACTTCTTCCACCATTGGAAGAAAGACTTAAACTTCTTCTTCTTCCAAAAGATCCACTAGATGATAGAAATGTTATCATGGAATTACGTGCTGGTGCCGGTGGAGATGAAGCTTCGATTTTCGTTGCCGACATGTTCCGTATGTACCAAAACTATTTCCGTCACCTGGGCTACAAGATTGAACTTGATTCAATGTCTGAGTCTGACCAGGGGATTAAAGAAATTATCTACACTGTTACAGGTGATAAAGTTTACTCAAAACTAAAATGGGAAGCTGGTGTTCACAGAGTTCAACGTGTTCCTAAAACGGAAACGATGGGACGAGTGCACACATCAACAATCACAATTGCGGTTATGCCGGAAGTTGATGAAGTTGAATTCGAACTTAATCCCAATGAACTTCGTATCGACGTTTATAGATCTGGTGGATCAGGTGGTCAGTCGGTTAACACGACCGATTCAGCTGTTCGTATTACCCACTTACCAACTGGTATGTCGGTAGCTAACCAGGATCAAAAGTCACAGTTAAAGAACAAAGAAAAGGCCATGAAGATTCTTCGTTCAAGAATTTACGACAATATGGTTAAAGCGCAGAAAGATGAAATCGATTCTGAAAGACGCGGCCAGATTGGAGACGGGGATCGTTCAGAAAAAATCAGAACGTATAACTATCCACAAAACAGAATCAGTGACCACAGAATCGGACTTACTGTTCACAACCTTGATGGTGTAATGAACGGTGACCTTGGTGGAATTACTGATGCATTGATTGCTCATCACCAGGCAGAACTAATGAAAGGCCAGGAAGACTAATCAACACTAGTAAGGGTAACTGTCGTGAGCATTCTGAGTCTTGATCAACACTTAAAAGGCTTTTATGAAGCAGAGAAAAAATCTCTGCTGGCATTTTACCCAGGTCTTACGATTCATCGTTTAAGACAGGATATTAAACTTCACGCGTTTTTAAATGGCGTGGATTCAGAAGAGCTTTTTGAATTTCCTTACCTTCCTCATAGAACACATCCTCTCACAATCTTTTTTGAGAAACTAAAAGTCGGCACACCGCTGGAGTACATCACAGGTTATGCTTATTTTTACCGCTCACTTTTTAAAGTGACGTCGGATGTTTTAATTCCAAGAAGTGAAACAGAAATTCTGGTGGAGCTCGCTTCACAGGAAATCAAACGCAGTTATAAAAACAAGCAGTGTAGAGTGGCCGATATTGGGACCGGATCCGGTGCGATCGGGATTTCTCTTCTTATGGAAGAAACCGCTCAACTTGATATGGTCATGACTGACATTAGTGAGGCGGCCCTAAAGCTTGCTCAGGAAAACTTCTTCAGTCACAAATTCGCCATTTCCAGCATCCATAAAACGACATTTATTAAAAGTGACCGCTTAAAAGATGTTCCGGGTGAGTTCAACCTAATCCTGACAAACCCTCCTTATATTAAAAAGTCTGCCGATATGGCGGGCGTTCACTCTCAGGTCGCAGCTTTCGAGCCGCATCTTGCCCTTTTCCTTGATGACGACATTTATGACCAGTGGTTTAACGAGTTCTTTACAAGTATTCACGAAAAACTTGTAACTGGCGGCGTGTCTCTGGTAGAAAGCCATGAAAACCACCTTGAGGCCCAGGCAGAAATGGCCCGTAAGATTGGTTTTTCTGAAGTCGTTTTAGTTCGCGATTACACTAATAGAAATAGATTTTTAAAGTTAAAAAAATAAAAGGAAGTCATTATGGACAAGTTAATTATCACAGGGCCTTCAAAGTTATCTGGAAGTGTGAAAATCGCTCGCGCGAAAAATGCTTACCTTCCGATTCTCGCTGCAGTTTTATTATCTGATAAACCAGTGCACTTAAAAAATATTCCTGATCTTCAAGACATCAAGACAATGATTAAACTTCTTTCAAACCTTGGTGTAACAATCAAGAAAGAAGGAAACATCACAACTTTTGATGCTTCAACATTAAACTCTCACGAAGCGACTTACGAAATTGTAAAAACAATGCGTGCTTCAATCTTCGTTCTAGGGCCTCTTCTTGCTCGTAGAAAAGCTGCAAAAGTTTCTCTTCCTGGAGGATGTGCAATTGGAACTCGTCCTATCGATCTTCACTTAACAAATCTTGCAAAACTTGGATGTGAAATTGAAGTTCACTCTGGTTACGTAGACGCGAAAGTTGATAAAATGAAAGCGGGTCACGTGACTCTTGCTTTCCCTTCAGTTGGTGCAACTGAAAACCTAATGATGGCCGCAGTTTTTTCTGATGGTGTAACAACGATTGAAAACTCAGCTCTAGAGCCAGAGATTGACGATCTAGCTCACTTCTTAAATGCAATGGGAGCTAACGTTACAGGAATCGGAAGCAGAACAATTGTCGTTACTGGTGTAAAAGAATTAAAAGAAGCAACATACGAAGCTATCGGTGACCGTATTGAAGCTGCTACATACTTAATGGCCGCTCTAGCAACAGGATCAGATATCGAAATCACGGGAGTTAATCCTCGTCACTTAGATTTCGTTATCGAAACTCTTCAAGGAATGGGAGCAAAAATCACAACTGGTGAAGGCTCAATTAAAGTTTTTAAATCGGAATTGAAAGGATGCTTAATTGATACAGCTCCATTCCCAGGTTTCCCGACAGATGCTCAAGCTCAAATGATCGCCCTTTGTACGCAAGTAAAAGGCGCTTCAGTAATTACAGAACATATTTTCGAAAACCGCTTCATGCACGTTCCGGAACTTGTTCGTCTTGGAGCTGACATTACTCTAAAAGGTAAATCAGCATTCATCCAAGGTGGAGAAAAACTAACAGCTGCACCAATTATGTGTACTGACCTTAGAGCTTCTGCTGCACTAATTATCGCAGCTCTTGCAACTGAAGGTGAGACTGAAATTCAACGTGTTTATCACCTTGACCGTGGATACGAAAATCTTGTAGCTAAATTCTCTGAGCTAGGCGCGAATATTAAGCGTGTTGCTGGGAGCGCGACTTAGTTATGAGTGCTGATTGTTTATTCTGTAAAATCGTTGAAGGGAAAATTCCCGCATCGAAAACTTTTGAAAACGATAACGTGATTGGTTTTGTGGATATCCATCCACAAGCTAAGATTCACTTGTTGTTTGTTCATAAAACTCATACGGCAGATATTAACGAACTATCTGGAGATCCTAAGAGTTTAGGTGAAATTTTCCAGGCCATCACTGAGTACACAAAAGCTCAGGGATTGGATAAAAACGGTTTTAGAGTCGTAACAAACCTTGGTAAACACGCCGGACAAACCGTTTTTCACACGCATTTTCACGTCTTATCGGGTGAGCACCTAGGGCGCTTCGGTAGCTAATTTCATTTTTGAAAAATGCCCGTCTGACCCGTCAGTTTTTTTCCACTAAAATACCTAACTAAGTTAAATCTCCTGTGTCCACAAACACACAGGAGATTTTTATGCGTACCTCTTTAATTATCCTTTCTTTAGCATTACTTGTTTCATGCGGAAAAAAATCAAATAATATTAGTAACTCAGCTGATAAGGAAGCTTTCGAGCAAAAGAACTTTTTAACAATTCCTCACGAAGAAAATAAATCTCTTATTCGTGGAAAGATTTTAAACTCACTTGTTGAGCAGACTTTTCCGGCCTTAGTAAATACCCCAGAAAATGAAATACAAAAGAATGATGAATTAAATAATTTTGAAATATCTGATAGAGATTTAAAAAATTATCAGGAAAAAGAAAAAGTTTACTCTAAGGTCATTGTGTCTTTTTCAGATAGAGAAGAAATTTATTTTGTGCCTGAGCGTGTCCTGGTAGCAGATCTAATCAGTGACCTGGAACTTTCCCCAGAGGTGGCACGTGTATTAAAAATGCTTCCGGTTAATAATGAGAAAACCTATAAAGGGGGAGTGATTTATATTGTTAGTGTGAACCACGAAGACCTGATGAAAAATGATCAGAAATTTTATAAGACTCAGACGAGTGCAATGAAAGGAATTAATGGGCAGTCACTTTTGATTGATAGTCATAAGTCCGTTTTTTTATCTGTTGATTATGATTTTTATTTGCAAAAAGTTGCACCTCAAACTTTTGGTGGAAAAATGATTCGTTGTACACCTGATTTGAGAGAATCAGGGATGTGTGGATTGCAATGTGCCTATAAAAGAAATATGCCTTCTGGTGAATTTGAAAAAGTGACTGAGAAGACCTTAGGGAATTTAGGATTTGTAGTGAAGTATGCTAATAAGACAGCTTCAACAAGTGATTTAGTTATTATGAATCAAACTGATAGTCACTTTGATGTGAAAATTGAATCGCAGGAAGTAGTAGGTGATGATTACGCTCTTGAGATTGTTCAACTGGCATCCAGTACTTATTCAAGAAGTGCTTCTGGGTATGATTATACAGGTGCTTGCTCTGGTTCTGAGAGAAATGTTTATGGAGATGTAGCACTTCAAAGTAAGGTGAATTTTTCGGTAACGATGACTATTTTGGGAAGAGGAACAGAGTTGAAGAGAGTTAGGTTATAAGATTGGACAAAAAAAATGCAGCTATTAAAGCTGCATTTTTTTATTATTTAATGAAAGTTTAAAATTATCCGTTCAGGCCTTCGAATAGAGAAGTCAAAATAGCTTTCTGTAATCTAGTTAACTGATAAATATTCGTCATAATAAGCACCGGCGATTTTTTAATCGTCGCACAGATCACCAACTGGCCTTTTTCTTTATTGTAATCAGTGATGTTAAATACTCCACCGAATTCTTTTTCGTAGCTTTTTAAAACAGCTTCATCCATTTCATCAACGTTTCTCATTTCCGGGAAACGCTCACCAACAATTTTAACTTTCACAAGTTTGTTTTTTTCGTTTTCAGTTTTAGCTTTGATCATGTCGTTGTAGATCAGCTTTAAATTTGTTGCACCTAGGTTTGTTTTTAAAATAAACCATAGCTCTTCGAAAAATCCTGAACGATCATTTGGAAATAATCCAAGCAGGTGATTTCTCACTTTGAACATTTCTTCGATTAGTGAAATATTGTTTTGAAGAATCCAGTTCTCGCGCATTTTATCAAACACGACTTTACCTTCATCATAGCTAAGCTTTTCAAATTTTTCCGGAGTTAATCCAAATTCTGAATTTGAACGAATAGGGTAGAACTTTAGTTCGCTCTCAAGGCCCGACAGGAAGTCATCGTTTTTCAGGTCTTCAGAGAAGATAAATCCTTGAAGAGGAAGTGACTTCGCTTCGTTGATATCGATGATTTTTGAACTAGGAGTTTCGTTGTGCTTAAAAGTGCGAACGATGCCTTGTTGTAAATTTTTAGTGAAAAGGAGATTAAAATCCATTTTTATACCTATGAAACCATTAGAATTGCAGTATTTTACTAAGGAAATCGAAAGCTTGGCTAGGAAAAATGTGCGAAATTGCTCCTCTTTTAAAGGTCGTATAGACTTGAATATATGAATAAATTGCTGCTATCGCTGGCCTTGGTTATTATGTCGTGGAGGGCCACGGCACAAGATGAGCGTTATTTCAGGCAACTCTTCTCTGGAGAGATAAATAAGGGCAAAGCGGAGGCAGATGAAAAGAAGTACTCTTACTTCGTTCATACGCCTTATTACGCCCTGGATTTGAACCGCGACGGTGTTCCTGAGCAAATTGTCTTCGTGAAAAAAGACAACGAAGACTGGATTGAAATCTTAAATTCCGAGAAAAAGAAAATCTTTGGTTACCTGTTTGAGAACAAGGGCTACGATTCTGAGTTATTCAGAGTTGAGTTGAAGACATTGAGTCCAACTTCTTCAATTCTGCTGCTTTATTATTATGAAGGAATCAGCAAGTATATTAACTTTCAGGGGACTTCGAGAGTGTACGCTATCACGATCGACAATAATGACTTAAGTACGATGAAAGCTTTTAAAGGGCCTAGCTTTTTCGATGAACAAAAAACGTTCAAAGGTCATTATCACAAACGCAATTATGAAGTTATTCTAGAAGACCTGAATCGCGATGGGGTCAAAGAACTCATTGTGAAACACAGAAATACCAGCACAGTTTTCATGTACAAAGGCCATGGTCTTTGGCAGACGTTTAATCAAAATTAATTAAGAAGCTTTTGGAAAATCCATATCATCATCGTCGTCTGACGATTTTTGATAATCTGTTTTATATGGATCGAATTGGTGAGTTTTCGGGAAGTATCCCACGGCCTTATCTTCAGCAGATTTCTTGCTGAACTTTTTAGAAACCATAATCCATAAACCAAATGGAAGTGCGATTAAGAAAATGATCGGACCTAAGTATGAAGTCGCAGAGCTTGCACCTGCTTTAGAAACAATGTTTGCGGGAGTACGAGATTTTTCTGTCGCTGGTAATCTTTCTGCTGCTGGAGCAAAGTTAAACCCAGCATCTTTTGTTATTTCAACTTTGTTTGCAGTTTCAATATCTACTTCAACAATTGGCTCAACTGAAGGGCCACGTTGAACGTTTTGAGGGTTACTGTGAACAACGCCAGATAGAGTGACGAATGCAACAGTGAAGATGAATGCGCAAATCTTTTTATCCATAACGACTCCAGAGAAAAAGTTCTCTATAAGGCTTATCGTTATGGATTGGTAAAAAAATTAATTAGTCAGGTATTGTTTTTTAAGACTACTTTTCCAGTGCTTCAAGTTCTTGATAAAGTGTATGGATACGCCCTTCAAGAGTAGATTGTGCCTCTGTTAAGATCTTCACTTCAGCGTTTTTTGGATCGGCAAGCTTGGTATAATCAAGACCCGCGATCTTTTCCTGAATGATTTTTAACTTCGTCTCTGTTGCTTCAATATCAGCGTAAGCAGCATCAATCTTCTGCTTATTTTTATTGTTAACAGGTTTTGCAGCAACAACTGGTTTTGCAACTGGAGCAGCAACCGGTGCGGCCACAGGAGCAGGAGGAGTTTCTTTTTCTTTATATTCGCGCTCTAGTTCAAGAGCATCCAGATAAGGAGAAACTTGCTCGTATCCACCTTCGAAGTTTTGAAGTTGTTGATCAGCTAGTAACCAGATCTTTGTCGTAACAGTGCTTAGGAAAGCTCTATCATGGGAAATTAAAATAACGGCACCAGGGAACTCAGCAAGTTTTTCTTCTAAGATTTGAATCGTTTCCAGATCCAGATCGTTGGTAGGCTCATCGAAGATTAAAATATCGCCAGCTTTAGTTAAGTTATAAGCAAGTTGAAGTCTGCTCTTTTCTCCACCTGAAAACGTCTTTAATGGACGGTGAATATCATCACGGCCAAAAAGGAAACTTTCAAAGTATGAGTGAACGTGTTTCTTCGATCCATCTGGAAGAGGAACGAAGTCGTTACCATCTCCAAGAAGTTGGTAAGGAGTCATCTCAATATTTAATTCATCACGCTTTTGTGAGAAGTATTGAATTTGAAGAGCGTCTGCAGTCTTCATCATTCCAGAAGTTGGAACAACGTCGCCTTTAATAAGTTTTAATAGAGTTGTTTTACCAACACCGTTAGCACCTAGAAGACCGATCTTATTTCCTTTGTGGATTTCCCCTGTGATTTTATCAAAGAGAACTTTTCCATCAGCAGAGTATTGGAAAACTAAATCAGCAAAAGACACAAGAACCTTTGTCTGACGACCTGACTTTTGTAAGCTTAGGTCCAGAGTTTTCTTAGCCTCACTTCTGATTTGAGTGACTTTATCTTTTAGTTCGTTGAAATCTTCAACGCGCTTTTTACTTCTTGTTCTACGGGCCTTTACCCCTTGTCTCATCCAAGCTTGTTCACGATCAAGATTGTTTTTCAATTTGGTAAGGAGACTCTGCTTAGCGTGTTCTGATTGCTCAAGATACACAAGGTAGTCAGTGTATGAACCATCGAAGTTTTCAATGCGGCCTTGAGAGATCGCAAGAATTCTCTTCGTTAATTTTGAAAGTAGGTATCTATCATGGGTAATAAGCATGAAAGCTTTATTAGTTGAGTTCAACTCATCTTCGAAAAGTTTAATCGTTTCGATGTCCAAATGGTTGGTAGGCTCATCCCATAAAATAAGATTGGCGTTGCTTGCAAGTCCTAAGCTCAGAAGAATCTTCTTTTGCTCTCCACCTGAGAGTTCGCTGATCGTTTTATCAAGATCATCATGATTAAAATATTTTAAATACGATTCGTAATCTTGAAGAAGATCCCATCCGTGAAGACGTTCGAATTCATCAAGCGAGTTTTCGTAATGATCTTTTAATTCAGGGTGAAAAATAAAGAAGTAATCTCTGATCGTAACGTTTTCGTTTCCTTCAACAGGAAGTTCCTGAGGAATGTAGAACATCGTAAAGCGTTTACTGTCGTCTCCATCGCCGCGAGCTTTGTTAAACTCGAATGGAGGAGTACAATGATCGGGAACTACATCACCAGCTAGAATTTTAAAGAGAGTTGATTTCCCTTTTCCATTCAAACCTAGAAGCCCAATTCTATCTCCAGTGGAAATAGATAACTGTGCGTTTTTGAAAATAGTTTTAGTCCCAAACGTGAGATTAATGTTTTTGATACTGCATAATAAGGCCATGGACGGAGTATAGAGGTTTATACACACAACGGCAATTAATTCCCCGTATCCATAGGAGATTCCGCTAACATGTTACTATTTAATTAGGATTCCTGACAAGGGCGCCTCCTGCGAGGAGAATTATGAATGTCCCGGCCATAGCTAAAAGCACTTTTGAGCTTCTAAGGAATCAGCCAGAGTTTCTGAAAATCACAGAGACGATGATTACACATCTAAACAAAATAAAAAGTAGTTTAGAGCGTGCCCGTTTTGTTCACAACGTAGTTGATGAATACAATCAAAAAATATTTTCTCATCCCATCGTTAAAGAATTAATGCCATGTAAAGCAGGGTGTACTGGTTGTTGCCATACTCAAGTGAGTGTCACTGAGGATGAAGCCGAACTTCTCGCTCATAACATCAGCAATGGTGTGGAAATCAATTACAAATTATTAGAGCATCAATCTCTTGCAGGGAATGATACCGATGCATTTTTTGCGATCCCTTATAAAGAAAGACGCTGCGTTTTTCTCGATGATCAGGGTGCATGTAAAGTGTATAAGGATCGTCCGTCAGTTTGCAGAACAAATGCAGTTCTTGGCGACGCCGCTCAATGTGATACAAGTACAAATTCCGGAGACGGTGCCCTACGTTTAGTTAAGACTCAAGAAGCGGATATGGCCATTGTTGGGGCCTTTGCTCTGGCAAAAGAAAGCGGGACTTTACCGATGATGCTTTCTAAGGTGTTAAAAGCTAAGCACGCTAAAGAAAATGCGAGTATTTTGAAGAGTGTTTTTGGCCGAATTGCAGGCAAAAAACCGATTTCCAAAGATCACGAGATATAGTAAAAATTCCCAATGAATTGCCTATTGTGCCACACCGATTCAAATCCTTTTGAACTCGATACTTTTTTGTGTCCTGAGTGCAATCTTGTATTTAAGAATCCAGAAAACTTTTTTTCTCATGAACAAGATGTTCATCGATACACAACTCATAACAATGACAGCAATGATCAGGGTTATGTTGAGTTTTTAAGAAAGATCATTCCACCACTAAAACCATTTCTTCCGAAGAAATTCGATGCTCTTGATTTTGGATGTGGACCGGGACCGACATTATGCCTGCTGCTTGAAGAAGAAGGCGGTAATGTAGAAAATTATGATCCAATCTTTTTTCCTGACGGACATTTATTAATACCAGAATCGTACGATGTTGTGACGGCCACTGAAGTAGTTGAGCATTTCAAAAATCCCAGACAAGACTGGGAGACTCTAGTGAGTCTGGTAAAAGACAATGGCATTCTTGCTATCATGACTTTATTTTATTCACCGGAAATTGATTTCAAGAAATGGTGGTATAAAAACGATGCAACTCATATCGTTTTTTATCAGGCCAGCACGTTTGAATTCCTGATGAAGGAATTCAACTTAGAACTTTTATATACAGATAATAAATCAATCATCATTTTTAAAAAGGCAGAAGTTTAATGCTTACTATGTACGCTATCCCAAATTGTGACACTGTTAAAAAGGCCCGTGCCTTTTTGGACAAAAAGAAAATTGCTTATGAATTCGTCGATTTCAAGAAAACGCCACCGACAAAAGAATTAGTTAATAAGTGGATTGATTTTTTGGGTGAACTTCCTGTGAATAAAAAAGGAACAACATTTAGAAAGTTAAAAGATGAGTATGAAACTCTTTCCCCTTCAAAACAAATTGATTTCATGATTGCAAACTCATCAATGATTAAAAGACCTATTCTGGAAAACAAGAATAAGACGATTGCGGTTGGATTTGATGAAGAAGTTTATGCAGGATTAAAACTTGGATAAGGCAACTTACTTAAAGATGAAAGAAGAGAGAGCTCAAGCGATTGAGGCGACTAAACACGCCCGCGAGAGTTTTTGTTATGAATGTCATCGTTTGCAGAAAAACTGTTTATGCAGTTTTATTAAACCTTTTGATACAAAGTTCAAGTTCATTATTCTGATGCACCCAATGGAAGCAAAGAAAGAAAAAATGGGAACGGGTAGAATCTCACTCGCGATGCTCAAGAATTCTGGAATGATCATGGGAGTAGATTTCACTGAAGACAAGGAAGTAAATGACCTGATCAACGATCCCAATAACTATTGTATGACGATGTACCCTGGTGAGAAGTCGATCAATGTTTCTGAACATGATGTGACTCCCATTCAGAATTTATTTAATGATAAGAAAAATGTCATAGTGTTTCTAATTGATGGCACTTGGCCTTGTGCTAAGAAAATGATGAGACTTTCTAAGAACATTCGCGCACTTCCTAGAGTGTCTTTTACGGCCACTCACACTTCAATTTTTGAAATTAAGGAACAGCCTGCAGAGTATTGTTTATCAACACTCGAGTCGATTCACTTCTTTATCCAAGAGTGTAATAGAAGAGGAATTGAGCAAACGTTTAAGCAAGAAGATCAAATGATTATTGTTTTTCAGGAGATGATCAAGTTTCAAATGGAATGCGCACTCAATCCAAGTCTCTCATCTTATAAAAGAGGCAGTAAGCTGGGATATTCTAAGAAGGAAGACCGTAAGAAAGCGAAGAAGTGGTTAAATAAAACTCGTAGTGTGATACTTCCGGGGTAAAAATTTCTTCATATCCATGTTCTTAATATTTTTTGAACCCATGTTACTATCAAAAAATATGCGCACACTAAAGTTATATTTACTTATATTTTGTTTATCGCTCTGGTCTTGTAAGTCCAGCGTTGATGTTAAGATGCCATTGACTACCTCTGGTAAAGTTTCCGTATCTAATATTCAAATTATTGATCATCAAATTATTATCACTGGAGTGAACTTAAACTCAGTTGTAAATTTTCAAGTGAAAGATGGATCAACATTAACTTCAACTCAGATTGAATCAAAAACAAATACAAAACTTGTAGCGAACACTTTAAGCAATATAACTTTTGCTGCCGGAAAATTGTTAGACTTTGTTTTGTCAGACGCCAGTGCTGCTTCAACATTCGTTGTGAACTTTTCATTATGTGATGCCGTCTTTAACGGAAGAGGTTTTGATTGCTCAATAACAGCGCAGGAAGGAGATGTCCTGACTTTTAATAGTTCAAATCATAAGTGGGAACCTCGTGCGCTTAATTTAAGTGGCCTTCAGTATAGAGGAACGTGGGATGCAACTGACGTTGCCGGATTTCCATCGGGTGCTGTTGGTGGTGACTATTACATTGTTAATGTAGAAACTACTGGTGGTGGGACTCATTATAATATTGGAGACTGGATTGTTTACAGTACGGCGCTTGGAACATTCGAGCACGTAAGAAATTCAGTTTCAAAACAAGAAGGGGATTACAGTCTCACTCAATTATCAGACGTTGATTTATCAAGCCCAGCTCCGACAAATGGAATGGTTTTAAAATACAATAGCGCAACTTCAACATGGATACCAGGAACTGTCACAGCTGGTGGTAGTGGAACAGTCACAACTGTATCAGTTACACCGCCATTAATTGTTGCGACAGCAACGACTACGCCGGCACTTTCGATTTCTCAAGCAAGCACTTCGACTAATGGATATTTATCTTCTGCTGATTGGAATACTTTTAATACCAAAGAAGCTGCGCTACCTACTGGTGGAACAGCTGCACAATATTTACGTGGAGATAAAACTCTCGCAACATTAAATACATCTGTCGTTCCTGAAAGTGGAGCACTGTATTTTACAGAGGCGCGTGCACGTGCCACTTTGATTACTGGATTTGATAATACTCTTGTGGGTGCGATTGCTGCTGGTGATTCTATTGTGCAGGCATTTGGAAAAACCCAAAACCAGATCAACACTCTTTCTGGTGGTGGATCAAATTATTTAGTAAAAAATTCTACTGATACGCTTTCTGGTGCCGTGACATTAACTGGTACGGTCGATGCGACAAGCTTAGGTGATATTAAAGTTAATGGAACTCCGTTTGGATTAACATCTGCTGTAAGTCAGTCGTATGTGAATACAGCGGTGGCCACAAAACTTGATAAGACAGCAGGTGGAACAGTTGCCGGTTCTGTAAGTCTTGATACTGATTTAAAAATGAAAGGATCGACAAGTGCAAACTATATAACAGTAAGAGCACATGCAACGAGCGGAGCATATAATTTTGTATTGCCATCATCTGGTGGAACAAATGGATATGTTTTATCAACTGATGGTGCAGGAAATACATCGTGGATTGCAGCGGGTGGAGGCGGTGGTGCCGTATCGAGTGTTAACACTCAAACAGGTGCAGTTGTTTTAACAACTGATAATATCGCACAAGGCTCGACTAATTTATATTACACCAATGCCAATGCACTAGGGACGACGATTACTGCTCCGACATTAACGAACTCGACAATCGCAACGTCAGATACAATTCAAGTTGCGTTTGGAAAACTTCAAGCACAACTTAATAATGTGGTTTCACAAACACTTACTGGACTTGCGGCAGGATCAAATACTGTAATTGCAGCAGGGGATACACTACTAGTGGCCCTGGCAAATCTTCAGGCGCAAATTACAAATCAAGGAACAAGTAAGGCCGATAAAACTAACGGTGCACAGGCGATTACGGCCTCAAGCTTAACGGCAACAACTGTTACAGCGACAAACTTAAGCGTTGCGAATCCACCACTTGTTGGAGCAGATGCTGCTAACAAAACATATGTAGATAATTCGGTGACCGCTCTTGGTGTGTGGAATAAAGGAGCAAGTAGTTCACTGAACTACACTGCAGGATCTGTCGGCGTTGGTACGAGTACTCCTGGACAACAATTAAGTGTCGCAGATACCTTCTCAATTACGAATGCATCAGGAACGCAGTATTTATTGATGGGGAATCAAAACTCTACCGGAGCAAACCATCCTGCGATTATTCGTTCTTCTAATGGAACAGTTGAAATGGGATCTGGTACTTCATGGACTGGAACAGGTGGAACTTTTACTTCTAAATTTTACATGAAAGACAATGGTGATGTTGGACTTGGTTATACTCCGTGGAATGATTTTGGAGTTTATCGTGCGAACTCAGAAGCAGTGGCAGACATCATTAGTGATAACACGAGCACAAACACTGCAAGATATCCTGCTATCAGAGTTTTAAATTATGCTGGATCACCTTCAACTGGTAATGCTGGTAATCCTTCTTTTTCTTTGATTAACATGCGAGGTAACACTTCTGTAAGTGCTCCGCTTAGATCAGGAGAAACAATTGGTGCTTTCAGCTTTAATGGTAGTGCAGATACAGCTGGAAATTATAATGAAGGGGCCGCGATCTGGGCAAATGCTACAGAATTATTTTCATCTACAGCTGCTGGAACTAATCTAACTTTCTACACTGCCGGTAATGGTACTAAAATCGCAGTGCAAAGAATGATCGTTGATCAGAATGGAAATGTTGGTATCGGGTCAACGACAACTCCTGCTGCAAAACTTGATGTTGCCGGTGAAGTTAAATTCGGTAATACATCTTCAACTTGTAATGCAGCTAATGAAGGACAACAACGTTATAACTCAGGAACGAAAGTGATGGAGTTTTGTAATGCTACTGCGTGGACTGCATTTGGATCAGGTGGCGGTGGTGGATCGGGTGGACTGACTGGATGCCCAGCTAGTTATACATTAGTCGCTGCCAGCAACACTCATGGAACAAATTCATTTTGTATCAATACGACAATAAAAGCAGATGCTGTTTTACCTACACAAATGTCGGCATGTATGACTGAAGGTGCAGAGCTTTGTAAAAACCGTCAGCTTAGTGCTGCTATGGACTCTCTACCGGCCGCCACTCTTGCTGAGTGGACTAACGTATGGACAGGGGACATTGTCTTTGGAGCTGTTCACAATATAGTAGATGTTTCTACGGCCGCGATGATGGTTTATGAAGCAAAATCTGGCTGGAGACAAATCGGACAAAAAGGCCCTCCAATGATCTATGGAAACTTCACTCCTAACATCCCAGCGAGTAGCCCTTTTGGAGGATTCTGCTGTAAGCAGTAAGCCAACAAATATAGGCATTCTACAACCCCTCCCAAAGTCTTCTACCTGACTGAAATCCTAGAGTTTAGGTCAATATTACCTTCCATCTTTTAAGATCTTAACGGGTTATACTGTAAAATAGATTTATATAACCTTTATGGTGGGTACTGTTATGTTGAAACATCTTTATAAGACATTGTTGATATCAGTTATTTCAGGATCGTTGTTATCTTTTAGTCCGGCAATTGCTTTAGCTGGTGAAGCGCCGACACAGACAACGACGGATAATAATGGGGTTATCACTGCGAAGACAAGTCATAAGTTTGATGAAGTAAGTGATACCGACATGATCGCTTCTGTTGCGATGATCGCTGCTGGAATTATCACTGGAAGAATGATTATTTATTATAGACCTTTAACTATGGACGTTATCGTTGCAGCGGCCGCTGGAGCAGCTTATATTGCAGGTGAACTTTTAACGACTATTAAGTTCAATGGCACAATAAAAGCGATGACTGTTGAAGTTGAAAAGAAAAACAATGGTGAAGTAAACGAAGAACAAGTTAAGCGTTTAAAGGATTTAAAAGCTTCTTATGAAGAGGCTAAAAAAACGATAGGTATTAAAAAAATACTTCAGCTTGGTGCTGCTACTGGTTTCGCAGTTGCTGGAGGAATGGCCGCTTACATGCATATGTCAGAGGATGCTACAGTTGCAGCTTGTAAAGGTGCTATTGAAGCAGCAGATCTAAAACTTAGTAACTGTGTTGCAGCTGGAGCTAGTGGAGCAGCAGCATCTGAAGCTACTTCATGTGGTAAATGTTTGACAGATTTGAAAGCTTATAATGTGGAGTATTTGAAATATATTAATCAACGTGCTGTTCCGATGTTTAGTTTTTTTGCTGATGAAAAAATTGCTAGTAATGAAACATTTTTACAGGCACCTATTTGTGCAGTTGATCCTGGAGTTGCGAGTAAAGAAGTTGGATTATCTATTAAGGAAACATGTACTGAAGGTTCAGTTAATATAATGATTGCAAATCAAACGAATGCTAAAGCACCAGGAGATAGACTACGTGGTGTGAATAGTGATTTTTTCAAAAAATTCATGAAACAACCTGTTTATGCTTTTGATAAGAATCATAAATTAGAAGAAAATAAAAAAACATTACTTGATAAAGTTTTAGGATTTCTACTCCCTAAAGCAGAAGCGGGAACGCTTCAATTGCTAGGATACGGAGCTGCTACATTAGCTGCCATTACGCTTGTTTCTGGTACTACAATGACTGCACTTGATACTCAAATGTTTGTGCCTTTAAATAGAGCAGTTGCCTGGGGATTATTAGCAGGTGTTTCTTTAATGTCAGCGAAGTCATCAGATAACGTTATAAAGAAATTAGATGCTAACATTGCAAAGATCGATGCAATCCTGGCCGACTTAAATAAACTGGCAAAGGGAGTGAAGGCCCAAAATATTAGTCAACAAGGTATCAATCTTTCGACAATCAATCCTAGTGCCGTGGCGCCAATATCTTTTTCAACTGATTCGACACAGAGAACTGATTGTATGGCCAATAATAGTTCAACTAACTGTGAAGTGTTGGCGAACAAGCTGACTTCAATGCCAGGTTTTGCTAATTTGCCAGATTCGTTTAAAGACATTGCATCTCAATCTGTAGCTCTAGGTGATAGCTTGAATGGTGCAAATTCAATTAGCGGTTCAACACTTTCAAATGCAGAGGCATTAGGTGCTAAACAAAATGCAGTCGCAAAGCTTTTAAGAAACCAATTGGATGCAATGAATAAGAGACTCGGTTCAAAAAATTCATATGAAAAAAAGCAGGAAAAATTTCAAAAAGGCTTGGCCGCAAAAATTAAAAAAGACTTAGCAAGTAAAGGTATGACAGCAACAACTTTTATGGCAAGTATCGGATCAACTCCAATTGATTCTTCTCTCGCTAAAAAAGATATTACTCCAGCAACTGGAAACAAATTATCAGTGAAGAGCAGTCCAATTAATATTCAAGACGGAGCTGGAAGCGATAGAGATGCTTCATCTTTAAAATTAGATTTCAAAGAACAAACACCTGGTGACGGCCTATCAATGGGAGAAGTTGCTTCTTCTGGTGGGGCCGCAAAAGAATACGATATCAAATCACAGGAAATCAACGGTGAATTTGGTCCATCATTATTTGAATTAATTTCTGGAAGATATATTAAATCAGGTTACCCAAAACTTCTTGAAGAAGAGCCGTCTAAGAACTAGGTTTTTTAACAAGATCGAGGCACGTATGTTGAAGCTACTTTATAAAACACTTCTCGTTTCCGTATTGTCGGGTTCCTTATTGTTGCTGGACTTCAGCTACAAGGGCGCGATGATTAACTCTGCGATGGCAGAATCAGTTAAGACGGAAAAAATTAACGACTCAGATTTAATGGGAACTCTTACCATGACGGTTGTTGGGGTTTTAGCGCAACGTATGTACACATACAAACCAACAGTCGATATTATGCTGGCAGCAGCTGGTGGAGCGATTTTTCTTGCAGGTGAAGTTTTAGCTTTCGTAGGACTTAAAGATGTTCTTAAAGGAATGGAAGAGCAGATCACCCGCGACAAAGCTGGAAATGTTAATAAAGAACAAATTGAATCAATCGAAAGATTGAAAAAAACTTACGAAGAAGCGAAGAAGACTGCCAATCAAAAAAAGATGTTACAGATGGCAGCAGCAGCAGCCTTCGCAGCAGCAGCAGTTGCAGCTTATACAATGGCCGCAGGTGACCTAGCTGCGCTTTCGACATGTACAGCGGGAATAGGTACAGGGTTAGGATTATCAAAAGCCGTAGCAGCAATCTGTCAGGGGTATGCTTCAAATCCTGCTTCGGCAGCAAAGGCTCCTCCATGTTATGCAGAGCTGGCAGCATGTACTGCCTCAATTACGACTTATCAACAATCAGTAATGAGTTATGAGATGGGTCGCCAGTCAATTGGACCATCAATTCCATTATTGACAAAAGCTGTTGCTACAGAGGCAACGCTTGGTGTGCAATTAAATACAATACCTGTTGTATGTTTAACTGATTCAAAGATAATGGCCGTTCCGGTTAAGGCATGTAATCTTTTAGTTCCTAACAATGTAAAAGGTGAATCGTCCGGGCGTTTGCTCGTTGAAGCCAATGCAGCAGTTACATATAAGGCGCTTCCAGCAATCTATAAAAGAATGTTTGCTAATGAAACAGAGTTTATTGAACTTGCAAAAAAAGGTCAGTCGAATTCGCCACAAAAATCGTCAGATGGAATGTTAAGCAAGATTACAGATTTTATTTTTCCTCAGGCCAACGCTGCACTATTTAGTGCAATGGGGATTGCTTCAAGTTTAGCCATTTCATTTATCCTTGCAACTTCGGCGACAATTGGACCAGCTATCGATATGTATATGTTAATTCCACAACATCGTGCCATCGTTTGGGGAATTCTTTCTGCATTAACTTTTGCTGCTACAACATCAACTAATAATGTTATTGCACAGATTGATTCGAACATTAAAAAAATTGATGAGATTTTAAAAGCAATGTACTCAATGGCAGACGGTGCAACAGGAACTCAGATCGCAGCAACAACGGCATCACCACAAATCCAATCATCTCTTAAACCAGCAATTAATGGAGCAGCTAATGCTGTTAATTATGAAGCGGTAGATTTATCAAAAGCAGTGAATGGAACACTACCATGTGGGACAGGAGAAGAAGGTCAGAAGTGTAAGCCATTCGAAGATACAGTAAAAGATCTTCCAAGCTATGAAGGTTTAAATGCTGAATCACAACTTCAGTTATCAAGCATTATGAAAACTGCCGATGGACTAAGTGGAACTTCTACTATTTCAGCAGGAGCATTAAACAATGCTTCGAAATTAGCAGGTCAGTCTAATGCGCTAAAATCAGCAATGGACAAAGCAAGAGCTGCTACAGCGGCCGCTTTGAAAAAATCTGGAAGTGGATTCAATATCGATGCTGAATCAAAAAAATTATCTGATCAAATGGAAAAAGCAGTTAACGATAATCTTAAAAAGAGCGGTACGACTGCAAATGGAATGGCCGCCAACTTACAAGGTGGAAGAGGCTTTTCTGGATTAGCAGCTGCGAATACAAGTGCGAGTGATGCTGCTGCTAAAAAAGCAGAAGCTGATGCCTTAGCTGCAGCTCTTGCTAGAGCAAAAGGTGGAGCAGGTGCAAATGCTATCAATATAAACTCTGGGTCATCAGAAAAAATGGATCTTGGATTAACAGGTGTTGATAATGGATCAACAGGTAAAATGACTGCAGAAGAATTAGCTGCGTACAATGAATCAGCAAAAAAAGCTGCCGGTAATATAGACGACTACGATATTAAAAATGACATCTCAAAAGATACCGGAGCAAATCTCTTTGAATTGATCTCGAATCGCTACCAACAATCGGGTTATCCACGATTGTTTAAGCTCAAAGAGGCCCAACCCGACCCCGTTCAGGCCGTTAAGAAATAAACTATAAACCCCTCAATAGAGGGGTTTTTTTTTGATTAATTGACTCTTTTTTACACCAACTATTGTCATGGTTACGATTGTATACTAAGCTTACATAAAGAACTGAGTCTACAATAAGAGGTTATTATGAAATTAGATACTTATAGTCAAGCTACGGCCGAAATTAATGAAAATGAAGCGCTAAAAGACGCTGGTGAGCAGACTCCAAAGGAGTTTTTCGCTAAGAAATGTGATGGATCAAAGAAGGAAGATACTAAGCACGGAGTTTGCCCTCTTAGAGAGCTTTTAAGCCGCCTTGGAGACAAGTGGAGTGTTCTTCTAATCCTAACGTTAGCAAGAATGCCAAAAGAGCGCGCACGCTTTTCTGAGCTTAAGAGAAGCCTTCCGGATATCTCACAAAGAATGCTTACAGCAACTTTAAGAAACCTTGAAAGAGACGGATTAATCTCTCGCGAGATGTTTGCTGAAGTTCCTCCAAGAGTTGAGTATCAATTAACTGAATTAGGAGTTAGTATTTTAAATCCAATGCGCGATATCGTTAATTGGATCGAAGGTAACTGGACAACAATCATCACTTCACGTGAAGTGTTTGATCAAAAACATCCTAAAGAAGTGGAAAGCGAGCTGCAGTAGTGATTGATAAGAAAAAGATAGTTGAAACGTTAATTGAAAAATTAAATACTGAATTAATAGAAGTCGAAAGTGCCGCCAAGTCTACCAAAGACTTGGCCACTGCCGACGACTTAAAATCTGAAGGCAAATACGACACCCGCGCAATCGAAGCATCGTATCTGGCAAGCGCTCAAAATAAACGAGTCGAAGAAATCAAATTAGACATTCAAATGTTAGAAGATCTGGCCATCTCTATTGAGCCGGCAACGAAAATGCAATTAGGATCTCTGGGACTCATTCGTTGTAATGGTCATGAGAGATTTTATTTTCTATCGACGACATCAGGCGGATCAATGCTGATGATTGATGACAAACCTATTCTGGTTATTTCTGTGTTTTCTCCAATAGGAGATGCAGCTTTAGGACATGGGCCTGGAGATAGCTTTGAAGTGGAAACACCGAAAGAAATTCGCCAGTATGATGTTGTCGAAGTTCACTAATTAAAAATAATCCAGAATCCTTTTGCAAGCGCACTTTTTGGGCACTTTTCCGAAAGGACTTTTTATTCTTTTATTCCAATTTTCATTTTCCTACAAATCTCGTTTAAAAGCCTCTTGAGGCTTGCTTTTTAAGTCTGTGAATACAAGCTGATCCTTAAGTTAATTTTAATTTTCAAATTCACCATCATAAGAAAAAAATTATTTTCGATAAGCTTTTATACTTAATAAATTCTAAAAACCTACGAGGACTTTTGCGATGAAGAACTTTAGCTTAAAGGCAAAGCTGCTTTCTCTTTCACTTTTTTTAATTACGATTTCTATCGTGATTGGTGGAGTTTCATATTGGAGTGTGGGCAGTGTCATTAAAGAATACTCTGTTATCTCTGATATAAGCTATCCGAATACATCGGCCATGTTGCAAATGTTTTCTAATTACAGGTCATCGAGAATTGAAGCGAGTCAGCTGATCTCTCCAAATGTTCCTGCTGATGTTAAAAAGAATGTTTATGAATTAATGGAAAAAAATCTGGAGCTAGACAAAACTCTTGATAAAAAATACCTTGAACAGGATTACTTGCCAGGGGAAGAAGCACTTTATTTAGAGTTTAGAAAAACAATTGATGAGGCCAATAAAGATTTTAAGCAAATCATGCAGATGTATAAAGAAAATAAAACAGATGCAGCTTCACTTGCGACGATGGTTTCTATCGTTAATGGTAAATTGGGAACTGATGGAGTTCAGGCAAGAATCACGGCAGAAAAATTAAGAGAGTTTCATGAAAATCAGGCCTTAAAGTCAGAAGATGAAGCGAAGGATGCAGGAGCTAGCGCTACAAAGTTAACTGTTATGCTCATTCTGATATTCGGCGTGATTGGTTTTGTCACAGCATTCACTTTCTCAAATATGTTAACAGCAACTCTAAAAGCTATCAGTGACGCTCTTGATGATTCAAGCACACAGGTTTCATCAGCTGCAGGACAAATTGCAGCTTCATCACAAGAACTTTCTCAGGCCGTAACTGAGCAAGCTTCATCTTTAGAAGAAACATCTTCATCAGTTGAAGAGATGAGTTCAATGGTTAACGTGAATACTGAAAACGCCAAAAAGGCTTCAGAGAATTCAGGACTTTCAAAACGTCAGGCAGAAAGAGGGCGTACAGTTGTTGAAGAGATGGTTCAATCAATGTCTCTTATCAATGATAGTAACAACAATATTATGAATCAGATCAACAAATCTAACGAACAGATGGGTGAGATCGTAAAAGTGATTCAGGAAATTGAAACAAAAACAAAAGTTATTAATGATATCGTTTTCCAAACTAAACTTCTATCGTTCAACGCTTCAGTAGAAGCAGCTAGAGCTGGTGAACAAGGTAAAGGATTCGCTGTCGTTGCTGAAGAAGTAGGGAACCTTGCTCAGATGAGTGGGAACGCTGCTAAAGAAATTTCAGAAATGCTTGCTTCAAGTGTTCACAAAGTAGAGGCCATCGTTCATGAAACAAGAAGTAGTGTTGATGGATTAATTGCTGATGGTAAAGAAAAGGTTCGCAATGGAACAAAAGTTGCTGAAGAGTGCGGGGAAGTGTTAGCTGAAATTGTAGCAAACGTTTCTAATGTTGCGACAATGGCCAATGAAATTTCTGTAGCAAGTGATGAGCAATCTAAAGGGATTCAGGAAATCACAAAAGCGATGGGGCAGCTGGATCAAGTGACTCAGACCAATGCTCAAACATCAGAGCAAGCTGCACACTCTGCTGAGCAATTATCAGTTCAGGCCGTCTCTCTTAAAGATCAAGTTGTAACTTTGGTTGCAGTGATCAATGGAAATGGTAAAAATATTCCAGTCGTTACAAAAGTTAAAACGAAAACTGAAACGCATACGAATACAAAAACACCTCCCAAAGCGAGTAATGTGCTTCCTATGAAAAAGGCACCAGCTCCAAAACCTGCAGCGAAAGTTGTAAGTCATGCACCAGTTGCCACTCCTAAAAAAGCAGCAGCGGGCATTAATGGCGGTAAAGCAGTAGGAAATCTTCCAAGCTATGATCACCCTGGATTCGAAGACGTTTAATTTATAAAGAATTAACCTCCGCTGTCATGGACGCATTTTTGCATTCATAACTGCGGAGGCCTTATGAAAAATTTTACTAAAGTCGATTTTCCCGTTTCAAAAATTCGCCGCTACTTAGAACCTGGCCCCATCGTCTTAGTCAGTTCCAAATATAAAAACGAAACAAACATTATGACTATGGGCTGGCATACAGTATTGGAGTTTTCTCCTTCGTTAATCGGTTGCATGATTACGAGCGCTAATCACAGTTTTGAATTGATTAAAAAGAGCAAAGAGTGTGTGATCAACATACCGACTGTTGATTTGATTAACGAAGTTGTCGGTATTGGTAATACTCACGGCAGGGAAGATCACAATAAGTTTGAAGAATTTAATCTCACACCCGTTAAGGCAAAAATAGTTCAAGCTCCTCTTATCAAAGAGTGTTACGCGAATTTTGAGTGCAAGCTGGTTGATGGAAAAATGCTTGGAAAGTATAATTTCTTTATCTTTGAAGTCGTCAAAGCACATGTTGCAATTACTCCTAAATATCCTAAGACGATTCACTATACGGGGGATGGAATTTTTATGATTTCGGGTAAACATATGAACATGAAGAAAAAATTTAAAGCGCAAAATTTATGAGAACAATCACTATTATGAGTGGGGAACCTGGTTTTTATAAAAACCAATTTACTTCGTGTACAAAAGTAGCCCACTAAGTCATTGATAAATTAGAAAAATCTAATAATAGGTAAAATTAAGTATATCTTTTGGATAAAATTGAGTTAGATTGGTCTCGTAAACAATAATATTTCGTTTTTTATTCGATCTTTCATCAAAATCTAATAGTAAATCAAAACATTAATTCGTACACAATTTTAGCCACAACTATGTGGCCGTATTTATATTTGGAGTTTTTTTTATGTCACAAAAAATCTATGTTGGTAACCTTGGTTATTCAGTTACTAGCGAAACATTATCAGATAAGTTTGCACAGTTTGGAACAGTACAATCAGCAAAAGTAATCATCGACCGCGATACTAATCGCTCAAAAGGATTCGCTTTCGTTGAAATGTCTTCAAGCTCAGAAGCAGCTGACGCAATTTCTGGTCTTAACGGAACAGAATTCGAAGGTCGCAATATGAACGTATCGGAAGCCAAAGAAATGGCACCGAAGCCTAGAACAAACAGCCGCTGGTAGTTTAATCCATAGAGCCCATCAACAACATGATGGGCTTTTTTTTTACCTTTTTCCCTAAGAATTAATGCTAGATAAAACCAAGTTCGATGCCCAGTCTCTTTCTTTCGTTCTTCCTGAACACATGCGCGAGCGTGAACACTCAAAAATGATAGACCGCCAGTTAGGATTTAAAATCTTAAAGATTGAGCAAAAACTCATCAAACAATATAAACCATTTTATATGGCCGCTGATTATGATGGTGAGAAAAAATCTTTTGATGATGGAGCAGAGGCGTGGATTGGATTACATCCTCAAATTCTTTTAACTCCTTATTCTGAAATTTATAAAATTCTAACGAGTATTACTCGCTACAAAATTAAATCGATTACAGACTTTGGATGTGCTTACGGCAGAATCGGAATTGTGGCCTCAGTGCTTTTTCCAGAATGTAAGTTCATAGGTTATGAAATTGTTTCTGAACGTGCCAAAGAGGCCGAAAGAGTTCTTGATACACTTGATAGCAGCTCACATGAAATTCACACCATCAATATTTTAGATGATGATTTTATTTTACCCAAGACAGATGTTTATTTTATTTATGACTTTGGACATGTCGAACATATTAAAAAAATTCTCGATAAGCTCATTGTTATGATGAACGGACATAATTTCATTCTGGTCGCCAGAGGTGATGAAGTCAGGTCCATCATTCAAATGTACTACCCATCATTCTACGTCCGTCACAAACCGCTACATAAGCGTGGCTGGAGTATTTTCTTTAATCACCCAGAGATGCTGGATTAGATTTCGGGGAACCGTCATTCCATAAAATTTCAAAATCTTCCTGGTATCTTTGGATGGCATCTTTATCTGCAATGTAGATTTGATTTTCTGTGTTGTTGTTTGCTGCACTCATTGAGTAATTGAATGAGCCTGTCTGCAACATCATTCCATCAACGATGCTGAATTTGTCGTGCATGGTACCACCTGAAGCCTTGCCGATTTTAACAGGAATGTGAGCAGCAATCAGTTCCTTCGTTTTAGATTTAGAACCTCCAGCTTGAGCTTTATCGACCACCACCCTCACGACTACACCGCGCTCTTTAGCAGCTATAATGGCATTCGTAATGTCTGAATGAGTAATAGAAAAGATCGCGATATCTAATGTTTTTTCTGCGATATTTAAAACGCTAATTAATTTTTGAGCACAATCTTCTCTAGGGGAGAAGCATGTATCCATATTTTTAACTGAAACTTGGGCCGCTTCTGCGTAAGCATGCGTGCATAGAAATAAAATGATAAGGAGAAATGCTTTCAGAAAGGCCTCCATGATTGGTTAGGTGGGCAATCTAAAAATGGTAGCATTTGTTTTTTTATAAAGTAGTGTCTAAACTACTTACATTTGTATGACGGGTGAAGACTTACGAGGCATTACTGAATTCTGTGGGAAGAGGGATGTTACGACTTTCTAAAGTTTCTATCATTGCATGCGCAAGTGTGAATGCTTGCTGATCACTTATGAGAGGGCGTTTGTTCTTAATTTCTTGAACTAGTTTTTCAATGATAAGAATGTGGCCTACAAGACTTTTAGCATTCTGGATCGTCATCTCAACCTCGCTTATATCTTAGTTTGAGTATTCAAACTATATGTTATATATTCAAACACACTGTCGGCTTAATTCAAAATTCTTTTAAGCTGATTTTTCTCACATTAGATAAGTTATTAAAAGTTAAGGAGTTTTAATGGTTTTAGGTTTCTTTATTATCTTCTTTTGCATGGCCTTTGTTTTACCTACCGTCAGGGTTTATAGGGCAAATGGGGTAGTTCCCATTACTTTTAAAAACAGTGAGAGCGCCCATGATTTGATAGGCAGCTACATGAAGCTTTTGTTTGTTTTGATTTTTATCAGCGCGCTCTCATATGAGTTTTTTAAATTCACGGAGTTTTTTAATCATGAGCATACGACTTTAGCAGGATGGATTCTTATGATCCTCTCATTAATTTTTATGTGTGCTGCTCAAGTGCAAATGAAGGATTCGTGGAGGATTGGGATTGATGATAAACAAGTCACAGAATTGCGCACTCACGGAATTTTTTCTTTTACGAGAAATCCTATTTTTGCAGCAACGATTGTTGCGCTGTCTGGAAATTTTCTCGTGTATTCGACTGCACTTAATTTAATGATTCTTGTTTTAGGAATTGTCTTAGTTACAATTCAAATCAGACTGGAAGAAGAACATCTTTATAAAATTCATAAAGAGAAGTACGCCGACTATAAAAACAAAGTGCAGCGGAGACTCTTTTTTTAATTAAGTCAGGATAATGGGTTTGTGCTTAGTAATGATCATTGTGTGCTCGTACTGAGCGGCCACATTTCCTTTCTCACCTGAGAGTGTCCATCCATCTGCACCTTCTTCAACTTCAGTTGTGTGAGTTGATAGAAAGGGTTCAATCGTGATGACTTGTCCTTCTTTAAGGATGCGGCGGTCGTTGCGGTCATAGTAGGGAGCAATGAATTTTGGTTCTTCATGAAGAGCGCGTCCTACTCCATGGCTTCCAAGGTTTTCAATAATTTTTAAATTATGTTTTCTCGCTACTTTTTCAATCGCTTTTCCAATAAGATTTAAAGGAGCTCCGGCCGTAGCAGCAGCAATCGCTGCATTTAAGGCTTCTCTTGTGGCCTTCATGACTTTCTTTTGAATATCAGTCGATTTCCCCAGTACAAAAGATCCACCAGTGTCGGCGAAGTATCCATCTAGTTCAGCAGAGACATCAATATTGATCAGGTCACCATCTTTAATCACGTAATCACCAGGGATGCCGTGAGCGATGTCTTCGTTGATTGAAATGCAAGTAGTGCCAGGAAAGTTGTAAGTGTATTTAGGAGCAGACTGAGCATTGAATTTTTCAAGGTGAGCTCGTCCAATTTCATCCAACTCAAGAGTAGTCATTCCTGCTTTTGCTTCTTTCATCATAAGCTTTAATGTATCAGCTACGATTTTACCGATGATCTTAAGCGCGACGATGTCTTGTTGAGTTTCAATTGTCATATGTACTTCCTTATAACTCTTAATATAGCTGGTAATTTAAGTAAAAAATAGAGCCCCTACATTTGTGTGTTTTTTCTAACTTTCACAGGAACTCAATCAACAAATTTTATATGAATATCAGGTAGTTATTATTCCTTTCGAAATGAAAAATAAAGAAAGTGATATTTTTTATTTATAAACAAGGCACTTTTGTCTTAGGCCTGTTTTTTCAACTCTATGAAATCTAACATTAGAATTTAAGTTTTATGTATAGGCCCTTGGGCCATCAATTTGATTTTTATGTGCACGATAAGTTTTCTAAGAATGAATCGCAGTATCAAATTTTATAGCAAGGAACATGTATGAAAAATTTCAGTATTAAAGCAAAGCTTCTGATGCTTTCAGCTTTTTTAGTCAGTGTCTCGATTGTTTTAGGGGCCGTTTCTTATTGGAGTATGAATAAAGTTATTAAAGATTTTTCGGTTGTGACTGATACAAGTTACCCGAATACATCTTTGATGCTTGAAATGTACTCGAACTACAGATCAGCACGACTTCAGGTTATGATTCTGAACTCTAATGCTGGCCTTGAAGGGAAAGAAGCTGCAATTAAATCTTTTAAAGGTAGTTTAACAAGTGATGCCGAATTTCAAAAGAAGTATATGGAAGTAGAGTTTCTGCCGGGTGAAGATGTCATATATTCTAAATTTCGTGCAGGTCTTGATAAAGGTTTTAACTTATTTCAACAAGCAATGACTCTACTAGAGTCAGGGAAGAAAGATCCTGAAACACAGGCTAAAATCGATGATCTGATTAACAATAAAATTGTAGAACTTGCTCATGAAACGAGAACAAGTAGTACAGCTTTAAAAGAATTTCACATGGGGCAAGCAAAACATGCAGCCGAAAGTGCAAAAGAGAGTGGTGCTAATGCTACAAAGATTATCGTAACTTTAATTATTGTTATGGGATCAATTGGTTTTGCAGCAGCTTTCTTCTTTTCAAATTCTCTAGTGGGAACTCTTAAGCAAATCAGTGACGCTCTTGATGAATCGAGCGCACAGGTATCTTCAGCGGCAGGACAAATTGCTTCTTCTTCTGAGGAGCTTTCTCAAGCAGCAACAGAGCAGGCTTCATCTTTAGAAGAGACATCTTCATCAGTTGAAGAAATGAGCTCAATGGTCAACATCAATACAGAAAACGCGAAAAAAGCATCAGAGAATTCTGAAATATCAAAAAGACAAGCAGAGAGAGGACGTACAGTTGTTACAGAAATGGTTCATTCAATGTCTCAGATCAACGAAAGTAATAACAATATTATGACTCAGATTAATCATTCAAATGATCAAATGGGTGAAATCGTGAAAGTTATTCAGGAAATTGAAACAAAAACAAAAGTTATTAACGATATCGTTTTCCAGACTAAACTTTTATCTTTCAACGCTTCAGTAGAAGCAGCGAGAGCTGGTGAGCAAGGTAAGGGATTCGCGGTTGTTGCTGAAGAAGTAGGAAATCTTGCTCAGATGAGTGGGAACGCTGCTAAAGAAATTTCTGAAATGCTAGCTTCAAGTGTTCATAAGGTAGAATCGATTGTTCAGGAAACGAAAAGCAAAGTAGATGTACTGATTGCAGACGGAAAAGAAAAAGTTGCAGCAGGGACAAAAGTTGCTGAAGAATGTGGTGAAGTTCTGGCCGAAATCGTAATCAACGTTACAAGTGTAGCAACGATGGCAAGTGAAATTTCAAATGCAAGTTTCGAGCAGTCAAAAGGTATTCAGGAAATTACAAAGGCCATGGGGCAACTGGATCAGGTAACTCAAACCAATGCAGCGACATCTGAAGAAGCAGCAAGTGCAGCCGAGGAATTATCATCTCAGGCATCTTCATTGAAGACTCAGGTTCTATTATTAGTTGCAACGATTAACGGAACGGCTGCACCGACGGATGATTCTGTTGTGAGATCGACTCCGACAAAACCAACAATGAATAAATCTACGCCAACAGCTAAAGTGATGCCTTTTAAAGCACCGGCCAAAAAATCAGCACCAGCAGCAAAAGTAGCTCATGCAAGACATGAAGCTGCTCCAGCTAAAAAAGCGGCAGGTGGATCTCTTCCAAGTTACGATCATCCAGGTTTTGAAGAGGTATAATTTTTGAGTGAATTAGCGATCCAATTTTCAAAAGACGAAAGAGTTATTAAAGACGAGGACTTTGCCTATTTCCAGGCCCTCGTCTTTAAGCTTGCGGGAATTACTTTAAGTGATAAGAAGCGCGATTTGCTGCTTACGCGCTTAACTTCTCATCTCAAAAATAGCGACCTCGGTTCTTATTCTGATTACAGAAATTATCTGCAAAGTCTTCCTGAAGATCATGGAGAGTGGCAGAATTTTATTAATCTAATGACGACTAATAAAACAGATTTTTTTAGAGAGATCAGACATTTTCAATATATTGAAGAAGTCCTGATCCCGAAGTGGATTCAATCTAAAAAAAGTGAAATAAACGTCTGGTCTGCTGCCTGCTCAACAGGCGAAGAGCCTTATACGCTGGCCATGTTTTTAGAAGCTAAGCTTCCGGTAGGAATGACTTATAAAATTTTTGCGTCTGATATTGATACCAATGTTTTAGCGAAAGCTAAAAATGGTGTTTATTCCATGATCAAAGAATCTGAAATTCCTGAAGAGTATAGAAAAAAATCTATCGAGTATGGAAGAGGCGAGATTGCGGACTGGTTTAGAATAAAATCATCTCTAAAGAGCAAAATTACTTTTTCGGCCTTTAATCTGGTTGAAGACTCGAAGTCAGATGGAAAATTCGATCTGATCCTTTGTCGAAACGTGATGATTTATTTTTCTCGTGCCGTGGTGGAAAAAGTTGCGATCAATCTTTCACAGTCCTGTTTGGATGACGGAATTCTTTTTATCGGACATTCAGAATCACTACAGGGAACAAAAACACCGTGGAAAGTGACGACTGCTTCAGTTTATTCTAAAAACAGGCGATAGTAGTCACCATGAGTGACGAATCAAAATTAAGCTTGAATATCGGACAAATTATTGTGGTCAAAGACCCTGCGGTTATTTCAACTGTTTTAGGTTCATGCGTTTCCATTTGTCTTTTTTCACCCGGAAAACATTTTGCAGGAATGATTCATTACGCTCTTCCATACCAATTCGATCACAACCTGGATGACGATCCTCTAAGATATGGGGACCAGGCCATACCAATACTCATCAATGAAGTTAAAAAGCTCACAATGGGGCCATCATCGTCTTTAAAAGCGAAAATTATTGGTGGGGCCAACTGTCTGGTGAGAGCTTCTGGTGGTGGATTCAATAATATTGGTGAACAGAATATCCAAATGGCCCGTGATATCTTGAGTGCCCACCATATTGAAGTGGTTGGTGAGCACGTCGGTGGAGAAGTCGGGCGCAAGGTTTTTTTCTATACGGCCGACGGTCGGGTTCAGGTTGCAAGTCTTAAGCAGTCAGCCTAGTTTCATAAAAACTGACAAGAGCTATGCTCTCGCCAGTTGGTCTTAATGCTTTAATAAAAAATGTGAATTTCAAGATATCAAAGTTTTTGATCTCTTCAGGATTAAGCAGTTCATTGTATTTTGCTTTCATCGCATCTGTTAGACCACTTTTCTTTGAGAATTCTGCGAGTGCTCCCATAACCTTGGTTTGTGCTTCGGTTTTGGCAAGCTCTCTCGTTGCACGGTCAGCAGAGATCATCTTTGCGTTGTACTCAAACATAATTTTTTTCAATGCTTCAGTATAAGCTGTTTGAGCATCGGCAATCTGAGTTGCTAGTCCTGGTTTACCAAGAGTTTCAACGTGTTTGCTCCAGTCGCGGAATGGAAAAGAGAAATTTCTATAAAGTTCTAATTCTGTTTGCTCGAATTGCCCGTATGGAGGAAAAAGAGCACTTAACATATTTTGAACATCATTAGGTTTAATCTTACTAAAGTTTTTCTCAGTATCAAATTGTGCCAGCGTGCTGAATGACTTGAATGATTCTTTTCCTTTCATCAGGAAATAAGTTTCACGAATAATTCTGTCTTCAATGCACTTAACGTTTTGGTGACAATCGCGCACTTCACTTGCCAGACGACTTTTTTTGTAAGCAACGTCGGGTCTGAATGAAAGTCCACCAATAAACTTATGTGAAACAACCAGATAAGACATTTGTTTTAGTTGATCTTCACTATAGGCCTTGCCTTCTACAATACCGTCAATTAGCTTTTCAAGCTTGTCGTGTTTTAATTTATTCATTGGCCCAAGCCAAGGATGGTTAAAACTTTTTACGGCCTGAACTTTTGGATCTTTTAAAAATCTTTCATAACCTGTTTCGAGTTTTGATAGAGTATCAAAGTCGTTCATGAAGTTATAATAACCAAGAAGTTCTGATTTTAGTTCTTCTCTTGCTGCCTTGTTCTCTTTTAAGAATGCTTTATCCAGCGGATTGGAAACCGTCAGCTGCATTGAACCTACGCCAAGATTTTTATTAATAATTTTGATTTTAGAAATAATTTCTTCAGCTGTATTTGAAGGATCGAGAACAATCTCAAAGTGTCCTGCATCGTAAACAAAAGAGTCTGGAAGAGCTGCATTTAATTCTTTATCATCTGTAATCTTGATGAGTTTTCCTTTTGCTCTATAAGCAAAAAGCTGATCCTCTGGAGCTGCATCTTCAGATGCATCGATAAGATCATCCATTTTTTTCAGACGGGCCGCTGGAGTCATCGCCAGCCATGCCTCTTTAGAGTCATTGTAAAATGGAGGAGCAGGCATATAGTTTTTCAGGAGAACTTCCGTTTCATCGTGAAGATACTCTGATTCAAAACCATATTGAATTTGATAACCTTCTTTACCTTCAAAACCTTTAGGGTAACGAAGAGGATTTTTGGCCATGGCCTCAGTGATTTTTTTAGCAGTTACCTGATTGTGAAGTAAATCGGCAGCAGTGTTTGGTTTTTCAGCACCAAAAAAATATCTAACAGAGTCCCAGCATTCTTTAGCACCGGCAGGAAATCTATCTGCCATAAACGGCTGATAAAAACTCACGTCTTCACGGTAAGGCACAGGAGTATAGCGATCCGGCCCTGTCGCACATGAACTCGCTAAAAGAACTGTCAGTAAAAGAGCGCTTTGGGTTTTATTGTTCTTCATAGTATTTCATAATCCCGATTGGAGAAATATTTTCGTTAATGTTACCGTTATCTAAAGATTCTTTGATTGATTTAGCAGCGCCATCGTATGAAAGCGTAATACCAAAATATTTTTCCATGACATGTCCTGCTGAACTTGAGCATGAATAACTTTGAGTAAAATATTCTTTTCCTTTTTTGATAACAGGAACTTTGATTCCTTTTTCAGAATCTAGAAAGAAATTTCCGTTTTCTTCAACGATTTTACCAGTGATGTTATTTTCATTTCCATACTTTGGTGACTCAGACTGAAACTTCAGAGTCTTTCCAAAAGTTCCATCGACTTCATGAATTTTTAGTAGTGGCGAGTAAGCATCAAAGGGCGGAACGTTGTTAGAAGCTGACACTTTATAAAACATCTCAATTTCTTGTGCCATCGCTTCAATTTTATCTTTTCCAATGTGGAAGATGTAACCCATCGAACCTGACATTTCAGGGTTCGAACTATTTTTCATTCGAGGAGAAAAATTGTTAATAGAAGTTGATTGAATAAAATTGAAAGAATGAAGCTTCTTTCCAATTCTTAAAGTGATGTGCCCAAAAGGCTCAACTGGTTCAAATATAATTTCTGCCGTCTGTTCCAGATATTCGTCATAGTCTGGATACTTGTTCATGACATTTATATTGGCCTGGTATTCAGTATATTTTTTTCCATTAGGAAATTGTTTTACCTGAGGATTAAGTTGAGTTAACTCAGGAAGAGGTTTGAGAACAACAGCATCTACGCCATTGGCCTTTGGATTAAAAAAGTTTCTAACACCTGATACACATCGATCTACCCAATCCGCAGGCTCGCGTTCGGAAGCAGATGGATAAGTGGACATCATCTGACGTTCTTCAGGAGTGATATCTCTTGAAGACCATGCGACTTGAGTGGGTTGGTGTGAGCAACTTGCAAGAATGGAAATTAAAAACAGCGAAGTGATTAAAATTCGCTTATTTTTTTTGATTGGCATCTTCAAAACTCCTACAGAAAATATTTAACACCTGAACTTATCGGTCAGGTATGGAAAAACATTAGCGTGATCATTTAACTAATCAATTTTATAGGGAATTCAGTATGGCGGACTTATGATTCATGACCGTACTCATAAAGACAACCTTACTTACAAGGCCTATGATAACCAAAGATAAAGGACGTATTGTAAGGCAGATATTTATGGAGTTTACCGGTGAATTAAGTCATTCCACTGAAAAACAAGTCGAAGTTTGCGATCGTTTTTTAACTAGTCCGGAAAGGTTGAAGGCCTTACAAGATACCGGGCTGATGGATAGTCCAACTGAAATTGCTTTTGATCGTCTTGCCAATCTTGCTGCACGAATTTTAAAAGTTCCTCTCACAATCGTTTCTTTCGTTAGTGATAAAAAACAATTTTTTAAAGCAGGACATGGCCTGCCGGCACCATATGATGTCATCCGTGAAGTTCCGATAGATGGATCCATTTGTCGTTATACACTTCAAGGTGAACCTATCATTTCTAACGATGCATCCACTGATCCACTTTTAAAATTTCACCCGGCCACAAAACCGTGGGGGATTGGAGCTTTTATAGCTCTTCCAATCATGACAGACGATGGGCATTCTATTGGTGCATTTTGTGCTGTGGATTCTAAGGCCAGAGTCTGGAGTGAAGATGACATTGAAGTTATGCGTGAGCTGACAGCTTCCATTATGACTGAAATTAATTTACGTTCACAGATTGAAAAATTAAAAAGTGAAAGAGTGATGCGCGAAACTTTCGTGGCCGCTTTAACTCATGATTTACGTACGCCACTTGCGGCCTCAAAATTGGGTGCACAGCTTTTGATCCGATCAAATCCTGAGTCTGGCCAGGTGAAAAAAACAGCAGAGCGTATTACTGAAAATATTGATCGTGCTGATTATATGATTCAAGACTTACTTGATGTCAGCCAGCTTAACATTGGTGAAAAAATTCCATTGGATATCGTTGAATGTAACTTGATTAAGCTTATTAATAGATCACTTGAAGACTTTAAGGCCCTTTATGCGGACCGTTTTGATTTGATTGCCGAGGAAGATATTTGTGGGCATTGGGATGAATCGGCCATTCGCCGTATTGTAGATAATTTAGCATCTAATGCGATTAAGTATGGATCAAAAGATTCTCCTATTAAAATCATTGTGAAAAAATTAGAAAACAATGTTCAGATACATATTCACAATGAAGGAACTCCAATCAACGAGGCAGATCAGTCTCATATCTTTGAGCCATTTCATCGTTCAGTCTCAGCTGCTCAAGGGAATCAAAAAGGCTGGGGGCTAGGTCTAGCTTTAGTTAGAGGTTTAGTTGAAGGGCATGGTGGGAAAATCAGTCTTGAGAGTTCACTTGAAAAAGGGACAACTTTTATTATTACAATTCCAGTTGATTCAAGAAATATTAGCAAATAAAGACCCGGTTTATGGCCGGGCCATTGTTAGATTATTCAACTTCTCTGTCTAGAGTAATATCAAAACGAACATCCCTGTCGCCTCTAAAGTCAAAATATGAAAGGTAGTACTGAACTTGATTATCATTGATATATTTTAGGTATTCATCCTGAACCATCTCTGATGTCTCAATGTTATAAATTTTAAAACTAATTAAATCTTTTGAAACAATGATCTTGTTGATAAAAAGTTCACCATCCATTTCAAACTTATATTCATACAAACCGTAGTTCATTCTCACAAGACCGATAATATTGTAGCTCATGCCTTGTTCTGTGTAGCAGTGTCCGTCTGCTTTAATTGAAGCCGAATTTGAAAGGACCTCAATCCAGCAGCCAGTCGATTCGTCTGCCATTTTGTTATGGTAACTTCCCATCTCAAAAGAAAAAGCGGGAAGAGAGAATATTAAAACTGTTATTAATGTAATTAATTTTATCATTGAGAACTCCTTGAGTGAATGACATCAATTAGCTCAATTTTTTTGAAAGAAGTAAATCAGCTTAATCAAACATTCTCATTCTTTTTAAGGCCTCATTGGCAAGATGCTTTGTAAGTTCTTCTGCCGGTAATTCCACAGCTAAGTGGGCTGCTTGCCCTGACCACATCGACATGAAATCGCCAGAACCCATCGGTTCAGTTTTTGCTTTTAATGGTGAGAGTGGACCTCCTGCAAGCGGAAATTCAGGAGCAAGGATATTCATCGGGCCTAGTTCTTTAGTGAGACGATTTTCAATGGCCCTGGCAGGTCTGCCGGTAAAAATATTTGTTAAAGTAGTTTGATTATCTTTCACACTCTTCAATGCTTTTCTATGAACAGGGGAGATGAGGGATTCAGGACAAAATAAATAAGCAGTCCCGATTTGCACGGCAGAAGCTCCAAGGGCGAAGCTTGCTACAATTCCGCGTGCATCAGCAATACCACCACTGGCGATAACTGGAATAGATACTGCGTCGGCAATTTGTGGAACAAGCGCCATCGTTCCCACTTGAGTATTGATATCGAGAGATTGAAAAATGCCTCGATGTCCACCAGCTTCAAACCCTTGAGCGATAATGGCATCACAACCATTCTCAGTAAGGAAGCGTGCTTCATCCACTGTAGTCGCAGAAGATATAATCTTAATGTGAGCAGCTTTTAATTTGGTGACAAGTTCTTTTGCAGGAAGACCAAAATGAAAACTTACAACTTCAGGTTTTAATTCAAGTACCAGCTCGCAGGATTTTTCATCAAATGGATTTCGACTTGAGGGAGTGTATCCATTTTTACTATCTAGACCAAATTCATGGTAATAGGCTTCAAGTTTTTTTAACCAATTTTCCTCGCGTATAGAATCAGGTGCAGGATTTTTATGACAGAAGAAATTCAGGTTAAGTGGTTTATTTGTTTCTGCGCGAAACTTTTGAACTTCATTTCTTATTTGATCGGCAGTATACAGTGCACAAGGAATAGAGCCTAAACCTCCGGCCTTTGCAACAGCAATTGCCATGACGGAATTGTTAGCACCGGCCATGGGTGCCTGAAGAATTGGCAAATCAATATTGAATAATTTTAGAATTCTCGTGTCAGACCAAGTTTTCATAAACGCCTCGATTAAAGATCAATCCAATAACGCTTCTTATGATCTTCTGTAATATTTTCCAGAACGCCACCATTCTTCTCAATGGTTTTCGCTGATGCAATATTACTCTCATCACAAGTGACAAGGATACGGTCAAGTTGAGGAAAATGTAATTTTATATAGAGAATAGATTCACTTAGGATTTGAGTCGCATATCCTTTGCGTCTTTCTGAAGGAACAACGCCGTAACCAACATGCCCGCCGATAATCATCAAGGCTTCACTGAGAGTGTGGCGGATTGAAACCCGGCCAACAATTTTACCGTGAGAGTTAAAAGCAAAAAGTATTGTGCTTGGAACGTGCTCACTCGGGATGAGTTTCCCTTTGGAAAAGAGTGGAAGGACTTCAACATACTTTTCAAAAGAATTATGAGCAATGGATTCGAAGTAGTGAGCAAATATGAAATGACTTTCCCACAGCTCGTTTGAGGCAGCACTAAAAGCGGCCTTATCACTGAGTCTTAATTCTCTTAGAGTGATCGTATTCATGCAGAAGATTTTAATTGGGAAATGAATTATATGTCGAGTAGGAAGTAGAAAAAAAACTGCTCAGGAACAGGCCCTGAGCAGATGAAACTAAAAAATCATTGTCCTTCGTGGTGAACTTGCCATTTGTTATAACGAAGTAAAAGAAGCAGACCTGGAATCGAAATCAGGATAGAGATAATGAAGTACATTTCCCATCCAACACTTTTCATAATATATCCAGACGGTGTTGCCACTAAAGTTCTAGTAATGGCCATAAAGCTTGTTAGTAAGGCAAACTGAGTTGCCGTGTATCGTTTATCACAGATGTTCATCATGAAAGCAGTGAAAGCTGAAGTTGCTAAACCACTACAAATATTTTCAATACAAACTGCGGCCATCATTACAGGATAGTTTTTTCCAACGTGAGCTAGGATGTAAAATGAGAATCCTGAAAGTGCCTGGACAATACCAAAGACCCAAAGAGATTTTTTAATTCCCCATTTATATAGAAGGGCACCACCTAAAAGTGTTCCTCCAATTGTCGCAAACATCCCGACACCTTTTAATACATAACCGATATCTGATTTAGAAAATCCCAAATCCATCATGAATGGAGTTGTTAGTGCCATAGCAAAAGCAACGTCGAGTTTGTAAATTAAAATGAAGATTAACATTTCAACAGCACCAACGCGGCTGAAGAATTCAGTGAATGGTTTGTAAACAGCATCCATTAAAGTTTTTGGAGGAAGCTCTTTTGCAAGAGGCTCTGGCCCAAAGATACTTGCCAGAACACCAACGGCCATACATCCGGCCATTATTAAATAAACCATCGACCATGACATGTGGTCAGACATGATTAAAGCTAGTGCACTTGAAACCATCATGGCGATTCTGTACCCCATGATGTTAATGCTTGCTCCGGCACCTAATTCATTTTCATCAAGCACTTCAATTCTATATGCATCAATTGCAATATCCTGGCTGGCACTAAAAAAGGCCACGCAGACAGCAAAGAAGGCAACGTATTGTGGAGTTAAAGTTGGATCGCTAAATCCAAGGGCCGCGATTGTAATAATTAATCCAATTTGAGTCAGGATCATCCAGCCACGACGACGTCCCATAAGAGGTGGAACGTAGCGATCCATTAACGGGGCCCAGATAAATTTTAATGTGTAGGGGATACCAACCAAAGAAAAAAGACCGATAGTACCGATGTCGATGTTTTCGGTTTTCATCCAGGCCTGAAGAGTTCCGCCGGTTAAACCTAATGGTAAACCTGAAGCAAATCCCAGCATAAGAACGACGAGCATCTTCCAGCTGGCAAAGACTTTGAAAATTGATTTCATAAAATATCCCTTAGAATAGTGAGTACTCTAATTGTGACATTTTATTGGTAAATACCAAATGGTTTTTTTATTACCAGTGCAGAGTACTCTGGTATTAAACGGGATCAGGTCTTTTTCTTTTACTGTAAGCAAAAGCAATCTGTTCAATAAGATCTTTTTTCGTCCACGGTCTGACAAGATATCCATCAGCACCATCATTTGTTGCTTCCAGGATATTATCAATGTCACTGTCCGCAGAAACCATTAAGAAGGGAAGGTAATTTAATTGCGATTTAGATCTAATCGCTTTTAGTAAGTCTGTTCCGATACCATCAACTAATTTTGAATCACAAAGAACGAAGCCAGGAGCTTCTTTTTTAAATTGTTCGAAAGCTTCAGCAAGAGAAGTCGCAACAGTGATCTTTCCTTTAAATCCGATTTCACCTAAATCAGAAATCATTCGTTCTTGATAAGACTTAGTGTTATCAAGAATCAAAAGGTGAAGATTCTCAGGAATCGAAACTTCTTCGAGCAATAGGATATTATGCATTGGTACCTACAATGAGCGCTTTTAAAATTATTTAATGTTTAAATGGTATTAGGTTTTGAGAATAATAAAAGAGGAAAATACGGATACCTAATTATCCATATACTTAGGAAAAGCATCTTTATTTCTTGTGGCCCAATTTTGGGCCAGTGGCATTGAGATAATCACGTGTTGCATTTTATTTAAATAACAACAATGACTTATGAATGAGCCAATTTTCTTTTGTTAATTGCCATGTTTCAGCTTGAGTGAGTACGGGGTCTACAAATAAGCAAGGGCGAATTTCTATCATCGTCGCGCCGGCCTTTTCTTTGACCCTGCGAGATTTAGTATTCCCCAAGGCATTTGAAAAAATAAGCTCATCAAAACCCAGTTCATTAAAAGCATACTCAGTGATAGGTTCAACTGCTTCAGTCATATAACCTTTGCCCCAGAACTCTTCACCAAGCCAAAAACCTCTATGCTCTGGAGTACCTTGTCTCCAAAGGTCGACAGCACCAATAAGTTCATTGGGATTATCTTTTAAGTGAATTCCCCATACCCAACGATCATTGCCTTGCTTAGGGAGAATGACGTTGTTAAAAAACCATTCCACACCATCTGCAGGATAAGGCCATGGTACTGAGGCCGACAGCTGAGATATAACAGCATAATTAACAAAATATTTTTTGTAAGAAGGAAGATCTGAGACTTGAATTTCTTTTAAAATAAGTCTCTCTGTTTGAAACGATGGTATTTTTTCAGTCATAGGATTATTCGTCTGTGCAGTCTTTTACAGAAGCTTGATCTGTTGTGAAAGCTTTCAGGTTACATGACAATTGATCAACGTCGCCTTCGGTCTTATCCCATCCAGGTATTTTTCCTAGTTTTTTATTAGAGGCAGCAGGATGCCCGCTTACTTTACAGTCTTTGAAAGTACTCAAATCAGCACAAGTGAGAGTTAAAATAATTTCACCTTCTGCATTTGTTGTCTGATCGAATCTTGAATTTTTATGAGTTAGTTTTAAATCAAATTTTGCATTGATTTCTTCTGGTTTAACAAACTTTCCAATAAATGCAGAAGTGAAGGGAAGATCACTTCTATGAAACTGACGGATGACTTGAACTTTATCAGGACCTTTGATTTCAATTTCTACGGTGTCAGTGTCCACATCTTCGCAACCATAGTGGATGTGCCCACAAAATAATGTAACTGGAGGTTTTGAGATTGTTGGTTTCGGGGGAGTTTTTGCAGAAGACTTAGAACAAGATGCTATTAATATAAACATAGATAAGAAAAGAAGAGCTTTCATGTTTTCCTTGCAGGTACGTAATAATTAATACCTACATTTTTAGATCATTTCATTGAAGTATGTAAAGAGTGGAGCGTTATTGGAGGCTTTTATATAGCCATAACGTCTTGTAAGTTTCAGAGACAATCAGGCATACAGTGATCAAGTAAGAATAAGAAAGTCCCAGGAAGTTGATTGGTTCAAAAAGATAGGTAAATAACCATCCAAAAGTCCCTTTGCCTATCAAGAATACAATGAGGATTTGAATGAATGAGAGAATCCATGTAAATTTTTTTTCTTTTATTATTCCATAAATTTGTCCTGCGACCAGAGTTAAGAGAAGGACAAGAATGGCATTGGGGATATTGAATTTTTCGTCGACAAAAATAAGATTATAAATAAGAACGAAAAGATTCTTCAGCACGAAAAGTACAAGCGAGCTAAGGATTAGTAACTTAATTTCATGTCTATATTTAGTCATTTTAATACCTCGATGAAAATATTATCGAGTGAAATTAAGAATGTATACCAAGAAATGTTTAGTGTCTTTGTTGGTTCTTATTCAATAAGACATTTCATTGGAAAGCAGGCAATGACCACTCCACTTATCTTAGCACTACAAATTTCCTCTTAAAATCAATACTTGAAGACCCTTCTCTAAGGGGGGATTGTCTATTTTATGGACGGCCCTTACTTAATTACAATTTCAAAAGAATTGTCCAGCTTCTGTAATAAACTTGTTTGAATAATCCAGAGAGAACTATGAAAAAACTATTATTTCTAGCTTTAATTGCAAGTACAAATCTACACGCAGAAGAGTTCTTCTCTGTTGCACCAATCAAATTTCAACTTGAAGGCGCAAAGGTTGAAGAAAGATTAGAACAAACTTTAAAGTATCCGGAAGGACTATTGGGAAGATTTAAATCAGAAGGCGCTAAGATGTCTGATAAAAAAGTTTCTCAAAATTCGATGTCTTTTAAGGCCACGAAGACAGTTATGTTTATTTCTAAAACAGTTTTCGTCAATGGAGTACTGGATGTTACTGAAGATAATAAGAGCTGTGACAAAAATCAAACAGGTTATAAGTTAATCCTCAATCTGGATGGCTCTGACCAATTAGTGACAGACAACGTAGACCGTTTAGAAGCAATTATTTGTACACAGACTTTAAATAGCAAAAAGATAGCTGGTACGGTGAAAGGGAAAATTTATAAAGGAAGTGATTACTCTCATCTAGTTGGGCCGATTGCCAAAGGAATTATTGAAGATCAGTTAAATCCTTTATTAAAGGCACTTACTGAAGAAGTCCAATCAGGAAAGACGAATTAATATGAAGATGATTATTTCAACATTTGTATTTTCATTAACACTTTCAGTTTATGCAGGTGAGTGTGACAAGTTTAAAATTAGCAAAGCTGACTTAAGTAATCCTCTTGCTGTCGAGAAAATGCCTGAAATTATTTTGACACATTATCAGCAACCAGAAGCTACTGAGAGTGACTTTGTTGCAGATATTTCATTATTAAGAAAAGCACAAAGTACTCCTAAAAAAATATGGTGGAGCTTAACAGATTCTTCTAATGAAAAGGTTAATAGCTTTGTTAAAGATATGGAGAGTGGAAAAGGGTGTGCTGAAGAACTATTTACTAAAACTTACGATGCAAATGATAAATCGCTTCCTGTCGCATCAGTGGTGAGGAAAGTAAGAAGCCGCGACCTTGATCAAATTGCAAAAAGTAACATAAGTGAAGAAAAGAAAAGTACATTAACTGAAAAACTTAAATTACAGAAAATCTATCTTGAAGGTCACGAGAATCCGATTAAGGCAAAGGAATTTGCTTACATGATCGATCAGATTATTGTTGATGGTTTTCAAGAAGGAATTACTCCTAAGTACGGAAAGGTCCATGAGTGGAGCGCAGAGTTTAAGTCGTCAAAATCCAAAACATATTCATTGATGGGGAAGTTTTCAAAACTTCTTATTGCTCTTGCTCGTGGAGAGACATCACAGTACATGCTTTCAGGATCAGAAGAGCAGTTAGAAGCATGGATTCTGGATCAGGAAATTAACTCACTTTATCCACATGATTTAATCAAGGCCAGCTACCGTATTAACGATGGTGATATGTACCTGACGCTTCTAACGATTGAAAACGTTCTTAATCGTTATTGGAGAGTTCATAATAGACAAGACCTTCCTGTGACAATCAGACTTAGGCCTATCATTAATAGTTTTGGACAAGATGGTGATAACTTTGGTTCTTGGTACCACATGTTTGGAATCATGCTTTATGGTTACGTCGAAGGTCCATTAAGTGCAAGAACTGTTGGTGGAGTAGAGAGTTTAGGAAGTCATATCCTAGGAAAATTTGAAGACGAAAAACAAGAAGACTTCGTAAACTCACAAGGTGCTATTATCGGAGCAAGAGTTGCCCGTTCAATCAGAGCAAGTGGTTATGAGGAAATTAGACGTGATAAATCGCGCTTGAACCCTAATTACTACCTTAACTTGAATGAAGATTTTTCAAAGAGAATTCAAGAGTTATAATTAGCTCTTACACATATTCGCAATACAATCAGGTTTGGTACCTAATTATTTTTCTTTAAGCGTATATGTTCGATACTGCGGATACCAAAAATTACTCTCAATTCTATCCATTAAATCCTGATCACTTATTTTCTCAGCAGCACCAGAGGCCTGAGCAGCACGACTTACTTTGAAAGCAATCGCTCGAGACACTTTTTCAATATCTTTTAAGTCTGGAAGCAGGCCACCAGTATGTGCTTGTGCCAAAGGAGAAAGATCAGCTAGTGCTTCACTTGCTGCCATCAACATTAGGTCTGTCACTTTACGAGCACGTACAGCAAGAACGCCTAATCCGATACCAGGAAAGATATATGAATTGTTACATTGAGCAATTGGATAAACTTTTCCATTAAAATGCACAGGCATGAAAGGACTTCCAGTTGCAACGACTGCAGCTCCATTAGTCCAGTTAATCAAGTCGATAGGGTGTGCTTCAACTCTCGAAGTTGGATTAGATAGAGGCATGATGATTGGACGAGCACAATGTGAATGCATTGTACGAACGATCTCTTCAGTGAATAATCCAGGTTGTGCCGAAACACCAATTAAAACTGTTGGGTGCACATTTTGAACAGTTTTGAGTAATGAAATCTCTTCATCACTTTGTGCCCATGCTGCAAGACCAGATTTTTTCTGAGCAAGGTTAGCTTGAAAATCTAAAATGTTTGGCATGTTGTCTGTTAAAAGACCGAAGCGATCGACCATGAAAACTCTAGAGCGTGCTTCAGCTTCTGTTAAACCTTCTAGCTTCATTCTTTCGATGATCTGCTCAGCAATTCCACAACCAGCAGCTCCCGCACCTAAGAAGACAATCTTCTGGTCGCGTAGTTGTTCACCAACTGCTCGACTGGCAGCAATTAAAGTACCTAAGGTTACAGTTGCAGTTCCTTGAATATCATCGTTGAAACAACAGATCTGATCACGGTAGCGATTAAGTACAGGTGAGGCATTTCGTTGAGAGAAGTCTTCAAATTGCAGAAGAACATCCGGCCAGCGAAGTTTTACTGCTTGAACAAACGAATCGATAAATTGTTCATACTCAGGTCCTGTGATACGTGGGTGTTTCCATCCCATATATAACGGGTCATTTAAAAGTCTTTCATTGTTTGTTCCAACATCTAAAACGATTGGCAATGTATAAGCTGGACTGACTCCACCACAAACTGTGTATAAAGAAAGTTTTCCAATTGAAATACCAATTCCGCCGATACCTTGATCTCCAAGACCTAAGATGCGTTCTCCGTCTGTCACCACAATAACTTTAACTTTTTTCTTCGTTACATCAGCAAGCATTTCATCAATGCGACCGCGATCAGGGTAAGAAATAAAAAGGCCGCGAGCTGCTCTGTAAATTTCAGAGAAACGTTCACAGGCTTCGCCCACAACTGGAGTGTAAATAATAGGAAGCATCTCTGTTAAGTGAGAGCGTAGTAAATAGTAAAAAAGAGTTTCGTTTGTATCTTGTAAATCTCTTAGAAAAATATGCTTATCAATATCAGAACTGTGTTGAGCGTATTGAGCATAAGTGCGCTTTGCCTGCTCTTCAATAGTTTCCACTGTATGTGATAAGAGTCCATAAAGTTTTAAGTCATGTCTCTCTTCTTCTGAAAAAGCATTTCCCTTATTCAGTAAAGACATTGCAAGAAGTGAAGTTCCAAAATAAGAGATTGGAACAGGTCGTGTATTATTTGATTTCATAGTAAATACCTTTTATTCATATTATACTGACAGGATTATTATAGTCCTTTGGTATTATGTGACAACGGCATTTGACTATTTTTAAAGCTAACTTATTGCAGCAGTAGAATCTTAATGTTTATTCTTTACATGTTTGCTTAATAGCACACCCGTCATAAGAGTCGTGACGACGGCCATTATAACAAGCATTGTAAATAATCGAGGAGAGATGATTCCTAAATCTAATCCAACATTTAAAACAATAAGTTCAACCAGTCCTCTGGTATTCATTAATATTCCCAACGTGAGTGACTCTGACCAGGAATACTTAAGGGCCTTCGCCGAAATAAGTGTTCCACCTAGTTTCCCAATTGTTGCGACGGCTATAATGAGTAAACAAAGAAGCCAGTCTTGAGGTGTATTTAATAAACCGATCTGCGTCTTCATGCCTGTATAAGCAAAAAAAGCTGGAAGCATAAGAACGCGAATAACATCTTGCCATTTATGATTGAATTCGTGAGCAACGATGCTGTCATGAGGAATGATAAGACCTAAGAGAAAGGCACCAAAGATGGCATGAATACCTAAAACTTCAGTTGCCAGCGCAGATAATAAAATAGCAATAAGAAAGACCGCACCTTTGTTGTTGGTAAACGATTTTTGATTTTTAAAACTACCAATCCACTTTGTCAGTATAGGCCTCATAATAAAAAGCATAAACAGAATGAACAGGGCACACAGTCCATAAGTCATCAGGAAGTTTTGCCCTTGGCCTTGAGCACGGCTTGCGACAAATGCTAAAAGGCACCACGCCGTTACATCATCAATTGCAGCACACGATAGTGCTAATGAACCGATGGCCGTTTTTGTCATATTTTTATCAGCTAAAATTCTGGCAAGAACGGGGAATGCCGTGATCGACATTGATACGCCCATGAAGAGAGCAAAGTTTGTAAATCCAACTCCTGCTGGGGCCACATCTTGAAAGATAAATAAAGCGAGAATACTTCCTAGAACGAAAGGAAGCAGGATACTTGCATGAGATATAATAAAAGTTTGATGCGCACTTTTTTTAAGTTCTTTTAAATCTAATTCCAGGCCCATGAGAAACATATAAAGAATAATACCAATCTGGGCAATGATATTTAAGACTGGCATCGTTGAGGAAGGAATCAAAAGAGCACTAACTCCGGGAAGAAATTTTCCAAGCAAAGAAGGTCCGATGATAATACCGCCAATCACTTCACCCATAACAGGAGGCTGATCAAGTTTTTCCAGAAGAATTCCACAAATTCTTGCCACTGCAATTATAAAGGCCAGAGCAACCAGCACATCTCTTAGAAGACTTGCATGAGTAAGAGAAGCGCTACTAGAGGCCGCTATTATATTTCCAAACTGCATGCTTCCGTAATAGTTAATACCTAAGAACGCAGCGATACCTAACGTGATTGATAGAACGTAAAAGAGAGTGAGTTTCATAAATTATTTCGACCTAAAATTGATACGAGTTGGGATAGTGCCCTTACACAATCGGCCCCATGGTTTACTCCATGATCGAAGCCAATGTTGATAGTCAGAAAAGTTTTATTTTCTTTTTTGTAAGAGTTAGCGGAGCAAAGCACAAGCGCTGTCATACCATAAGCAGTGGCAAGGATGTCATCATTAGATTTGTTAACTGAAAACAACGAACTCACGGAAATACCACCGCCGTGTTTTTTCAGGTAAAATCCGGGGAAATTTGAAAAAACAAAAAAGATGAGACGCAGTTTGAGTTTGTTTAAGTAGTAGTTGCCTGGACCGTGGATGAGTTTATTGACAGGTAGATCTTCCAGCGTTTTTGATTTTTCTTTTTTTAGTTCACTACTAATTGTCTCCAAGGATTTCTGATAGGCATCCTGGATGGCCACTGATGAGACAATCTTGATTTGATTGTGGTTAATTTCAATTGGAACATTGACTGCATTGTAGTTTGGTTCAACGATTTTTTTTCCAAAAATAGTTTTGAAAAAAGCGCGATTATATTCAGGGTTTTCTTTGATTAAAATTGAGCTGGCCTTAATTAGTAAAGAAGTAAGAGATAATTTCTTATTTTCTGCTTCGTACTTCTCAACTAAATGAGTGATATCAACTTTGACTCTAAAGGGAAGATGAAAGCCATCTTTGATTTTATCAAGCTGTATTGATAAAAACCATTCATCGAGACTTAGGGACCTTACTGTACCTTCTTTGGATGTCATATTTTTTCCTTGAAGTTCTCACCCCATGGAGAAAGGTGTACTGAGTTTATTCGGTTGATAAGGTCTAAAACAGAGCGATCACCTTCAGAGGGATTAGTGACATTGTATCTCATATGAGGAAACGCCTTCACGTCATCATCTTTTAGGGCAATTTGAAGTATTAAAGCAAAAAGAATCTTTAACTGCTTTTTTACAAAACCAATAAGTCCTTTTTCCTTTTTTAAAACTAAAAAGATATCTACATCGCTTACTCCATTATGATGCGGTGTCGCCGCCCATAGAATAGAGGTTGTAGGGAGTTTAAAACCCTTATTTCTAAAATAGAGATCGTTGCCATAGGTAAGAGAAGTAATAGAGCCACCTGAAAAGAGGGCCTGGTACTTAAAAATACCGCCAGTGATATAATGGGCAATCTTTTGAAGAATACTATTTTGTGGAAGATTTCCTTTAAGGCCCCAAATAAAATTTTGGTTATTGTCAGACACACTTACATCGTATTGAAAATTTATATCTAGATTATGCACACTCTTAAAGTGTTGAAGATCAATCCCGCCCGCCATTAAAATATGGTGGTGAACAAAAAGTTTTGTTTTAAATAAGTGTATGCCTTCTACTTCCTGATTTTCTAATCCAGGAGGGGAAGGAACAGTAAAAGGCGCTGTAGAATCAGGAAAAATCCAGATATACCCGTATTTTTCTTCAACCGGATACTTTTGTAGTTTTTTATTTTTTAATTTAGAACAGTGTCCTTCTTCATCAAATTTCCACTGGTGAAGGTAGCACTGTAATTGATTATTGATAACTTTTCCGTTACCTAAATCAGTCCCCATATGCGGACAAAAAGCATCCAAAGCACTAAGGCTGCCATCAGTTTTTCTGAAGACCGCGACTCTTTGATTAAAAACGCTAAATGATCTAACAGTATTTTTTTTAAGTTTACTACTGGGACATAATGGCAGCCATCCACAAGTGAGCAGATCAGAGCGATTAAACACTTTCTCCTTCGAAATAGGTTGAGTGTGAATATTCTCATGATAAGTATGAAGATCCTTATCAACTCTTTTAATTTCTTTATTTGATAGCATAGCTTTTATTATAATAGAAAACCGCTTATCTACTAGAATTCATTCATTATTTTTGAGAGATGAAAAGCATCAGGTATTGATGAGATTTTTCTGCAATCTTGCAATTATCCCGATTTAATTTATCTTTAATAGATGGAGTTGTATGACAGATTTTAGAGTTCCCAATCAAAATACTCAGCCAATTGTTTCTTTCCCCGTTTTTAATAATTGGGATGTTATAGCGACAGGTTGGTATTTTGTTGCAAAGTCTTCTGACATTAAAAAAGAAGAAGTGAAAGGATTTCAAATCTGTGGGCAGGAGATCGTCATTTTTAGAGATCTTGAAAATCAGCTTTATGGAATGGATGCTTATTGTCCACATATGGGGACTCATCTTGGTGTGGGGAAAGTTGTTGGCAAAAATATCCAATGTTTCTTTCATCATTGGAAGTTTAACGGAAACGGGGAATGTGTTGATATTCCTTGCAGTACACAGAACAAAGAAAAAATTCAGGCAAAAGCTAAAAATCAATCTTATAAAGTCATAGAGCAGTTCGGTGCTATTTGGGTGTTTCCTTCATCTGTACCAGAATTTGAACTGGCCTCGTTTGCTGAATTTCCTAGTGATGATGTCGTTTTTAAGTTTGGTAAACCATATGAAAGGTCATGCCACCATCATATAACAATGATTAATGGGATTGATCCTCAACATTTAAAAACTGTTCATGCAATAGACCTTGAGATGAATGTGCAGATCGCTGAGAAATCCAGCGGTGATATGATCGACATCACTCTTACTGGAAAAATTGGGAAAGAGACTTTAAAAGACAGAATGGCACGAAGGATTTTAGGTGAGAGTTACTCTTACTCAATGAGATACGATTCGGCCAATAATGGATTCCTGACATTGATGAAGAATGTTCGTCTGTTTGGAACAGGGCCACAGTTACCAAGTCTTCATATGATTTTTGCTTATCGACCAATAGGAAAGGGAAAAACATTAGTTCAACCTATTTATGTAGATAAAAAAAGAAAAGGTCTCACAGGAGCGATTACCAATAAAATTTTAATATTCATGACTAAAAGAGCATTCTTCGCACTTCAGGGAGAAGACGGAATGATTTATGAAAACATGAGATTTTATCCGGCAAATCTTTTAGAAATCGATCGTCCAATTAGTATGTTTATTCAATATGTAAATAAACTGAAGCCTAGTAGTTGGAGTGGAGCATGGAGATAGTATGGAACTCGCGAGCATGACTTTGGTTAATCAGGTTAAGAAAAACAAGCTGGTCGCGTTGGTTATCAACCCGAAGGCGATAGAGTCTGGTGAACTGACTAGGATGTATCATTTATTTTGTCAGTATTATGAAGGTCATCCTTTCGAGACTTTTAAAAAAGATCTTTATGAAAAAGAAGATGTCATTCTACTTAAAGACTCCCGTTCTAAAGAGATACAGGGTTTTTCAACAATCCTAAAAGTTAAAATTACGAAAGATAATAAAGATTATTATGGGATTTATAGTGGTGACACTGTTGTGGCCAATGAATACTGGGGATCTCCCGCATTAGGTATTATGTTTCTAAAATACCTTTGGATGCAAAAGATAAAAAATCCTTTCCGTCCTCTTTATTGGTTCCTTATTTCTAAGGGGTATAAAACCTACTTATTAATGGCCAATAATTTTGTGGTTCACTACCCACGTTATGAGGAAAATACAAAGAGTCATCATCAAGAACTCATGAATTCTTTTTATTCGAAAAAATTTAAAGAGAGCTATCACGGCAAAGAAAATCTTGTTATCCCATCTGGCGATACATGCCATCTAAAGTCAGATGTCGCTGATATTCATTGTGAACTTCTTGGACTTCCAAGAGTTAAGTTTTTTCAAGAAAAGAATCCTAAATGGCAGGAAGGGGTAGAGTTATGCTGTATCGCCGAGATGTCTATCGTTATGCCAGCAAAATACATGTTAAAAAAAATGATCAAAGGTTTGTTTAAATGAGTAGAACTATCGTTATTACAGGAGCGACTTCAGGTTTTGGAGTGGCCATAGTGAGAGAATTTCTTTCTCATGGGGAAACTGTTATCGCAACAGGAAGAAATCTTTCATCTAGAAAAGATATATTTAACGATGAAAGAAACAAATATAAGGATCTTTTAATTGAGTTCGATTTAGATGTGACTGTGGAGTCAGAGTGTCATGCTTTTAAAAAGATGCTTGAAGCTTCCGGACACTCCATTGATATCTTAATCAATAATGCAGGGTATGGGCTCTTTGGTGCTCTTGGGAATTTATCCTTAGATCAAATCCGCCATCAGTTCGAAGTTAATTTTTTTGGAATGGTCAGAGTTACACAAACTCTTCTTCCTCTTGTGATTAAATCGAAAGGGAAAATATTTAATTTCTCTTCTGTGTTTGGTTTTTCAGGTTTTCCACTTTCAAGCGCTTATTGTGCAAGTAAATTTGCGGTAGAAGGTTTTTCAGAATCACTAGATTATGAATTAAGACCTCATGGTGTTCAGGTTTGTTTGATTGAGCCTGGAGGTTACCGCACGAAGTTTGGTTCAAGCTCGGTATGGGGTAATCAAAAAGAAGAAACTTATGATCTTCAAACTCAGAATTATCAATCTTTAAGAAATAAGATAATGAGCAGAAAAAATTATCAAGACCCAGCTGACCTGGCCTTAGGAGTCTGGCGATTATCTAAGAAATCATCTCTGCCTCTAAGGGTGCCATTTGGAAAAGATGCAAATGCCACTGCCTTTATAAGAAAGTTAATGCCGGCAGGAGTTCTTCATCGAATGTCACATATGATGTTTAACAAAATATTTTTAAAGAAAATTAATCAATGAAAATTAACAAAGACCAATTGTTTCTTAAAAATATTTCAGAGAATGAATCTAAGATCGAACGCTTGGTTAAGGTATCATTTGCTGCCAATGGTTTTACTCCCGTTGAAAAAACTATTACCGATGGTCTTTATTGGGGCGAAAACTTCTTTTTTTTGAATAAAAGCTCTTTGTGGAAAAGTTTAAAAGAAGAACAGAAATTTAGAATCCTTTCAAGAATGAATGAGCATCTTTTGCGAGAAGCTTATTACATAGAAAACGCAGGTATGCTTTATGCTGCCAAGATGAATATAATAGCGGAGTCTCAAGAGGAAAGGTCATTCTTTTCAATCATGGGATTTGAAGAAGCAGAGCACTTACAAAGCTTAACTCCTTTTTTAAATGCTAATATCACAGCATCTGATGTTCCAAGTTTCTCAAGTCATATTGGAAAGATCATCACTGAAGGTGATAGGCCTTCAAATCTTTTTCTAATCCAGATCCTGTTAGAGGGATGGGGGCTTAGTTATTATCAGACTCTTGCCGAGCAGAGTGCTGATAAGGGGATGCGCGAAGTCTTTTTGAGAATTATCAAAGATGAGACGAGGCATCACTCAGCTGGAGTTCTTTTACTGGAAAAAAAACAGACAGAACAAAACACTTTTTTACTGGATGCTTTTCACGAACTTTTAAACATGGTGAGAATCGGGCCTTGGACTCTTATCCAGGAAATTAAAAAAGAAGTGGGGGATTTATCTGAAAAACATACAAAAATCCTCATTAGTGAAATCAATGCGGTCTCTGATACCAATCAAAAGCTTGCCCGTTTAAAATTGCTAACAGAAAAATCACTGGGCGATGAACTTCTCAATAAATTTCAAAAGAATGGTATCTGGCTATCTTATTCAGAAGAGGACATGCTTAAGGCCCACTCGTAGAGTGCTTTTTTAACTTCAGGTCTCTTAACTATCGTAAAATCTTTTTGATCACCTTCGCGAATCCCCAAGTTTAATTGAATATTCTTAATTTCTTTTTTCAATCCATTTACATACAACAGTCTTGAGGGCCTTAATTGATTGAGGTCTCTTGCTAGTTTGTAATGGTGGATGCTTTGAAGTTTATTTTCAATTGCGACTGCATCGAGTTTGGAGTTTGAATTCTGAGACTCAGCTATAATGGTATAGTGAAAGTTTTTGTCGTCTTTGTTGGCAATGATGACAAAATCCAGGAAGTCGTGAGTAAACAATTCTCTTAAAATATTTCCTGATAACTTTTCTCCAACCATGTCTGAGCTGTCGCCTTTTCTTCCAAGAAACTCAAGCATTGGAGTTTTTTGGTAATGGCCGGTGCAAACCACCTTATCGCCAATCTCGTAACGAGTTTCCATATTGGGAAAACGAGGGAGAATTTCATATTCTTCGCCTTCTTTTAACTGATGCAAAAGAAGTCTGTCATGAGATTGGTTCATAAACTCAAAATAAGTATGATTGAGTAGTGGGAGCATGCCTTGAGATTTAATCCAAGGAATCGTCATGGGGCCTTCTGTGGCCATGAGACCTTTACCCTGAAACCAAACCTCAGGAAAGATCTTTTTTAGCTCTTCTGCGGAGCTTTGTGATTCACCGGAACTCCAAGCACTGATCATTTGCAGATGAGGCCAGTGGTCGTTAAAAGACCCGCTAAAACCTAATTCTTTTTTATGAGTTTCAATATAATCCAGAAGATTAAGAAAATAAGTTGGACTCCAGATTGAGATAATCTCGAGGTCACGTCGTGCCAGAAGTTGCTTTGCTACTTGATGATAAAACTCTTCTCCCGAAGTCACCCTTTGCATAGCAGGGTCTACGGCCAGGAATTTTTTTAGCAGAGGACGCATCAGGGGAGAGACGTATTCTGTATCGTTGTCGAGACCGCCATGATCATTGATTCTTGGCGAGAGACTCATATAAACCACGCCTGAATCGAGTTTAATAGGAGCATTGTTTAAAATATCACAGGCCCAAATTTGAAACATATCTGAAAATGAGTTCTTCAGCGACTTGGTGTAAGTGATTTTCTTCTTAGCACCGCTACTTCCAGAGGTGTACTCATGTCCCACAACTTTTTCCAGATGGGTTTTATCTGCTTTCCATTTGTTTAAAAGATAGGCCTGGGCCTTTTGTGGGTCCTTTAAAGACTCTTCAAAAAATCGAATTTTTTGAGAACTCATCACATTGAGGAATTGGCGTGCTAAAGGAAGAATCAGACTCACTGGTATTCTCCACGCCACCACAATCTAGTTTTAGGTTTTATTTTTGAGCGGGGTTCTATGACAGTCCCTGGGCCGAATTGAGAGTCAGCTCCAATGAATGAGCGCTCTCCAATGATGATTTTTTTAGTAATCAGATGAGCTCTTCCATCAATATCAGCGACCATGTGAGAACTCATCGCTGTAAGATGACCAATAACCACGCCGTCTCCAATTTCGACTAGACCTCTATCGAGAATTTCTACTCTCGGAGTCCAGAAAACCTTTTTACCAATTTTTGATCCCCATGCTCTAAGCCAGACAGAGTACAGTCCTGGGACGATATGAAGGATTTGTTCGAATTGGGGAACAATGATGAATAAATATTGAAGTTGATGATTGCCCCACCATGCGGAGTATTCTTTTGACTGTAAGTTTTTAGATTCTTCTTTTAAGGGATAAAAGAAATTATGAATCTGATTGAGAAGAAGTGGCAACAGGTAAAGCCATGCCAGCGAAGCAATAATAAAAATTGGATGTGTTGCAGCAGTTAGGTAAAGAAAATAAGAGAATCCTAAAAAATGCACTAAAGGAAATAATGAAATAAGTCGGCCGAGTATAGTCATTATTTAAGTCTCCAGGGAAAAAAGCACTGATTCCAAAAAGAAAATCTTTGCATATCTTCTCCCAATATTTCACATTTCTTATCTGTAGAGTAAAAAGTCCCATGCCATTTATCCCATAGGATAAAGTTAGCACCAAAATTTTTATCGTAAATGGTGCTAGAGTGATGCCACTCATGATGATGAGGAAGAACCATAAATTTCTCCAGAACCTTTTCTAATTTCCCAGGAAGACGAAAACCTGAGTGTCTCCATAGGTCCAGAGCATTTCCAATGGCAATCGCCAGTAGAAATCCTTTGGCATCGTTTAAGAGAAAAATAAAAAAAGCATGGATCCATAAATAAATGATGAAAAATGAAGACCAGAAACTGTTTCTTGAAGTGACCCATAAATCTAGCTTTTGAGCGGAGTGATGAACTCTGTGTAACGGCCAAAGCGTGGATGTATGCATCAGTCGGTGATTCCAGTAGTAAAGATAGTCTATGATCACAAATTGGATTAAAAAAGAAACAAGAGGATTGATCGAGATAATCCCTCTGAGTTCAGGCGTGAATTTCTGAAGGACAGCAAACAAAAGATAAGTTTGAATTAAGGGAAATAAAAAACCTTGTTGAAGTAATCCCAGGATATCAATAAACCATTCGGATTTATTTCTTATAAGTGCTCTTTCTTTATATTTTTTGACAGTCCAGATGGTCAGCATCCAGAAAACTGCAAAAACAAGAATGAGTTCAAAACTTATATCCAAAATTTAATCCTAGATGTGCGATCAGGTAAAAGCCCTGGATCTCTTCCTTCCTGGATTTCTTTTTGGATAGACTCAATATAGGTATGAATAATATCGCATGGAGAGTAACTGAAATTGGTTCCGTACTTTTCGATCCCTTTCATTTGATCTCTTAAAATGACAATGTCCTGATCGATAATCGCCTGGCCATGCTTTCTAATGATAGGTCGACTGAAATAATTCCAGATTCCATAATTATAAGTAAGATCTGTGTAAACAAGTGTCTTGTTATCTTTTAAAGGGATTGATTGGGAAGTGATGATGAAATGCTTCTCTCCGCCAAACCAATAATTAACTGTAGTCACATTGGGCATGAAGAATTCATCGGTATGACCGATGTCAGAGCCTTTAGGATTCAAGAACCAGGAGAATAATCCGAAGTTTTTCTTTTCTCCGAGATAGGTGACTTTTACATGGCCTTTTTGTCTAGTGACTTCTGCCTCAAGCTGCTCATTACCTGGATCTCTAAAAATTTTAGGATGCACGAACGTCGTGTGGGGAATATCAACAAAGTTCTCAGCACAGTTGGTAACATTATTTTCAAAAGTGTTTTGTAAACGAATAGTCGTGTATCCCTTCTTTTTATATGAAGGCATAACGAAGGGCTTCGTTTCAATTTCTGGTTTGGAATTCAATCTAACGTAGATATAGTCGTCTTGCTCAATTACATCATAAGTTTTTGCACATTTCTTTTTAGTAATCATCTCAGGCCCTTCAGAAGGGATTTGAACGACTTCTCCTGATCCGTCGTAAACCCATCCATGATAGCCGCATTGAAGATGCCCGTTGTGGACTCTGCCTTTTGAAAGCTGAACTGTGCGGTGAAGACAGCGGTCTTCTAAAACGCAAGCTTTGCCATTTTTATCACGAAACAAGACCAGCCAATCATTAAAAAGCTCACAGGCCTTAAGTTGATCTTTCTTAAGCTCGTGAGATTCAGCAAGAATGTACCAGAAATCTTTTTCTGAAATCATATTTTTTCTTTTTCTATTTTTATATTGGCCGTTAATTTTACCTGACATGCTAAACGAAGAGTTTTATCGCCAGGATAGAGACCTTCTAGAAACTCCTCTTCATCAGGTGTTCTTTGGTGAAGTGGGTGAGGAGACTCTTCATGAACTCTTATCAGGCATGTACCACAGATGCCAGTTCTGCATCCAAAGAGGATAGGAGAGTTTTGAATAGTGAGCGTTTGTGAGAGTTCAGCATTCTCATTAAGTTCAATGGGAGAATAGGCCTTATCTGTGAATTCAATCTTATATTTCATGCGGCCTTTGATCTAAATTTTTTGAAAGCATCACGATTAGTTTTCAAATGCTTTTCCAGTTTATTTTCTGACATGATTAACATGTCTCTATTGGTCTTATTAATGTACTTAAAATCCGCCAGGTAATGCTTGTATGAATCAATAGACTCCTGATGAGTTTGATGTGATTGAATCATTCCTTCAGATTCTTCACAGAAACTCTTTCTTAACGCTTCCAGTGCTTCAAGATGAGACATATTAAAGATCTTTGATCTTAAAACTTTATAGATTAATGGATAAAGAGCAGGGTCGTACCAAAAGATTCCATTGATGGCCGTAGAGAAATTGTAATGGTCTCTTTGGCATCCTTCCAATGACATGTTCGCAACCATTTTTTCAAATTTACTGGCCGCAGGAAGAGAATTGATAACTTCATGAGAAATTACACTTGATGTATTGAAGTGAAAACTTTCATCCATGAAATGGTAATAACTTACTTTCGATGGAATCGGTGAGTTCTCTTTATTAGCGTGTTCTGTGTAATAACGAGACAGTTGATGCTGAACCATTTTTCCATTCAGTGTTCTAAGCCCTCTAACAGTAAAGTACTGGCAACCAATGAATGCACTATTTGAAGAAAGCACTGAATAAGTTCTAAGCTGCCATGTTCTGAACCATTCCTGCATTTTAGACAGGTCAGAGTAGAGCATTGTCTTAACAAAAGGAGTTCTCATTGGATAAGTAAAAATTCTTTCTCCAAAAACTTCTTCTTCATATTTTTCGGAAATAACCTTAAAGGCATTGATATGGGTTCTTTCCTGAGCTGACTCTAGATCAAGGGTGTCACATACGATTTTGAAATCTTCAAGTCCGTACATAGCAGCAGCTGCAGTCTGGTTAAAGAAAATTGTAGCTATCTCTGCCGAAATAATTTGTGCGTAGTAAGCAATCCAGTAAAGTTGATTCAATTTTACTTTTTGTGCAGGTGTTGAATGATCCCATAACCATGTTCCATACATCAGACTGAATTTTTCAGGATTCCACATCTCATCTTTGCATTCAGCAAGGTTAAATAGTTTCGCCGATAGATCCATATTTTCTGTCTGATCCAGTTCTTTACTCTTCTTTAGTGACATCTCCATTCTTTTAAGAGTTTTAACATCTTCGAGTAAAGTTGAATTATGAGTTTGGGATAAGTTTTTATTCATACATTTGTTCCTAATTTGGAAAACATTTCATCATTGGCCTTCGATTCGATTTCGCCATTTTTATATTTTTGCCATTTCGCATTTACGTAAGAAATTTCTTCCCAGTACCTTCCAGAGATAAAAAGGAAGGCCATTTTAGAGCTGAACTGAACAACCTGAAGACTAGAAGTCGCTTCTTTGGCGTCAACGGTGCCGTCAGAGAAAAAATAGTGACCAGCCGTACCGATAATCCCTGATGCAAAAAATCCAAGGATAAACCAAGGATTCACAGCAACTGCAAGAATAGGTGAGAGCCAGAAGAAAATAAAACTGATGAAATGAACAGCAACATTTTTTCTGTTTTGATGGCGTAATACAAATAAATCCCAATCTACTAATGTATTAGGAAAATCTTTTGATGTTCGCATGATTAAGTGTTGCTCCAGCTTCCTGCTTCAGCTTGTCCTTCATAATGTTCGATAAAATGAATAATGCTTTTATCTGCTTTTAGAGGTGTCTTAAAGTTAAACTTGATTCGGGAGAAGATGATTGTATCTCCCTTAGCGAAATAGTTTCCAACAAGTTTAGTAAGAAAGAGAATAATTGGATTTAATAACCATCCATATTTTCTTTTTTCAGTAACTAGTATCGTCTGTCCTTCTGTCACACCATCCGCAGTCGGTCTTAGGGCGAAGATAATATAGAAATGTAAAAAATCAGGTCCCACCATAACACTTCCGACATGGCCCCACCAGTAAGTCATCTCGTAAGTCAGAGCATTCTTATAGAATTTTGATGCCCATTTTAAAAAGATATTTTTGTGAGGGAGAGGAGTCGTGTTAGATAGCTGAATACATCTTGGTGTTAACACCGTCGGCTTCATATCGAGATCGACAACTAAGTTATGAACAGATTTAAAGTGCTGAGCATCGATAGCGTTAATCATGACGACATTCGGATGACAGTTTTTAATGAACCTGCTTCCAAGAGAGTAGTCGAGTTCTTTGCCAACCAGTTCGGGAATAACAGGAACTTCTTCAATCTTATCCGGATCACCGGCCCAAACCCAAATCAGTCCATACTTCTCACGTTGAGGGTATGTTTTTAGTTGCTGAATATTTTTTATTTCTTTTTGTGCAGGAATTTCAATACAGTCACCTGTATCGTTAAATTTCCAGTAATGAAAAGGGCATCGGATATCATTGCCTTCAACGAAACCATCACAAAGATGAGCACCCATATGAGGACAGTGCGCATCCATGATTCTGATAGTGTTATCAGCGCCTCGATAAACCACAAAATCTTTGTCTGCAAGCTTCGCTGGTTTTGCTGTGCCTGTTTTAACTTCAGAGGACTTTATTAGCCAATACCAACCTTCCGGAAGGAATTTAGCATTGCCAAAATTCTGTAGTGTTTCTTGATATGACATTAAATTCTCCAATTAAATTATATTGCCCTTTCCGCATTTATGTCTAATCATTTTGTATGGTGAAAAATACGCCTACCGAGGCAAAAGTCGGTGAAAAATCAAATTATTTGCTTGGTTTGTTTCAGGGGATATTACGTTACTGTTATGTTTATCCAAAGACTGTAATCTTGATTTTTCTGGGCCTATTCATTCTGGCCGTGAGTGGGTTACGTCATATTCATCTAGAACTTGATATTTATGATGTAAAGAACGAGAGTTTCGCCTCAAGTTCAAATTGGTTCAAATTAAGAAACGAATTCAAAGATCCTAATTCCCTGTATTTTGTATGGAAGCCTTCTCGCGTTCTGGACTCTCAAATACACTGTCAGTGGCAGAGGGAAATTCAGAATGTTAGGAATAAAGAAGAGAGTATTACTAGGGCATTCCAGGTCTACAGTCTTCGCTCTCCAATAGACGACAGTGGAGATCTTTTATATAAAAAGCTATTGGAAGATCCATGTGCCGAAAATCTTCAGTCTGCTTCATTAAATTCTGTTCAAAAATCCTATCTCGGGCCGGTTCTTTTAGACCCAAACCACACGACGTTTTTGACGGAAGTGAGTTTCGAAAGTGCAAATAATGATGGCGTTGTTCCCATTAATGAAATCGAAAGAATCTCAAATGATCTTTTGCTAAAAAATAAAACGATAGATCCTAAAGGCGACGTTCAATTACTAGGACCACTTAGTTACCGAATCGAGTTCAAAAAAATTCTGACTAAAGACCTCTACATCAATGTTGGATTATTGATTTTCATTGCCATTTTTTTTCGACTTTTTCTTGGTACGTGGGTGAGTGGTGTTGTCTATGTTGCTATCACTTGCACCACAATCTTTTATACATTGGGACTGATGGGTATTATGGGATACCCGGTAGATATCCTAACCAATAACCTTATTTTAATGACAGCAATCGCAGGTACTGCTGATTTCTTATTTTTGTCATTTGAGTTTTTTAAATATGATCCTAAAAAAAGTTATCACAACATAATTACCCCTGCCTTTTTTACAACTTTTACAACAATGGTGGGATTCATTTCGCTATACTCGTCAGATTTAGAAATGATCAGACGATTTGGTGTGGCCGCAGCTACTGGTGCATTTTTCGAGTGGGCACTCCTTTTTAATCTGGTTCCTGCAATTATGGGAGTTTTAAAAATTGAGAAGAGCTGGGTTAATCGTGAGAAAGCTTTTGATATTGAACATTTTAAAAAATTCTTAAAATACACTCCATCGAAGAAGGTTATTTATTCATTTTTATTTGTTTCAGTAATGGCCTTCGTTGCATGGCCATTCTTAAACTATTCGGATTCTCCCAAAAACAATTTCCCGCAATCTCATCCATTAAGAGTGGCGATTGAAGATTTTCAAAAGAAATTCAATTGGGAAGGTAATATCTCTCTCTTGTTTAAAAAAGACGTTTCTGAAAATGAAATGAAAGATATTAATGAGAAAGTAAAGAAGCATAAACTAGTACTTTTTATTGAGAATAAAAAAGATCTTTTGGATTCGTGGACAAATAATTTTGAGTCTAAGTTGAGAAAGGATTTAATCATCCGCGACTTTGAAGGCACACCCCTTAACAATCGTTTTGAATCACCTGAATTTAAAAGATCAGTAGTTTATCTTAAAAATATCAATACAAAAGAGCTGGAAGAATTCCAAGATTTTACGAAGAAAATTTGTGGTGATAAATGTATACCAACTGGCCAAGTTCTGGTTTATCTCGAGCTGAATAAGAGAGTGAGCCATACGATGCTGGAGAGTTTTGTCACAAGTATTTTCCTGGTACTCATCATTTTGTTTACGTTAATGCATACATTAAAAATTAAAGGTGCAAGTTTTAAAGATGTGGCCATCGCAAGTTTAGTGGCCCCATTGTTTATGGTCACAGTGATTGCCGTCCTTCAAGTTCCGGTAAATGTTGTGACATCAATCTTCTTTGCTGCTCTAGTGGGGCTGACAGGCGATAATGCCATTCAATACCTGTTTGCCTCTAATGGTGGAACGCTGGAGAAAGGACTGGCCCTAAGAGGGGATGCAAGCCTTGTGTTCTCATTGCTTTTAATTTTTGGGAGTTTATTTTTTATCGGGCAAACACTTATACCGCTTAAGTGGCTTGGTGTTCTATTCTCTTTAGGATTTCTGGTGACGTTTATAGGTGATTACTGGATTTTAAAAGGTCTCAACGAAAAATAAGAATGGTGCTCTTTCAAGCACCATTCTATTGATTGATTATCTTACAAAAAGTGTTGGCAAATTCATAACTAAAGAAGTCCCACGGCTGTATCTCATGATTCTTCTGGCCTCTGCCATATAGTCACTTGATTGTCCTGCAGCACTTGGTACAAAAGTTTTCCAAGCATCGTTGTTCCATCCAATCGATCTACCTTTGTCGTAGTTTCTTACTTTTAGAAGGTCACCGTTTTTAGCTTTGATTGTTTTTTCGTTTGCACCTTGTTCGAACTTATTTGCCATCAGAACGCCTAGGTTTTGTGGAGGATTATTGTAGAAAGCAGGAAGATTAACTGTCACTGACTTTCCAGAAACCGGGTCTCTCACTTCTGCTTCGCCTTTAACTACAGCAACCATATTGCTGATTCCTTTTCCTAACTGCGCTTGTGACTCAGAAGAAAAGTGAATTGGGTTTAATGCCATTGCCGGGTTTGCATCTTTATCCTGAAGAAGCTCGTATGCTTTTTTAGCATGAAGTACATAATTTTTAAGAGCAGTGTAGGCCTGCTTCATCATGTTTGTTCCGTAAGGATTGTTTGGCATGTCTCTTAGTGATAAGAATTTTTTCTTAGTGAATTCCGTCATTACACCAACTCTTTCTTCATCAGTTAACCCCAGGTCTTCTTTTTCTTTTCCTAAGATTGAGATTGAGTCTTGACCAACATGAGCTCCCATTTTCTTTGCAACATCAAGAGCAAGGTCCTGGTTGTACGCACAGAAAACTAAAATCCCGTGAAGAGATCTGTAGTAAGCAGAAGCAGCTAAGTGCATTTCAGCGGCACCGTGCCCAGAGTAGCGTTGAATATCATCTCTGAATGCCCCTGTTCCAAATAACATTTTGTTATCCCAAACAAAGATTTTCGAAGAGTCTTTAGCAATAAGAGCTTCAATGCGAGTTGTGCTTTCATATAGCTTTTTTGCCATTTCATTACCTAAGAAGCTTTGAAATTCTGCAATTGATTTAAATTGAGATGCATTCGACATATCAGCAGAAGGCTCTGTGAAGTATCTAAATGTTGCTTTCGCCTGATCTGTAGGAAGGGCCATGTCGATAGTACCAGCAACACTTCTTAAGATTTGAATCGCTGATACGTGCGTAGCTTTATTTCCTAAGAACGAATTACCTTTTTCAAAAAGAGGGCGAAGTCTCCACACAATTCCACGAAGTGGAAGAGCAACGTGAGCTTGAGTAAGAAAGTATTTAGTGTCATCAGAATAAGAATCAAAGTTTGCGTATGATTTTTTTAGAAGCCCTTCTAATTGGTCAGGGTCTTGAACCTTAAGCCACTCAGCTCTTAATTTTTTAAAATCTGCACTTAGATCTGATTCAGAAAAAGTTTGCAAGCTTGCAATCTTTCTTTTTGAAGCAGGAGTCGCTGGAGCTTTATCAGCTGTTGCCCAGTTGTCTTGAATCGATAGAACAGAATAATCAAATTGCGGTTGAGCTACAGTTTTCGGTGCTGCAGTGACAACTGAAGTTGAAAGCGATAGTACAACGAGAGCACTTAAAGTTTGTTTTAAAATCAAGGTTTCCTCCATTTAATGAAACACTAAAAAAGTATAGCATTGAAGGATGCTTTTGATAGAGGGAAAAATGTTTAGTTGGGCTTTCTCAGAGGGGGGAAGGGCTGTGTTTTTAATCACTTGCCCGATTGTTGTGAAGCTAATTACCAGACTAAAAGCTGACCTGGGCCAACTCCCTAAAAATATTATTAGAGCAATATGGATTTGATGTTGTTGAGGTTTTCTTAGAAGCTATTCTCAAATTCTCTATGATCGTTTTAAGCAAAGATGGGATTTTGGGGAAAGACACAGAGGTCATGCTGACAACGAAAGGTTTGGTGAGTTTGAAATACGATTAAGAGATAACGTTTCGCCATTAGGCCTGACGGAAAAATTGATAAGAATTGATACGAATGATTTTAAATCCGTTGATTATGATTTTGTAAAAAATAGTTTAGTGCAGTTAATTTAATCTTTTTTGGAGGTAGTGAAGTTGTACTTCAGGAGTCCGTCCTTCAAGTGTTTTCATTAAACTATAATTCAATTTTTTATATAAGTTTAAGGCCTTTTCATTATCACTATCTACACCTAGTGTAAGTGTCTTCACACCTCGTGCGATGGCCTCCAGTTCTAATAGTTGCATAAGCTTTAATCCATAACCCTGACGATGGTGAGTTTTAGAAACTTGTAAGGCGTGAATATGAGCAATCTCTTTCCCGTTTGCAAGTTCAGGTCTATTGTCTGCATTTTTTAAAATAAGCTGAACCATCGCAACAGGTTCAATGTCTTCTAATAAATATAAGATTCTATTATCAGCTAACTCTTTAAGTTCATTTTTTATATAATCTCTAATCTTTATAATGTTTTCTGCATTAGCACCAAATGTGGCAACGATGCTCATGACTTTATGGATGTCATTTGGATTTATAGAAGATGTAATTTTTAACTGAGGATTCATTGAATAAAGGTTAACTTGGATATGTGGAAAAAGCACGATCAATTGGGAAATTTTGAGCCATCATCATGCAATAGCACCTTCTCATAGGAGATCACATGCAAGAAATAAATTATCAAGATAAGGTTAGCTACTTTAAAACAAACATTGTTCCTGAATCATACAAATCAGTTTTGGTTTTTATTAAAAATGGCAAAGAGTGGTTGATGGTAAAAAACAAATTTAGAAACTGGGAATTACCAGGCGGACATAAAGAGGGCAGTGAAACACTTTATGAAACAGCTCAAAGAGAAGCTTTTGAAGAAGCTGGAGTTGATATTAAAAATATAGTTTACGTTGGTTATTATCGTCTTGCAGATGGGCATACAACATCAATCGTTACGGCCGAAGTTGAAAAATTTCATGAGATCCCTTCGGACTTTGAAACTGAAGAAAGAAAGTTTGTGTCGGAGTTTCCAGCAAAGCTATCTTTTAATGATGCTGTTTATCCGTGGTTGGTGAGGAATTTTTGAGATTAGTCATTTGAGCTCTTGGTGTTGAGCGCTAAGAGCTCAAATGGCTAAAGAATTACTGACTAAAATACCGAAGTGAATATGCATCGAATGTTGGCGTTCCTTTAGTGAATTTGCAAATATAAAGAAAAAACCTTATGTATCTCCATGTATATAGATAAATATAACTATTTAAAAATATGGTTATATTATTATTGTTTTTTTATTTATGTGTAGTTTTGTAAAAGGTTGGTTGATATTAGCCGATAATATCTTATGCATTTCTTTAAGAAATTTTTAGCCCTATTCATGGTCATCATTTCAATGTCTGGTTGCTTACCAAGCAAAGTCACATTATCTAGTAATTTACAAAACCGACTTAATATTGAAAATAAATCTCGCGATCCATATGTACCTACCAGAGACTTGAGTGCCTATCGAATCAATGGAGAGTGTAATAACTTTAAAACGGTTCAATTACAAATTCCTAATCTTGAGTTTACTGCCGTATGTGCTTTTGGAAAATTTAGTTATGTAACAGATTTATCTTCTGTTAATGAAGGTGAATTCGAAATTTCTGTCACAGGAACTAATTCTGATGGAAAAACGCAGACACAAGTTTCTAAAAAATTAATAAAGGATACAGTTGCACCTGTAGGCACTTTGTCTGTAGATGGACTTGGATTAAGTCCTAGCAAAAGTACATTAGCTAGAACAATTTCAGTCAGCGGTAATAATGAATTTTACAGTTATAAGTATAAGCTTACTTCCTTATCTTCATGTCAGGGAGTTACTTTTGAGCAGCTAACAGAGTATGGGATAGACCAAAAATCGAATGTCGTATTCTTAGAAAATGCTTCGAATAGAATCTGTCTTATTGGAAGTGATAAGGCCGGTAATTGGCAGACAATAGCTTCAGAGAGTTCTGCCATTAGAATTGACACTCGTTCACCTGCAGCTGTTTTGAATTTAGTTCATACATCCTACTATAACTCTTTAACACAGACTCCGGTTTTCAGTTGGAACGATGCAAATGATAATGACGGTGGAAGTGGTATTAGTCATTATGAAGTGGCCTTAGGATCGATTGCTGGAGGGAGCGATTTATTACCCTGGGCTAATGTTGGTAATGTTAAAACGATTCAGTTATCTTCTGATTTAACAGCGTACTCAAACTTAATGGTATATCCATCTATAAGATCAGTAGATAAAGTTGGGCTCGTTTCTGAAAAGTTTTCGAGTAGTGGATGGTATGTGGGAACTCCAGCTGTCGATTTGTCGATGGTTCAGCCCAATCCTTCAAGCGTTATAAAACTTTCAAATAAAAATAGCTTTACCGTTAATGGAAATTGTTCAGAAGTGGGACGCAATGTTGTTATTTCCATTACAGGCATGGCCCCAGCGAGTGTGGTGTGTACTGCCTCTCAAACTTATTCCAAAATATTTAATCTTGGTTCTGTAAGCGATGGTGCTGTTACCATTGGAGTGTTTCACGACAATGCGATGAGTGTCTCTCGCTCTTTATCTTTGACTATTCAAAAAGATACAGTCGTTCCAACTGTTTCGTTTATAAGTCCAGCTGATAAAACTTTTTACACAGGATCTAATAGAGCAGCTTTTACGATTTCGGGAAGCTGTAGCGAATCAGGAAAAGTAGTCAATATTGATTCTAATTTTGGCTATTCAGCACAACCTGTATGTAGTGCTGCTCATACATGGTCAATCACATTGGATCTGTCACAAGAAAATGCCAGCTCCTTAATTTTTAGCGCAAATCACAGTGATGCTGTGGGAAATTCAGGTATTGAGGCCAATAGAACATTTATAAACGCGAGTACACAAAAGTTAAATACACAGGCCTTGGCGGCCACAGGACTTTCAAATATCTATGAGATTGGAGTTGCTTCTGGAAGTGGGAAAATTCTCATGAGAGGAACTTATTATGACAATGGTGTTACGGCCATTATGTCCGCTAATAGCGATGGGACCGAGTTGACGGCAATCACTCCTATGAGAGCAGGAAATATTCAGCCTTTTAATACAGGAAACCCAGATACATTTGTCTATAGTCCTTCTAAAAATGAAGTCTATTTTCGAAACTATCAACCTGGAAAAACCTCACAGATTTTTTTGAGTTCAGCAAAAATTGATGGATCTGATTTTAAAGATATTCAAGGAACAACAGCTAATAAAAATATTAATTACACGGAAGGGCAGATTAGTCATGATGGAGAGAAAATAGTCTTTCTATCAGACAGAGATTTTGATGAGCGCTTTGAGCTTTACATCTCTAATGTAGATGGAAGTAACGTCATTAAGCTTAATGGAGCGCTGGGGACAGGGCAAAATGTGGCAAGTAATTTCCTTTATATTTCTGAAATAGGAAAGATTGTTTATATAGCAGATCAAGATACATTAAATATTAATGAAATTTATGTTGTGAATGCTGATGGGACCGGGCGAGTAAAACTAAACCCATCTTTTGACAATTATGTGCCAGGGCAATCAAGAGGAGTGACAAGCTATAAAGTCAATTCACTAAAAAACCGCGTCGTGTTTTATGGTGATTTTATTGATGATGCAAGAACTGAATTGTATACGTATGATCTGGTGAATGGTGGAAGCTCTGTGAGAATTCACAATCCACTGATCAACTCAACGCAATTTGAAGTGGCCAGCAATTACTTCATCTCACCTGATGGTCTACAAGTTGCTTACAACACTGACAGTGATAATAGAGCGGGCTCAGGTAATAGCATCCAGCATTTATGGGTCGCTAAGATTGATGGCTCTAGCAGAGTTCGCATCACTCCGGCGATGGCCGCGAACCGAGACATTGCACCGGTATTTGGATTTTCAGCAGACAGCACAAAGGTTGTCTTCTCTACTGATAATGGAGCAGCTGATAACATTTATAACATCTACGTGGCCGATGCAGATAAAGCATTTGATCATGCCGGTGGAAATGGTTACACACGTGTATCAGAGGTCACTCACGACCTCATTGGAACTGACCAGGCCCAAGGGCTGCATCCATTTAGTGTAACGACCTACCGCTACCTGGATTTTACTCCAGATGGTCAATATGTAATCGCTTCAGTTAATGATACTGCAGGAGCAAATCCCTTAACAGTTTCAACATCTCTGTGGCGCTACAAACTTGATGGAACAGAAAAGTTATGTCTGACTTGTTCAAAACAAATTCTAAATGGTCAGGCACGTTACTTCGAAGTCTCACCAGATTCAAGTAAGATTGTCCTTTTTGGTGATGTTGACGTTGATGAAGTTTTTGAAGTGTTTACTGTACATATCGATGGCTCAAATTTTAAAAAAATCAGTGAACCCATTTTATTCAATGAAGGTGACGTCAATGTAACGGGTGGTAATCGCTCCAGATTCATTGACTGGAATTTAGAGCGAATTTATTATTTAGCTGATCGTACACTCGATGGCATTCAGGAAGCATGGGGTGTTAATTTCGATGGAACTCAATCAGTAAGAATTTCCGGATCAAATAGTTTAGTTAACTTTGCTGATAGTGCGACTTCATTGACATGGACTAATGATGGAGAAAGAGTTGTTTATTTAGAAAATCCTGTCTATTCAGAACAATTCAGACTTTATTCAAATAATAAACTCGGAACTGATGAAAAAGCATTGATCATTCCAACTAGTGTGGATGGAAATGTTAAGAGTTATATACTTACTCCAAATTCTCAGCACGTGGTTGTCAGATTTATACCAGGATCAGGGCAGCCAACTGAGCTGCGCTCGGTTCCTATAAATGGATCGGCCGCTAGTATTAAGATCACTCCAAATTTCATTAATCCTAATGTTGAAATTACAACATACTATGTTTCACCCGATTCTAATTGGGTGGTGTTCACTGCGGATGCGGAGTTTGATAATGCCATTGAACTTTTTGCAGTGAGAGTGAATGGTACTGATCTACATAAACTCAGTGCTGATGTGACAAACCCGGCCAATCAAGATGTATCAACAGCAATAAAATTTAGTCCTGATTCTCAAAAAGTTGCTTTCCAGCAAGATTATATCATTACAGATGATGTGAATGACATGTTCGTAGTAGATCTCGCAACAGGTGCTAATAGAGTTTGTGTGAGTAATTTTGGAACTTATGCCCTTGGCGGAGTATCGACTGCCGCTCCTGAATTTTCGTATGATTCAAGTAAGATTATATTTATGGGGCCACTAGATACGTATGCAAAAACTGAGCTTTATTCATCCAATGTAGATGGCACAAACCCAGTTAAGCTTAGTCGAGCATATGCACTTACAACTCAAGCAGTGAGTGGTTTTGTAGTGTCAGCTAATAGTAATAAAGTGGTTTACCGTTCAGATGACGAGACAGATGGATTAAATACGATTACAGCTGTTAATAATGATGGATCTAATAGAGTCACATTAACTCCTTCAATAATACCTGATGCGACATTTGATACTGGTGTTAAGATTCTGCCTTCTGGAAAAGTCGTATTCAGAGTGGATCATAACAAAATTGATAAATTTGAATTGTTCTCAGTTAATTTTGATGGAACGAATTTTACTAAATTGAATACGTTATTAGATGACCAAAGTGATGTCATGTCATTTAAGTTAAATCGCGATGAAGATAAAGTTATCTACCTTTCTGATCAAACCATAGTTGGTCAGTATGACTTATTCGCTGTTAATCCAGATGGAACTTCTAATTCTGCTCTAAGTAATGTTCCAGCACCTTCGAACGTCAGGGATTATGTAGTCAATAACACCCATGTCGTTTATAGATCTGATGAATTTATGCCTGGAACTTATGATTTATATTTTGTGGATTTCAGTGGGAATGGTAAAAAGAAAATCACTCCAAATCACACCGCGGGATCAATGGGGGCCGGAAATTTTGTTTTATCACCTGTAAGTGGTGCGACTTATTTTTCATCTGATTTATACGGATTTATGGGGTTTGATCTTTTTAGATTTGCTCCATAAAATTTGGATCAAGTTCTATCTTATAAATGCCACGAGCAGCTAAAACAGGCCCAGGAGGATTTATTGGTCTCACGTCCATAAGTTCCCATGAATAATATCCTGGCTCCCAACGAGAGGCCATTGCCGCTGGAATGTCTGACTCTAAATACTCTCTAGTCAGTTTAATTTTAACAATAGCGACTGCAACGCCTTCCGGGTCAACGTCGCCATCTTCTCTTAAGAATTTTTTATTTTCTACAATAACCAAATCCCCATGAAAGTCTAAGGGTGGTAACCACGAACGTACTTCAATCGTTTTTTTCCCTTGAGCGATATTTGTTCCACCAGGGAAGACGATTGATAATGCGTTTAATTCCATTTTGTCTCCAATTATTTTTTAGGAACTGCTACGCAAGAATAGCCATTGTAAGCAATACCTCCGCATTCAACTTTATCCAATTCAGGATTATAGGCACAAGAGTGTCCCGCAGTTTGCAATCCAAAACATTCTACCTTCTTTAAATTAGGATTGTATGCACAAGAGTGAGTAATTGTTGCTAATCCATTACATTCAACTTTTTTTAAGTTGGGATTGTAGACACAAGAATAACCAGTATTGGCCAGACCATGACACTGAACTTTTTTGATAGAGATATTATAAACGCAAGAGTACCCATTCATGACATTACCTTTGCAATCTACTTTCTCAGAGCTCTGATTATAGACACAAGAGTATTTTGCAGTAGGAAGTCCAGAGCATTCAGCTTTCTTAATGTCGGGTCTATAAGCACATGAATAACCCAGATGAGCAAGACCGCTACATTTTAATTCTGTTTTGATGGGTGTATCTAATTCGTTACAAATTTTTGTAATATCGTTATTTAAAATATCAATTTTTGAGGGAGTCGTTTTACTTATTTCGCACATGCTGGATGCGAATGCAGATTGAAAAAAGAAAAGATGAAGAACAACTACAAGTGAGAATAAACTTTTTAACATATAGACCTCTTATTAATTTCGGAGAGGTCGTAGAGGTTCTTTAGGATTCTAAAATAAAATTACTCTTATCTTGAAACTGAAGTTTTGATATTGCGGGAGTTTCGAACTAGAAATTCTCCCACCACCATCCATCATTTGCCAAATCTTCCCTGACTGCATTAAAACTGGAAGCACTGTATGCTTTTTGTGATGCAATGTTGTCATTTTCAATAAAAGCACGTCCTCTTCTATTGGCCATAAATGATTTAATTATTTTTTTTGCAAAACCCATATTTCTAAATTCTGGAAGAATATAAATAGCTCCCATTCTCCAAACTTCATCCTTATCTTGCCTAGGAGTTGCGAAACCAATTAATTTATTTTCATTGTATATCGGGAGGCGTTTTCTAGTTTCATCATGTGGATAAACAAAACCTGCGAGTAATGGATCAGCATCGGCCTTAAGTAAAACCTCTAGCATTTGTTCTTTTTCGAAATTGCCAAACATGTAGTTTTTTTCACTCATAGATCATCATTCCAGTTAACAGGAGTAGATGTTTTACTTATCCAGTCAGTTCTTAAAATTGCATATCTCACGGTATCCTTTAATTCACCAATTGCATTCGGCCATGATTGTCTATAGTGGCCTTCCTTTACGTAGCCACATTTCGTAAAAACTTTTCTCATTGGGAAATTATCAACTCTAGTTGTTCCTTCAATACGATTAAGCGAAGACCAGTTTTGAAAAAGATAATGAGTTAACCAATTAACAGCTGTCTCACCAACTTTTTGTCCTCGGTATTCATTTAAAATACGTAAATCAAAAAGAGGTGAGCCATCCTCAAGATCATCCATTTCAAAAAGTCTGATCAGCCCGATAGATAAATTTTGTTCATTACGTATCCAGAAAGTTTGATTTTCCTCTCCGGTGAAACTTCCTTCTTCAATCAGTTTCATTACTTTTTCTGGAGTTGTTTTTGAATTAACGTGAAAATCCCATTCTTGACTTGAAAGCCAATTGGAAAGTAATTCCTTGTCACTTGATGGATCAAATAGTTTGTATGAAAGTTTCATGAAAATACTAAATCATAAGAGATTGAATATTGTCTATTGAGCGTAGTTTGTTATTTTAAAAAAGTTCGAGACACACAGACGGGTGGTCTTAGAAGCAATTGGAAATAAAAGGATTTTTAAAATGGCGCGCCCGCTTGGGGGAGTTTCGAACTTCTTGCTCTATATAGTTAATTTTACTTTCTAATTATATTGACTTCAAATAACCTTAAGAGTCAAAATAGATGAAGTCTATTAATTGAGAGAGATATGAAATTTATAGTGATTTTTATAACCTCTTTTTTATTTTTTTCTAAAATAGCACTGGCTTCACCATTACCTTGTACAATTTGGCAAACCCAAGTTGAAGCTCATCCAGTTAAACCTTATAAAAATAAAGATGGTACTCTCGTTATAAAAAAAGGCGAGACGGATGAACATTGCAGGTTAAAATATCCGAAAACTGAAAAATGGCAAACGCAATTCTTTGATGGTGCAATTCATGGATGGCCCATACCAGAAGAAAAATTTAAAAGTTGGAGTCAATCAGAAAAAGAATTAGTTTTAAAGTTTTTAAGTCAGCAACCACAAGCCTTAAGGGCTCTTAATGATATAACTTTATTAAGAGGATCTAAATCAAAATTTAAAAATAATCCAGGGACTTCTGTAAAAGCATTGAATGCAATAGCTCTTTACGACAAATTCTTTTCATCTGAAGAAAAATCAAGAATTCTTAGTCATGAATTGTCTCATCTTTATCTGCATAATCTCAACCCAGAAAAGCTTGCGAACTTAGTTTCTGAATTAGGTTGGAGACAAGAAGGTAAAGAAAATTCTCTGGTGCGTTTACCGAGTTATCCTTTATTAAGGCCAGATTCTGCTCAAAGTATTACAGAAGACATCGCAAATCATCTGGAAGACTTTCTCCATGATCAAGAAAGCCTGCGTAAGAAATTCCCAGATAGATATAAATTGATTAAAGAAATTGTCCCGGTCGATTTTAGGTTGGAGAGTCCATGAAAATAGTATTATGTTTTTTATTTTTATTCTTTACTGGATGCAGTTCCTATAAAGCTGAAGCAAAGATTGATAATATTACGATGTTGCAGACTATATGGAATTCAAAATCTCTTTCTTTAGCCTTAGATAAAATCCAAGGATTACACAAGGTCGGTGAGGGCGATGATTATGAAACTTTTGGAACTGATAAAAAAGTTGGCATTTTTTCATTAGCAATTAATGTCTCCAAGAAAGATAAAAAAATTATTTCAATCAGAACACCACTTGATAAGGGAAATGATATTCCTTCTAATATTATAAAGACGAAATTAGCGACTGATGATTGGAAAACGTACGAGCATCCTATAAACGGTATTGATGCCATAAAACTAGACGTTACTGAGTACAGTGAAAAATTAGAAGTTGGTTTTGCGTACGATAAGCTTGATAAAGAAAAGAAGACAAGAATGATATATTGGGGAGGGAATTTTAAAAGAATTCAGACTATTCTTTAACTGGCGCACTCGCTTGGGGAAGTTTCGAACTTCCTTGCCTTACTTCCAAGAATCTTGAGGAATCCAACAAGGCGCCGTGATAACTAGATAGCGTATAGGATCTGGGCCATTATTTATAAATTGATGCTTCTCCAAAGGTGATGCATAAATCAATGTCCCAGGCACAATCAAATGTTCTTGATCACCAACAATCGCACTGCCATTACCTGAAATAAAATAATATGACTCTTCACGTTCTTTGTGAAAATGTGGATCAGAGGATAGTCCTGGCGCAATTTCTACAATTGCGATCGTGTGATTTTTGGTAGAGCCGTGCTGTTCATGTCTGCCAATTGCAACCTGAAATTTTTCACCAGATGGTGAGTCTTTTAAAGTACAAGTGTTAGCATTTAGAATTTTCATATTAATGTAATTTACTCTTACTTATTAGGCTGCGCATTCATAAAGTTTGCAGCTGAAAATAATTCGCTGCAGAGAGAACCAAGTTTTTTTCCAGTTTCAACTGAAAAATATAGTTTTTGATCCAGCTCTTTCTCGATGATTGGATTAATTAGTTTTGCAAAACTGCTGATCCATGGATTGTTATACAATTGAGAATTCCATTTTAAACGTTCTGGGAAAAACTTTTTTAGAAATAATATCTGTCCGATTGTTACGGCCATTGGTTCTTCAAGTATTCTTCCACCATATAGGTCAAGTGACTTATTATTTACGCTTGGGCATGCATCTAAAAAAATCTTTGAAATTTCTTCTTTTTGTTTTTGAGGCTGACGTGCAGAGAGAGTATGGATAATTTCATGAAAAATAATATCTTCATCTTTTGAATTTATATGTTTAATTGGATTCTGCTGAAATATTAAAAAATTATTTGTCGGAGAAGAAGAGTCACTTTCCATTGGAGGAAACCATGTATAAAGAACTTCATATTTCATGTTTTCTGAAACTTGATAATAATTAGCAATTTGAGAAAAGAAGTTATTGTATTTTTTATTCTGAAGTTTTTTATTAAGCTCTTGAACTTTTTTCTTAAATGGCGTTGATTCATCAAGAAGGACTTGATACTTCGTCTTATAATGTTCATAAAAGGATTGTAGAAAAATAAAATCGTCATCGCTTACAAGTTTTTTTACTTTTGCTAGAGCTTCCTGCAAATTGTTAGAACTATAAAATAATGGTGCTAGTAAATCTTCTGTGATTCCCGATTTCTTTGCAAATAAACCATCTGCATATGGCCCGATGTCATCTTTAGCGACTCCTAAGCCCTTATAGTAACGTTTTCGGATATCATCATATTTTTTAAATAAAATTTGATCTTCAGCAATTAATCCAAATTTCTTTGTCCAATATTCTTGAACTTCACCGCCTTTATCCTGACAGAAGGTTCTATTCCACCAACCTGAGAGACAATCCATAATAAGGAACGTATTGGCGGCTTCACTATATCTAGCAGATATTGAAATCGAACTTGCATTGCTAATAGTGGGTAATAACAATAGAGAAAATAGTAAGACTACTGGTAGTTTTATAAAGTTATTTTTCATTGAGAAAGATTAACAAAGGATTGCTTTAAAAGATTGTCATGGTGTGTTTGAGAAAAGTTCGAGAATTAAAATGGCGCACCCGCTTGGGGGAGTTTCGAACCTCTTGCCATTATTGATGCTAACTAACTGATAATTTATTAATCTGTTGAATGGTTATACTTAAATACTCTTCAGCTTCATTCTCACTAAAATGTAATTTGGCCACTGAGCAAAGCTCAATATTGCGAATCATTTGATAAATATCCATTCTTTTAAGTTCAGACGTTGAGAACTCTGTTTTCTTGTAACCTTTTAAGAAAGCATCTCTACTGTTGGCCAAGTCTTCTTCGTGAGATCTCCATCTGCAAAAATCGTATAATGGGTCTCCTGCGAATGCCCATTCAAAATCAAGAACGGCAGTTACTTTAAGGTTATGATGTAGAAGATTGCCTAAGTGATAATCAACATGAACTAGATTAGATGAAGTCACTAGAGAAAGTTCTAGAAAATGAGTTTCAAATATTTTCCATATATTTGCTTCAACACTTTCATCTATAATCTTAAGATTCATTGCCTCATTAAGATGAAAAGAAAGTTTTGCTTTGAGGTAATCAGGCCATGTTTTGGTTCTAGGCAGTGGTCCCGACGATGAAAGTTCTCCAAAAAAATCAAATAAATGTTGATTTAATTTAAAAAGATTTTTACCAGCTTCTTCAGAAACTTTTATTCTTTGATCAATACTTAAATTTTTCCAATCACTTTCTATGTTTGTTCCAGGAAGCATTTCAGTGATTAATACATCAAAGCCGATATGCTCTTTTGAGTCATCAAGATAAACAATTTGGGGAACAGGTATGTCGCTTTTTTTTAGCAAATTAAAAACAAAAAACTCACGTTGATATTTTGGAAGCTGTGGGTCTCTCGCATTAAAGCGAAAGACAAACGATTGATTCACAAAAAAACATGGATTCACCCACCCTTCAGTGTCCATTTTAATGTTTTTAACTTCTCCAAGATTGTACTTGTTCATTAAAGGAGCAATTGATTGCTCACAGAGTTTTTTTATTTCGAGATGATTATGAGTGCGCATAAATGAGGTTATATTTTTAAAACAAGGACGTGAAAAGTGAATAAATTAAAAGTTCGAGACACACAGACGGGTGGTCTTGGAAGTATTCGTAATGAAAGGATTTTTAAAATGGCGCACCCGTCAGGATTCGAACCTGAGACCTACCGATTAGAAATCGGTTGCTCTATCCAGCTGAGCTACGGGTGCATGCGTATGGAAGTGAAGAGAAAAATAATGGTTTTAAGGCATAAAGTCAAGTAGAAGATGATGTTTTACACGGTCTAAGTACCTAAAATTTTAAATAAATCTTCCACATTCAAAGATTCTTCCTTAGACTAGTGTAATGAAGACAAAAAGCTTTTACTCATTTCCCGAAGTTGTAGCGCATATTAAGACGGCACGGCCGACTTTGTTTCATTCTTCGCAAACATCGACAGTTATTCCTTTCGAAAAACTCGATGGAGCGCTTGGAAGCGAGACTGTATTGGGAAATCTTTCAACGATTAAAGGAAATCTGGAAATGCTCTCAAATGGAAATTTGAAAGTGACGGGTTTTGTAACGTGGAAAGAGGCAAAAGAGTTTTGCTTACAACACGGAAGAGAAATCATGACGTCTCCAACGGAAGAGCTCGCAGGAGTTCTGGCCGGTATCGCGACAAGCTGTACAGGGGAGAGATCGTTTGGTTTTAAAAATCTTCGTTCGCAAATTGTTGAGCTGACTTTTGTTGATTATGAAGGGAAAGATGTCACTCTTTACGCTGATAGAAAATTAGAGTGTGGGATTGATCTCTCAACTTACCAAGCAGACTTCGCTCATTACAAACTTTATAAAAATGCTCCCTACCCAAGACTAGAATTCGAAACTGATCTTATGACTGGGACAGAAGGACAGTTGGGTGTAATTGAGAGTGCAGTTCTAAGAACGATAGAGCACTTTCCAGAGACTTTTATTTTTATGTTACTTCCTCGTTGGGAAGAAGACTTTAAACCTCACTTAGAGGTGTTTAAGGCCGTTCAAAACTTTAGAACACAGGTTCGTGCTTGCGAATTCATTGATTCGAATTCACTTTCATATCTTCCGACGGAAAAAAATCCTGGAAAGAATCAAGACGTCATTTTTTTAGAAATTAGAAAAGATGAATTCGAAGATATCTATGAAAACTTACTTAGCCATTTAACTTTAATCAACGAAGATCAGATTTTCGAAATGGATGCCACTAAGTGCCGCGACCTGAGAGTAAGTGTTCCCCGTGCTATTTTTGAGAGAAATAGTCAGATGGGAGTGACGAAAAAAGGAACGGATGTACAGGTGAGTCCTGAGAGATTCGAAGACCTTTTAAACCATTACAGAGAGATGGGGAAGGTTGGAGTAGCCTATAATTTATTTGGCCACTTCGGTGATGCGCATTTGCACTTTAACTTTATGCCGACTCCTGATAAGAATGACTTCTGTAACGCTCAACTGGAATCCCTTTACTCTAAAGTTTTAGAGTGGAAAGGCTCTCCATTTGCTGAGCATGGAATCGGACTTTTAAAGAGAAAATTTATTGCACCATTTTACAACGACCATCAAAAAAGTGTCTTCAGAGCACTTAAAAATAAATACGATCCTAAGGGACAATTTTTTCCTGAGGGATTTATGACATGTTAAGAAAGGCACGCGTCTTTAAATCCGGTAAAAGAGAATTCGAATGCAAAATCTTCGAGACAAATGAAATGGTCATGGCCACGGCATTGGGGAATCTTCTTAAGGGAGATGAAAACTCAATTGTTGTCGGCGACTATGTCATGATCGATGAACACAATACGATTATGGAAGTGCTGAAGCGTACCAATGAAATGTTTCGTCTGATTGTTCGTGAACAAAAGAAAAAAGTAACAGCATCAAACTGTGACCTGATGGTTATCGTGAGTTCTGTTTCTCGTCCGGAATATAAAAGAGGAATCGTTGATCGATTCCTGGTTCGTGCTCATCAATGGGGGATTCGTCCTCTGATGGTTTTTAACAAGATGGATGAATACGATTCAGCCACTCTTGATATCAAGTTTGAATTTGATCGCATGAATAACTTAGGCATTGAGTGCTTTGAAGTTTCAGCGGCGAAACAAGATTATAAAAATCAATTTTTGGAATTAGGTTTAGAAGACCTGAAGCAAAGACTACAAGGAAAGACGTCGATCTTTTTAGGCCAGTCGGGTGTGGGGAAAAGTAAACTTATCAGTGCGGCTTCAGAGGGGAAAATCAATCTTCTTTCTCGTGATGTTGGTAAAGTGGGTAAGGGAAAGCACACGACAACCTGGAGTGAGATTGTTGACTGCGATACTATGTCTTTAATGGATTCTCCCGGGATCAGATCCTTTGGGGTAGAGGATTTATTAGAGGAAGACCTAATAACGTACTTTCCAGATATCGAAGAAGGTGCGGTTCAATGTAAGTTCTCGAATTGTGCACACACGGAAGATTCACCAGGGTGTTTTTTCTATTCTAAACTTGACCAAAACGCTTACGAAACAACACTTATCATGTCGAGATTAGAATCCTATCTTCGAATGAGAGAAGAAATTTCCGAGACACCAAGTTATCTAAAAAAATAGTAAAAGAATTCTGATTCCCTCCGATGAGTTACGTAAGTCTAACTCGGAGAGCGATTATGTCTGAATTTAAAGTACTAGATTTCAACAAGAAAAAAGCAGATACAATTGAACAAAAGCGCAGAGCTTTTAATCGTATTGTTTTCCAAAATTTTTTGGGAGCGTATTCGGTTATTGATGATAATGGATCAATTTATCCTGTAACGATGGTAGATATCGCAGGGGATGGTTGTTCATTTCAGGTTCCTTGGAATCCAACACGAGATAAAAAATTAGCGTCTGGTTTTGAAGTGAACATGAGAATGTATTTCACAGATAAATCATATATTCCTGTGATCATGAATGTACGCCACGGTAAAGAAGTCCTGGGTTCTGACGGGATTACTTACATGCAATATGGGTGTGAATTCGATAAGACCGTAGCGACATTTGAAGCTATGCAAAGCTTTATTGATTTCATTTACAGATTTGCAGAGCATTCAGCTATCGATAAAGGTGACACTAAGGTCTATTTCAGATAATAGCAGCGCGCTATTTATCCATTTTAATATTCATATTCTCACTTCATATGTTAGATTTGTACTCCTAGTTTTGGGGGTACAAATCTATGAAAATGGCCATCGTTGGCTCTGGTCCACTAGCAATCTTAGCAGCTCATCACTTCGATCAAATCGGGGCTGAGGTTTCGTTATTCCAAAGATCTCCTTTGGGCGGAAACTTGCGTACACTTATGGACACCCACCCAGAATTTAAAATTACATTTGAAAATAAAGAAACCACACTCAAAGAATTTTTTGAGAAGGTGATGGTTCCTGCTGTGTCTGATTTAGAACAATATAATCTGACAAAACATGGTGACGTTCTTCGCGTACATAAAAGATTTCTATCGAAAGGGGAAGTGGTCCCAGGTAGAACCAGACTTTATGATTTGTTCCGCGTGGTTTTTTCGAGAAATCCACAAGAGACGATTGTAAAACAAATGGAAGAGAGCCCTGAGCTCTTTGCTCACCTTGGTGAAGAAGTGATTCAATCGCTTCATAAACCAGTGGAGAGTTTTGATGATTTCGATATTGTTATCGAAGCCCGTGGTTTTGGAAAAACTCCAAATCCAATGGGAGCAGGTAATAGTCTTGCTTTAAATGAGAACAATCTAAAAGACAGCTCACTGCTGTTTTATGAAAAAGATATTTTCACAAAACTAAATTTAGAAAATAAAAAAACGGTGATCTTAGTTGGTAACGGGCCTACGTGTATGCTGGCACTGTTAAAGTTTAATGACTGGCTTTTAACAAATCCAGGCCATGAACTTCACTGGGTGACTAATGAGAAAGCTGATACATCTTCTGGTGTAAAGTGGCTCGATCAGCAAGTCACAGCATTTCGCAAAGAAATTGAAGATCGTTTTGATAAAGCGAAACTGACATATGAAACAAAGATTCGTGAGTGGCGCGATCTGGAAGATTACGTAAAAGTAAAAGTTCCAAAACCGATTGAACCAACACCATTACTGGTTGTTCATGAAGGTTATGACGTAACGTCAGTCGATAGATTATTAGACCGCGAAGGTGTCTTCACAACGATTGAGAGTCCTGACTTCAGAGAGTTTGCGACGAAGCCATCAGACATGATGACACTCGCTGCAGACGCACTTTGTATTGCTCGTGGAGTAAGTGCAGAGTCTCTTGCTGGAAACAGCATGCTGGACACTGAACCTGGTTTCTACGTGCTTAATTCACTATCGATCGATACAGCTTTAGAAGACATTAAAAAAATAGAACAAGATATTTTAAACTACTTTAAGAAAGCATAGGTCTTATGAAAAATATTTTTATGCCATTGATGATTTCAGGATTAGTGCTTTTAGGATCATGTTCTTCTAATTTAAAACCTAGAGACGTGGCCCAGTACTATGCTTCAACAGGTGTTGAAAAATATTTTCTTTCTGATCTTCCAGATTGGGCAAACTATAGTGTGTCTGCTGGATGTTTTAGAACGAGCGGAATCAGGTATTTTGATATCGACGCTTTAATGAAGAGTTATTCATTACAATACAGTGAAGCCGTTCAGATTCAGGCAACCTTCAATGAAGAGTACCTGGTTTTAAAAAAGCAGCCAGGAGTGACGATCGGACTTAAAGAAGAGGAAGCCGTCTTCTTCAGAGCAAGTGAGAGAGTTAATAGTAAGATTAATTTCTTTGAAGCACCGACATTTAAACAGGTTCACTTAATCTGGTTAGATGAAGCACTAAAAGGAAAGAAGCAGGAAAATAAGCTACGAGCATTTTTACAGTCTTCAGTTCACGACAACGGATTTCCTGTTCTGATTTCAGCATGCTTAACGAAGAGTGAGATCGAAGCAAAATTTCCTAACGTTGCCTTGAAAGCAATCAGTGCGGAAATGTTTTCTGTCTACGATACAAATGGAGTGAAACAACCAAGCATCCATACCGAGCTTGATAGTTTTTTCAAACCAGATCAAAAGATCATTTTTTATTCACAAGAACCTAAAAAATCCCTGGATAACATCAAGGGCAATTATAAAGTGTCTAACTACTAATAGGAGAACAATATGTTTGGAATGGGCGTAAAGAAAAGTGACTACAAAGAAAACCTTGACCGTGTAACGGCAGTTTTCACAACTAACATGGGAGAGTTCGAAGCTGAACTTTTCGCAAAAGAAGCACCAGAGACAGTTTGGAACTTCATCAACCTTGCAGAAGGAAGACAAGAAACTCCAGCTAAAACTGGGCCATACTACGATGGATTAGTTTTCCACCGTGTAATTGATAACTTCATGATCCAAGGTGGATGCCCAGAAGGTTCAGGAAGAGGCGGACCAGGATATAAATTCCAAGATGAAACTCAACCAGGTCTTCGTCATACGGCTCCTGGAATTCTTTCTATGGCAAACGCAGGACCGGGAACAAACGGATCTCAATTTTTCATTACGCTAGTGCCAACTCCACATTTAGATGGAAGACACACTGTATTTGGAAAAATTACATCTGGAATGGATGTTGTTTCTAAAATTGGAAAAACTCCAGTTGGTGCAGGCGACCGTCCAGTGAAAGAAGTAAAAATTGAGAAAGTTACGATCAAGAGATAATTTCTTTATCTAATTTTTATTTGACACTAATTATTACAGTGTCCAAGATAGTTGCTGATCTTAACTTAATCTCGACGAGGGGAATTATGAAAGCACTAACTATCTTGGCCACTGTTGCTCTAACAAGCACATCTGCCTTTGCTCTAGACACTGTTATGGCCGCTAAAGGGCGTTTCGATTACATCCACACTAAAACTGAAAATAAGCCAGGTGGAGAAACTTCTTCTGGTGTATTAACGACTTCATACTTGAAGTTAATCATTGACTCAAAAGTCAACGAATCAACAACAGCTAAGTTAACTCTAGATTTCAAACCAAATCCAACAACAGATAACGGAACTTCTGGTCTCGTTGATGAGGCATACTTAACAAAGAGATTTGAAGCTCTGTCAGTGATCGTTGGAAAGCAGGCCGTAATGACTGGTGGACGTGAGAACGATTACTCAGGTCGTGATGTATATATGTTCTCTCGTTTTGCTGATTCAATCACAAAGAACTTAGTTGGTGCTTCTGCTGGTTATTCAATGTTTGGACAAAATGCTTACATTCAATACCTACAACAAACTGACGCTAACCAAACTCCATTAACAGATAAAAAAGTTATTGGTGCTGCTTACTACGGTGAGTGGATGAATAAAATGATTATGCCGATCGTGTCTTACCATAAACTTGGGACAGACCGTCCTGGTGCATATAACACGCAAATGGTAGGAAGCTTACGTGTAAACGTTGATAAGTTTTTTGTTGAAGCAGACTATCTTGTTCTTAAACAAGAAAAGTTAACGGCAGCAGGGGACGCGAAACTTAATACTATCGTAGCTCACGCTCGTTATCTTTTTGACCAAGGATTCCAACCATTCGTTAAGTACATTAATGAAGATGGGAAAAAAGGATACGGCGGGATTGTTGCTGGATCAACTGATTCTGAAAGATCTGCATTTGAAGTTGGTCTAGAGTACTACCCAACGAAAGATGAAGACATGAGATACCATGTTGTTTATGACAACTCGACTTCTAAGAAAACAAGCCCAGGGCCAACTCAAAAAGTTGAAGAACAAAAGATTTTCGCTGGTATCGCGTTTAACTACAATCTACTTAAGTAATTAATTTAGATAAAAAAAAGGGGAGCTGAAAAGCCCCCCTTTTTTTATCTAGTCAAATTCAACTTTATCAACCATCAACTGTATCGACTCATTCCCATTAAAGCGATTTAGCCCCAACGTAAAATAAACCGACAGGTCTTCATGTTTCAAATTCTGAGTAGAGTAAATCTCTGCCGGAGAACTTGCTTCATGTTTTCCAATATAATTAAAACTAATCCCTTTCAGTTTTACTTTCTCTTTTGAAAGACTCCATCTCACGTGCACATCTTTCATCAAATCAAATGATTCAAGCTTCACACCTTTGATACGGAACTTTGGTTTTTCATTCCCCATTCCAAATGGTTCTAATAAATCTAAATCGCGCATTAACTGAGGATTAATTTCAGTCGCATCGATATCCAGGTCATAAAAATCCATTCTTGTACGAGTGATCGCCGGAATGTCTTTTAAACGTGCATTCATGTTATCAATAAAAGCGCGAAGGTTTTCTTTCGGCATTGATAATCCAGCTGCGGCCTTATGGCCTCCAAACTTCAAAAACAATGCTTCTTCAGCTTTTAGTAAACTGAAAATATCCAGGTTGCCGGCACTTCTGCAAGACGCTTTGATAATCCCGTCATGTTCTGAATCGGTAAACACAATTGCTGGCACTTTAAATGTCTCAACTAACTTAGAGGCCACGATACCAATAACACCTTCATGCCAGTGTGGTTGATAAACGATGGTTATAAGATGTTCACCATCAAAGTATTTTAATTCTTGTTTTACCTGGTCGCGAGCTTCAGTGAAAACTTCACTCTGAATGAATTTTCTTTCTGTATTACAGCTCACCAGAAGATCGTAGTACTCGCGTGCCTTTTCAGCATTGTCGCAGATTAAAAGTGCAAGGGAAGCTTCTGGATGCTCCAGACGTCCTTTTGAGTTAATCAAAGGTCCAATATGAAAGGCCAGTTTTTCAGAAGGAATTGTTTTTGCTTTTAACTCTTCACTTGTAAAGAAAGCGCGAAGCCCAGGGTACTCTGTATCTTTTAAAAGTTTTAAACCATGGCGAACCAGTTTTAAATTGAGTGGACTTAAGTGAGCAAGGTCACAAATTGTTCCAATCGCCACAAATTGAAGAAGAGAGTAGATCGAAGGAATCTTTTGACCTTTTTTAATCAGGTCATTTCTGATTTGCATCGCAAGAGCAAACCCTACAGTCACTCCGGCCATCGTTTTAAGCTGATCGTAATCAGGGTTATCTATTTCATCACGTCTGTTTGGATTGATGACTGCAAAGGCATTAGGCATCGTCTCGCGGGCATCTTTATGGTGATCAGTGATGATCAGGTCCAGACCTTTTTCGAGAGCGTAGTCTGCTGCTTCGTTATTGCTGATACCGCAGTCGACAGTGATTAAAATTTTAAGTTTGTTTTCAACGGCCTCATCAATACTTGAAAGATGAAGTCCGTACCCTTCAATAAAGCGCGAAGGCTGAACCGTACTTACGTTCACTCCAAGCATTTTAAAAAAGTGGAAGAGTAGAGCACACGAAGTTGTTCCATCCACATCATAGTCGCCATAGATCCCGATTTTCTCTTCGCGATCAATCGCTTCGATAATACGGGCCGAGGCCTTCTCCAGATCTTTGAGCGAACTCATGTCTGGAATGGTTTTTAAATCCCAAGATAGAAAATCTTCAATCATCTTGTGAGTGAAGCCTTTTTTATCAAAAAGTCTTTGAATGATAGGATGGAGTTGTTGCATATCTATTCATAGCATTAATGCTACGAAAAGTGATCAATTACCAGAGAACTGTAAGACCTTTTATGACATCTTCGTCGTGCATTTCATGACCGAAGGCGAAAAGTTTCTCATAATCTGCTTGAGATTTAGAATGTACCTTTGAGAAGTAGTTGACAGGGAGAAATGACTTCTTGCAGCCATTGCATTTTTGCGGCTCTTGGTGAGACTCGTTCATATGTCCACATACATGGCATTTCTTGATAATAAGTTTGTCGTTCTTAATCTGACCTTTTAATTCTACTTTCATGATGATTCCTATTTCACGAAGAGTTGCGTCCCTACAAATTTACTTGAACATTCCTTAGCTCAAGCTGGCTGTAAAAGCTCTTCGCCTCTTTCGATCAAAATACTTAGGGAATAATGGAAGTTTTTTCCGCTTTTTCACTGGAGTGAAATGGTCAGATAAAAAAAGATAAGGCCCGCAAATACCGTGACGATATTTGCGGGCCAACAAAAGGGGTGTGAGAAAATTTTATTGGAACGATACTCGTTGCATATCCATAACATTATTATTTGTAATGAAGTCAGTTGAAGGATTCACCGGGTTTTGCATTTGAATTGCTGGTTGGATATTCATCATGTCACCCATGTTGAAGCTATAAGGTGCTTCATATTGAGCAGAAGGAGCTCGTTGTTGCATATACGGATTCGCTTCTGGTTGAACTTGCGATAAATTTTGTCCTAGTTGCGCAAATCTCGGTCCAAACTCTGATGTTGGTTGGATTTGAAATGCTGAGGCATCAAATTGGTCTACTCCAAAAGAGTATGGATTGTATGGTGATTGATTGTGTTGCATTTGAGGTGCTTGCATCTGGTTCATCATTGTGAACATCTGTTGCATTAACATCATTTGTTGTTGTTGTTGAGTAATCATGAGTGAAGTCATTTGTGAAATCAAAGACGCGAAGTCTTGTTTTTCAGTAAATCTTGGGACTTCTGATTTATCAACTGCAGCTTCTTCTTTTTTAGGTTTTTTAAGATCAGCAATCTCTAGCATGATCGCTTCTTTATCTGCCATCAATTTTTTGATTTCATCTTCAAGTGCAGATTGTTGTTTATCTTTTAAGCAAGAAACTTGCGCTTCTTCTTTTTTAGCTTCAACTTTATGAGTTAGTTCTCTCATTTCATAGAGAGATTTTTTAGGAGGTGTAATTCCTTCTGCTCTCATTTCCTCAAGTTTTTTTCCTTCAGGTTTTGTGTCTTCCTTGCTTGCCGGGAATCTATTCACGTTATGATCTTCTTGCCATAAAACTTTTGGTGCAAAGGCACTTAATGTTAATAGAGCAGAAAAAGATACAACGACAGCAGTTTGCTTTTTCATATAATCCCCTTGGATTGGAAGCTTTGATATACAGGTATCATTGCAGCTAACGTGCCATAGGGTAGAGGTCTGAATTGATTGGATATGAGAGGGGCTTAGCTGTCTAAACTTTTAACATATAAAAAATTCCTGTTAAAAATTTAGACAGTTCTTATTTCGAAAGAGGAGTTGTAACCTCTAAGAGTTCTATAGGAGCAAGGGAAGTGTCAGTATAAAGAACCACTTTAGTCGTGAGAGCAGGCCTATAAAGCGTGCTTGAGAAGGCTTCATGAACATTAGGTGCCAGGAGGATATTTTCCGGCATGCTTATCGTTCCATCCTGATGCCCGCTGAAATCCAGAGTACTGGAATTCCCCATGGCGTAGATGTACTGATATTGAGAATCATAAATAGGGAAGAATTGAGGAGCTAAAACTCCTTCAGAAAGAACAATGTTAAATCCAAGAAAACTGTGAACTTCAATATAGTGTCCATTGGCCTCTGTGATGGCAAGATTGATATCCAGGTCTATATCCGATTCAGTAAGAGCAGGTTTAACTGCCAAACTTACCACATTTAGATTATCAACCTGAGCGTCGCTTGGGATCGCCATGTCGCCATCGATTTTTGCATAGTATAGGTAACCATCAACATATCTATCAACCATGTCAAAACTAAGTTTTCCAAAACCAGCGATACCCCAGTCATTACCCCAACTGTTTTTAAAATAAAAAACTTTCTCATCAAGGTTGTAACCAGTAAGGATAACTGAATGGGCCCCGCAAGAAGCAGGAAGCTGCAGACACGCTTGTCTCATTTCTTCAGTGTAAGTCACGCTACCATCATCACTCCAGCCGCTGTAATTCACAGGCAATGAAATAGAGAGTGGACGCTCGTTAGTCGCTAGGTACTTAATAATTTCATTTGTATTTTTTCTGATAAACCCAGTTTTGATTGAGTCTCCAGGAATAACTTTATTTAAAGCTGCTTTGGGAGGAGTATGAACAAAGCAGTGCATAGGTGTATCTTCATTATCTTGAATCCCTTCGCATGGATTTCCTTTTTCAAACCAATTGGGGCGATAGCTGAAATCCTTTTCTAAAAGAATTCCGCCTCTTTTTGCCGCCTGAAGATTGACACTTATATGAGAAGCTTCAACATCGTCGTAGTGCCCTTGATATTTTGTCGAGTAAATTGAGTATTCTTCAGAAAGATTAACGTCGATCCCTTTATCAATTTTAATGGCCGCTTCTAATAAGGCCGTCGCTGCAAAAAATGTACATGTTCCACGGTGACCTTGATTTTTAACAGACGTCATCTTCTGTGAGAAGTCTACCATTCTGGGGAAATCACCAAGAGCTTCTTCATTGTAAGAAGAAAGGGTCGTCATATCGTTGAAAGCGCCCAGAACAATTTTGTTTTTTGCTGAGCTAGCAACAGGCGCAGCTTGCTTTTGTCCACATGACTGTAGAGTAAAAACCATGGCAATGATTAAAAATGAGAAAGTTTTCATAAACCCTATTATGCCAAGATTTAGGAGAAACTATGAATGGATTGAAAGTTTTACAAGTAGGTGAGGAAGGGCCGTCTAAAGTTTAGTCAAAGGGCCGCGGACTTAAAATGAATAAGTCCGCAGTTTTTTTAATTATTGAACAGGAGTATAAACTCGTTTTAAAACTTTAAATGTAGAATCGTCCGTATGAACGTAAATCGTTGTTCTAAGGAACTTATCGTAATCAGGATTCCCTAAAAGAGCATCAATTGAAGGAAGGCTAAACATTTCTGCTGTCAGGGCCAATCCCGCAGTTTCTGTTGAATTGATGGCAATTTGGTTTTCTTCTTTAGGAACAGTTACAGTAGAGACTCTTACGTAATCCTCTCCAGTTGCTTCTTTCTCATCAACGCTCAGGCGAACCAGTTCGGTGTTACCATCACTTGGTAATTCAGCAACGTAGTTCTTTGATTTTTTAACCAGGTAGCTGCTGATATAAAGCATCTTTCCGCTAGTCTCATCAACTTCACTATCGATAGCGATGCTGATTGATTTATCTTCATTCGCGTATGTTTCAACGTCAAACTTTTGAAGTTTTATTTCAGGACTCTTTCCTTCAGGTAGTTTCACTTCACTAGGCACTTCAGCGTAGTAAAGAACTTCATTAACGTAGACATCCACTACATCAAATGGAATTGTTCCATAACCATTTTTCCCCCAATCTTTCCCCCAGCTATTCTTAAACATGAAAACTCTTTTTTCCATGTCGTAACCAGTAAGGATAATAGAGTGACCACCACAATCAGATGGAGTTGTGAGGCATTCATTTCTATACTCTTCATTAAAGTCAGTCTCACCAGTGTTCGGCCATGCATTGAAGTTAACGTTGACTGACATAATCAGCGGACGTTTTTTTTCAGCTAAAAATCTGATAATGGCATTTGTATCTTTAGGGATAGAAGTAACAGTGATTCCTCTGGCGTCTATTAAGCGCGACATTGCCTTTTTGTTAGGTTTGTTATGAGTGAAACAAGTCTTAGGTGCGGATCTGTCTGAAGCTTTATAATCACCGCAAGGACGTCCTTTCTCAAACCATGAGGCCTGGTATGACCAATCTTCTTCAAGTAATAACCCTTGAGTTCTCATTCCTCTTACGTTGTCTTCTACGATTGAGCCTTCCATTTGTTGGTAAGGTCCCGATTTTTTCGCAGCATAGTTTAAGTATTCTTCTGAAAGGTTAACTTCTTTCCCTAAGTCTTTTTTGATCGCGCCTTCAACCAACCCGATAACGCTAAAGAAGGTACATGTCCCGCGGTCAGCTTGATTTTTAGCAGGAGTCATATCTGCGCTTAGATCTACCAGTTTGGGAAGATCAGTCAGTTGTGATTCATCCAGAGTGCTGTAAGAAAACATGTCACTGTATGCACCCAACACAATCTTATTTTTGTATTCATTAGCTGCAACAGGAGCTTTCCCCTGACTACAAGAAGCAAGGATAGATGTGAATGCAATGGCGGCAATAAACATTTTATTCATAGGTATTCCGTCTTAAGGTATTAACAGAATAATTATCGCGCAAATTTAGAGGCTTAGGGGAGAGTGTGAAAGAATTACATAGAGGGTGCTAGGATTTTAGACAATATTGCGGTCTTAATTTCATAAGACCGCAATATATGAATCGTTATTTAACAGGCGTATAAATACGTTTTAGCACTTTATAAGATGAATCATCCGTATAGACATAAATTGTTGTTCTCGTCACAGTATCATAATCCTGAGAACCCATAAGTTTAGCAATTGAAGGAACTGTTAACATTGCAGAAGGAAAGTGTAGAAGAGCAGCGATTTCCAGTTCGTTTTGTTCGGCCGGGATGGAATACAAAAGGCTTCTTGGCATTACATCGCCTGCGATTTTTTGTTCTACTTCATCAATAATTTGAATCGTAATAGTATTTCCATCAGTTGGTAATTCAGTGGCGTATTGACTGGATTTTTTAACAAGGTAACTGCTGATATAAATCATGTGCCCACTTGTTTCACTAACTTTTCCATCAGCATAAATATTGATTGATTGATCTTCATTTAAAGTTGTCTTGGCCGAAAAATTCATTAGAGCCAAGTTATCCACATTAGCATCAGCAGGAATTTTTAATGGGTTTTTTACTTCTGCATAATAAAGATTATCGTTAACATATCTATCAACAACCTCGAATGGAATAGTCCCATAACCATTTTTTCCCCATTCCTTTCCCCAGCTATTTTTGAAAAAGAAAACTTTCTTGGCCATGTCGTAACCAGTAACCAGGATAGAGTGACCACCACAGTCTGAAGGATTGCTTAAACACTCTTGTCTTAATTCTTCGTTATAAGTGGTTTCACCTGAATTAGGCCATCCATTAAAGTTAACTGTCACAGACATAATAAGAGGACGCTTTTCTTCGGCCAGGAATTTGATCATTTTGCTGGTATCTTTTGAGAGAGAAGAAAACTCGATACCGTCAGCATTAATAATGTTTGCTGCTGCTTTTTTATTTGGTTTATCATGAGAATAACAATATGCCGGTGCTTTTGAATCAGTACTTTTATATTTCTCACACGGTAAAGCTTTTCCAAACCATGAAGATTGGTAGGCCCAGTCTCTCTCCAGGATCAATCCATCTTTTGAGATCGTGCGGAGGTTAAATCCAACATTCGATCCTTCTTCACTTGGATAGTAACCTGCTTTTTTGGTCGCATAGTTCAGGAACTCTTCAGAGAAATTAACATCCTGACCTAAATCTTTTTTTACTGCTCCTTCAACCATCGCTAGTGTTGAAAAGAATGTACATGTTCCACGGGCATCCTGATTTTTAACTGAACTCATATCAGAACTCAGGTCTACAGTTGCTGGAAGATCTTTAAGGAGTGCTTCATCAAGCGTCGAGTAAGTTGCCATATCAACATAGTTACCCAAAACTATTTTATCTTTATAACCACTGTTATTGACTGGTGCTTTGCCTTGACTACATGACGTCAGAATCGAAGAGGCCGCGAAGATGATAACGAAAAGCTTTTTCATATAGAGTCCTATATATTTTGTTGAGCGTGCGTTATATCAGTTTATTATTGGATTTCTAGATTTTATTGAATGGATTTTAAGAAAGTGTTGTAAATAAAAAGCGGCCTTAAATATAAGGCCGCGATTTATAAGATCTAAATATTAAAAACAAAAAATTATTTTACGTTATCGATAGCTTTAATCGTTTGGTTCATCGATTGCTCTAACTGTCTAGCAAGTGCCATCTCTTGTTGAAAACGGATCTGTTCCATTTTCTTTTCAACCATAATACGGTTTCTTTCTTCAAGTCTTTGTCTTAGAAGTCTTAAACGATCTGAAGACGTAAGTTGCTTAGGAGCTGGAGCTGGTCTTGGTGCTCTTCTTACTTGTTGAACTGGTGCCGGAGCTGCTACTGGTTCTTCAACTTTATATTTCCCTTCGATGTTTAGCGTAGGTGATTGGATCGCTTCATCAGCAAGAGTTAACTCATCATTTACATTAATTTCTGTGTCTGCTTTTACATTGAAAGCAAGTAATACGCTTAATAACATTAAGTACTTCATAGGATTCCCCTCTGTGTTTTATAAGCGTGTTGTATGCCCCTTAAGGATTTCTGTAAATGGGTTGTGTAAAAATGATAGTAGTGCCAAGAAGTCAGGATCATAGTGACACCAGTATCATTTAAATTTTCGCTAACAACTTGAAATAATATTTTTTTATTCTGGCATTCACCTTGCTTTAGTTGGTCCGTGCTCAACAAGGGCCGTGTAGTTCTGGGGGGAATTATGAAAAAAATAATGATGTTAGTTGGAATTCTTATGCTTGCTTCTTCTTGTGTAGAGATAAACGGAGGTTTGCAAGTTCGTGAAGCATTCACTGTAAAGAAGAAATCAGGATTTTTAAATCGTAAGACAAAAGAGATCACTGTGAGTCCAAGGTCATATAAGGCCAGCTTAAAAATGGCGAGCGATAAGAACTTCACACTAAAGCTTGATGGTGGAGATTTAGATAATGTCAGCATTCCACTTAAAGCAGAGAAAGATTTAGATGTTCCTTATAATGGAAGATTTAATATCTCTCACGAAAAAATAGATCAGCCGTTTGATATCAGCGGGACGATTGCTACATCATGGGAAAACTCTGGTTACAACGAAGCTCTAGAGTCTTGTTCATGGACTTCTACAGAAAAGAGATGTGACAAGGTTTGTGAACCAGCGACTGGGCGTTGTGAAGTTCAGTGTCGTGATGTAACGACGACATTTAATGGGAAGAAGAGAGTTGAATACCATTACTCGTATACAAGAAGAGATTTGAATCTTGAGATTATGAGAGCGAACTCTACTGGGATCGTGGCTACTTTCGTGGGTTCAGATACTGAATCGACTAGAGTCGTAGATCGTGAAAGTGCTTGTTGGTGACAGGCAAAAAATGCAGCCGCAGCTGCATTTTTACTCGGCCTGAAGATAAGAAAAACTAGGCCACTTTAAATGAGTTGCCTGTCAGTTAGAGATTCGTTTGTTACATAACCTTTAACAGGGCCCACTTAGTGGGCCTTATTTTTTGCCTATAAATCGGAGTTTCTATGAAAAAGATGTCGCTATTATTTGGAATATTGATGCTTCTGTCTTCATGTAAAGAAATCGAAGGGGAGCTGAAAGTTGAGCAAGCTTTCAATGTGAACAAAAAATACGGACTTCTTAATCGCAAAACTCGCGAAGTAAAAATCGGGCAAGAGACATATAAAGCAGAATTAGAATTTTCCAGCAAAAAGAAATTGAACTTAAATCTTGAAGGTGGATCCCTTGGTAAACTTTCAATCTTAATTAAAGCAGAGGATGATTTTGAAATCCCTTCATATGATGGAGAGTTCAGTATCCCTCATAATGAAATCAATCAGCCTTTCGATATTAGAGGTGAAGTAGAGTCGAGTGCCACGCAATCAGATGTCCAACACTCAACGAAGTCATGCACGTGGGAAGTTGTAGAGCGCCATTGTGATGAGTTTGGATGTAGAGACGTAAAGGTTACTATTCAAGGGCAACAAGAATACGATTACCAGACAACGTATTCAACGAAGAAGGTTCGACTGAAAATATTAAAAGTAGGGACAGATGAAGTGCTGGCGAATTTTTCAGGAAGTACGTCTGATCAGGAAACAAGAAGAGATAACACAAGTCCATGTAGATAAAAAAAGGCCCGCTTAGAGCGGGCCTTTTTTATTTTAGCCTAATGATTTTTTTAAGTTTTCATCTAGAGCATCTAAGAATTGCTCAGTCGTTAGGTATTTGTCTGCAGTAACTTTGTCACCGTAGATACAAACAGCTAAGTCCTTAGTCATTTTTCCAGATTCAACTGTAGACACACAAACTTTCTCTAGAGTTTCAGAGAAGTGAGCTAGTTCAGTGTTTCCATCAAGTTTAGCTCTATGGCCTAATCCTCTCGTCCAAGCAAAGATTGAAGCGATTGGGTTAGTTGACGTTGGCTTACCTTGTTGGTGCATTCTGTAGTGACGAGTAACAGTTCCGTGAGCGGCCTCTGCTTCCATCGTCTTTCCATCTGGAGTGATTAGAACAGAAGTCATAAGTCCAAGAGAACCGAAACCTTGAGCAACTGTATCTGACTGAACGTCTCCGTCGTAGTTTTTACATGCCCAAACGAAATCCCCATTCCACTTAAGAGCTGATGCAACCATATCGTCGATCAGTCTGTGTTCGTATGTGATTCCTAGAGACTCGAATTTTTTCTTGTAATCAGCTTGGTAGATTTCTTCGAAGATATCTTTGAAGCGACCATCGTACTTTTTAAGAATTGTATTTTTAGAAGAGAAGTATAGAGGCCATTTTTTTGTCATCGCCATGTTGAAACATGAGTGAGCAAATCCTTTGATAGATTCGTCAGTGTTGTACATTGCAAGAGCAACTCCATCACCTTTGAAGTTATAAACTTCTTTATGAATCTTTGTTCCGTCTTCACCTTCGAAAGTCATCGTTAACTTTCCTGGTCCTTTTGTCACGAAGTCAGTTGCGCGGTACTGGTCACCGAAAGCGTGACGACCGATCATGATTGGCTTAGTCCAGTTAGGAACAAGACGTGGAACGTTGTTGCAAATGATTGGCTCTCTGAAAACAGTTCCATCAAGAATGTTTCTGATTGTACCGTTTGGAGACTTCCACATTTCTTTTAGTTTGAATTCTTTTACGCGTTCTTCATCAGGAGTGATTGTCGCGCACTTGATACCAACGTTGTACTTCTTGATTGCTTCAGCAGCATCAACAGTTACTTGATCGTTAGTTTCATCTCTGTGTTCCATTCCTAAGTCGAAATACTTAATTTCAACGTCTAGGTACGGTAGGATTAGTTTGTCTTTGATGAATTTCCAGATGATTCTCGTCATCTCATCGCCATCAAGTTCGACAACCGGATTGGCCACTTTAATTTTTTTCATGCGCATATTCCTTATGGTGATTTTGTTGCTAAAATTTGAACTGATTCTAGCTAAGGAATAGGGGGGAAGTCGATATGCAGTGCCGTGGGTTAGGCCGCATTTACCTTTAAAATTTGAAGATATTTGTGAGCACGATCCAGAATAGGATTGAAATTGGCCGTTTGAACCACATATTCATTTGCGCCACTGAGAACCATCTCACGAATATCTGCCTCATCACTGTTTTTCGAGATAAACAAAATTGGTAATTCCGATTTTGACTTAGCAAGTCTTACCAGGCCGATCATCTCCTGCGCAGACATGTCGTGCATATCTTCGTTGATGATAATCATATTGAGCTGCTCTTTCATATGCTCAAGCAAGTGAAGCATATGAAAGCCACCTGTCACAAATTCTACTTCGAAGTTATCGACTCTGAGTTTACTCGCAAGATTATTCCTGAAAGTAACAGCTTCAGTAGCGATGATGATCCTAAATGCATCGGTCTTGATAGTTCCCATTTATTTTTTTCCGTACTTTTTAACAGCTCTCGTAACTAATTCTTCTGCTGTGGCCATCGCTTTTTTTGCTTCAGCTGCTGATTGGGTTTCACCTTTAAACTTTGGTGTCAGTACTGCGCTCTTAATATACTCTTCAGCAATTTTACCTTCTGGAGTTAAGCGTACTTTATCCCAGTGAAGTGAATCACCACCATAAAGAGTTTTCGCAAAGAATTTTGTCACTCCACCCATGTCGTTGATCTGCTTTTGAATACTCACCTTAATGGCCTGTTCACCAAAAGAAGGAGCGTTAATTAAAAGTTTAACGACCGTGTCTTTAATACCATTCATATTAGACTTGAATGGATCAGCGGACATATTCGCGCCATCGATTAAAGCAGGTTTTAGAAGTTTTTCCATAACCATATCTTTAACTTTTGATCCTTCAGGAGAGTTAAAAATCTCTTCGAAGTTTTCCTTCTTTAAAAGAATATTCCTCAAATCTTTCGGAACATCTTTTTCGGGAACATCAACCAATGCGTCTTGAACAGTTCCTCTTACAATCGCTTTAAGGAATTGATCCAGTCCACCACTTTGATATAGGAAATCAAGTAGCTCTTGTTTCGCTTTTTTAGATTTGGCCACATCACTTAAATCAACTGAAAGTTTTTTAATAACTCCATCAAGAGTTTGCTTTGCATTCTCAGGGTTGTACTCAATGTAATGAGCAATTAAATTCGCCAGAGGTTTAACATTTGAATCAATGTTGCTCTGTAACTCTGGAGTGTACGGAGAAGTAGGAAGTAGGGCACTTAAGCATGGAAGGAAATTTGAAAACTCCTGCTTAATCATAACTGTTGCAGCGTCTTTTTGATCAGAGCTCATCCAGCTATTGATATTACTTCTTACTAAGTTCATCCCACGATTTGTTAACCCATCAGTACAAACTGAAAGCTTTTGAGTCAGACCATCGCTCATCTTTACAGACTTAAGATCATCAAGACACTCGTAGTATTTGTCTAATGAAGCATCGATGTCTTTTTTCTGAGCATTGAATTCGTCAGTCCCTAAAGTTTGCTTCAATAGATAATTTAATTTTAATGTTCCAAGCGCTCTGGCAAAATCAAGAGCGAAGTCTTTTGTACAGTCGTCAAGTTTCGTGGCAAGAGCGTCGCCTTCAAGTTTAGAATCTGTACAGGCCATGAATTTATCTTCAACCGGTTTTAATTCTGCCGGAGTTTTATCAGCGTTCATTTGAACTTTTGTTTCTACACGACCATAGTTTACAACAATCGTCTGAGTGGCCGCTTTTTTAAGATTATCAATACATCCACTTTGTTTCGAACCACTCGACATACACTTCTTGAAATCTCCAAGAAGTTTTGTTCTGATGGAATCACGTTTTTCTTTCAGGTCAATTCCTGGACGATCTTTCAGGTATTCGTTAAGTGAAGTATCAATCTGATCTTGACCTACGATTAATGACATTGAAGCGGAAACTTTATCCGAACACGTGTAAAGGTTCTTAGTGTAGTCACCAATTGAGAACTCTTTTCCATCTTTTGTTCCAAGGCACTCGCCAAGAGATTTTTTAAACTGCACTTCAACCGATTTTTTATCATCGTCGCGGCCGTCGTACATACTCCCGACACTCTTATTGAATTGAATCTCTCCAAAGAAGAAAGCAATCTTCTTAACAGATCCTTTAATACAAGAGTTAACCTGATCCATCACCACGCCATTAGGCTTCTGGTCGATACATTCTTTGTTTGTTTTATTCAAATCATCAAGAAAACTTTTTACCTGAGCTTCTGTTACGCCCAGAGCTTTAAGTCCACCGGCCGATTGAAGATAGGCATTCACTTCTTTAGTAAAAGAAGCTTCTGCGATTTGTTTTGCTGCTTTAATTGTTAAAGCGTTACTACATTGTTCAAGTTTGTCATCAGTAGGGGCGTCTCCAATACATTTTGAAAACTCTTCCTGAACCAGGTCTTTCACTAGAGCATCGGTTGCTTCTTTTGAAAGCCCGTCACCGGCCGTCGATCTGATTTGAAAGTCAGCAACTTTCATCGCCACATTTCTTGTCAGTTTTCCTGTACAGCCATCAAGCTTGGCATTTAATTCATTAGATTCTGAAATATTTTTTGGAAGCTCTTTATCAATACATTGAGCAAGAGAGCTTACTGAAGATTTATTCAGTTCACTTTTTCCTGGCATATCTGCCGGTATGGCCTGGTCTAATTTGAGGGTTGCTACTTTCCCTGAAAAGTTAACAATCGATTTTCTTAAACACGCTTCACGTGCATCTGCTGATTGTTTATTATCCCAACATTGATCAAGGATCTTAACACCTTCGTTACCAACCTTTGTCGCTTGCGCGGGATCAGTTTTAAGTGATGTTGTGGCCGTCTTTTTAAATGTCTGAGAAACAACTTTGTATGTCACTTCGTTAGTGATGGCATTTTCACAAGGGGAGATGTCCAGCATCCCATCTTTTTTAGCGCCTTTCTTTTTTTGTGTTTCAGCACATGTCTTAAACTGTGCACTTTTTTCTGTTGCCAGTTTTTTTACTTCAGCAGTCGTGAAGGCACCAGCAATCGCTGGCGTGTTGGTAATTTTATCAAGAACTAATTGAGACCCGGCGTTTTGAACCAGGTTATCAATACACCCCATAAACTGGTCAGTGTATGAAACTTTTGAATTAACATCCGTTCCAACTTTCTGAGCGCACGAATCAAAGGCCGGCCATACCGCTTTTTTAATTTCGTTAGACTTAGCTGTTGATGAAGACTTTTCTTGAATGGTTTTTGTTAATGAAACATCTGTGACTTTTAAAACACCGGTTCTCATTGAAGAGAGAGCACAGTTCTTTACATCACCGGCCGTGGCCTTTGTGGTTGTGATACAAGACTTATAAAGATTGGCCTGTTCAATATTAAAAGGTGTTCTTTCTTTTTCTGGAAGATTGGCACTCAAGCTTGCGCGCGAGAGTTCGTAAACGAGTCCTACACCAGTACTAGGAACTAAGCTTGCTGTAAGAGCATCAATACAATGGCTGGCATCATATTGTGAGTTGGTAGACTTGGCCACGCAGGCATTAAAAGGGGCCACCAGTTTCTGGATCCACATACTTCTGCGAGCAGGGTCGGTGACACCTTCTTTCGCAAGAATTTTATCGGCGAGTTTTCCAATAAGATTGTTACCTAAGTAACCATAAAAATGAATCAGGTTGGCATCAGTTATGACAGCTAGGTTCGTTTGAATCCCTTGCTGAACGGTTCCTTTTAAAAAGTTATTGAGTTCGTCCTCTGAAGAAAAATACCCCTGAAGATCAGCTTTATAAGGAAGAATTTTTTCTATAACTTTCTTTTCAATATCAATATTGAAGGTACTGGCCGCACCGGCCATGATTTTTGATTTTACGGTCTGCATAGAAGAGGATGGTCTGTCATATGAAACAGGTGTCACCAACTCAATAGAGTCTAATTCTGCTGCTGAAATTTGAAATGACAACAGAGTCAGCACATTTGTCAGCATTATAGTTGGTAATCTTTTCATAAATTATTCCTAAACATTCTTCCTTGTGGTTTAACGGCATTCTTCGGCCATTTCTTTACAGATTTGGTCGGGAAATTGCCGCTTTTCCCAAAAATCAGATAGATAACTATTTTGGGTTAAGTGGCGAGTAAATAAATTTCGAATGTTACTAAAACGGGCAAATCGCTGGGCCCCTAGGCCAGCAAAAATCAATGAGGGTATGTATGAAGAACACGTTCTTAAAATTATCTGTATTATCTATGCTTTTCGCTCTTGCTAGCTGCGGTGGTGGCGGTGGAGGAGGCGGAGGTGGTGAAGTTTCTACTTATGGAAAGTATTCATCATCAACAATCTTAGCTTCTGATTTCGTATCAGCGCTTAACACTGTAGACGGAACTTATTCTAGTTCAGTTCAACTTTACACGAATGAAACACTAAGATCTAAGACAGCAGGACAAGATGACTGGTTTGTTATCTACGATGCAAAATTCTCTGAGTACAAAGCTGTAAGTTTACAATACGTTCGTACAATCGTTTATTACGATTACTACTCAAACAACAAAGCTGTTGCTGGTGAGTTCAGAAAAATCGAAAGCAATGATGTTGCTTCTGGAAACTTAAACGGTGACTACTACGGAAATAACTATGAAGTAGTTGATAGACTATCTTCTGGATACTACGAAGGACGTCGTTCAGGTTACCTGTATGAAGACGAAGCAGGATCAACTGACGTTTCTCTTCTTGCTAAAGAGCAAGATCAAAAAGCATTCTTCGCTAAAGCAGCTAAAGTTTCTTTCGTTTACAACGTAAGCCTAGAGACATCTATGTCAATGGTTACTCTTGGATCGAAAATCGAAAAAATGCTTTCAAAAGCTAACGGTGATTTAACTAAAGAAGACCAGGCAGCACTAATGGGAGATATGAAAACTCTTACAGGTGTTTCTCTTGAAGAAATCCAAAAAGCAGCTGAAGACTCATCTGTTAAAGCTGACGTGATCGCTAAGATCGCGGCTAAGCTTGGAACGTCTGCTTCTAACTTAGAGCAAAAAGTTCTTCCAGAAGTTTTCGGTATCACTCTTTAATCTCAAATTTTAAAGACAGTTTTACGAGGGCCCGCTTGATGCGGGCCCTTTTTTTGCCTGCGCTCTCCCAATAACCGAGTAAATCGGTGCCATAATGAATCCGAATTTCTGCAATCGGTGTCACATGGATTCTGAAAAAAATTAGATATTTATTAAATACTTACAAGTTGAGTGAAAGAGTCGACTAATTTTAAAACTATGTTAAAAATCTTTTTATGTCGCATTTAACGGCAATTCCTTAGGGGGGGATTTAACATGAATACACTTTTGAAATTATCTATGCTTGCTCTACTTGTTTCTCTTGCTAGCTGCGGTGGCGGCGGTGGTGGAGGCGGCGGAGGTGGTGGATCAACTACAACTCCATCAACTGGTGGGACAACTTCTACTTATGGTTCATACTCATCATCTAATATCCTTGCGAGTGACTTCGTATCAGCACTAAACTCAGTTGATAGCACTTACTCTTCTAAGGTTGAATTATATTCAAACGAAACATTAAGATCTAAGACTGCAGGACAAGATGACTGGTTTGTTATCTACGATGCAAAGTTCTCTGAGTATAAAGCTGTAAGCTTACAATATGTCCGTACAATCGTTTACTACGACTACTACTCTAACAACAAGGCCGTTGCCTCAGAATTCCGTAAAATCGAAAATAACGACGTTACAGCGGGTAACCTAAACGGTGACCGTTATGGTAACAGCTATGAAGTTGTTGATAGACAATCTTCTGGATACTACCAAGGTAGACAATCTGGTTACCTATATGAAGATGAAGTGGCTTCAACTGACGTATCTTTAATGGCAAAAGAACAAGAGCAATCAAAGTTCTACTCAAAGGCTGCTAAAATCTCTTTCGTATACAACGTAAGCTTAGAGACATCTATGTCGATGGTAACACTTGGATCGAAAATCGAAAAAATGTTAACACGTGCTAACGGTGAACTAACTCAAGAAGACCAGGTCGCACTTATGGGTGACATGAAAACTCTTACAGGTGTTACTCTTCAAGAGATCCAAAAAGCTGCTCAAGACCCAGCTGCTAAAGAAGACGTTATCGCAAAAATCGCTGATAAACTTGGAACATCTGCTTCGAACCTAGAGCAAAAAGTTCTTCCAGAAGTTTTCGGAATCACACTTTAATCAATTATCTATTAGACAATCATAAGACTGGGCCCTCGAATGAGGGCCTTTTATATATTCTCATTGTAAAAAATACTCAACGCCTTTTCTCTTCGCTATAGCAGAGCTAAAACCCACCTATATAAGTAAAGTGGGGTTGTTTATGTTTAAATATATTGTTTCAATGTTTGTAGGGTTAATGCTCTCAAATGCACAGGCATCTTACATCGTCGCTTCTTTTAATTCGAAAGAATTAGATACTAATAAACCAACTAGAGTTTTACTTGTAGGTCAGGGTGATGATTTGAAATTATTATTTCAAGAAGTCGCGACAGCTAAAGCAATCAAATATAAAGAGCAGTTCCCGGAAGATCAGATTCTTCTTATCGCTGTTAACGAAAAAGATGTAGGAAGTGAGTGGGCCTTAAAAAAATGGGGATTCACACTTCATAATATCGACCGTAGTACACTAGATGGAAAAGAATTTTTAAAAATCGCTGTGCCATTTAAAAAAATCAGATCTCTTGATATTTTCAGCCACAGTTCTGCTCAGTTCGGGGTTCACCTTGAAGGCCATGGGAACCGTCTTAACTTAAATACAAAAAACCTTGAAGACCTAAGACCTAATTTCATGAAAGACGCTTACGCTTACCTTCATGGATGTAACACTGGATTTAACCTAGCGCCGTACCTTTCAAATGTTTGGGGAATTCCAGTTGCAGGATCAATGACCTCGACAAATTTTCAAAAGCTTCATAGCGATGGAAACTTTTACTTATCAGAAGAAGGATTCGCTCCTAACTCTGCATGGGCAACTGAAAACACACTTTCATTTGCAGCTCCAATGGATTGCAAAGCTGGAACATGCCAAAGACTTAAGCCTGACAACACTCCATACGTTGGATGGTGGGGAGCTTACAGAGAAGGTGGACTTCCTTTCTATAAATTCTTCTGCGCAAGAAACAATGCTGAAGACTGTAAACGTGTCATGGCGAAATCAATGCTGTCACACTCTTTGATTGTTGATCTTAAAAAAGACAGCTCTCTGGAAGAATATAAAAAAGGTGTGATCGATTTCCTTTGCCCGATTAGCTCTAAGAAAGATTTAAGAGGTGAGTGCCAGGCAAAACTTGATGAAGCACTAGTGACTCAGGATATGACTTACAATCCATTTTCGAAGCCTCAGGTAGAGTGTGATTTCAAAGGATGTAAGACCGAAATTACCTGCGATAAAATTCTTTTCAAAGGTGTCGATAAACCAGGAACGTGTGAGCTTAAAAACCTTGCAACATCTCCTGCTACGACACTGGTTCGCGAGTACAAAGCGTACCTTGAGGCCTACCAATACCTAGCTAAATAAAACGTTCACAAATCATACGGTGTCTAAAATTTAGACACCGTAGTTGCTAAATCCTTCCTCCAATCCCTCGAAATCCATCACGTTTTTTTTCTGCACCATTTGGAGCGATTTTTGCTTTATATAGCTCACTATGAAAAATTTAAATAAAAAACTCGTGTGTTTTTGCGCCTTATTGTCATCTTTCGTGTGTACAGCAGTGTACGCCGGGGAGTCATTCATTCCGCTTCAAAAGGGATTGAGGATTGCCAGTGATGACTTGATTTATAACAATCAAGTTCTCTCATCTAGAGATGCCGATCAATTAAATGCAAACCAAAATGTTGATTTATCAACACTTAATCCAAAGACTAATGATATTTGGGATAAGTCGGTTACAACAGTTAATGATCAAGCGGCCATCGTTATTAAAGATAACGATATTTTAACTTTTGAAGGGTCACTTCTTTCTAATACAGGGTTATTTCGATTCAACGCTATTCCTGTGAATGGAAATAAGATTTATACAATTCACCTTGATAAGTCTTTGCATACAATGCTGATGAGAAAAAACCTGCTTCGCTCTCTTGGATATAAAATCCCGGCGATGAAGTATTTAAAATCTGTAACAATCAAGTTTGAGAACAAATTTGCGATGGAGACTTTTTTAAAGAGTGATATCCCGGAAGCGACTCTTGGTGCTTCAGACAGATGGGCCAAAACTAATGACAGTAAATTAACTGTAACTCTAAAAGATATCGCTGTTACAGAGCCGACTGAATACGATTTTTATAACGTATCAATGGGAGTTCCCACTCAAGTTATTAACAGTAGATCTCTTCGCGCTCTTGCGGTTCCATACTCACTTGTTGATTTATACGAAAGTGTAAACAAGTTCAGCTGGGTTGATGGGAAACTAGATAACAAGGCCGTTATCCTTTCACATTTTACAAACAATGAATTCGCTACAACTATTGATGATGCTGTGTGGATGTTAAACAAAGTTAACAAACTGACACGCGCTGATTTTCAAAGAATCGTAGAAGACGCTTTTTTTCCAAAAGAAGTAGAGCTTCTTTTAATTGAAAAACTTATTTCAAGACGAAACTCTCTTAATAAAGTATTCGACCTTAAAACTGCAGAAATCAAATTTAATCCAAGCATCACTTCTGGGTCGGGATTAAAAGACGGTAAGGTTTTACAAAAAGAATACCCAGACTACGCTTCTCGTTTTGCTTACGGGGATGCAGAGTCTCCATTAGAGCAATTAAGATTTTTCCTTTATTCAAAAGTACAAAGTAATATCATCGATAACCTTGTTAACAAGCTTAACGGTGAAATGAGTTTCTTTGACCTTAACGACAAGAGAACTGATTATTTCCAAAAACAATTTAAAGACGGTCTTGATCACTTCGTTGATACGGGTGAGCTTCTACCGATTAAAGTTGGTGTTTGGTACGCGCCAGTTGTAAACGTTAACCTAATTCTTTCTCGCGATATCGTTCTTGGTAACTACCTGGGGACTGATAACTTAGTTCAGCTTGCCGATACATTCGGAGCAAGTGCTGACATCGGTGTATTCGCCGGAATCGAAGGAATCGGGACAGACCTTGCGGGAAGTGCAAAAGCAAGTGTGTCTTTAGTAAGATCGTTCTCACATGTAAAACCCGTGAAGAACTTAAAACAAAGTTTAAAAGAACCATTTAAAAATATCTTCGTAAGTTTATTAAAGAAGTCTCTGAAAGATAACTTCTTCTCATTATCAGAGTTAAAGTCTTTTGATGATAAAAATACAACTGATGCCGTTAAAGAAGCTCAGAAGAAAAAAATCGAAGGGATCTTTAAAGAAATCGATAAAACTCTTGATGTTGGGGAGTCTTTAATCCTAACAGACAGACTTGTTCCAAGTGCAAGTGTTCGTATCAGCTTCAACCAGGGACTTATTGGTGCCGGTGTTGGTGTGTCTGGTGGTGTAACGATTTTAAAACGTATCCACCTTTATAAAAAGAGTGCAAAAATTCTTCAGATCTATGATGACTCTGGATTCGTGAAGAATATTGATATCAGTTTATTTGTAAGTAATTACATTACACTTGTTAAGTTAAATGCGGCCTTTGATAACGGTCACTATAAAGTGAATTCGTACATGGTTAACTTATCAACTGACTTATCAGAAAACCCAAATTTATTCTCTAATGCTCTTGGTGTTTATAACGTTCTTAAGAATAAAGACTTCGAAATCCTAGACGCGAACAATCCACCAGTGAAGTTAGATGTTCAGTTCAAAGACAGAGAGACAGGTCTATCGATTCTTTTCTGGAGAGTGAAGTCTCTGTCAGGAAAAACATACTACGATGTAAAAGCAAAAGACGGTGTTGTCGGAACTTACTTCAGCCTGGAAAAAGACTTCCTGACTGGATTAAATCCTGAAGCGTTCTCAAAACAATTGATGAACTACTACATCGCTAAAGACGTTGAAGATCTTCAGATCACTGATGATGAAGGGCCAAACCCGGGAGAGAGCTTCTTTGGACGCTCAAACACGCAAAAATTAAGGTTTGAAGCGACAGTTGATTCTAATAAAAAGTTTACGCAAAAGTTCCTGGACCTGTCTGATATAAAGCAGGGGTGGGGAATGAGCGAAAATAAAGTTAGAAAGTATATGGAAAATGTTAACAAAAAATTCCAGGCACCTCTTTTTGATCCAGGTCAAATCGATTTTAAAAAGCTTCGTCTTTATAATGTTGGTTACCACATGAACCTTTACAATAAAGGGATCGAGCGCCTGCACATGATTACTGTTAAAGACATCCTTCCTCTGGAAGCGGTCTACAAAAAAGAAAGAAGACCAGGGTGTGATACGACAGATGCTGGAGACGTAAAAAAGAAAAATCCAAATCTTGAAAGAGCGATTTGTGGTGATCTTACTTACTTAAAGAATACAATCTCACGCTGCCAGAAAGTTATGACTGACGAAAAAATGGCAGAGTGCTCAACTGAACTTTTTGAGCAAATGATGAACGACATGAAGTTTACAGACTTCAAGAAGCTTATCGGTGAAGACAATCTTTATATCTACGGATCAATTGATGGATTCAGAGAAAAATCTGAAATCTTAAATGATACGATTTACTCGAACACGATTGGTAAAATCGGAAGCAAGCAGTGGAACGGTCCACTGGAAGTTGTACGCGATCTATTAGGATTATCAGATGGTGAATTCAGCGGAAGCTGGGTTCGTAAGGGGCTATAGGTAAATATATGAAAACAACAATTCTTAGCACTCTTTTAATCCAGGTCATCTCAACTGCTGCTTTTGCACAAGTGAATGATCCACTTTATACAAAACAATGGGCCTTAGAAAATAATGGCCAGGTGATTCTAAAAAATATTTCTGAACTTGAGCGTATTCAAGTCAAAGGGATTCCCGGTATCGATATCAATTATGTTGATACGAAGGATATAGAAACTTCAAAGAAAGAATTAATCGTTGCCGTTTTAGATAGTGGTCTTGATTTAACTCACCCAGATTTGAAAGACCGCATTTGGTATGACCATAAACTTTGTGACAACATTCCAAACGCCAGCGTGAAAGCTTGTAACGGTTACAACTATCTTGATAACAACAATGTGTTAACTGACGATATCGGACACGGAACTCACGTGGCCGGAATTATTGCGGCCAACAGAAACTCTATGGGAGTGGCGGGAGCTGCTGATCCAAGAATTAAAATCATGCCGGTAAAAGTTATGAACTCGCAGGTTAATGGTTTCGTTTACAACGGAAAAGTTATCACTGACGTCATTGCTGATGCGATGACATTCGCTATTAAAAATGGCGCTGAAGTTATTAACTTAAGTTTGGGATGGCCTAAACTAATTGACCTGGCAAAAGTAAAAGCTGCTTTTGATCTTGCTGAAAAAAATAACGTTATCGTTATTGCAGCGGCAGGAAATAACAATAAAGACCTTCCAACTTTCCCATGTAGTTATGAAAACGTTATCTGTGTTGGTGCTATTGATAACCGTGGAGAGCTGACAGATTTCACTAACTACGGATCAAAAGTTGATATAGTAGCTCCAGGTGAATCAATTGTGAGTACATACCCGGCCAATATGGAGTCGCGTGTACTGCGTATTAAAAACTATGAAACAAAACGTGGATCAAGCCAGGCAGCTCCTTATGTAGCGGCAGCTGTCGCGAATTTAAAACTATTACACCCTGGTTTATCAAACGACGCTGTTCGAAGCCTACTTTTTAGAAGTAGCAAAAAAATGGGATCAGAAAAAAATCACCGCTTTGTAAAATTCGGAATGCTCGACATGAAAGAGCTTCTGACCCTGGCAACGAAAGATGAAGAAGTGGCCTTTGTTAACCCTCAGGTGAAGTCCCTTACAGAAGTAAAATTTAATTCAGCTGAAAGAAAATTCTCTTTCAATTTAGACCTTAAAAATTTATCAAACGTAAATTACAAAGGACTTGTCTGTTTAAGTTCAGCATCAAGTGCTATTCAGCTTGATCAAAACTGTGTGTCAGTTGATTCAATCGCTGCTCACAATAGCTTAAGTATTCCAGTGTCAGGATTAATTCTTGATCTGGGAAGCGACTCACACATTTTAGTGAACATTCAAATCGATCACAATGTTTATCAGACCAGCTTAGTATTCTCTCGCGACTTAAATCACGATGCAGAATTAATTTCAAACTCATTGGGACAAGCAAGCTTTAACGATATGGCCGTGATCAATGGAGACAGACGTCTATCAAGAATGTCTCGTGTCTTTGATAAGTATAAACGCTTAAACTACCCTGAGTATTTCTATCTTGAAGCTGCTAAACAAACAGCGACGGGAACTATAGCTTCATTATTAACTAACGAAGCCGGGAAGTTTGTTGTTAAAACAATCGCACTTCCAAAAGTGAATAGAATTTTATCTATTCACCGTCAGGATATTAATCAGGATGGGAAATTAGATTATTTCATCTATACATTGTCAGAGAAAAAAGATGAAATTCAATTTTATCTTTTAGATGAAAAACTAAATCCATTATTTAAAAACCAGTCAAAATGGTCAATGACACTGACAACTTTCGAAGGTCTGCCAATTGATGCTGGATTAGAAAAGTTCGAATGGATTAAATTAAAACATCCGACATTAGGATCAATTTTAGTTCCGTCACTTTATAAGACATTCACAATGCCCGAAGCAGATAATTCAAAAATTATTTCTGAAAGAGTGATCGGAGCAGCAGACCACCAGTTCTACTTAAACCCGGTTGTTTCAGGAGACAAAGTTACAATTGATTTAAGAGTTGTAGATTCAGTGACAATGATGAAAGCGCTTCAAAAGGAAATGAAAATTGCAGGCGACTACGATGCAAGATCAGTTTATTTATTAAAACCATTTCCACAAACAGAAGAAGAATCAAGAAACGGTGTGATTAAATCGCTAATCGTTGTGGATGAAGATGGAGTAGGGAAATTGTTCCAGGCCAACATTGGAGTAGGAACAAAAAATTATTCAAACCTAAGCCCACTATCAACTGAAAAAGCAGTCAACCAGTCTCTGATTTACCCAATCGTAAATTCAGAAACAGGTGCAGTGACAAATGAAGCGATCTTCACGACGTTACTAGATAGATCGACAGCTGAATTTTTAACAAAAGACGACAAGCAAATTGGATCGATCATTAAATTACAAGAAGACTGGGAAAATCCAATTATCTCGTTAATTGCGACTTTTGAGGAAAAAAACCAGAAAACTTATTTAGTAGAAAGCAGAACGAGCCTGACGCTGCTTCGCGAAAATGAAGAAAAATTATCTCTGCCAATTTACCGTGACTCAAGTTTTCCAGGGCAAAGTTTCGCTGAAACCCTGATGCCGGTTCTTTCTCAGGGCCGCCCGGGAATTTATGTAAACTCGACTTTGATCTACGGCGAACGACTTTACAGTATGATAGACACGGCAGATAAGGGATTTATTCGTCCGCTAAGGCTTTCGATCGCTATTCCTCAGGGATGTGTGCCTTTGAGCCCAGAGCCACTGAGTGATAAAACTCAGTACAACTATACCTTCTTGTGCACCGACGCCAGCAAGGAAGTCTCTCTGAAATTCCTTCCTATGTCGCACCTTTAGTGTTAAATTCCCCTGGTTAGAAAAACATACTCGTTATGGCCCAATAGTGGGCCATGACCTAATTTTTATTAGTCCAGGGGGATTTATGATTTATGAGTTGTCAGTAGTGACAAAGCCGGAGCTTGGCGCAGAAGCTCACGCACAGATCGCAGAAATTGTTAAAGACACACTTAAAGGATTCGAAGGCGAACTTCTTATCTCTGATGATTGGGGAAGACTTGCTCTTGCTCAACCATACAAAAGTGGAGCAAAACACGGTCACTTCCATTACTTCATGTACCAATCAAACACAAAAGCTAACACTGAGTTAACTCGTCGTTTTGGTATTAACGAAGGTGTTCTTCGTACAGCAACATTCCTTTTAGGTGATGATTCTGGAAAAGAAGAACTAGTTAAAAACTTCAAATCTCCATTATCTAAAACTTACCGTGGTTCAGTTCTTGATAACAAGAACGAAGACGACGATGAAGGTGGATTCGAGGATATGGAAGACGATAGAAGAAAATTCGCTAAGAGAAAATCTTGCTGGTTCACAGCTAAGAAAATCAAAGCTGATTGGAAAGATCCTCAAACTTGGAACTGGTTAGTTTCTGAGTTCGGAAAAATCTCTCCAGCTCGCGTTTCTGGTATTTCTAAGAAACACCAAAGATTCGCTAACTCTGCAATTAAGCACGCTAGAAACCTTGGTGTTTCAAGTTACCTATCAAACCGTACGGCTGATAGAGCTTAATTAGGTAATTGCTAAGATGACAAAAACCGAACAAGCTACGCATCCTTTTGATCAAAACGCTTCAGTTGGAAAACTGTTGTTTTTAGCGATCATTTCTGCGGCACTTTGTTCGTTTGGTCCAATGTGTGTTTTCGCTCCGGTTCCTCTAGCTATCGCTTTTTTATTGTACGGACGTTTAATTACGTTTGCACTTGGAGCGGTGACAGCTGGTTTATTGTGGACAGCAGCGCTAACGGTACCGGGTTTCCCAACTTATGTTGTGGCCCTGTATGTGATGACTTTTTTCGTAGCGATTATGATTTCTGAAACGATCTACAGAAACATCAGTCCAGTGAAAGGATTAATCTTTTCGGGTTTGATTGTAGTGACGATTCTTGGATCAGTTTTAATCGGTATCGATAAAATTAGTCCCATAACACTTAAAGGTGAGATTAGTAGTTCAGTTTCGACAGTTTTAAATCAACTGAAGAAGCAAAAACAAACATCATCAGAAATTTCTGGTGAAGAAGAAAGGGCCTTTGATGAATTCGTAAATAAGCCAGAAGCTTTGACGAACGAAATCTACAGCTCACTTCCTTTGATTGTTTTTGTGTTTTCGTATCTTGGATTGTGGGTAAGTTTGTATGTAACTCTACGCAATTCAATCGTATGGAGATCTAAGGTTCTTTATAACTACAACCTGAAAGACTTAACGAACTTTAAGGTTCCGGAGTTTTTCGTTTATCCTCTTATCCTGTCATTAGTTTTATGGGTTGGAGCGGATTACGGATTACCACCAGGATCGGAAGTGATCGGACGCAATCTTTTATACTCTCTAGGGGTCTTTTACCTGTTCCAAGGGTTCGGGGTTTATAACGACTTTCTAAAGTATTTAAAGATTGGTGGATTCATCAAAACTATGTTCATTGCTTTTACTTTTATATTAGCGAACAAGTTTTTAGCAATTCTTGGCATATTTGATTTGTGGTTTGATTTTAGAAGATTTTTTACAAATAAGAAAAAAGATGAAGGAGATACTATATGAAAGTTATTTTGACTGAAAAAGTTCCTGCTTTAGGGAACATCGGAGAAATCGTTAACGTATCAGCTGGTCACGCGAGAAACTATTTAGTTCCAAACGGATTTGCAATGGTTGCTGACGAAGGAAACAAAAATTTATTAGCTGCTCAACAAAAGTCACTTGGAAAGAAAATCCAAGCTCAAAAAGACGCTGCTAACGAAATTAAAAAACAAATCGAAGGGATCACTCTTGAACTAATCAAAAAGGTTGGAGCATCAGGGAAACTTTTCGGTACAGTAACAAACGCTGAACTTTCTAAGGAATTAGAAACTCGCGGGATCAACGTTGAAAGACGTCTAATTCACTTAGACGCTCCAATCAAAGGTCTAGGGATTTTCACTGCAAAAGCGAAAATTTTCCAAGATGTTGAAGCTACTTTCAAAATTAAAGTTGCTATCGATCCTAAGCAAGCTGAAGAGTTAAAACTTGCTCAAGAAGAAGCACTTAAAAATGCTGAAGCTAGAAAGAAAGCTCTTGCTGAAGCAAAAGCTAACGGTGAGTCAGACGTTCCAGTTGCTGAAATGTCAGAAGAACAAAGATTAAAGATGGAAGTAGATAAGCTACTTAGATCTTAATTTTTTGTCACAAAAATGTTATAATAAGAGGACCTCTTCACAGAGGTCCTTCTTGTTTTTGGGGTGATCTCAATGGCTTCTATCAATTCTGCACAAAACGAACTTCCTCATGATTTACTCGCTGAAAAAGCGTTAGTGGGATGTCTGATTATTGATGGATCAGTGTTTGATGAAATCTCAAACCTGAAAATTGAAGCAGCTCAGTTCTATGATCCAAGATACGGAATGGTTTTTGATGTGATCGCTGATCTATCCCTTGCCAACCGTGCAATCGACTTCGTTACTGTATGTAATAAACTAAAAGATAAAGGCAAGCTTGAAGAAGTTGGTGGAGAATCATTTGTTTCTTCATTAACAGAAGACCAGGCCTCATCTGCCAACGTCTACGAATACGCAAAAATCGTTAAAGATAAATCTTCAATGAGAGAGATCATCAAGACCGCGATGAGAGTTGTCCAAATGGGATTAACTTACACAGGTGCTGCTGAAGATTTCATTCAAGATGTTGAGTCGAGTTTCTTTAAACTGACCAACGAAGCAAAAACCGGTGGTATGGTTAAGATCAATGCCACTCTAAGAGAAAACTTAAAAGAACTAGAAGACAATACTCGCCTGATGGGTGAGATCTCAGGGCTATCAACAGGGTATCCTCGTTTAGATGAACTTTTACTAGGAATGCAGCCTGGGCAGTTAATCGTTTTGGCCGCTCGTCCTGCTATGGGAAAGACTTCCCTTGCACTGAACGTGGCCGTGAGTGCATGTATTCAATCAGCACTTCCTGTGGCGATCTTCTCGCTCGAGATGTTAGCGACGGAACTTTCGATGAGATTACTAACGGGTCGTGCGAAAGTAGACTCGAAGCGTGTTCGTAAGAAAGCATTCCTTGATACGGATTTAAGAAGTATTGCAAAAGCGACTCAGGAGCTTTCAGCACTTCCAATCTTTATTAACGATTCAGGTAACACAACAATTCTTGATATCCAGTCACAGTGTAGAAAAATTAAAGCAGACCAAGGTCTGGGGTTAATTGTTATCGACTACCTTCAGCTGATGGGTTCAACAAATAAAACACTTCAAAGAGAGCAGCAGATTGCCGAGATTTCCCGTGGTTTAAAAACTATGGCGAAGGAACTTGGTTGTCCGGTTATCGCTCTATCTCAGCTTAACCGCGGAGTTGAATCTCGTCCGAACAAACGACCATCTACTGCCGATCTTCGTGAATCTGGAGCAATTGAGCAGGATGCGGATATCGTAATGTTCGTTTACCGTGACGAAGTTTACTACCCGGATACAAAAGAGCCAGGTGTGGCCGAAATCATCATCGGTAAAAACCGTGCGGGTGAAATCGGGACAGCGAAGCTTGCTTGGGTTGGTGCTTATACCAGCTTCGAAAACCTTGCAGCTCATCGTGAAGGGACATAATCTTTATTCGATTATTCCTTACAAAGAAACATTACTGAAATTCAGTGTTCCAGTGAGTGCACGCGCTTATTATAAAAATCATTACATTGATTTGATGACAGGGGACAACCATCCTTTTGAAATTGAAGGGTGGATTCATGAACTGGATTTTCCGGTTTATAAACATGAAGAAGATAAACGCTTTGTTCATTTGTTTTATGAATTAGGATTTTTATTTGAAGGTCTCTCAGAAGACATCAGTAGTACGGAACTCTTGGCCATCGATATTCAGTATTCGAAAAAAGAAATTACAACTCTCGATAAAAAATCAAAAAAAATTATTCTCTCGCTGGTGGATGCTCCGAATGTTGATGATTATGAAAAACAATTTATGGATGGGTATAGAGAGCTTCAGGCAGGGAACTGTTATCAGTTTAACTTAACTGGTGAGTATAATTATTCTTTTGAAGCAGAACTAGAGGCCGAAGATTTTATCGCCGCTCTATGGGGACGTGGGACAGGCAGAGGAGCGTATGGCTCTGCGACTTACGTTGAATACTTAGATCAATTGTTTTTGAGTAATTCACCTGAGTGCTTGTTTCAGTATAGTGATGAAACTCTGACGACTAGACCGATTAAAGGAACACTGAAGCGCAAGAGTGACGATAAAATAGAAATCACAAAACTTTGGCGTGAACTCTCTCGTGATAAAAAAAGTCAGGGCGAGCTTTATATGATCACCGATTTACTTCGCAACGATCTAAGCCGCATTGATCTTCCTTGTTCAGTGGTAGTGAAAAAGAAAGCACCGCTACTTGTTCCAGGACTCATTCATCAATTCTCAGAGATCGAAGTGAAACTAAGATCGCATATAACGTTAAAAAATATTTTAGAAAAAATTTTTCCTGGTGGAAGCATCACAGGCGCTCCGAAAAAAAGAGTGATGCAAATACTGAAACAACTCGAGAAACGTTCAAGAGGATTCTATTGTGGATCGACTTTAATTTTTTCTAAGGGTCAAATCGAAGCATCGATCAACATCAGATCGAGTGTCGTAAACTTCAAGAATAGTTCAGTAAATTACCAAGCAGGAGGCGGTATTACACTCTTAAGCCAACCTCAATCCGAGTTTGATGAGATGACTTACAAGCATGATAGCTATATTGATATCCTAACTCTATAAAATTACTCTAATCTTATAAAAACTTACATTCAGATGATTAGTGCTGAGAAATGTTGACACTGTTTTCTTACAATCAGTATGATTTTTTTGCGTCATAGAAAATGACTTTTTGGCCAGGAAAAAATTCTGCAAGCGGCGTCGAAGGATCGACAAAGTTTAAAAGAATCGGCCGAGTGAATAAGACAAAGGAGTGTTGAAATGGAAGCTTTAGGTTTAAAGGATATCAGTAAACCAGAGTCGACGGAGACAGAAGTCTCTTTGGGATCTCTCGCAGCACTAACGGGTTTTCCAGTTGAGTACATCAAAAGAGAGCTTTTCTTGGATGATGGACAAGAGCTAAGTGTAGAAGAGTTAAGAGAAAAGGTCATGGCCTACCTTAATTCAAATTTCTAAGAATCAAATTAATAATAAACCTTTTGTCAGTAGGACTTTTGGTTTTAGTTACTAAAAAGCCTGGCTTATGCTAGGCTTTCTAGTTTTATGGAACTAAAAACCACAGACTATTGCTTACTCGAATCCGTATCTTCTATTGAAGATTTTCTAAAGCTGCAATTTAAGGCCAGCGGTAACAAACTCAAAAAACATTTCGCTAAAAAATTCCTCAATAGAAGCTTGAATGCAAAGAGCGTTCTTACATTGCCGCTCAATTTCATAAATGATGGTGCGATAAATCCAACTTACATTGGTTCACCCCTTGAAATTATCGCTGAAGATGAAAACTTTTTTGTCTTCACAAAAAATTCTAATCAATTTGTGCATCCACTGACATACGACGAGAGTGATAATTGTCTTTCTTTTTTAAGACAGACGAGACCTGAACTCTTAGATGTGAATAAAGAAAATTATGACCGTGGTCTTTTGTATCGTCTCGATTATGAAACTTCAGGTGTGATGATTTATGTGAAGAGTGATGAGCTTTATCAAAACCTGCGCGAGAATTTTGCAACAGTGGCGAAAGAAAAAATTTATTGGTGCTGGGTTCAAGGTGAGATGACTCTTCAAGGCGAGTTCAAGCATGCATTCAATTCAAGTGAAGAAAAAGGCAAGCGAGTGAAAGTGTCTGAAGCTACTGGTGTAGGACAGATCGGAGAGTTCGCTATTAGGCCTCTGCAGTTTGATTCGACTACAAAGAGAACCTTAGTTGAAGTCAAATTGAAAACTGGTTTAAGGCACCAAATTAGAGCTCAGATGGCATACTTGGGTTACCCGTTAGTTGGGGATACTTTTTATGGTGGGCCCGAGGCCCAAAGACTCTATCTCCATGCCTTAACTTATACCCTTGAAGTAAACGGAAGAGAATATTTCTGGGATTCTAAACCCCACAATTTCAATGGCCTATAGTCTATACCGACAGAAATAATCAGATTTAACTTAAGGTCTAAACGCGAGTATCCGACAAGAATAGTAGGACTTTTAACCTTTTCTCGTGGGTAGTTTGATGTCGGACCAGCAGTACATTTTAGAAAATAGTTTCTGGAAATTTTTGGTATCTCTCGAAGAGTTGAAAGAGCGCAAAGAAGTTGTCCTAATGTGCTCATCTCTGGGCATCAATGAAGAGACTCTGGAGAACTATTGCGAGTTCCTTACGCGCTTTAAAGTAGCGGTGATGAGAGATGAGCATTTCGTTTATCCACTTAAAGAGCAGTGTAAAATTAAAATGGAGTTCAGCTTATCTGAATGGCTGGCACTTCAGGCAACTATCCCAAAAGGGGACGATGCTTTTTACTTTCAACAAATCACCCAGGATAAAATGCGCATGGCCCATAAAGCATACGCTCAGTTCGCTCTTTATAAAAAACCTGAAGCCCATGTTGTTGCTTCCGGAACATTTATCGAAAATTTAAAAAAGAAAATTGATTACGATATCGTTTGTAGAAAATCGATGAAGATTAAATTCTTTGCCGGTAAAGAGTGCGACGTTTTTCCTCACAGAATGGTCTTCCTTGATGGAGTGTTGTGTGTGGTGGGAGAAAATACGGCAGATAAAACTCTGGTGTATTTCGGTGTAGAAGATATTGAAGCTGTCGAAAATCTCACAGCATTTTATGAACCCAATTTAAGTCAGATTGAGGTTAATGAATTTATCGGGCACCTTCGTTTAATTAACGGACAAGAAGAAAGACTGGTTTTAAAAATTTATAGCCAGGACCAAACAGATCTTCTTCCAGAGCATCATTTCCTAGGAAATCCCTTTGTTACTTCCAGTACTGAAGGTGACATGATCTGGGCGGCCACGATTGAAATGTGCGATGATGTTTATAATTGGTTATACAGAATGCGCGATCGAGTAGAAGTTCTTGATCCAGGGCATATTAGAAAAGAATTCTCACATTACTGTGAGCTTAAGAAAGAAAACTCATCAAAAAAAGCATCCTAAAATCTCGACATATGAAGGGAAGAAGAAAATAATGACTCAATGACATTATCAACTTCTTCTCCTCGATATGGTCTGGTTCTAAGTGGTGGTGGCGCGCGCGCTGCTTATCAGGCAGGTGTGCTTCAAGGGATTTCCGACATCCTTGGCACTGACTGTGGCCCTCAACCTTTTTCCGTGATCACTGGTATTTCAGCAGGGGCAATTAATACTGCCTTCATCGCGGCAGCAACAGACAGCTTCGCTCACCAAACACAAAAATTAATTGAAGTCTGGAATGAACTTGAGCCTGAACATGTTTTGCGAACTGATTTTATGTCGCTGGGAAAACTTGGTGCAGGCTGGATTCGCGATTTAAGTTTTGGTGGAATGCTGGGCAATTCTCAATCGACACATCTTTTGGATTCAACTCCATTAGCGCGTTTATTAGATAAGAGAATTGATTTTAATCAAATTCAGGAAAATATTAAAAATAAAACAATTCATGGTGTCGCTGTCTCAGCAACAAACTATGCTACGGGCACGAGTAATGCTTTTTTTAATTCGCTTGAAGTTGAGAATTGGGCGAGAAGTTCACGCATTGGACTTAAGACTGATCTCAATCTTGATCATATATTAGCTTCATCAGCGATTCCTTTTATTTTTAAACCTGTGCGTATTAATAAAAGTTTTTATGGTGATGGGGGAGTGAGATCTAATACTCCTTTTAGTCCTGCTATTCACTTAGGTGCTGATCGATTAATTGCTATCGGAGTTCGTTATTTTCGTGATGGACTGGAAACGATGGAGCTTAATCAGCAGTTGGAAATGGATTCAATCGCTTTATCTGATATCGTAGGAGTGATGTTCAATTCATTATTTTTAGATGCGATTGAATTTGATTACGAACGCCTGCAAAGAATTAACGAGACAGTTAAACTACTTCATGAAGTGGAATATTTAAGAGGCAAATCTCGCTTGAAAATGATTCCTACACTTCTTATCAGACCGTCTGTGGATTTAGGAGAGCTGGCCGCTGAGCAGTTTGAGCGTTTCCCGCATATGTTAAGATATTTATTAAAAGGTATTGGAGCTTCGAGAGAGCGTGGTGCGGATTTATTAAGTTATATTGCCTTTGATAAGGCCTACACATCAAAGTTGATTGAAATTGGTATCAAAGATACCATGAGTAGAAAAGATGAAATCAGGGCCTTTTTTGAACTGGAGTTATAGTGACCGCGAGTGAAGCCAAACCAAAAAAATCTAATCATTTTTTTCTAATCTCTTTTTTACCCGCCATTTTGTACTGGTATCTTGAATCACAATACCCTGTTAAAACGGCGTTGATTGGCGGGATAGCTTTATCAGTTGCTGAAATTTTATTTGAAAGATTTTATTCAGGTCGCGTTCATCAACTTTCTAAATTCAATTTCTTTTTGATCATTGCTCTTGGTGGATTTTCTTTAATGGAAGAAAATGGAATCTGGTTTAAATTGCAACCTTCACTTTCGTTGTGGGCCGTTGCTGTTTATATGGGATTAAAACTTCGCAGTGGAAAAGGATTTTTCAAAGAGATGATGGAAGAGATGAGACCAGATGCACCAGGGCCGCCAGACTTCATCATGAAGTCGATGGAAAGAAATATGGTCATCATGTTTGGTCTTTATGGCGTCTTGATGGGTGTCTTGGCATTGTGGTTTTCAACATCGATTTGGGTCTTTTTTAAGACCGCTGGGCTTTTTGTTGTTATGGGCATTTTTATGGTGATTCAGATGCTATTAAACAAGAGGGCCATTAAAAGGGTGAAAGAAGAGGCCCAAAAGCTCCCAACTAACGGGATTTAAGGACTTAAACCCTGTTTAATTTTCACACTTCATGTACCTTTTTTCAGATGGCCGCCTCTTTGGTCTACAATGAGGACGATGAAAAAAATCTTGAAAAATTCAATCCTTATTCTGGTGATGCAGTCTCTGTTCATGGGAATTGCTTTTTCATCGGATAGAGTGGATTTGTTATTGGAAGAAGACAGCGCCAATGCACTTGATGCCATTCAAGTAAAATTAGACCAGGTAGAGCAGTTAAGATTAAAACTTCAGATCATCGATTTTCACCTGGCCCAAAAACCAACAGGTGAAAGTGTTTATTTAAAATTCGAAAGAATTGCAGGGGCCGTTGTTCTTTCAGGAATCGTCGCTGGAAGTGCGAGCATTTATTTTCCACCAGGTATGCGTGCGATGATTGCAGCGAATATTACGGTGCGTGGACTTAAGAGTGGAATGGTTGTTTTAAATGAACTGGATGCAAATAAAATTAGGACGGATTTAGTTCTCTTAAGAATGAAACTTCAAGTCTCTGAGTCGTCTTTAAAACGTGAAGCGAATTACTACTGCAAACAAGTCAGCTCTCACAGTCTTTGCGATTAAGACAATATATTCCTGAAAGTTAAATTCACTCGAGGCCCAATCTTCTTGGCCGTCTTAGCGATTTTGTGAACCCAGAAATGTTGTAGTTCTCCTTTCATCACCACTAATGATCCATCAGTGATAGGGAGAGTAAATGTCTTCTTACTCAAATCAAATTTATGTTTTAACTGGAATGATCTTGTTTCGCCAAAACTGAGTGAAGCGATGATGGGATTGGGCCCTAACTCTTTTTCATCATCAGAGTGATAAGACATATGGTCACTGCCATCGCGGTAGTAATTAACAAGCACTGAATTAAATTTGGTATTGAGGTCGGCTTCAAGCTGGAGTTTCAGTTTTAAAAGTACAGGTGTCCACTCGATGGCCACCATCCTGATTCCAGAATAACTATGCACTAAACCTTTTTCTCCATGCCACGCGGTCTGACGAGGGAGTGGATGAGTCTTACCATACATCGTAATGGAGTCTTGTCTCCAGACGAGGCCTTCTAAAATATGTTCGAGAGTTTCGTCGGAGTAATGTTCGAAGTACTGAAGAATACCATCTTCTACAATCAGATCCTCAAAACCTGATGGTAGAAAACTCTTCATTTTTTATTCTTTTCGAAGAGATTCGTTTGAGTTTGAACTGACTGCTCGTGAATTGAATCAAAGATTTCTTTAACGAAGTCCTGGCCTAAACCAAGCTTTTCACCAGCGTCCATTCTTTGTTTCATCAATTGATCAAAACGACCTTTTTGAAGGGCGGTTACGTTTTGCTCGATTTTTGCTTTTGCGATTTTCTCTACAACATCATTGCGAAGTTTAAGAGTATGAAGAAGCTCGTTATCTAAGCGGTCAATTTGGTCACGTAGTTCATTTAACTGATTCGTGTAGGACTTATCTTGAGAACTTTCTTTTTTGATCGCTAAAGACGAAATAATCGATGCTAAGGTTGAAGGAGTGACTTGTTGAGAGGCATCCGACCAAGCTTTATCCGGGTCTGGGTGAGTTTCAATGATCAGACCGTTGTAATCCAAATCCATTGCTTTCTGACATACTTGTTGGATGAGCTCGCGCTTACCAGTGATATGAGAAGGGTCACACAGAAGTGGAAGATCAGGGAACTTTACTTTAAGCTCCATTGGGATTTTCCAAAGCGGATCATTTCTAAATTCTAATTTTTCACCAACAGAGAAACCTCTGTGAATCGCCATTAGTTTTGTAATGCCAGCAAGGTTTAATCTTTCAAGAGCGCCAATCCATAATTGTAAATCAGCATTGATTGGGTTTTTAATCATCACAGGAATATCGACACCTTTTAAAGCGTCAGCGATTTCCTGAACTGAAAATGGGTTAGCGGTCGTGCGAGCACCAATCCATAAAATATCGACACCAGCTTTTAAACAAAGCTCGACGTGTTTTGCTGTTGCGACTTCCGTCGTAACTTTTAATCCTGTTTGTTTTTTAACTTCCATTAACCATGGAAGAGCGATTTCACCCAGACCTTCAAAGTTATTTGGGCGAGTTCTTGGCTTCCAGATTCCTGCGCGGAATACTGAAACTTCTGAAATCTCTTTTAATGCGTGCGCGGTCCTAAGCATCTGCTCTTCTGATTCAGCAGAACAAGGTCCTGCGATCACTAGAGGAGATCCTGGTTTTTGATTGGGAAGCCATGCATTTAATGATTCGATTTTCATAGCTGTACCTTACTCTCTTTTTGGGCTAATGTTAAGTGGCTAAAAGGCCACAGTGAAATAGTTATAACCTAAGGAAAACATATGCAAATTACCGATAAAAAAGTGGAAGAGTATTGCATCTCTAAAAGTAACCTTCCCTCGAAAGATTGTTTAGCTATTGAAGAGTACACACGCGCCAACGTCCATGGGGCAGGAATGCTGATTGGAAAAATGGAAGCTTCTTTCATTGGATTCTTACTAAAATCTATTAAAGCAAAACGCGTTTTAGAGCTTGGGACCTTTACTGGGTACTCAGCTTTAACAATGGCAGAACAGCTTCCAGCTGATGGAGAAGTCATCACTGTGGATATCAATCAAGAGACTGTAGCACTTGCCAAGGACTTTTGGGGGAAATCTGAGCACGGTCACAAAATTAAAAGTGTTTTAGGAAGTGGTCTGGATATCATTCCAACTCTGACTGGAAAGTTTGATTTTGTTTTTATCGATGCGGACAAAAGAAATTATATTGATTACTTAAAACTAACTGTTCCAATGCTTTCGCCTAATGGAATGATCGTTATTGATAACGTTTTATGGGGTGGAGCTGTTCTTCCGGATGTGGTGCTTGATTTAACTCAACACAGAGATAGAAATACAGAGTTCATTCGTTTGGTGAATGATTATGTAGCGGCGTCTGATGATCTTTATGGGACGTTGATGCCGATAAGAGATGGAATGTTTTTAATTCAAAGAAAATAGAATTTATCTTCCTATACTGACCTCTGAGTAACATCAGAGGTTTTTTCATTTCTTCACTTAAACTTTCATTCGTTCAATATTTGAAATAATCCAATCATTTTTTAATCTCTTCATTCCGAAGTCTCTGAGAATTCATTGAGTCATTAGTTAGTTGTTATCTGCCTAAATTGCACTCAGAGGGGCAGGAGCGAATATGAAAAAATTAAGAAAGCACACTCAGTTAAATTTCCTCAATCTAAAACGCGCAGGAAGACCTGCTATTCACGATGTGGGGATTCGACATGTGAGAAGATTTAGATTGAAAAGAGCAAGCTCACTTCATCTCACAATAAAAGTCAGGGAGAATAAGGCAGATATTCAATCAAAGCGGATTTTAAAGGCCCTTCATCATGCGATAAAGAGGGCCAGAATGAAAGGACTGAAAATTGTGCATTATACGTTGGAGTATAATCATGTGCATTTACTGGTGGAGAGTGTGGATAATAAGACACTTCATAAAGGGATGCAGGCCTTTGGGATTACGATTGCTAAGGCGATCAATAAGATTAAGAGGACGAAAGGGACGGTTTATAAAAATCGATATCATTTAAGATTGATAAGTTCTCCTAGGCAATTGAGAAATGTGCTTCATTATATTTTCAATAATGGAGTTAAGCATAAAAGAACAAGTTCGAAGATTGATCTTTTTAACTCGATGATTGCTGAGGCGAAAATTAATGTGCTTTATCCAAAAGAGGCGAAAAAGATTTGGGCAGATGTTCAAAAGAATGAATTTTTGAAGGCCTTTCAAATAGACCTCTTCCGGATTTTAAGTCCCGGAGAGATCTATTTTAAAAGTATAAGTTATATTGTTTAAGGTCATGGACTTATAAATAATAGCACTCACCAGCTCTTGTATAGTGGCATACTTTTTCCTTAACAACGGGCGGGGGAGTTGGAAATTCACATTTACGAGTTCTGCAGAAAGTTGATTTAACTTCGATCTTCTTTGCTGCTGGAAATTCACATAAACGAGTTTTGCAGAAAGTTGATTTAAGTTCGCCTTTCTTTGTTACAGGGAACTCACATAAACGAGTCTTGCAAAAAGTTGCTTGAAGGCCGGCATTCTTCATAACTGGCATTGAAGCGCCCATTACACTGTCTGAGAAGTAAAGAGAGTCAACTTTGAAAGTCGCAAGATCCTGTCCTGGATTACCACAGTTACGACTTGGGCATTTCCCTGGAGGAGTACTGATTGAGTAAGACTCACCAATATTTAATGCGCTTGCATTCAGGTTTTTATATGAAATTGCATAATCAAAGTTATCAGTATCAAGTGTTGTTAGTTTGAAAATTTGATCAATCGCCTTTCCACCGTCAATTAAATGAAGAGCGTATGTATCATTTTTTGTTCCAAAAACTTTATAGCTTTCAATTGTGCTGCCATTAGGTTGAATAAGATCTTCTACGTATTCAATTTTTGGATTCACCAGAGTCACTCCCGACATAATTAAAACGCCATCTTGCTCAAAGTGTCCTGAGTAAACATCCCCAGTTAAATCAAAAGGAGCAGCAATAAATTTTTCCAGGTCAAATGGAGCTGGAACAAATGTTAAGAACGTTGTGTCCTGAAGGTTTACGATTTGATCTTTAACAGCTTTTGATAGATCAAAAGTTAAAACCATCTGCTTATTGTGAACTTTATGGAACATTGGAAGGTGATAAGCGTAAACTTTGTCCTTACCAAAAAGAACCATTCCGTGAGTGGCATCAACGGCCATTGCACTTAGAGAAAAAAGACAAGTAGCAAGTAATGTAATTAGAACTTTCATTTGTAACCCCCTTTGAAAGTAAAGCTAAGGTAAATCAGGAGATTCCAGTTGAATAATTCATAATAATGATTTATATATGAATATAAATGAGTTTACTGCACCCAAATCTAGTAGCATTCATGGCCGTCGTTGAGAGGAAAACTGTTCAAGACGCTGCCAAAAAAATAGGACTCACCCAAACGGGTGTGACCCAGAGAATTCGCTCGCTGGAGAAAGAACTTCAAACCACATTATTTATTCGCTCAAGGACGGGCATGAGGCTTACCACGGAAGGTGAATCTCTTCATCGATACTGCCAAAGTGCCAGTGAGCTGGAAGGCCAGCTGGTGTTTCAATCAACTCAACAGGAAATCAGGTTAACCATCAGCGGGCCTTCAAGTCTGATGCGATCGAGAGTGATTCCGAGTGTGTCCACCATCTTAAAAAAGTATCCATTCCTTCGAGTGCAGTTTGATTTAATGGATCTGCAGTCGGCGATTTATAAATTAAAAAGTGGATCATCTCAGATTGTTTTAGTCAGAAGCGGAGTTGTCTCGCTGGAGATGGATTCGAAAATGATGAAAGCAGAAAAATATCTTTTAGTCGGCCCTGTCGCTTGGAAAAAACGCACGATTAAAGACATCGTCAAAACTGAAACCATTATTGATTTCGATGAAAATGATAACTACACGTTTGAGTTTTTAGAAAAGTTTCATTTGTCTTCTGAAACCAAATCTTCAAGGCATTTTGTCAACAACACGGACGCGCTGGCATCTATGATTTCTCTTGAAGCAGGCTATAGTGTTTTGGCCGAAGATCAGGCCTTAGAATTGATCAAACGCCATGAACTCATTGACTTAATGCCAGGCAAATTCCTGGATCTATCTGATATTTGTTTGGCATGGTATCCCAGACCTGAAATGGCGGGTTATTTTAAAGATATTTTAGCTGCTCTCAAATAGAGTTTCATTGCTAAAATCCACCTCCAGTGGCAAAGTACGCGAACTTTCATTAACAGAAAATAGAGGCCTTTCATGACTGATAAAAAATCAGATTCTACTCCTATAGCTTTAGAAGCTTATGAAAAAATCGCGGAAGGTTTTTCTGAGCGTGCTCCTGCTAAAGCAGAGAATGCTTACATTGAACAACCGGCCATGAGAAATGCAGTTGGGAATGTTCGTGGAATGAAAATTTTTGAAGCAGGTTGTGGACCGGGAATTTTAGCTGAGTACTTAGTGCATGAAGGTGCAAAAGTTGTGGCCTTTGATGTAAGTCCAAAAATGATTGAGCTTGCTAAAAAAAGAGTTCCACAGAATGCGACTTTTTTTGTTGCAGATATGGCAAAACATTTGCCGGTTGATCAAGATGGGCAATTTGATATGGTCGTAGCGTCGCTATCAATTGACTATATTGAAAACTGGGCCATTCCTCTAAGTGAATTTTATCGATTACTAAAACCAAAAGGTAAGTTTATTTTTACCATTCAACATCCCATAGGTTCTTGGAATTGGTACAAACCAACTTCGGCCTTCGGAGTTCAGTATGTTGAAGCTTCGTGGAAGGGTTTTACAGACGAGCCGGTGACAATGCCGGATTATTACCGTTCTTTTTCAGAAGTCATAAACCCCCTCATTACTGCGGGATTTAAAATTTTAAAGATTGAAGACCTCAAGCCTATCGATGCATTAAGAACACTGGATCCATACAAGTTTGGGAAATACTCTAAACTCGCAACATTTATGTGCGTAATTGTTGAAAAGGAATAGCGACAATTTTGGAAACTTCTCCTAGAATGTACGGTAACCAACTTATTACTTATGGAGCCTATTGGTGTCAGCAAAACCTGAGAACGAACAAAGTCAGACGAATCGCTATAAATTTTTATTAGCGCTTTCAGCTTTAGGAGTTGTGTATGGAGACATTGGGACCAGCCCACTGTACGCACTTAAAGAAGCTTTTCATCACGGCCACAATATTGGTTTATCAGAAAACAATGTGTACGGGATCTTATCTCTTATCTTTTGGTCACTGATTATCGTTATCTCAATCAAGTATCTTCGTTACGTTTTAAAAGCAGACAATAAAGGCGAAGGGGGAATCCTTGCTTTAACGGCGCTTGTAACTCCAAGATCAGACAAACATCTTTCAAAAAGAAGAAACCTCATCAGACTTGGTCTTTTCGGTACAGCATTACTTTACGGTGATGGAATGATCACTCCTTCGATTTCCGTTTTATCAGCGGTAGAAGGACTAGAGCTGATCACACCGGTTTTTTCTCCCTACATTATTCCTATTACATGTTTAATCTTAGTCGGATTATTTTCTGTTCAAAAATATGGAACAGAGTTGGTTGGAAAAATCTTCGGACCGTTAACTCTTTTTTGGTTTTTAACTTTAGGTGCACTAGGAATTTATAACATCATCAAAGTTCCAATGGTTCTTGTTTCAATGAACCCTTGGTATGCGTACCAATTTTTTGCAATCAATACATGGGATGGATTTTTCGTTCTCGGTTCAGTATTCCTGGTTGTAACGGGTGGGGAAGCGCTTTACTCGGATCTTGGTCACTTTGGACGTCAGCCGATTCAACGAGCTTGGTTCTTCGTTGTTCTTCCCTGTTTAATTTTAAATTACTTCGGACAAGGGGCGCTGATCACTCACAACCCTCTGGCCGCAAAAAATCCGTTTTTCCTTATGGCGCCTCCGTGGATGTTAACTCCACTGGTAATTCTGGCGACACTTTCAACCGTTATTGCTTCTCAAGCTTTAATCACCGGAGTGTTCTCGATTACGATGCAGGCCGTGCAGCTTGGATACATTCCAAGAGTTTTAATTGAGCACACATCAGCTAAAGAGTTCGGACAAATTTATGTAAAGAGTATGAACAGGATCTTAATGATCGCCTGTATCTTACTGGTTATCTTCTTTAAAACTTCAAGTAACCTTGCTGCCGCTTACGGGATTGCTGTAACGACAACCATGGGCGTAACGACTATTTTATTCTACTTAGTTGCTAGACAAAAATGGAGATGGAGTAAATTTAAGGCCGGAACTATTTGTGGTTTCTTCTTAATCGTCGACTTATCTTTCTGGGGAGCAAACCTGGTAAAAGTTTTAGACGGTGGATGGGTTCCATTAGCGGTTGGGGTTTTAATTTTCGTAATGATGACGACTTGGAAAAAAGGCCGCAAGCTTTTAGGCCAGAGAATCAGAGACGAAGTTATTCCTTTGAGTCTGTTTTTAGATAAGATCGACAGAGAAAAGCCTTTTAGAAATCCAGGGATCGCTATTTATATGGCCAGTGGATTAAAAGACACTCCATACGCTCTAATTCAAAGTTATGAGCACTATAAATCAATTCATCAGCGTTTGATCTTCCTTTCAGTTGTGACGGAAGAAATTCCACAAGTGCCGCAATCAAGACGTGTAGAAGTCAATGATATCGGTCACGGCTGTTACACTGTGTTTATTCACTACGGTTATATGGAAAGACCAAACATTCCTAAAGAACTTGATCAGTTAATGATCGGGGATATTTTACTTAATCCGAATGAAGCGACATACTTTATCGGGAAAGAAAAACTTTTCGCTACAGATAAGCCTGGTATGGCCCTTTGGCGTGAAAAACTATTCGCTTTCCAGACAGCTAACGCTCAGGACGCGACAACTTTCTTCCAGTTACCAAGAAAGCGTGTAATGGAAATTGGGGTTCAGGTCGAATTGTAATTTTTGGAGACTCTATGAAATCTAAGTTAATGATTCTTTCAGTTTTAACATTAGCAGCTTCATGTTCATCAGTAGATTCTATCAATAAGAATCCTGCTTGCGTGGTGTGGAAAGATCAAAAATACTTAGGGCCATATTCAACTGAAGTGACGGAATCAAAAGCAGCATGGAGTGGATCTTGTAGAGGAGCTCACTGGAAGTGCCGCACTGTCGATGTCTCGTTTGATGAAAATAAAAATGTTTTACTGAACGGTGAGACAACGATCGGCAAGATTGAAGATGTGAACTTTAGTTACTCATTAAAAAAAGAAACGGCCGATCAGAAGCCGTTGATCACTTATACAGCACTTCGCGCTTATCCAACGCTTAAAGAAGTACGCGCATCTGTAACAGGTGCTGATGTATCAGAAGAGGCGATTTATCACTATAATGACAAATGCTCGACTGAGCAGGCGATCATTGGTGGAATTGCTCTTGGAATGATTGCAGAAATTCAAAAAGAAAAATAAGAAATTTTATTAAATAGCATCGTAAGTAAGCTCGATTTCTTTATCGACGCCGCCTACCTTGATAATTTCCAACGTACATTTTGCATCTACACAGGGAAGAATAAACTTACCATTTTCGTTTTTGATTTGCTCCCAGTTATTTCTAACCAGTGCTTTTCTTAACGGATAAATTTCTGCCAACTGCTCTCTATCAGATTGGAAAGCAGACATGATAGTTGAGGCCTGGCGGAAAGCATGGTGAGGCAGCGCTGCTTGAATTCTTTTAGGGGTCATATTGATCACGATAATCTTGTGCGTGCAATTCGACATAATGTAACGGATTTCTGTTCCACTGCCAGTAACTACACCTTGTTTGATGGTTTGTTTATTAAGGTCTTTTTCAAGTGGGGTCATAGATCTAAAGCGTTTTTTATCCTGGATAAAAAGGCCTTTATTGTTAGTGAAGTTTTGTGTGCAGCCATTTTCTTTTACTTGAAGTGCTGGTGCAGCTGTTTCTTCTACTGTGGAAACAGACATGACTGGTGCCGATTTCGGAGGATTATTTAAATCTACTGCGGGAATTTTCTCTTGAGAAAAAGAATTTAGTGACGACGTTAAAAGAAATATTGCAGTTAATGTTTTCATAAAATCCTCTAGTCTTTAAAGCTAATCCCGCTCTCGTAGATTATTGTATCATGGTCCTGGTCATTGAGAAAATGTCCTCAGATTTACGCCCACTTATCAGTGTATTCAATCAGCTTACTTGTAATCCCTTTCTCAGAAAGAGAGTGGCCAGCATCAGCGATTAAATGCAGTTCTGCTTCAGGGAAAGCGCGGTGAAGTGCCCATGCACTATCGGCAGGACAAACGACATCGTAACGACCTTGAACAATGACAGTCGGGATATGACGGATTTTATCAACGTTATTGATAAGCCAGTTATCTTCTGTGAAAAATCCTTTATTCGTAAAGTAGTGGCATTCAATACGTGCAAAAGCATCAGCGAAGTCATCTTCACCAAATCTTGCAGCGAAATCTGAATCAGGAATCAGTTTTGAGGTTGATCCTTCCCATACTGACCATGCGTGTGCGGCTTCTTTTCTCACACTTGCTTCAGGACTTGTTAAACGTTTATAAAACGCCTGCACGAAATCGTGACGTTCGTTTTCAGGGATTGGCTTAACATACGACTCCCAAGCATCAGGATAAATTCTTGAGCAGCCTTCCTGGTAAAACCAGTCGATTTCTTTTTTTCTTAGAAGAAAGATTCCACGAAGGAAAAGTTCCGTACAAACAGAAGGGTGAGTGATCGAGTAGGCAAGAGCAAGAGTTGACCCCCATGAACCACCAAACACTGACCATTTTTCAATTTTTAAGTGATTGCGAATTTTTTCTGTATCGGCAACCAGATCCCAAGTTGTATTGTCTTTTAGTTCAGCAAATGGAGTGCTCTTTCCACATCCTCTTTGATCAAATAAAACGATTCTCCATTTTTTTGGATCGAAATATCTGCGCATGCTATCTGTGATCCCACCACCTGGTCCACCGTGAAGAAAAACGACTGGTTTTCCATTGGGATTTCCTGCTTCTTCAAAATAAATATTGTGCAGGTCTGAGACTTTTAAAAAGCCTGTATTGTAGGGTTTTAGTTCAGGGTACATTTCCAACATTATCTACCTCTTTCGTATTTTCTTTTATTTCAAAATTGATAGGGGTATTCTAGCCCAGATGCAAACACAAATCGAAGCATTTATTTTTAAAGGAACTAGTTTTGATTATGATAATCGAACGGTTATCAAGCTTTACGGCCAGTCGAATCAAGGATCTTTTCTTGTCACGATTAATCAATTTCAGAATTATTTTTTTGTTGAGAGTAAACAACCTACATCGTTTAAGAGTTTAGATGGTTATTGGGTTGAAAAAGTGGTGTGCAATACTCAGGAAGATTTAAAAAATAAATGCCAGAATTTTGTCTCTCAAGGACTTCGTACATTTGAATCAGACATCAAGGCACTTGAACGTTACTTGATGGATAACAATATTTTTGCTCAAATTAATATCTCGGGTAACGGGGTGATGAAAGATGGGCTTTTAACTTTTGAAAATCCCAAAATCACTCCAGGAAATTATTATCCCGATTATAAAATCATGTCATTTGATATTGAGACGGGAAAAGATGGAAGACTTCTGTCTCTTGCTTATAGTTTCAGGTCAAAAGCTTTAAACGAAGATCACACTGTCGTTTTAGGTCAGGGGATAGATACTCCTGATGTAAAATTCTCGATGAAAGAACAAGGTCTGCTGGATTTTTTCCAGTCAGCGGTTAAAAGATTAGATCCGGATATTTTCACCGGATGGAATGTCATCGGTTTTGACTTTCATTTTTTAGATAGAAAATCCAAAGAATTAAAATTTCCGATTGCCTTGGGAAGAAATAATCGTGCGCTTGATATGTTTCAAAGTGCGCGAGGTGAATGGCATGTAAGGCTTGAAGGTCGAGTTGTCATTGATGGCCCTTGGGCCATGAAGATGAACTTCTTTAGTTTTGAGAGTTTTAAACTCAATCATGTCGCGAAAGAGCTTTTGGGTTCAGGAAAAGATATTGATGAGGATGAGTCATTTGATAAGTGGGGAGAGATCGAAAGACGCTTCCGCGAAGATAAGATGGCCCTTGCCCGCTATAATGTGATGGATGCAACTTTAGTTTTAGATATTTTTGAAAAAACTAAATTGATAGATCTGCTTTTAACCAGGTCTTTTATTTCAGGAATGCTGATTGAGAGAGTAGGCGGATCGACGGCATCGTTTGATCACTTTTACTTGCCATCACTTCATGAGGCAGGAGTTGTTGCTCCGAACGTTGAAGATATTGGATGGGTGAGACAAGCTAAAGGTGGATTTGTTTTAAATCCAAAAGTCGGAATTCATCCCAATGTTTTAGTGATGGATTTTAAGAGTCTTTATCCCACAGTGATTCAGACTTTTTTAATTGATCCCCTTTCAAGACTTCAGCGCGATGTGAATCCGCTTACAACTCCAGTTGGAATAAAGTTTTCGAGAACCAATCATATCTTGCCAGGGAAAATTGCCGAACTTCTGGACCGTCGAAGTGAAGCGAAAAAATTAAAAAATACCAACCTGTCTCAAGCTGTAAAAATTCTTATGAATAGTTTTTACGGAGTGATGGGATCGAGTGGATGCCGCTTTTATCAGGAAGATCTTCCTGATGGAATTACGGGAAGTGGGCAGTGGATTTTAAAGACTGTCATCGAATACTTGGAGCAAAGAGGCTTTGCTGTTTTATACGGTGATACCGATTCACTTTTTGTTCAGCTTCCGACCATTGAAGATTATGACGGTCAGGCAAAAATTCTGGTGAACGAAGTTAATATCTTTCTGACAGATAAACTAAAAACAGATTTTGATGTCGAATCAAAACTTGAAATTCAATACGACAAATTTTTTCAAACTCTCATTTTGACTTCTGCTCGTGGAAATGAGGAAGGGGCCAAAAAGCGTTATGCAGGGCTCGCGATAAAAAATGTTGATGGCAAAAAAGTCGAAGAGATGGTTTTAACGGGAATGGAGTATGTCAGGTCAGACTGGTCACTTCTCGCCCGCAATTTTCAGTATGAACTCATCAGAAGAGTTTTTTACGGAGAAGATGTTCAGGAATATATCGATGAGACACTTAAAAAACTCGAGAAAAAAGAGTTGGATGACCAATTGGTTCTGAGTAAGCGTTTGAGCAAACCACTTGATGAGTATATTAAAAATGTTCCACCTCACGCCCGTGCGGCCAAACTTCTTTATGACCAATTGGGGATTTTGAAGAAAAGACCACAATACGTGATGACGTTAAGAGGAGCGATTCCCATCGAGCTTCCTCATGCTGATGTTGACTACGATTATTACCTCGACCGCCAGCTGGCCCCCATTGCCGATAGTATCCTCGGTTTATTTGGGAAAAGTTTTGAAGAAATGCGCGGTCCGCAGCTTTCACTTTTTTAATCTTTCAGTTAGCATAGAGAGATGAAATTATTCCATGATGTGGTCCGTAACTCTAAAGACGGTGCAAGAAATTTGTACAAGGGCGCTTTATTGTTTCACGACAAAAAAGGTACGACACTAGCGTCTTCAGCGACATTTTATGCGCTTATCACTGTCGTTCCATTTTTACTTTTGATCGTCAGAGGGATCGGGTACTTTTTAGGGAATGTGAACCAGACTCAGAAATACCTTTTTATCTTAGCTGGAAAATTTTTTCCGGAAGTCGCACCACAACTTTTAATTACTCTTCAGGGAATGATCAAGGGGCCGCTATTTGCTGGAACTCAATTTACCATTTTAAACTTTTTTGTTTTAGCCGTATCGGCCATTACTTTTTTAAATTCGATCTGGATGGGGATTTACTTTATTACGGAAGATAAAAGTATTCTTTCATGGTGGAGGATTTCAAAAGGGTTCGTGATTATCGGGATTACCCTGATCATGGTCCTGGTACTGTTTTTACTTCCACCACTAATTATCTATGTCGTGAAGTTCATCCAGACGAATGTTATTACTCAATTCTTCTATGAGAACTTTGATTTCCTAAGGCCGGTTTTAACTTTTATTAAGAAGATTAATTTAAGAAAATCATACTGGTTAAAATCAAATTTTCTGCACGTGAGCATCTTGATTATTTATTTTACAGTTTTATACCGCTGGCTGTTTTCGTGGAAGATTCTACTCAAAGAAGCTTTCGTTGCGGCCCTGGCATTTTCGATGTCGGTCTTTGTCGGTAAATCACTTTTTTGGATCTATATCTATTACGTACGTACTGGTCTGATGAGAAATTATGGTGACCTGTATACGTCGGTAGTAGGGGTTATTTGGCTTTTCTATTTAATGTGTTTTTTCTTCTATGGTGCGTGTGTATGTCATGTATACCGCGAAAGAAGAGAAATTGCGGCCCGTAAGTATTAAGCGAGATTTCAATGATTAGATTTTTACTTAAGTTTTACACCATTCTACTTACGATCGATGCGATCCTGAGTTTCTTCCCGCAAACTAACAAGTTTGCGTGGAGATTTAAACTTAAGAAAATTTGCGATTACACTTGTGATCCAGTCAGAAGATTTTTACCTTCCGGATTGGCCTTCGATTTTTCTCCAATCATTGTGATTTTTTCGATCTATATTTTTATCGAAGTTTTTTCATACCTCTGGTAAATTTATTAAAATACTTTGCTGCACTTAAATTTGATGAGATAAATTCTTGTCAATAGAGTCATTTTAATTTTACAATTATTACTGAGATTAAACTTCTCCTTTCATAGGATATGAATGGACCAGAACGACCTTAGCCTAGATTTATTACTTCAAGAGACGTTGGCACTGACTGAGTACCTACGCGCGAGCACTCCTCCTATCAAAGCGGCCGAAACACCTGTTCAAACTTCGTTTTTACCAACGGAAGATGACACTGATTATTTATTCGACCTTGCTGATAGCATGATTCAAGACGAAGTTGCCTCTGAGATTCCCGAGCAGGCTACTCATGAGGAAAATATTGCTCCTCCGACCTATGTCTCTTTATTCCCCGAAACTCCTGGGGTGATTTATAAAATCCACAATGGGCCGAGTACATTTTGTGTCCGTGGATACACTACACTAAACATTAAAGAAGCATTCTTCGATCTAAACGATGCTGATTCGACTAAAAGACCAATCTTGAAATTGAGTCATGACGACGATTTTTCATCTGTTCTCTTCTTTGAAACAGATACATTTGAACTTGCTGAAGCGGTGAGAGAGCAGATCATAAACCGTCGTTTCCCTCATCAGGAAGACGCTGTTTGCAATATCAGTGACCCTGGTTTTAGCTGGTGGATGGACGAAAGTTCATTGAGCGAAAACGGAATTAAGCAGGGGAGATTTGAAATTTTCTTTAAATCTCATGGAATCAACCGCGCGGATAAATACATCCAGCTTGGTCCTATCGGAGATGGAAGTGTGGCCGCACTTCGTATGAATCAGGCCAAAACTCTTCTTCGTAGTTCATTTCCTATCAGCGAATTTTCTTGTGATGACAAAAGCATCACGGTCGCTTCTCAAAAGCCTGACCATTTAGGTTTCATATCTTTTAAGAATATTTTCTTAGAAGGAATCAATCATACGACTATGGAAAATTTCCCCGACAACTCAATGGGGAGAACTCTTTTTTATTATTTTCACGAACTGGCAATTGTTCGCAAATTTTGGATTGAAGTCAAAACCAAGCTCGGGTAAAATAAGTTAAAACAACAGGATTTTGTTTTTCTTATCTTTAACGACAGGATGTTGCCTTGGAATTTTCATTTGATCGTTCTAGAGATTCTGGTGCCAGAAGGCCCGACTCTCAGACACAATCTCAGCCTCAAAATAATTCACAGCAATCTGCAGGGCCAAGACCTGGTCCGGATTTAAATACAGCTGATCCTTCTACAATTGCGAATGAAAGACTTCGTAAAGCTATTGAAAGAAATCGCTCAAAACAAGCTGAACGAGAGGCGGGGAGGCCACCGCAAGCGCAGTCGTTTGCTCAACCTCAGCAGCAACAAGCAGCTCCGCAAGCAGAACAACAACAACAAGGTTCATTCTTTTCTCAATCGTCACATTTGTCTCAAGACGACCAAGCTCATATTGCTCAACAAGAAGCTTTACGTGAAGCTCACAGACAAGCAAATATGGAAGCGATGAGAGCGAGAGAGGCTCAGAAACAAGCTGAGTACGCAGCATACGCACAACATGCTCAACAAGCAGCGAATACTGAAAGAGAAGAGCACAGAGAGCAGATGAGACAGGAAGCAAAACAACAAGCTCCTCAGTTGCCACCTGAAGCTCCAAAAGCAGCAGAGACTCAATCTCCAAGAGCAAGACTAAGAGCACGTATGGCCGGAGCAGCGAAAGTTGCTGAAGCAAACGGTACGATGAATGATCATGTGGACACGACACCAATGCCTTCAAAAGGAACGAGTGTTGTGAGCCGTAGATCAGTAGCAAAACCTGACGATACAGAATTTGTTCCAGTAAAGCGCACTCCGAAAAAAGTCGCTTCTCAAATAAGTTACACAACGACATCGACAAGAAAAAAACAAAAGTCGATGGATCCAAAGTATGTGAACTGGTTAGTTAAAGGGTCATGGATCTTTTGTGGTCTAATGGTTTTAAGATTAATCTTCGCTACAGGTGGAGTGACGGATTTCTACTCTCAAAAGGGTGCCGTTGCAGACAGATTAGCTGAACTAAGTGATATCAAGAAAGAGAACATGCAATTAGTTCGCGAGATCGAACGCATGCGCTCGGATTCAGGTTTCCAGAAGAAACTTGTTCGCGATAACTTAGGCTTTATTGCAGCTGACGAGTTTTTAGTACTATTTCCGAAATAGGCGTCGGGCTAATCCATTTTAATTTATCACCAACTTTTAATTTTTTAGAAAAAGGTGCGTTTGCTTTTGTTTCCAGAACAAACTGCGCCTTATAAGTCTTAGTGCGAAAAATCACCGGCGGCTCGGCCATTCCAGGGTGGAAAGGAACATTTTTTTCAATTCCCACAATTTTCAGGTCAGTGTCGAGAAAGATAATATCTAAATTAAAATAAGTGTCTGGCATCCAAAAACGGCGATCACCCATACCATCGTTCACGAAAAGCATTGATTGTGTGTCGGGAAAGTCAGAAGGCCTGATTCCACTTAACCCACGCGAGTGCTCCATGCGAGAGAGTGCAAGACGGACATTCACTTTTTCTGAGCTCGGGTTACTCATTTGGTACGAGACATTTGCCCACGCCATCATAGGAAGAACAGCAGTGATCACCGCGATATTCTTAATGAGTTTTGAGGCCTTTTGATATATATTTGTCATTAGCATTCCTGGGAATAGTTTCCAGTGAATTGTCTCTAAAACGCAGGGAGATTGCAATGGCCACGAACACAGTTATCCAAGGACTCATGAGAACTCATCACAATGGAGAGTTACGAGATTCGGATATCGGTAAGAGCGTTGTCCTTTGCGGATGGGTTAATAAGTATAGAAACTTAGGCTCGCTTCATTTTATCGACCTTAGAGATAAGCACGGGATCACTCAATTAGGTTTCGTTAATTTCAAAGGCAACATCGACGACTTAAAAAAATGCTCACTTGAATCTGTCATCATGGCAAAGGGGACTGTTGTGTCTCGTCCACCTGAAGCACAAAATGGTCAGATGGAAACAGGAATGGTTGAAGTGCAGGTTGAAGAGTTAACTCTTCTATCTCGTTGTGACATCGACTCAATTCCATTTCTTCCATTTGGTTCAGTTGAAGCAACAGAAGATTTAAGACTTAAATACAGATACCTTGATTTAAGAACGAAAAAACTTCAGGACATTTTAAAACTGAGATCAAAAACGATGAACACTGTTCGTCAGCTTTTATCTTCAGAAGATTTCGTTGAAGTTGAAACTCCGATTCTTTATAAGTCGACTCCGGAAGGAGCGCGTGACTATATTGTTCCATCACGTGTTCACCCTGGGCAAGTTTACGCTCTTCCACAATCGCCACAAACGCTTAAGCAGCTTTTAATGATTGGTGGAACAGATAAGTATTTCCAAATCTGCCGTTGTTTCCGTGATGAAGATTTACGTGCAGACAGACAGCCGGAATTCTCTCAAGTGGATATTGAAGTTTCATTTGCGACTCAAGAGTATATGAAAAACCTTGTTGAGAAGATTCTTAAGGCCGTATTTAATAAGCCAGAAGATTTTAAACTTCCAATGATGAAGTATGTAGATGCTATGAACACATACGGATGCGATAAACCAGACTTACGTTTTGGTTTAAAACAAATGATCGTCACAGATGTCTTCAAAGGATCTGAGTTCGCGACATTTGCTAGTGTTGGTGACAACGGTGGAATTATTAAAGCGATGTTCGTGCCGGAAGCCTATGGGCAGTTCACTCGTAAAGATACAGATGGATTCGTTGAAATCGTAAAACCTTACGGTGGAAAAGGAGTCGCGTTCTACAAACTTTCAAAAGGTGAGAGAACAACTGGTATTTCTAAATTCATCACACCAGAAATCGAAGCTAAGCTTTTTGAGAAATCGGAAGAAAAAGGTGACGGAACTTGGTTATTCTTCGCGGATAACAACCACAACGTTGCTCACGCAAGTGCAGATGCACTTCGTAGAAACCTTGGACAAAAACTTAACTTAATCGGAAAAGAAGATGCCTTCCTATGGTTATATGACTTCCCACTTCTTGAATGGAGTGAAGGAGACAATGGAGCTGGCGGAAGATATACAGCTGCTCACCATCCTTTCACAATGCCATCACGTGAAAAAATGGACATCTTCATGAACTCTGATCATACAGATCCAAACGGACCTCTAAGAACTCTGACTGCAGAAGCTTACGACGTTGTTTGTAATGGTTATGAAATCGGTGGTGGATCAGTAAGAATTTTCGACAACTCTGTTCAAGATAGAATGTTTAAAGTTTTAGGATTTACTCCAGAAGAAACAAAAGCGCAGTTTGGTTTCTTTATTGAAGCACTAAAATACGGAGTTCCTCCACACGCAGGACTTGCTTTTGGTCTTGATAGATTGATTATGATTCTAACTGGAACAGATTCAATCAGAGACGTTATTGCTTTCCCTAAAACAGCTTCAGCGAGTGATCTAATGTCACAAGCTCCGTCACGCCCAAATGATGCTCAATTAAAAGAGCTTCATTTCAACTGGACGACAAAAGCTTAAAGTAAAAAAGCGTTAATCGAATCAACAATACTTCGAGAGTTGTACGGCTTCTTCAGGTAGCCGTCAGCTTTCAAGTTTTTCACTTTGCCTGAGATATCATCAGAGCCCGAAGCGATAACAACTTTAAACTGATCTCTGTCAGTGCGATTGTTAAGAATCGGAATCAAGTCAGACCCCGACATTTTAGGAAGGAATAAATCCACCAGAATTAACTCTGGAGTGCTGTTTGTTTTCAAATGTTCGATGAGCTCTTCACCAGTTTCCATAAAATGCACATTGAATTTTTGATTGCGCAGGATCGCTTCAAGCAGATCTCTTAAGTCAGGATCATCTTCAACGATGGCCACTTCTTTGTTTGTTACGATGGTCTCTACTGTTGTGAGTTTTTTAATTGTCTGGATCAGCTCATTTGTATTGATAGGTTTTGGTAAAAATCCTGAGAAACCAAAATTAAGTGCTCGCATTCTTTCTTCTTTCATCGCATGGGCAGTTAGAGCGATAATTGGAAGTGTCTTACCTTTCTGTCTGATTTGTTTTGTCACTTCATAGCCATTCATCACTGGCATCTGAATATCCATCAGGATGATATCAAACTGATTCACCAGGGCCTGATTAATCCCTTCATAGGGATCGCTGATGGTTGTGACGTGAGCACCGACATCAGAGAGAAGGACGTTAATTAAAGTCAGGTTATCTTCCAGGTCATCAATGACCAGGATTTTTAAATTATGTAAGGCCATTTTGTCGGCGAAGATTTCGGCAGGTTTATAAAAGTGAGACTTTGCTTCTGTAAAGAATTTGGTTTCACTTGAAACATCAACTTTAACTGTAGCGATGAAGGTACTTCCTACGCCGACCTGGCTTTGTTGAAGGTAAAATTCACCAGACATTTCTTCACATAGTCTCTTGGTTAAAATTAAACCAAGCCCTGTTCCACCATACTTTCTAGTTGTCGAAACATCCGCTTGCGTGAAGGCCTGGAAGAGTTGTGAAGCTTGTTGTTCAGAAATACCAACACCAGTATCGATGATGGCAAAACGAAGTCTGGAATTCATGTAGCTCACCTGGAGTGTCACAGTTCCTTTAAGAGTGAACTTAATGGCATTTCCAATAGCATTCATCAGGATTTGCTTAATTCTGGTCGGGTCACAGTTCATGACTTCTGGAAGCTCCGTCATGGTCTGCATATGAAAGCGGATCCCGTTTTCCTGGGCCCTGAATTCCATTAAAGAAGAAACGTCAGCTAAGAGTTCGGTTAAATTGAAATCGATTTTTTCAATCATCAATTTACCAGCTTCAACTTTTGAAAGATCGAGAATGTCATCGATGATTCTAAGGAGCTGCTCAGAGTTTCTCTCGGCAATAGAAATGTATTTATTTAAATCAATCATATCCAGGTTAGGGTTTCTCATTAGATTTAAAAATCCCATGATTGATCCCAATGGAGTTCTAATTTCATGACTCATGTTCGCCAGAAAAGCACTCTTGGCATTGTTGGCACTTTCTGCGAGGTTTTTAGAAGACTTAACTTCATCAACAACTGATTCAAGTTTTTGAGAAATTGTTTTTTGTTCATGAATGTCAGTGTGAGTTCCAATCCACTTACAAATTTTTCCATTGCTATCAAGAGTAGGAAGAGCTCTCGCTAAGAACCAGCGGTATTGCCCATCTTTACCTTTAAGTCTCATTTCTGTTTGATAAGGAACACCTGTCATTAAAGAATTTACCCAGACTTTTGTTACACGATCCAGGTCTTCAGGATGGTGAAGATGACTCCATTTCCATCCCATCGATTCTTTAGAAGCAGTTCCAGTGTAATTTTCCCATCTCTCATTGAAGTAGGTGACATCTCCATTCGGAGCGGCAGTAAAAATAATTTGTGGCATAACTTCAGTGAGTGCTCTGAATTCAGTTTCACTTTCCTGGATTTGTTTTCTGGCATTTACTTTTTCGGTGACATTTGTTGCGAAAATATAAATCCCATAGGGAAGTCCGTCGGAAGTATTCATTCGCTTATAGGTAATGTCGACATATTGAAGAAGAGAGTGGGGTCCATCATTCGACAGAATACTTTTCATCTCCTTTACGGAATAAGTAATTCCAGTATTGAAAACTTCTTTCATTTTTTCTAAAAGCTCAGGGCGATTGAGGAATTCAGGAATCGCACTGGCAAGAGGTCTTCCAAGTAATTCGCGATGGTGAAAAATAGTAGAAAACTCTGTGTTCACTCTTTCAAAGATAAAATTGGGACCTTTTAAAATGGCCATCGCCGCAGGGGCACCGTGAAAAAGTGTTTCAAACTTTTGTCTCTCCATTTCTACTGTGATGTGAGCAGTTGAAAGTTCCTGAGACAAAGTCATTTGCTCTTCAGTATTCGTACATGTCCCATACCAGCGAGTGATTAACCCATTTTTATCAAAGTCAGCACGCGCTCTGGTTAAATGCCAGTGGTATTGGCCATCAACTCTTTTGATTCGAAACTCAGTTTCAAAAGGTGCACCACTCTCAATTGATACTCTCCATAACAATTGAGTTCTTTCTAAATCTTCAGGATGAATATAGTGAAGCCACTTTCCTGGACTCATTTCACCTGTGAACTCTTCCCATCTTGAATTGGTATAATAAAGATTTCCGTTATGATCGGCCTTCCATACAATCTGAGGCATGCTATTCGCTAGTTTTTTCATGCGATCAAAATTTTCCTGAACAATTTTATTTGCTACAACCTTATCTGTGACATCAATCGAAACCTGCATCACGCTGGTAACGATTTTGTGTAAGTCCAGGATGGGTTGAAAAGTAATATCGAAGTAGCTTGTCTTGGTTGCACCACTTGGAAGAGAGATGAGCATCGGCATTTCTTTGCCGTTAAAAATTTTTCCTGTTTTATAAACGTTATTTAAAATGTCGAAGAATTTTTGATCTGCAAATTCAGGGATAACATCAATAGCATCTCGGCCAATATAATCTCTGGCACCCATGAATGATTTGTATTGTTCATTCACCATCACAAACGTATGCGCCGGCCCTGAAAAAATGCAAATCCCTACTGGCGTTTTATCGAAGTAGTGTATGAGACTATCTCGCTCGTCTTGAATGTCCTGATCATAATGAATATTCATCAGTCCCCAGTGTATTTATAAGAATCGAAATTATAGCTGGATTTTGTTTAAATATGCTAATAAATAAATGGGTGTTTTGCCTCAGAGCATGGATTTTTGGCCTGTCTTAAGAATAGAAAATATGCAATTACAGTGGCTTGAGCAAGGCTTCTATGTTGCATTCTCCTATAAGGCAGAGGTGTGTCTATCATGGGATGCAACACACTCATTGCTTTTAACTATCAGATGATCATTCCAATTGATTTTATCGAAATGGAGTTTAGTGCGATAGTAGAGTAGTGAAGCTGGAGGTTTGATGGAAGGAATATTGCTTGGATTAATTGGTGGGGGAGTTTCAGGTCTAGCGACAACGTTAGGTGCAGTTCCCGTTCTTATGAATGCCAATTCAAAACTAGGTAAATTCTTAAACAGGATCAACATGGACTTCGTCATCGGATTGATGCTATCCGCGGCGGCGTTCTCACTTATATGGCCGGCGTATGAGAAAGTCTATTCTGCGAGTGCTATCGAAGAGAGACATTATCAATTCTTACTTATAAGTGCTGCTCTCGTGGGCGGGATCGCGTTTATTAAATCGGCCGGAAAACTTCTTGAACACATAATGCGAAATAATGAGAACGTGAAAAAAAATAAAAAAGCACTTCTCTTCGTCATTGCTATGATGGTCCACAACTTTCCTGAAGGGCTTGCCTCAGGTGCGACGATGACTCTTCCAGGTACAGAAGGCTATTCGCTTTTAGGAGCGATTGCGATTCAAAATTTACCTGAAGGATTCACTACTGCTCTGAGCTTTATTACTCTCGGAGTAAATCCGATGATGGCCTTCTTAGGAACTGTTGTAACGGGTCTCGTAGAATTAGGCGGCGGTCTTATTGGTGGATACATGAGTGCCAAAATTGATGGCGTGCTTCCACTGCTTATGGCCTTTGCTGGTGGTGCGATGATGAGCGTTGTACTAGGTGAGCTGGCAGAAAAACTAAAAGGCGAAAGTTACGGCTTTTTAGTTAGACCAAGCTTTTTAAGCGGAGTAGCTTTAGTCATAATATTTAATAATCTATAGTTTCTAACCAACTATTAATGGGAGTTAATATGAAATCAAAAATCGACATTGGAATTGATGAAAAAAACAGAGAAGAAATCGCAAAAGGTTTATCACACCTTCTAGCTGACACTTACACTCTTTACTTAAAAACACACAACTATCACTGGAACGTAACAGGGCCAATGTTTCCAACATTACACGTAATGTTCGAAGGACAATACAACGAACTAGCTCTTGCAGTTGACTTAATTGCAGAACGTATCAGAGCTCTTGGTGTAAAAGCTCCAGCTACATACGGTGAGTTCATGAAATTATCTTCTGTAAAAGAAACAACAGGTGATTTAACTGCACAACAAATGATTGCTGAACTTGTTTCAGGACAAGAGTCAGTTGTGAGAACAGCTAGATCAATTTTCCAGATCGTTGATGAATGTCATGATGAGCCGACTGCGGATCTTCTTACTCAAAGAATGCAATCGCATGAGAAAACTGCTTGGATGCTTCGTTCGATGTTAGAAGGGTAGTTTTAATAATTACAATTTAAAATAAAAAGGCCTCCGTTGATCGGGGGCCTTTTTTATTTTTAGACGAGATCTATAAAACCTAGGTACTTGATATATTGAAACTTAAGGGGGAAGTGGCATTTTTTTGCCTTCTACAGAGAACCCGAGTTTCGTTATAAACTTGTTTAATGAAAAAACTTATATTGATTAGCTTACTTACCCTTGTTTCTTGCTCAAACTTTACCCGTACACCGGCCTCACCTCCGGAAATCCTCACATCAGAAGACGTTCAAGTAAATGAAGTACTCGCCTCTGAAGTTGCAGAGTTTCAGGTGATGGTGGAAGAGGCACTTGTATGGCGTGCGAAGGCCATGGAGTTTGCAGAAAAGAATGCAAAGAAATTAAAACGCGAAAGACTGACTCATGAAGATATTCAGTCGATTCATGAAAGTGCTCAGACTTATCTTAATTTAAGAGAGCGCCTGATGAAGTATGCCAGCAAATACCAGTCACTGGTAGATGACGGTACAATCGTTAAGTATGTTCCAGGTGAGAAGACGTCAAAAAGTTTAAATGTTTATTATATTGATCCACTAGATGCAAAAGGGCAGGAGTTATTGTTTCAAACAAAGATCTCTTTGAATGCTGCTTTAGTTCTTTATGACAGTTATATGCTTGGCCTGTATCCATATTACAAAAGTCGCAAGATGAGAAAGCTGTTAAATACAGATTTCGTCGGTGGAAAATTCGAATTTGATGAAATTACAGATAGCTTCTTTGATGTAACTCAAAGAACTAAAATGTATTTATCAATTCAGCTTTTCGACAAAGATATTGCTTATAAAGAAGCTAGTAAAACGTTTGTTTCTGCTGAAGAGAAATACCTAGACTTACTTGCACTTCAAAGTCCGTTCTATAACTTCATGAAAGAGAAGTATAAATCAATTGTTGATCCAAGCTCATTTAAAAACATTTCAAACAGAATCTTTGACCGCTCTAGTTTTGTAGGTGATTTATTCACTTATTCAACAAGTAAAGTTTTTGGTAACAGTGTGGGGCTGATCGCTTTTAGAAAAGGTCGCATGACAAAAATTTCTAGAAGAGAAAAAGCGCACATTAAAGAGAACATGAAGCCTCTTGATATTCTGCTGGAAAAAACTCCTTTTAGATTAACTGATAAGTTTATCCCTGGATTCTACGGTCACGTGGCGATTTGGGTAGGGAATGAAGACGAGCTAAAGGCCTTAGGTGTCTGGGATAATCCGGTTGTTAAGCCTTACCAGGAAGCCATTAAAGACGGGCATTTCATTATTGAGGCCCTAAGACCAGGAGTGCAAATCAATACTCTGGATCACTTCCTTAATATCGACGATTTATTAGTTCTAAGAGACCCGAGCTTAACTGATGAGCAACGCAAAGAATTTTTAGTTCGCGCTTTTGCTCAGATCGGAAAGGATTACGATTTTAACTTTGATGTTGAAACAGATAAGAAGATTGTTTGTTCTGAAATCGTTTATGTGGTCTTCCATAACATTGACTGGCCGACAGAAAAGGCCCTTGGGCGCTTTACGATCTCTCCTGATAACGTCGCAGCGAAGGTGAGTGATGGAGTCCTGGTTCCGGTGCAGATGTACTCGGACGGAGAAAAGGTCGAAGGTGATTTGATCAAAGCAGTAGAAGAAAAATTAAAAGAATAAAAAAAGGCCCGCGAATTTCGCGGGCCTTTTTTTTGTTATTTTTTATGAAGTGTGAAAGTGTCAAAAGATAATGTCTCTGCATCTACGATAGCAAAAGGAGGAATAATTAATTTCGGTGAACCTGCTTCTACTAAAAATACTATAGCAACTGGATTTTCAGCTGATGCTTCACCACCAAAAATTGGACCTACTTTGATAGTTTTACCAGAGAATGTCTTAGTCTCTGTAGCTTCTTTTTTTACAGCTTTCCAGCTTAGGTCTTTAGCGATTGTAATTGTAAGAGTGTCTTTTGTTTCATCGTCTTTTCCTACCCATTTCGTATTGGCGAAATCAGTTGCTGTTGCAGCAAAAGCAGATGTCATAATAGTCATTAGAGCAATAAAAGCTAAAATCATTTTTTTCATATACGTCCCCTGTTGGTTTATTCGTTATTAAAAAGACTTATAACATTCTTAAAAAAGAATTCAATCAAGACTCAGAGTTAATGAATTTTCTATATGTTGTAAAAAGAGGAATTTGCAATGCTTTTCGAGGATTCTCATTGGTAAAAAAAAACAAGTTTTCTTCTTGGAATTTTCACGTGTGATAGTAATGAAGGTGATACTTTATCTGTAGAAAACGACAATAATTTGATTATTTTTTTTAAGCAGCTCTGTCTTGTTCATAGTCAACATCTTCATGTTGAGCTTCAAGTAGACTCAATTGGAATTCAGTTCCCTGAGCTTTCTCTTCAAAAGCATCCACTCCAACCATCGTTCCAGAAAACACGTCAGCTAAACTTTTCTCATCCTTTCTAATATAAGAAAGAGCGAATAGGAATGACCCCGTCATCGCACAAGTAAAGTAAGCAAAGGCCCTAAGCATAGACTGCTGAAGAGTAAGCTCTGATCCATCTGTGTTTTTCACCTGAAGACCAAACAGTGTTTTCCCCATCGTGCGACCATTCGTCACAAAATAAAACAATGAAAAGTAGGCGAACGTAATCGACATTAGAGAGATCGAGCTCATCACGGCCATTTTATTAATTAAGAATAATTGAACGTTGAATGGAAAGTGAAAGAATACTGTGTGAACGAATTGTGAAAAGGCCGCCATCAGAAAGTAATTGGCAACAACCACGATTCCAAGGTCTGAGGTGAAAGCATAGACACGTTTTTTTAGGATTGAGATTTCTGGTTTCATGCTTTTTCCTCCTCTTTCAAATTCTTACTTACTTATCGAGTTGTAAGAGTAAAAAGATGAGGAAAAAGTGAATTCTTATTGGAGTTCGAGATGTTTCTTTAAATCGTTTAGTTTTAAAAGAGCATCAATCGGAGTCATTTTCATAACATCGAGTTTTGAGATCTCTTCTTCTAAGTGCAGTAGATGAGCAGGAATTTCCGCATCGATCACAATATCATCTAAGAAGCATAGTTGAGTGTTCTGGTTATCTTTAACTGCTTTTACAGTCAACTGATGTCCTTCCATTGGGTTGTGGTGATTCTTCTCTAGTAGGTGAAGGATCTCTTCTGAACGCTTAAGAACAGAAGCTGGAAGACCAGCAAGCTTCGCTACGTAAATACCAAAACTTTGAGAAGCTGGTTTTTCAATTAAGCGGTAAAGGAACTGAACGTTTCCATTATGATTAACTGTTTCAACTGTTAAGTTCTTAGCAGTCGAGTAGTTTTCTACAACTTCAATTAACTCATGGTAGTGAGTCGCAAAAAGAGTAAGAGCTTTTGTTTGTTCGATGAAGTGTTCTACTAATCCCCAAGCGATAGAAAGACCGTCGTACGTTGAAGTACCGCGACCAACTTCATCCAGGATGATAAGTGATTTAGAACTAGCGTGACGAAGAATTTCTGCCGTCTCTGCCATTTCCACCATGAAAGTCGACTGACCTTTTAAGATGTCATCACTTGCACCAAGACGTGAGAATAGGAAGTCACATAAACTTAAATCAGCAGACTTCGCCGGAACGAATGATCCGATTTGAGCTAGGAGTTGAATGATCGCCACTTCTCTCATTACAGTTGTCTTACCGGCCATGTTGGGACCTGTGATTAAACCGAAATAAGTTTTTTCATCAAGGTTTAGATCGTGGCAAACGAACTGATCTTTAATAAGTGATTTAATAAGAGGGTGGAAGCCCTGCTTAATGTTTAATATTTGTTTATCGCTATGGAACTTAGGACGAGTGAAGCCTTCAGAGAGAGCAATACTCGCTAATCCCTGGAAGCTATCGATGAAAGCAATGTGCTCTGACATCGTAAGAACTGAATGATTAAGGTCTGAAACATTGTTGATCAGGCCTTTAAAGATTTCGCGTTCTAATTTTTCTAGTTTCGTTTGAGCAGTGATTGTTTCTTTTTCTAACTGAACAAGCTCAGGAGTTGTATATCTCTCAGCGTTTACTAAAGTTTGTCTTCTCTCGAATGACTTTGGAACTTTAGTCGCGCTTCCTTTTGAGATTTCAATGAAGAATCCTGAAACGTTATTTGATTTAATTCTTAGTTTTTGGATTCCTGTTTCGTCTTTTAAGCGAGTTTCCATTTTCATTAGCTCTTCAGCTACATTCAAATGAAGTTTTGCCAAGCGGTCGCGTGATTTATCTACGCCTTCTTTAATCAGGTTACCTTTTTCAAGACTTGCTCCGACTTCATCATTAAGAGTTGCCTTAATTGATTCAGCAAGAACGCTAAGCTTTTTAATTTCAGCAGGTGCAAGCACGGCCTTGATTGGAAGGTTTTTTACGTTCTTTAAGATTTCAGTGTAAGCATTCACGGCCGTCGCTAGATTTAATAAATCTGAAGCAGACCCTTTGCTCATTGAGATCTTTGCAAGGATGCGTTCGATATCGCGGATCTTTGAAAGTTCAACGCGAAGATCTTTAATTAAAGAGTCGTCATCAGTTAGAGCAGAGATAATATCTAAGCGCTCGCTGATAGAGTCTTGATTGAATAATGGATTAGCAAAAAGAGAGCGAAGGTATCTTGCGCCCATTGCTGTCTCTGTTTTATCGAAGAAGCCCAGTAATGAATCTTTATAAGATTCGCGCGACTTTGGAAGAATCTCTAATCCAACTAAAGTTGGAAGAGTGACTTTCATAATGTTCGCCTGAGAGTTCATTTTGAAAGGGCGGATGTGAATGAAGCTTTCCAGTAACTGAGTCGAGCATACATAGTAAGCAAGAGCTCCGATTGGATTAAGGATTAATTCATCAAGCTTGATGATTTTATCGCGTTTAAATCCAGGAATAACTTTTTCAATATAAAGATCAGTGAATTTTGGATTGAAGTACTCTTCACTTAAATGAGTTTTTAAAACGTCATAGTGATTTAGGATTGATTCAACATCTTTTCCTTCGTCTCCGTCCCATTGACCCATGAATGTAACGAACTCACGAGGAGCAAGCATTCTTAGACCTTCAATGAAGCTCTCAAAGTTTTCATGTTTGTAACCGTTGAAGTCACCGGTTGTGAAGTCCAGGGCAACAAGATAGTAGCAGTTATCTTTTTTGAAAGCAGAGGCCATGTATCTGTGGTCGTGACCTTGAGTTTTTTCTAAATCAAAAGGCATTCCGGGAGAGACAACTTGAGTGACTCCGCGTTTTACAATTCCTACTGCATCTTTTGGATCTTCGATTTGTTCACAGATCGCAACTTTTAATCCGCGGTTTGTGATTCTATCAATATAAACTGAAGCTGCGTGGTGAGGGATTCCTGCCATTGGGATTGGTGTGTCGCCAATTTTTCCACGGTGAGTGAGTGTGATATTTAAAAGTCTGGCCGCAGTTTTTGCATCTTCGAAGAAAACTTCGTAGAAGTCGCCCATTCTAAAAAGAAGAAGTGTGTCGGGATAATTTTTTTTGATTTGAAAATATTGATCCATCATTGGAGTCAATTTTGTTCCTGAATCAATAATTGCTTGTAAGTCTTTTAATGACACGTCAAAACCTTGTTTTAAACCTGATAAATATGCTCAAGTGTACCAAGAATTCAAAGGCTTAGTAAAGGAAAGGGTAGTGCAAAAGGGAAAAATAAATACTTAATTTTATAAGGATTTCGGCTTAGATTGCGATAAGATAGAGAGTAGGAGATAGGTTTGAAGAGTCGCCAATACACTATCATAATTTTTTTCGTTATTATTACTGTTGGGTTATCAATCTACTCTTATATGGGGAATTTTGATGGCGATAGTAATTCAGCAGCTAATGCCGCTGCTATTGAAAAACACGATGAGATGGATGAAAGTTATTTTAAGGCCGTCGATTATTACTTAGTCGATCAAGGAAAACCATTTCTTCGTCTTGAATCAACCGAGCTCACTCTCTCAAAACAAAATACAGAAGTTGTCGGCTTCAATCCAGATGGTGTAATTTATAGAAGAGATGAAGCGGGTGTTGAAGAAGATCCAATTTATTTTACTTCGAAAAACTCCCGAGTTTTCACTCAGAACAAAGAACTTTATTTGCAGCAAGATGTAGAAATCAAAGTTGCTAACTCAAATTTAAAATCTGATAAGGTCACCATCTTTAATAGTGGTCGTCACCTAGAGGCAGATGGAAATGTTCGCACGCAAAGTTTTGATCCGAAAACGAATGACCAAATTTTGATCACTTCAAACTTTGCTTTATACAGACCTAAAGAGCAGTTCTTTGAGTACCAAAGAAACGTGAAAGGGACTATTCAAAGAAAGCGCCAATACGAAGAGAGTGTCAGCTTCACAACCGACATGATGACCTTAGAAGGGCTAAAAAGTGAAGTGGAGATGAAGGGGAATGTGACCTTTAAAAAAGGGAACTTAGACGCTTCTTCGAATCAAGGGACTGTATTTCTTGAGAACTATAATAAAAGACTCAAGTATTACTCACTTTCTGACGATGTGAGATTACAGGAGAGTCTTCTTGTGGGTGGAAAGCCTATGGTGAGAAAGGCCTTTGCTGAGAAACTTGAAGGTCTCATCAGTGAGAAGAAAATCATTCTCACAGGTTTACCAAAAGTATTTCAGGAAAAAGACGTCATCAAAGGAAACCGAATTACGATTCGTGAGAACATAGAGACGGTGGAAGTTGACGATGCAAATACAAACATCACACTGGAACGTGATAAAGATCAGAATCAATAGATCATGGAATGGATATAATAAATGGATGCATTGAAACTTGAAGGCTTTGATTTAAAGAAAACTTACGGCGGAAGGACAGTTGTTAAAGGCGTAAGTCTGGATGTCTCTCAAGGTGAAATTGTAGGGCTGTTAGGTCCAAACGGAGCGGGTAAAACCACAACGTTTTATATGATGGTAGGTTTAGTGAAGGCAGACGAAGGTCGAATTCAAATGAGCGATAAAGATGTGACGAAAGAACCCATCCATATCCGCGCATTAAATGGAATCGGTTATCTTCCACAGGAAGCTTCGGTGTTTCGTGATTTATCGATTGAAGAAAATATTATGGCCGTGCTGGAAAATAGATCGATGTCCAGACGTGAAAGAAAAGATGTAATGGAATCACTGATTCAAGATTTTAAATTGAATCACGTGAGAAACTCGAAAGGTTCTGCACTTTCGGGTGGTGAGAGAAGAAGAGTTGAGATCGCGAGATGTCTAGCTCTTGAACCAAAGTTCGTTCTTCTTGATGAGCCATTTGCAGGAGTTGACCCTCTTGCAGTTGCAGATATTCAACAACTGATTCAGGGGTTGAAAAAAAGGAATATTGGAGTTTTAATCACAGATCATAACGTTCGCGAGACATTAGGAATTGTCGACCGAGCTTATATTATGAATAGTGGTGAATTATTAGTAAGTGGTACACCAAACGAATTAATTAACGACGAAAGAGCAAGGAAGTTCTATTTAGGAGAAGAATTCAGGATGTAATTCGAAAAGTATATTTATGGCCATCAAAATTTCTCAAGGCCTAAAACAGTCTCAGAATCTTGCGATGACACCGCAACTGCAACAGGCCATCAAACTCCTGACGCTGACACATTTGGAAATGACCAATGTGATTGCTGAAGAAATGGTAGAAAATCCGATGCTTGAAGAAGCAGGCGTGGACACCGATGTTGATTCACCAACTGAAAATGATGGTGAAGTTAGAGAAGCTACTTCTGATGATTTTTCAGAAGCGCCTTTAATGAAAGACAAAGATGATTTCGACTGGGATTCATACGCCGATTCATTTAATTCAAATTCATCTACATCACCAAATATGGCCGGTGGCGACTCTGACGAAATGCCGAGCTACGAAAATATTGTTTCGAAAGGAATGACTTTAGCTGAACATCTAGAGTGGCAGTTAAAGATGGAAACACTGAGTGATGATCAGTGGAAACTCGCTCAATTAATTATTGGTAACATTAACGACGACGGATACCTGGACGTCAATTTTGAAGAATTGATTGCTGAAAGTGGAATTGACCGCGATGAAGCTTTCGATATTTTAGAAATCGTTCAAAGACTAGATCCAGTTGGTTGTGGTGCAAGTAATCTTCAAGAATGTCTTCTTGCTCAAGCGAGAATTGCTGAAGAGAGATCACCATTATTAGAAAAATTAATCCGCGATCACCTTGAAGATTTACAGAGTAAAAACTTTGATAAAATTTCAAAAGCACTTTCAGTATCCATTGATCAGGTTAAGCAAACTTCATTATTATTGCAAAACTTTCACCCGAAACCAGGGCGTTTAGTAGCCACTCCAGACACTCATTATATCCTTCCGGATATCTATGTTGTTGAAGCTGGTGGAGAGTTCGTTGTTCAAGTAAACGACGAAGGGATTCCAAGACTTAAGATTTCAAAGCTTTACCAGGAAATGATTAAAAAAGGTGCCGGACATAAAACAGACGAAGCTTCAGAGTTCGTTAAAGATAAACTCCGTGCTGCCGAATGGTTGATTAAGTCTATTCAAAACAGACAAAAAACTATTGAAAAGGTTTCGAAAGCGATCGTGGCAAAACAGCAGGAATTTTTCAAGAAAGGCCCAAAACATTTAAAGCCAATGGTTTTAAAAGATGTTGCCAATGAAATTGGAATGCACGAATCGACTGTATCGAGAGTCACAACAAATAAGTATATGCACACCCCATTGGGGACGTTTGAATTAAAGTACTTTTTTAACACCGGGATTGGAGGTAAAGACGGTGGAGTAGACATTGCGAGCGAGGTTTTAAAGTTAAAAATTAAGGCGATCTTCGACGGAGAAAATCCAACGAAGCCACTCTCAGACCAAAAGGTTGTGGAGATTTTGGCGAGAGAGAACCTGACAGTAGCAAGAAGAACAGTGACGAAGTATCGTGAGATGTTAGGTGTTGCACCTTCATCGAAGCGAAAAGAAAAGAACTAGTTATCTATTTACGAACCTACGTCTTTGCGGGGCAAAGACAAACGAAAAGAAGGGCATTATGAAAATTACGACATCTTTTTTACACCTAGAACACACAGCTGCACTTGATGAAAAAGTTCAGGAAGCTTCGATGAAATTAGAAAAGTTCTTTAAAGATAAAGGAACGATCAAGTGGTCTTGTTATGTAAAAAATGGTCAGCACTTTGCTGAAATTTACTATCATGCTCCTCATTGCGAATACCACGCAAAAGCAGTCTCGGAGAACATGTACCACACCATCGATATGGCCGTGGAAAAAATTGAAAAACAAGCTTTCAAGAAAAAAGATAAATTTAATAAACTTCACAGAGAGAATCCGGATATGATTATCCTAGATCCCGATTCAGCATGGCAGGACCACGCTGATGATGAGGATGTAGCTTAATACTTATTAGGATTTTTCTTAAAGTGTTCAATCAATAATTGATATTCTTTCGGGTGAACCGGGTACAACACCACTGGTTCACCCGCTTTTGTTTTAGGGCTCAAATCTATCCATCCGTGAGTGATTTTTTTCACTGTTTCGATGTTATCCACCACATATCTATTTGTCGCAATTTTGATCGGACGATTCACGTCTGATAGAGGAATGCCCCCGAGCTTTAGATCGTAAATTCTATTGATGAATGGGATTCCCCACTTTCTAATTTTAAAGCTTAAATTAGGTGCAATAGCAGGGGAAAATGAGGTTGAAATGAAGCGGTAGATCTCCATAAAACCAAGCACAGTTTTCACTTCTTTCGGTGAGAGATAAAACGAGACAACTTCGATTCCAGGGTGTTTGGTTTTGTCATAACCTATGGCCACAGCTTCAAAAATCTCTGCTCTGGTATAAGGAGTATTTTTATAAAAGGAAGTGCGCACAAGACCCATTGAAGTTAGATAAACATCGATCTTATCTTCTGTTGCAGGGATGGTTGAATTAAGTTCATCAAAGATAGACGAAGTGATCAACTCTCCCATCGGATTGGGAATAACACTTGATCTGATATAACTTTTTTTAGGTGTGAATACGACTTCAGTTGGACTTGTTTTTTCATCCATTAAAAGAAAAGACTTCGTTCTCCAGCTATCAATACGTTTTTTCCAGCTCATATTTTCAGCGATTTTATCAGTGATAGTAATCACGTGATTGGCCTCGGGATCTTTCATCGTAATCTTTCTAGATTTTGTATCAAAATTGAACTCTAAAAACCCCAAATTCTCCCCGTAAGATCCGGTCTGATTAACTACAACTCCGTGAGCGATGGCGAACTCCTGTTTGTGAGTATGGCCGGCAACTAAAATATCTAATCCTTTAAGTTTCCCAGCTAAATCGTAAGCTTCTTTTCCACCACCGTGCATAGAGAGAATCACGACATCAACTTTAAAACGCGAGCGCATATCGTAGATGGTTTTGTTTAAATGATCTGCTAAATCGCCTAAGTGTTCTTTAGATTTTTGATCGTCAAAACCGATAAAATGCACGTCACCTCTGGTTGATCTACTAACCAGACATCCATCGGGCCCCAGCACTCCTAAAAATCCTACTTTTATTGAACCTTTTGGACTCTTAAAATCTTTGATCATATAAGGGCGAATAAGTGCATTCTCTCCTATGTATTTTCGGAGTGGAGAATCGTGGTTTACATAGAGGTTACTGGCAATAAGTGGAATTTGATTTGGATTTTCACTGGCCTTTTTTAGGATGAGTTCCAGCCCGTCATTCATAGGATCAAATTCATGATTTCCTAAAGTCAGAAGATCGTACTTATTCTCTACGAAAAACTGATACTCCGGGAAATCTTTTTCCTTGGATAAAGCGATGGCAGAAAAAATCGTTCCAGAGAAAAAATCCCCGGCATCAACACCGATCACAATCTCATCTTTTTTCTGTTTTCTGATTTCAGAAATAGCTGTGGTTAACCTGGCAAATCCACCGCGTTTTTCAAAGCTTTCACCAGAAGGAACTTTGACTCCATCAAGATGAGAGTGCAGGTCATTGCTATGAAAAACAGTAAAGGGGATAAGGTTTTGTGCCTTAATAGCGGGAGAAAAAGTGATAAATAGAGCAAGTATAAAGGTGATTTTTTTCATAAACAAACGATACATAAAACCCTTAATTTTGACAAAATAATCATGGCATAAAGCTTGTACTTATAAGGGGGAAACAACGTTTTAACTCCTAAGATCTAGGTAATAGGGAGCGCATTGTTTTGACAGTTAGTCGGCCGTCTAAAAAAGAGACACTTAATGGTTTATGGGCTTCGCCTTACATTGATTACACTTATGATTGTCATGGTCTCATGCGGTCAAAAGATTAATAAACGCAGCTCTGCTTATTCAGAGGCCGAAATCAGTTATCTATTAATTGAACAAAAGTGCGTTGGGGATCACTCTGAACCTGAGCCGGTGTCAGTTGAAATCGCCAACACTTATAATGAACTCCAGAAGACTAACGCTTTTATTTTTTATAATATGCCAGTGCGTCTTTATGATTATAAAACGCCACTTATTATCAACCTTGATGATATGGAAAAAAAGCTCATAGATATCAAGGCCAGCATCACCCTTGCGACAGCTGAAAATTTAGGGAATACGGCCGAAGATCTTTTTTATCTCTATCAAAATGCCATGAGATTTGAAGGGCAGAAGTGCTCATTTCCACTCATGACTAAAAAGAAGTTTCAAGACGTAAGACCTTACTTGGAAATGTCGGATTTTTGCATAGAGAAAAATGGCGACGGACTTTGCTCAAGTGAAACGATTGTAAATTTAACGCCCGCTGAATCCAAATTTGTGGAAGAGAAAGTCATCAAGCTTTGCAAAGCTTTTGACTCCAGTGATGTGAATTGCCAGGCCCAGTATATTATCAAAAAACAAAATAGAACGATTCCTGCCTTGGTTTCGCTTTACCAAAAAAAGTTTCAAACTGAGCGCTATGACAGATTGTTTTCTTTACGCGACTCTCATTTAAAATTTCAGTGTCAAAATAATGAAGATGTCACCACAATGACTCTTAAAGTTTACAGTCAACACTTAGACGTTTATTCAATAAGCGTTTTAACCAGATTTGTGAGCGATACATGGTCGCGTGGAAACTTCCGTCTGGCGATTGATATCGTAGATCACCCGGGAAGCGACGTGGTAGAAATATTACCTAGCACCACTGGTGTGTCTTACGTGCCTGACAATAATAACCGCAAAGTTTTCTTAAGTAGTATCGTTGATTTTGAGACTCAAAAAAAGGTATTGGCCCACGAGTTTGGTCATGTTTTAGGTTTCCCTGATTGTTATACAGAGTTTTTTGATAATCAAAATAAAGACTTGGTCTACTACGAAATTTCCAAAGAAAATACCAACCTGATGTGTTCACTAAAACCCGGTGTCATCGTACCTGATGATTACCTCTCACAACTCGCACAGAAATCTTGCCTCTTTAACTAAATTAGAGCGATAATTAAGCATGACAGAAAAAAATCACCAACATGAAGAAGAGGGTGGAACCGCCACCATTACTAAAAAGAAAGTACAGCTTCCAAAAAAATATAAAGTACTACTTCACAACGACGACTACACGACGATGGAATTTGTTATTTATGTTCTTCAAGCTGTCTTTCACAAACCATTAAATGAAGCCGAAAGAATTATGATCGACGTTCACAGAAACGGGATTGGGGTCTGTGGAGTTTATACACATGAGATCGCAGAGAGTAAGGCGAAAAAAGTAGAACATATGGCGCGTGAGAATTCGCATCCGCTTCTTTGCACATACGAACCTGAATAGGAAAAAAATTATGTCAATTAGAGCAAGCAATTTGAGACTCGAAATCATTATCAACTCAGCAGTGATTAAAGCGAATATTTTAAGGCATGAATACCTGACTCTGGAAATCATGTTCAAGGCGATTCTGGAAGACCAGGAAGTTCGAAATATTCTAGAGAGCTGCCAAGCTGATTTAAGTGCGATGGAAAAAGAACTCGACACTTTTATCATGGACGAAACTAACTTCAGCATCCTGTCGGATGAAACGATTGAGGAGCTTTCGCGCAAGCAGTTTGCCGATGCAGAGCTTCGTGAACTGGCCCGTGAAAACGGCATCAATTACCAACCGGAAATTTCCCTGGGACTTCAACGAGTCATTCAGCGTGCTGCCATCCATGTGCAGTCGTCAGGAAAAAAAGATATTTACGGTGTAAACCTGTTAGTCGCTTTTTTCAGTGAATCTGAAAGTTTTGTTAGCTACCTTCTGGAAGCTCACAACGTTGAAAAGTTTGATGTGGTCAAACTGATCGCTCATGGAATTGATCGTCCGGTGAACTCTGAAACAACAGGCGGAATTAACGACGCCATCAGAAATGAGTTCGGCGAGATGCCGGAGAAAAAGGTTAGTGCTTTAGAAGATTACTGCACGAACTTAAACGAAGAAGTAGTACGCGGTAAAATTGATCCGATTGTAGGACGAGAGTCTGAGATCGAACGCGTCACTCAAATCCTAAGCAGAAGAAGAAAAAATAATCCGCTACTGGTCGGTGAGGCCGGAGTAGGAAAGACTGCAATCGCTGAAGGACTTGCTTACAGAATTGTTCAAGGTGAAGTTCCAGAGATTTTAAAAAACGCGATTGTTTTTAGTTTAGATTTAGCAAGCCTTCTTGCCGGCACAAAATACCGCGGGGATTTTGAGCAAAGACTAAAAAACGTGATGAAGGAATTAAAAGCATATAATGAAGAAGGAAAAAATGAGGCCATCCTCTTTATAGATGAAATTCATACGATCATGGGCGCTGGTGCAACTAGCGGCGGATCAATGGATGCATCTAATCTATTGAAGCCTGCATTAAGTTCAGGAGAACTTCGCTGTATCGGAAGTACGACTTACGAAGAATATAGAAAGTTTATTGAAAAAGATGCGGCCTTCAATCGTCGTCTGCAAAAAGTAGATGTACTTGAACCAAGTCCGGATGACACATTAAAAATTCTTCTAGGTCTAAGATCTAAATTCGAAGAGCACCATAATGTTAAATACTCTAACGCTATTGTGAAGTTAATCGTCGATCTCGCTACTAAACATATCAGCGATAGAAAAAATCCAGATAAATCTATCGATGTTATTGACGAAGTCGGAGCAATGATTAGAATCCTCCCGGAAGCAAAAAGACATTCAAACATTACGAAGAAAGATGTTGAGACAGTTATTGCGATGATGGCAAAAATTCCTAAGATGTCGGTAGCTACAGATGAGCGCGATAAATTAAGAAGCTTAAAGAGCAACCTGAAACTTATGATCTTCGGACAAGACCATGCGGTAGATAAAGTAGCGGACGCTATTTTATTATCTCGTTCTGGTTTGGGTAGTGATACAAAACCGATGGGCTCATTCCTTTTCACGGGACCTACTGGAGTTGGGAAAACCGAACTCGCAAAACAGTTGGCGCGCGAACTTGGAATTCATTTAGAGCGCTTCGATATGTCGGAGTATATGGAAAAACATTCCGTGGCCAAACTAATTGGAGCTCCTCCAGGTTATGTTGGGCACGATAGTGGCGGACAACTGACAGATGTCATGAAAAAACATCCGCATGCTGTCTTACTTTTAGACGAAATTGAAAAAGCACACCCGGATATCTTCAATATTCTTTTACAGATCATGGATCATGGAACTTTAACGGACTCTCATGGCCGTGCGACTGACTTTAGAAACGTAGTTCTCATCATGACATCGAATGCTGGTGCAAAAGAGATGGAGTCTGGTTCAATTGGACTAGGAAAAGCTCTTGGCAATCAATCATTCAAACGCGATTCAGCGATTAAAAGCTTTTTCACACCAGAATTTCGAAACAGATTGGATGCGATCGTTCACTTTGACAAATTAAGTGACACTCAAGTGCTAAAAATTGTCGATAAATTCCTCATCCAACTTGAAACGAAGCTTTCAGAAAAGAATGTTGAGCTAATTGTGACACCTGAAGCGCGTGCACATCTTGCAAAAGTTGGTTTCGATCCACAAATGGGCGCAAGACCTCTGTCGAGAATCATCGATCATGAGATCAAGAAGCCACTTTCTCATGAAATTCTTTTCGGAAAATTAGAAAAAGGTGGAAAAGTTGAAGTCACAGTTGATGAAAAAGACCAAAAAATCGTCTTTAACTTCATCGATTAGGTTAATTTTTGCCCAATTTGGACCCGGTCCCGAAATTATTTTTATGCCCCTCCGGATTTTTTTTACCCCAAAATTATTTTTTTCAGACAGGCCTTTAGGGCCTGTCTTTGTTTTGTTTCAAAAGTTATGCCCATTGTGGAAAATCGCTGAAACATCGATGAATAAAGCATTTCATCGATTATCGGTGAGATAAAAAAAGTGCATGAAAAAGTTTAAAAAGACTTTTTAGAAGGCCTGAAGACATTTTAAAAGTCTTAAACTTTAAAAAAAAAGTTAAAGTTATAAAAAAAAAATACGAAAAATAAAACATACATGTTCTTTTTTGTTTGCACGAAAATAAAAAAATGTTTATTCTAATTGAAAGAATAAAAAACTTCTGGAGGGTTTTATGGCTGTTAAGAAAGCAACAAAGAAAGCTGCAACTAAGAAAGTAGCAAAGAAAGTAGCAAAGAAAGCTACGAAGAAAGCAGTAGCTAAAAAAGCTACAAAAAAAGTAGCAAAGAAAGCGACTAAAAAAGTTGCTAAAAAAGCTACAAAAAAAGTAGCTAAGAAAGCTGCTGCTAAGAAAGCTTAATTAATTAAGTAATCAAAGTTAAAAAAGGGACCTTCGGGTCCCTTTTTTGTTTTAAGCGACCTAACTTATCTAAATCAGAATCAAAACAATCACTTAAATCATCATTCACTAATCCATTTCATTTACTTCCAACACCATTACTGTTATTTTCGCCGCTCAAATCATTATCAATTCGAGCAATAAGGCTTTTTAACAGGGTAAACTTATGGCAACAGCATCAGGTCTAGGTACTAGAGGCGAAGGTCCTCGCGAAATTATCACTATCGATCCAGTTACTGGCGAAAAAATGGTCACAATGGGGGACTTAACTTTCCCTCCACGCAAAGTTTGGATGAAAACTTTCGGATGCCAGATGAATTATCACGATTCAGATCGCATCGCTGCCCATCTTAAAGATTTAAACTTCACTAAAACGGAAGAACTAGACGAAGCGGACATGGTTTTATTCAATACATGTGCGGTTCGCGACCTTTCTAATAATAAGTTCTACTCACAATTAGGTGAGATTAAGCACGCAAAGAAGAAAAAGAATGGCCTGGTTGTCGGAATCGGCGGATGTGTGGCCCAAACGGAAGGAAAAGAACTGGTAAAAAAATATCAGCATCTGGACTTTGCTTTTGGAACTGACGTTATCGATACGATCAACGATATGGTCTTCCGTGTTTATGCCGGGGACTCAAAGTTCACGATCAATTCATGGGATCGCTCAGAAAACTTTTCGATCGAAACGAAAGTCTCTGCCGACTCTCCACAAGCATTCGTAAACATCATTAAAGGCTGTAATAAGTATTGTACGTACTGTATTGTCCCATACACACGCGGAAAAGAAAGAAGCCGTCTAATGGCCGAAGTAGTAGAGGACGTTAGAAAGCTGGTTAAGTACCAAGGCATTCAAGAGGTCACTCTTTTAGGTCAGAACGTAAACTCATACGGAAAAGAAAATGGAGAGACTCTTGCCATGCTTATTACTGAGCTGGACAAGATCGACGGCCTTGAACTGATCCGTTACACGACTTCTCATCCATACGATGTCTCTGATGAACTGATCGCGGTTCACGGAACGTCTAAAAAATTGTCAAAACACCTTCACCTTCCAGTTCAGTCAGGATCGGCAACGGTTCTAGAAAGAATGCACCGTGAATATACACCAGAGCACTACCTTGGACTTCTTGAAAAACTAAGAGCAGCTCAACCAGAGATCGTTTTATCGACAGATATTATTGCTGGTTTCGTAAACGAGACGGAAGAAGAGCACCAGGATACTTTGGATCTTCTATCAAAAGCTCAATTCGACTTCATTTACTCATACACTTATTCGCCAAGAGCTAAAACTCGCGCCGATAAAATGGAAGATCTACTTCCGGTTGATGTAAAAGGAGCGAGACTTCGCCAGATTCAGGCCCACCAATTAGATATCCAAAATAAAATTCACCAGACGATGATCGGAAAAACTTATCGCATGCTTGTGGATTCTGATGGCCACATGGGTGGTACAAAAAAATGGAAAGGGCGTACAAACTGTAACAGAATCGTCCACTTTGTTCCTGAAACCATCGAACAAGATTACAAATGGCATTGGGTTGACGTTAAAATCACGTCGGCAACTGCACTTTCTTGCCAAGGTGAGCTGGTGAAAGATCTTGGAAAGACAGCTCCTTCGTTATCTCAATCTTTACTTCAATAGCTAACTGAAAAAATGCTCCAGTGGAGCATTTTTATTAGTTTAAGTTCAAGTAAAGCAATAAATTTCGTTTTAAGAGTTCAGTTAGCAAGTACCTTCGAGGGGGAAAATCTTCCCCCTCTCAATAATAAGACTTACAAATTGATAGAATAGATCCTGAAGGGGATCCTATGAAAAATCTATTATTCGTCATGCTCGCCATATTTCCAATTTCAAGTTTTGCTATCGTGAACGAAGTCGCTTTCGACTTTGGGTACGACCGCACGGTATATGGGACTTCGAGGCAAAATAATACTGTGACCAGAAGTTATTCAGGTGTTCTTTCAACTTATATTTTCGATTACACCGCTATCGACTTAAGTGCTTCACGCACTCAGGATACTACTTCAGAAAATGAACGTTATACTGTGGCGACCGGAATTGATTTAGTCGGCCAGCAAAACCGTGTTCGTTCCTCTGTTTATGGAATCGGGCTTAAGCAAATGTTTGCTCCAAGAACGGCCAGACTTATTCCTGGTATCTCGGTGGGGTATGCAAAGCAATTTTTAGACTATGAATCAGATGTTACAGTTGAAGATACAGTTTCCAAAGCTCGCTTGAAGATCAATAATGGTACTAAGAAGCAAAGAATCGATTCAGTATTCGGAACTTTTTCACTCCAATTAAGAATGACTGAGAGATTATCTTTAAAAGGATCTGTTAAGACATTATTTCCGGCCTTCGAAATGGATAAAGCGCGCGATAACGTTAAATATGCATTCGGCTTTTCATGGGTATTTTAAAAAAAGTATTAAAACTTACTATTCTTGTGACTCTACTTCTGACCTTTGGGGTGAGTTGCGCTAAATTTAATTATCTCTACGAGCAGGGAATGGGGCAGATGGCGCTGCTTTCGACCGGAAAAGATAATAAAGATGTCCTAAAAAACGTCCGAGTGTCAAAAACTCAGAAAGAAAAAATCAAAAAGATCGAAGAACTCAAAAAATACTTCTATAGATACTGGGAAAAGAAAGAAACCAGGATTTATTCTCAGACAACAATGCTCAAGCAGAGGGCCGTTACCTATCTTGTCATTGTTTCGCCTCATCAAGAAATTAAAGCAATGGATAATTGCTTTCCACTCATGGGATGTTTTCCTTATTTAGGATTTTTTAATTTAAATTCGGCCAAACAATTTGCTAAAGAGCAAGAAGTTGAAGATATGGTGACCTGGATTCGCCCGGTTTATGCTTATTCAACATTAGGCTATTTTACTGACACCATTCTTTCTTCGTTTTTTGAATATGATGATTACGAATTATCAGAGCTTATTTTTCATGAACTCTTCCATACGATCTTTTTTGTGAAGAATCAGGTCGATCTAAATGAAAACTTAGCAATGTATTTTTCAGAGCACATGCTGGAGCAGTATTACATTTCTATTAATCAAACAGAGTATATGAAGTTTGAGCAGAAAAAAGATGCGGACAATAAACAGATCAAAACTTTAGTGGTTCATTTAGCTAGCGAATTACAGAATCTATATAAGAGCCTTCTGCCAAAAACCAAAGAAGAATCAGATGCTATTTTAAATGAGTTTCTAGAAGACAGATTTAAAGTTGAGGTTATGAAAAAGTGCCAAGCACTGGATATACAGCCTAAAGATTGTTTCCCTCTTGAACGTAAATGGAATAACGCAAGTTTCGCTGCCTTTTTAACCTATGAGAAGAAGTCTAATGACCTGGCAAGTCTTCAAAAAAAGCTTGGGCTTGATTTAAAAGGCTACTATAATTGGATTGCTAAGAAGTACGATGATTTCCTCGAGCAAGATGAGGAAAAAGACTTCGAGGTGTTCCTCTTTAAATAGGTCAATCTCATGAAACACATTCTCTTTATCGATCCCATTGAAAAACTAAATCCAAAAAAAGACAGTACTCTAATGCTTGCTACGACAATGAAAGAGCAGGGAATTGAAGTTTATCTTCTTTTTGAAAAAGACTTTTATGTTTCAAATAAAGCAAAGAGCATCCTGAAGCTTTATAATTTTGAGTCGCACTTCTATGAAGATGGCGCTTATTTAAAGTCATTCGAGCTAAAAGAGTCGGTGAGTTTAGAACTACACAAAAATGATATGATTCACATGAGGATTGATCCTCCTTTCGATACTAGATACCTTCGTTACCTTTGGATGCTTCGTTATTACACGCTTCAAGGGATTAAAGTTGTGAACTCACCAGATGGGATTTTACGATTTAACGAAAAACTTCACGCTTATACTCAGAAATCTTCACTTGAATCTTACGTTGGAAGCAGCGTGGACGGATTCATGCAGTTTGTGGAGATCATGAAGAAGGATCATCAGGAACTTATTCTAAAACCGCTGGATATGTATCAAGGTTTTGGAGTTGAGAAAGTTTCGATCAATGATGCTAATTTAGCTTTTAGATTTGAAGAAAAAGTAAAAGAGAATAATGGAGCTATCGTAGCGCAGCCGTTTTGTGCTGATGTTGTGAATGGTGAGATTAGATCGCTTTATTTTAAAGGAAAAGAGCTGGGATCGATTTTAAAAGTTCCGAAGAAAGGGGAGTTCCTGGCGAATATTGCTCAAGGGGCGGCCTTTCATGCGATTGAGTTAACTCCAGCGATGAAGAAAGAGTGTGATGATATTTGTGCTGAGCTGATGGCCGAAGGTGTGGACTGGGTTGCTTTTGATATTATGGGGAACCATGTGTCGGAGATCAATATTACTTGTCCGGGGTTGTTGGTTGAAGTGAGTTTTGCGCATAAGAAGAATTTTGGGTTGGATATTATCAAGGCGCTTTAGGATACTTTTAATTGATGGCTTTTTATATAAAATATTTAATTTCATTTGTGATGGTTCCATTGGGAATTTGGATTGTTGGAAAAGATTTAAAGAAGCATGACCAAATTATGAAAGACCTTAAAAAAGAATTAAGGGAAGAGGAATCAAGGAAAAATTTATTAATGCCTTACCGAAGAAGCATCGCTGCTGCAGGAGGAATTATTATTATTGTTGGCTGCAAGTTTTTTTATCAAGGAACAACCGATGTTCTAAGATTAATCGGCTGGATTGATTAGCTGGCCTTATTTCCATCAAGCATAGTCATTAATTCATCCACAACTTGCCCAAGCGACTCAGACTGCTCGCCAAGTTTAGCTGACATTTGCTGCGATTCCTGCGCCACTCTCTGACTATTATTAGCAACATCATTCAACTGAAGCATCGATTTATTCACTTCTTCAATCCCTTTACTTTGCTCTTGGGTTCCATTGTTAATTTCTTCTAAAATACTGCAAATATTCTCTGATTCAGCACTGATCTGATCGAAGATGATATTGCAATTTTCAGCGTTTCTATTTCCTTCAACAATCGTATCTTTTCCACTCTCCACGATCGTTATCATCGAAGATTGTGAGTGCTTTACGATGTCATTAACTCTTTGAACACTTGAATTGAGAAGCTTTGAAATCTCATCAGCAGACTGGCCACTCATCACGGCAAGTTTACCAATTTCTTCCGCAACAACTGCGAATCCTTTTCCATTTTCTCCAGCGCGAGCGGCTTCAACAGAAGCATTAAAAGACAGGAGTTTTGTCTGGAAAACGATGTCATTGATGACTTTCGTTTTATCATCGATATCTTTAATAACTGCGATTACTTCAGCAAACTCAGCATCATTTCTATTGATCTGATCAATCATGTGTTTATTAGAGTCGCTAATCTGATTTATTGATTTAATCATCTGAGAAATCGCTGATTTTCCTTCTGTGATTTTCGTCTGACTTTGTTTGGCGTTTTTAGTAGAGATCATAACGTTGTTGCGGTTAATTTCTGTCATAGACGAAATCTCTTGAACCGCTTGAGATGTTGCCTGAATACTCGCATTCTGGTGATTCGATGACTCCGATAAGAAGTCACTTGTTGTTCCTACTTTCGTAGAGGTTTCATGGAGAGTAGAGGTACTTCCATTTAATTTTTCTGAGATCTGCTTTAGTACCTGAACCAGTCCTTTTCTAAATGAAAGACCACCTAGGATGATCACAAAAATCATGAAGGCACTTGAGGCAATGATAGCAATTTTTAACTGTAGTGCTTGCTCTTGAGATTTTTTAATTGAAGCTTCGGCGTCTTTTTTGATAGTTTCGCCACGAGCTTCCAGTTCTGTCATTGATTGAAGATAAATGGGACTTACATCCTGAATAAAGTATTCAATCGCTTCGGCCGTTTTTCCCAGAAGTATTTTTTTGTCGATAAGTTCAGTTACTTTCTCCTGATATTGTTTATCGAGTGCGGCTACTTTTTGGCAGTCAAAACGACATTTTTCGATATCACCTGAAACTTCTTTGATTTTGTCTTTGATCTTAATAATTGAAGCTTCAAGAACGTCCGGGTCTTTCTCGGTTAAAAGAGGTGAGAGACCTGATTGAACTGAAGAGATATCGATAGAAAGCTCAATAATGCTTGTGCTACTTCCAGTGCCCTCTTCAGTAGCAGCAAGAAGTTCATTCATATTTTTCTGAATGTAGATCACGGTAAAAAGAGATGAAAGGAAGCTAAGTAATACAACTCCAAAAACAATAAATAATAAATATTTCTGTAATCCAAATTTCTTAAGCATCTTTCATCTCTGTGAGTGTTCTAATTATTTAAGTTTCGTAACTGAAAATCCAACAACCATTGATCCGATCGCTTTACCACCGTCCATAACTGGAACAGCGACCTGAACACTTTTTAGTCCAGTAGAGTCGTCCATTTCAACAGATCCTTGCCATACCTTACCGGCCATTGGATCGTCGTGTTTTGGTTTTCCTTTGTGTGACCAGTTTGATGTTTTAGATAAGAACGCAACTTTTGTTCCGTCAGCAGCATTAACAAACATCTCTGTCGTCATTTCAGTTTTTTTAGATTTTAAAAATTCAGCTAGAGGATTCTTGCTGAAGTAACGTACTTTTGGATCAAGAACAGGAAGGTCTTTCCACTTATCCTGAGTCATGTCTTTATAGTCTGCAAGAGCTGTCGCGTTTACAGCTTTAACTGCTTCAACAACTTTTGGATCAGATCCCATTTTTTTTAGTTCTTCTACTTTAGCTGCAAGAGCAGTTGTTTGCTCTGGTGTAAGTGCTTCAGCAAAAGCGCTCGTTGCAAGAAACGTCGTTAGCATAACGCTCAAGAAAAATTTCATGATGACTCCTATTAGATTAGAAAGGTTGCAGGCTTATCGAGATAAATTTAAGGAACTGTTTAGCAGTGGAGTAGATTGAGACAAAATTAAGGTATTTAAATAAAAAAAAGAGAGGATGAACCTCTCTTTTTATATTCGTAATTTTTTTTGATTAACTATGGAAGGTCGTAAGTTGAATCAGTCGAGTATTCAAGTGTAATCCCTGCACAGCTTGTAAGTGCATCTGGGTAAGCTGAAGAAACAACCAGTGGGATACTTCCCCAATATGTTCCAGCAGTACATGCAGCTTTTTCGTTAGCAGATAATGATCCGTAAGCAGCATTACATCTATGGTCAGTTGCAATACCTACAACTTCTAAAATGTATGGTTCAGTTGTTCCACCAGGAATTGAAAGCGCTGTTTTTGTAGAGTAAGCACCAACCTTCGCAGTAATTTCTTTATAAGTTGTAATTGAATCGATCGTTCTTCTTAACATTAAATAAACTTTCACTCTGGTAAAATTGTAGGCCATTGGACCTGAACATAATCTTCCTTGTGCTGAACGTGCATTCGCGTTTGGATATGAAGGTTTAATTCTTACTTTAAAAGTAGCATCAGTGACAAAGCTGTTTTGAGAGTATGTGCTTGGAAGACTTGTTCTAGAAGACCATAAAACAGGTCCGATAGAAACACCTGTACTCGTCGAAGTTCCACTTAGGGTAAAAGTAGGAATGTCAGATCTATAACAAGAAGTTGCATCAGCTCTATAAACACCATCACATCCATCTAGTGTCTGGTTTCCTGTACTAAGATCGATTGTCCCAGTACCAGTAGAAGAATTACTAGTTGAACTCGATTTTTTATTAGTCGAAGTTTTCTGCTGGCAACCAACGGCCATCATCAAAACTAAGGTCATAAAAAGCGATGTCTTCATTAAATTTTTCATAAAATATTCCTGCCTATTAAGGTCACTCTTGATACTAATCGACCGTTTCAGTAAATTTCTTGAAAATTAAATGTATCTTAAGCTTATTTGATCTTACTCTTGTTGTAAGGGCTTGAATCCACGTCGGCGTCCTAGTTGTAAACAATTTGGGACAGGAGTAGAATATAGAGATCGGGACCAAGGACTGGCCGATTCAAGAATGAGACATGAAAACTTTAGAACTCGAAAAACTAATCCAAAATTTAAGCACTGAACTTTACAGCTTCGCTTTTATTTTGATCCCAGACGACCTTCAGGCAACACAACTGATGATTGATTCAGTTAGCGCATTTATTATTCAGAAGAGAACTCTGATTGATAAGTGGAGTTCTACGAGTGAGTCGGAACTGGTTCACAATTCTAAAGATATCAAAATCCATCTTTATAGATCAATGTATGAACTTGCAAAAAAGCGCTACAACCAATTGCGTATGAGTTTTAAATCCATCGAAGACAATTCGGGATTTTTTGCTCTGGAATTTGATGATAAGGCAGCTCTATTTTTAAAAGAGAGAACTGACTTTCCCATGGATGTAATAGAATTTATTTTGGGACAATCGCGCGGCGAAGTCCTGGCACACTTATACTCAGCTCGTATTAAAATGGTCAACAATGTACCAGCTCATTCTGAAGCAATTCAAAATGATGTTAGAAACCACAACTAAGGATTAATGATTGGATAGGCGTAACGTTCAGGTTTTATCAGCTTCTGGAAATTCACTTAAATCTTGTATACACACTAAAAGCATTTTCTCTTTAATTGATCTTGATTTCGAAGACGAAGCTTTTGTCAGCATTAACAAACATGCAGACAAATGCGAAGCATGTAGTACGGCACTAAAGAATTTTGAACTACAAAATCAACAAGCGACATTTTTCATTCCTAAACCTCAGATTGATGCTGATACAAAAGCGTCTTTTGAGAGGGAAGTGCACGATGTGTTCAGAGTTTTTGAACTCAATGAAAAAGAGCAACTGCGTTTAAAAATCAAAAAGAAGATTAAGAATATCGATACAGCAGGTACTGAATTTCTAAAAAACTTAAGCTCAAAAAACATGATCAAGACCTACGTACTTGGATTAATGCTTTTTGTGGTTCTAAGACAATTCTTTAGTTAATTTGTAATTGATAAAAAATTGAAAATTGCTTGCGGTTTTTTGTAAAAACCTTAGGTGGATTGGGCTGAGTTAACTGCTTTAGAGTCTCTTCAAAGAAGTAGTGAAGGTCATCGTTCTCAGACGACTTAATAATCTTCACTGTCACAATATTTCCATTCTCATCGTAGTCGATTTTCCCAATGAGTAAGTGCTTTTTATCGAAGACACTGGCAAGACCTGGTCTTTCGATCACGATCTTTTCATAGTTAGCATAAATTTTTGAAAAGTAATTTTGGTAGCTTCTTACATAAAAAGAGTAATAGGCCTTCTCATCAGAGTTTAACTCATCTTCTGAAACACCTTCTGGTCTCTCATAGCGGATTTCGAAATTTGAAATTCTATCTGTCGCTTTATTTTGTGGGGCCGTGAAGTTTTTAGCGGCCTGAGTTTTTAAAATTTCCTGCTCTGCCGAAGGACGAATGACTTTTTCAGCTCGTGGATTAAAGTAAAAATGGCCTGGATCTGTTGAAGGAGTTGCTCCTAAAAGTTTCTGTGCCATTGGGTTTTGTGGCTTGAGAGTTGGCGGCTCAATCGGTTTTTTTGCCATTTCGGGTTTAGGTAAAACGGGTGCAAGTTTTTCCAAAGACAGGGCCGGGGCCTGACCTGGACTTCCTTTTTGAGCTTTTGACGGAGGTGGACTCGGACGTTTGATGGCAAGATCCGGTCGCTGCAAATCTTTTTTTCCGTTCTTAATTCCCACACGTCTGATCTTTTCAACTTCACTTTGATTAATAAAATCAATCTTATCTAACTTAATTGGACGAGTTTCTGTCTTCGCAATCTTTGAAAGCAAGGCCTTGTACTCGGAATTATTTAAATCACTGTGAACAAAGGAAAGAATTGCCGCATGGAGGATAAGTGCAGCAAGAAGGGCGTAGTAAAATTTAGATTTAGAATCGGTATTCCTGATCATTTCGATATCTTACAACTTCCTCCTAGGAAAACACAGGTATTTTTATCCTATATGTTGACCGAAATTCGGGGGGGAGTAGAATTATAGAGGGCGAGAATGTCCTAAACTTTGCAAGGATTGCAATTTCATGAAAAAGCTAATTAATGTTCTGGAAAATAAGAGAAGCATCGCAGGCCTTTTTATATTGGCAGGATTGATCTTCACTACATACAGCATTCAAGAAAATTCCGGACAGGTGAAACGTCTTACAAATTTTGAAAGTGGAATTCAAACTTGTTTTACAAGAGTGAATCAAACATACACTGCCAATCTTTTAGGTGACACAACATCCACTTACCTTACACAAAATTTCCAAAATTTAACTGAAGAGTGCCTTGCAGAAGGAATTTTAACAGTTGAAAATTCTTTCCAGAAAGAGCTTTCGGGAACAGCAAAACTTCTAAGCAACCTTGCTTCTAACGTTCACTGGTTCCATGAAGATATCCTTGCACCAAACGGAGCAAAAAATTTTGCTGCTAACGCGGGGGCAAGAGATGTTGGGTCTCGTTTTGAAAAAATCGAAACGACTAAAGATGAAATTTTAGAATCGACAAACACTTACAAAACTCAGATAACTAATTCACAAAACGTACAAAAGAATTTTTTCTTCATCTCAGCGACTCTTTTAGTTATACTAATGATTGCTGAATATATGGGACTGACTCGTCGTCGCCTTTCAAACAATGCTCGTGAAAACGAAGCTCACGCTGAACTTCTTAATAATGGGGGAGGAGCGAGTGTTAAGGTTGGCGAAATTATCAGAGTGGCCCTTGAACAAAACAACCTGATGAACTGCTCTAAGCTTTTCTCAAACTTTCATGCTTATGCTATTTCGGAAAAGGGTAGAAATAAAATGTCTCTGGAAACTTTAGTGACTCCAATGGGAGTCGACTCTAAAAAAGCGGCCTTCACGATTGATAAAATCTGGGAAGACGACTCGATCGGTGTTTCTGCAGATAATACTGCGGCCATCAAACTTCATAACATCAATCTTGAGAGTATGAGCTCAAACGTAGTTGATTTACTTGCTGAGAAACTATTCTCACAAGGTGTGCAAATCGATATGAATATCTCTGAGACGCTGGAAGTATGTGCTCGTCAGGAAGAACTAGAGCAAACTCTATTTCATTTATTCTCATACGCTATCAATTCAACTCAATCATCTAATAATGGTGAGAAGAATATCTCAGTTTTCGCTCATAAACTGGGTGACGTTGTGGCCTTCGATCTTATCCACTCAGGTGGCGGATTTGAAGAAGCAATCCTTAAACAAAGAGTTGGTTTAGGAGATACAGGGACGGCCCTGGATCTTGACCTTCAAATTTGTCAGTCATTATTAAATGAAGTTCAGGCAAAAATCCAACTGGATAACAAGCTTGATCAGAATGGAGATGTGATTGGTGGACGAGTAAAAATCATCTTTAAAGCAGCTGTCGCTTCTACTGAAACAGGTATTAATCAGGGACGTCTGGTTGATTTAAAAGTGGGAAGTAAAAAAGAAATTCTGGCGGCGATGTCATCAGAGTCTAGTTCAACTATCTAGAAACCTCAGATCTTAAAATATTAGCAATCAGCTCTTCTGATTCTTTCAGAAGGGCAGTTTGTGTTGTCTTTAAATTCTCAAAACTTTTTGTCGTTTCAAGTAAATCTTTAATCGTTGGAACTTTAAGGTTTAGTAGAATATCAGCGATCTTAATCCCATTAGCAGTCTGAAGAATAAACTTAATGAAATGAATCATTACAGCTGTTGAATGAAGATGAATAACGTCTTTATCCTGGTTTTTGAATACCAACACAGACATATCATCAGTCGTTAAAATCTTCATGCTTGTAAGCGGAAGTTGAAGATCCTGATTGTTTTTAATCTTATATTCAACGTAAACGTCGTCATTTTTTGGATAAATGGCATACGACTTAAGCTTCATCAGTTCATTGGAAATAAGTGGATTACTGAAGTTATAGCTTTGTGGTTTTCCGTCTTCCAGCTCTTCAACCAAAGTCTTCACTTGTAATTTAAAGTGCGAAACAAGGCTTAAAAGATGCCAAGGATAAACCTTAGAGTGTTCTGCAACCTGATTTTTTACAGCGTTGAATTTCGATCTTAATTCATCCGGGTGGAAGTTTCTTAGATCGTTTGTATCCAGGTCTAAAAAGTTAAACTGAGTTTTCAAGTTAGCTGGCATGAACTGAGTTGAAGCAAAAAAGTTCGGAACTAAAAGTGATCTTAGTTTTGCTTTTAATTTTGCCGGCCCATCACTTAATTGAAGTTGAATGATCTGGTGACCTAACATTGAAGAGAAGTACTCTCTGAAAACGTTAAGGTTGATTGCCGGGTGCTTTGGAATTAATCCAAAATAGTAATAGAAAGCTGTTCCGTATTGGTTGAGCTTTCCTCTGTAGGCATCGATCGGTGAAAGTTCAATTTTCACGTCCATCGGGTCGTTTTGGTTAACGATTAATAGAAGAGGGTATTGTCTTTCAGGTCCTGATTTAAGGCCTAATAGAGACGCTGATATACTTTGTTTTTCAGCATTGAAGTCATCGTGAGCGATCAATTCAATATTGAAGAAAGTGTCTAGTGATGTAGAGCTTTTTGTCAGGTTCTTGAAGAAACTAGGGTGTGGAAGATGTCCTGCATCTTTGCTTGCTACTGAAGAAACTAATTTTCCGTCCATGATAGCGTCAGTGTGGAATTCAAAGAAAATATCTTTTTCAATTTCATTAACGAAGATCGGAGACGTGATTGGGTTTTTGTTTTTAATAAAAGTCTGAAGCTCTTCAACCAGTTTATTGAACTTGTTGAATCGTGTCAGGTTACCGCGGAATTCAAATGATAGACATGTCTCTTTCATTTTGCGGTTCACTTCAAACAGGTGTTTGTTTAAAGCTGGTTCAGCTGTTCTTCTTGTTAATACGTAAGCGTAATGAGCGATTTCGCCCTTACCTTTTAGCTCTTCCATATTCAGACTTGCTTCGACTTTAAAGTCTTTTAAAAGCTGCTCAACACGGTCAGAGTGTGATGGAACAAAGAGTTTTTGGTTTGTGAAAACGTAAACGATCGCATCTTTTTTCAGGTAAGCTTTTTGGGCCTGGATCTGTTGAATTAAAAAGTGGTGCGGGTTCGTTTTTGGAAGCTCAGTCAGGTTTAAAACAATACGGCTATAAAGTGTATCGTTTGAAGAAGGAATCTCACCAAGGTTAAAAAACGATGGTTGAGCAAGACCGTCATCCGGTGAGTTCTTATATTTTTCGCGCATGATTTTACAAATGAACGGGATGATCTCGTATTTGTGTTCAGCTGCGATTCTTGTAAGGAAACTTAGGAATTGAAGTTCCTGGCAGATCTTTAAGAACTGACCATCGATAAATTCCAGTCCTTCGAACTCTGGACAAATTAAATTGTTCCATTGAGAAATTTTAACGTTGGTATCCTGAGCAAGCCAGTGAGACAGGGCCATCGATGAAACGTGGTTTCCTGCAAAACGTGTGTTGATTGTTTTTGGAAGAACACACAGTTTCTCATTCGAGAACATTTTCTTTTGGCTTTTGCTTTCTGGTTTTAACCATGTCGGGAACTTGATTAACAGTTCGTTAACTAATAAACCGAATGATAAGTGAGAAAGCGAGTGAGAGTAGTTTCTGATCGAGTAAATCTTATCGTCTTTTGGTGTAGAGATAATTTTAATTAATTCAGTTAACGTCACACCTTCGAAAGCGTCTTTTAATTTTAATAGTGAATCTTTGTACTCATTTGTCGGACGGTACCAGCTGTACTGGTTGATCTGAAGTGAATCGCAAAGAAGTTCAGTTGAACTGTCTTTAACAAAGATTTTCCCTAAGAACGACAGTGGGTTCATCAGAACGTCTTCAGTAACATTCAAGCGGTGTTCTTTAGCTAAATCCATAATGAATTTAATTCTAAATAAATAAATCGCTACAGCTCTGAAGCAGTGAACTTTTAAAAAGTCGTCGATAGATTTTTTAAGGGGAGAAGTCTCATCCTGAACGTGCAGCCAGAAATCCTGGTGCTGAGTCAGCAGACTTGTATCTAGTTTGGCGTACTCAGCAAAATGCAAAAATTCATTGTAAGTTTGCAGCTTCATCGACTTGCTTGTTGAACAAGTTTTTTTAAATAAGGCCTGAGCATCAATTGAAAGATTGCTTAAAGAATTTTTGATGACGATTGCCGAAGCAGTGATCAGGCCTTCGCCTTTCCAGCCCGGAATAAAAAATTCAGAAGGATTAAACTGGGCAATAGTCGACGTCTCATCACGAAGTGATGACGTTTGGCCTGCTTCCGGCCATGACTGTTGTGGTTTAACGTTGTTGTAATCCAACTTTTTAATCCTAAAAAATAACCAACCAAATTAATTTGTTTTTGGCATAAAATAGTTACAAAACTGAAACCGGAAGTCATGGAAAAAATTCATTTTTTGAAGATTTTTTTCAATATAAGCCTAAGGATTTACTGGGATATGAGAAACATCTAAAGAACTCTACAAAGTTGGTCGATAAGTTGGCAATAAACCCGCATTAAATGCGTAGTTTCATTAGTGGTTTTTTGTTTTTTACGAGGGGCGTCTATGGACGATATTTTTGACGATGTAGATTCAATTTTAGATGGCGACGTTTCTTCTGAAGAGGAAACAACGAACTTTAATGAATCAGAACTTCACGACATTATGTCTGAAATTGAAGACCTCGAAAAAGAATTCGAAGCTGAAGATGTGCCTATGACTCTTCAAGAAAAAATCGATGCAGAGTTGGCGATGGAGCTTGAAGAAGCAGCATCTGAAACATCAGCTGTCGTTGAAGCGACTCCTCTTGCAGAAGTCGTAGAGACTAAAGCGCAGGTTCTTGCTTTCGAAAAAGTAGCGCCAGTTGCAGTGGCGACACCATCAACAAATACATCATCAGGCGTGAGTTTTGCGGCCCACGGTCAAATGAGTCTGAATCTGGATTTCATGGTAGGGCAGGAAACTGCAAAGCTTACTATCGATCCGGTGAAAGGCCTTGTAGTTACTTTATCTGGCGTTGAGCTTTGTATCAGCGAAGATTCGGGATGCACTGTCTCGATGGAAAATGGAATGAAATTTACTATTCCGCTGACTTCATCTGCAAATTCTACTAAAAAGAAATCAGCTTAATTTCTTTTTAGTGGAGCATAAGAGCTAAAGTGAGTATAAAAATTCTAGGTGGGTTCGCCCGCGGCCAGATTCTTGACGTTCCAAAGGGTGATTTGATTCGCCCGACATCTATCATGCTCAGAAGAAGAATTTATGATTTTTATCAAGACTTAGGTGATGTCACTTTTGTTGATTTATGTGCTGGTTCCGGAGCGATGGCGTTTGAAGCGTGGTCGAGAGGGGCAAAGCGAGTTTTTATCAATGAAGTGAACCGTCATGTTCTAAAAATTTTAGAAGAAAATAGAGAGAATTTACTGGTTCGCAATCACCATAAAAAAACTGGCGAGATCCACTGTTCATATTTTCCGGCAGAGAAATGGATCAAAACTTTTCGAGCTGAATATGAAAAATTTAGTGAAGCCGAAAAAGGTGAGACGGTTATATTCTTAGATCCTCCTTACTCAGAAAAACATATTTATTTAGATATCGTAAAATTCCTCAAAGAAGAGTCTTGGTATTTTGGTCAACTTTGGATTGAATCAGATCCTAAAAAAGGGTTGAGTCAGGCGCAGATAAGTGAGTTGGGACTTACTCCTGCTAAGGTTTACGAACAAGGCGATAACTTCATCTACGTGACAAATTTTCCACAACAAACCTAAAAAATGCGTTAGCATTTTTACTAGTGATAAAAAAAGGATGAGTCTGACTGCTTTTTTAAGAGTTAGGTTTGTCTCTCTACTAGTTTGAAGGAATTGTATGGAATTGAGCTCTCGTGTAAAAGGCATGGCCGAAAGTGTAACTTTAAAACTCAACTCAAAAGCAGTTGAGCTAAGTGAAGCTGGAGTGCAGGTCTACAATCTGACAGCAGGACAACTTCCATTCCGTCCACCACAAGGTTTTTTAGATGCCATCAGAGATGAACTCGACTTTTTAAAGTCGTATCAATACAGCCCTGTTGCAGGCTTCGTCGATCTTAGAAAAAAAATCGTTCACCACATTGAAGAGACTCGCGGAATTAATTTTTCAGCAGCTGAGCTTGATGGTGAAGCTTTTGATTGTGTTATTTCTAACGGTGCCAAACACTCGATCTCAAATATTTTAGGTGCCATTGTTGATCCAGGAGATGAAGTCATTATCATCGCACCTTACTGGATTTCTTACCCTGAAATGATCAAGTTCTGCAGGGGAGTTCCGGTTATTGTTCAATCATCAATCTTTGATGTTTTTACACCGCCACTTCAAGAAATTAGAAAAGCTATTTCAGAAAAAACCAAAGCAATCATCATTAATAGCCCGAACAATCCAGCTGGTGTTCACTACTCAAATGAGTGGATGAGTGACTTCGCTGATTTACTTTTAGAGTATCCACATGTGGCCGTGATCAGTGATGAAATTTATTTCGAAGTTTGTTATTACGATCCAAAACCAACATATTTTTATCAGAAAAAACCTGAACTATTAAAGCGCACAATCATCGTTGACGGGATCTCAAAGGCCTTCGCTTCAACAGGTCTGCGTATCGGATATTGTGTTGGACCGAAGAATATTTGCAAGGGGATCGAGAACCTTCAAGGACAGTTAACCAGCAGTGCAAACTCACTGGTTCAACGTGCGATGATGAGTTACAACTTCGCCAACTCATCTCAGTTTTTAATTCCAGTTAAAGATCACTTGAGAGACAACGCGACGATTATTCGCGAAAAATTAAAAGATAACAATCTGATGAAATGCTGGTATCAGCCGACTTCAGCTTTTTATTTCATGATCGATTTCACTCAGACACCAGTCTTTAAAAAATACCAAATCGATAAAAACGACAAGACAGACTACGCAGTAAAAATCTGTGAAGACATGTTAAATAGTTTGGGTGTCGTCATAGTTCCAGGGACAGATTTCGGAATGATGAATTCCGCTCGAATTAGTCTGGTACTGCATAAGGAAGTGTTTTCAGAGGCGATTACGAAGATCGTGCACTTCCTGAATCACTAAAGACGGAGAAATATTCCCCTAATATCATGTTGTGCCCTGTGAAGGCATAATATTATGAGGGGTACTTTGATGTCATTTCGCTCTATCAAATCAACATTTCTAATTGCAGTTTTAATGCTGTCGTTTTCTTGTGGGAAAAGTAAAGAGCAAGAAGTTAAAGATGCTATTTTAAGTGCGAATATTTATCTAAGTACAAGACAGTGTCAGCCAGCGATTGATTTACTTGAATCAATGGGAAGACAAAATACTAATGCTCTTTATTTAAAAACTCTATCGACAGGTTATGCATGTAGAGCAGGCTATTCGACAACTTCTTTTTTCGCTGATGATATTTCAAAGACTGCAACTCCATCACCACTTGGTGGAATGACGACTTATAAAACATCACTTGTGACAACGACATCTCCTTTAACCGATGATTCAAGCTTTAGAGATTTACAGACTGCTATTGATATCTTGCTTTATGCTGGAGGAATTGCGGAAACCACAGATCCAAGCGCCTCTGAACGAGCGAAGCATTTTTCTTTTAATCAGGCCGGTGATATTAACTCACAACTTGCTTTTATGATGTTAGTGCAAACTGGAAAATTAATGAAAGTTTATGCTGATACAAATGCTGCTGGCGTGAAAGGTGGTGGAAGTGGATCTAATACGTGTTTTACAGATTACACAACGACAGATCCTTTAGTAAAGGCCTATCTCTTAACAGGTAACACTGGTGTATGCGTAACAGACAATTCTTCTAATACTCAGCTAGCTTTAGGTGTATCAGACCGTCGCAAAAGATTATGTGAAGGGACCGTTTTACTTAATAATATTCTAGATATTCTTCCAAGCGTAATTGCAACAGCGGGTGGGGGAAAGTTGGATGACATCACAACAATCACAACTCAAATTAATGCCAAGAAAGCGGCCCTTGAAGGAATTGATCCAGACTTTACTCCCACAGCAACAGTTTTAAGCCAGACTAATTGTGAAAATGATTCAGATATAGATGAAATAACACTCTCTTCTTATTATGCAGTTTTCTTCGAGAGTTTAGTCAAATAATGAAAAAAACCTTCTTAATTCTATTCATCTTACTGAGTAACACTGAAGTTTTTTCTCAAGAGATTGGTTACATCGGAAGAAGCCCTCGCGCCCAATTAATGGGAGATGCTTACACCGCAATTGCTGATGACGAATACACTTTATTTTATAACCCAGCTTCATTGGGAAGAAATAAAGGCGTATCTCTTACACCGATTAATCCAAGTCTCGGTGGAACTAATGCTATAAAAGATACAGATAGATTCAAAGATTTTCCCAAGAGTGATCCTTCGGCGATTGCCGATAGAATTTTAAATTATCCGGTTTCTCTTCAGGCATCAGTTTTTCCAGGTTTAAAAATGGCAGGATTTGGAATGAGTCTCTTTGCCAGTTCAAAAACGAACATGGTTTTAAGAAATGCCATTCATCCAATCTTAGATGTTGATTACCGTTATGACCGTGGTTTTATCGCTGGATATGCTCATAATATTGGAAGTGGAGCTTTTGCTTCAAGAATCAAAAAATCAGCTAAGCAAAAAATTGTAACCGGGCAGAGAGTTTCATTTGGGATCGCCGTTAAGCATATCAACCGTGAAGGGATGAGTGATCAATACGATCTTTTTGGAACGACACTACTTAATAAGATCAACTCTGGATCAACTAGCATGAGCGATCTTAAAGAGGCCTTAGGTTACTCAAAAGGAAAAGCTTGGGGAGTAGACCTTGGAACAGAGTACGCTTACGCTCGCGGACGCGGCCTTTTCACAGCTGGTTTCTCAATATTAGATATCGGTGACACTCGTTTCAAAAAGACTGAAGGGATTGGAGAAGTTCCCAATCAAGCAATGTCGATCAATACAGGTATCGCTTATAAAGAAGACTTCGGATTATTCGACTACACATTATCCGCAGATCTTCGCCCGTTAAATAGCACCGAAGCCTTCGCACGCAAGTTTCACTTTGGTTCTGAATTCTCTTTTCCTCTCATTACATTGAACGCCGGATGGAGTGAAGGTTATGTTTCTTACGGTGGATCAGTTAAGTTATGGCCAGTAAAACTCACTGCCGGATTCTACGGTATCGAAGTGGGTTCAAAATTCCGTGAACAGGAAGCCAAAAGATTCATTGTTTATATTAGTCTTTTTGACTTTTCTTTCGACATCTAATTCTCTACAATTTTTATCAAGAGACATCGAAATCAAGTAAATTAACTGACTGTTTCGCTCTGTCTTTAATACACGGAGGTATTGTTGAAAAAGACTTATGTACTGGACACTAACGTCCTTCTTTTTGACCCTGCTGCATTTAGAAAATTTGGCAAAAATACAGTCTTTATCCCTCTTATCGTTATCGAAGAAATTGATCGTTTCAAAAAAGATCAAAATGAGAACGGAAGAAATGCGAGAAACTTTTCACGCTTCATTGATGATTTAAGATCTCAAGGTGCACTATCTAATGGTGTAACTCTAGAGAGCGGTGGAACACTTATTGTGTCTGTCGATCTTTACGTAAATGATAAATCACTTCCAATTGATGTAACTTTAAATGACAACTTGATTCTGTCGAGTGCCCTTGCTCTAAAGCTTAAAGGTGAAGACGTTCTTCTTGTTACTAAAGATATCAACCTTCGTTTAAAAGCAGATATCTTAGGTGTTCCGGCAGATGACTACGGTCAGATGGATGTAACGTTTGAAGAGCTTTACTCTGGGCAAAGAACTTTTGAAATCTCTGGTGAGAGATTAAAAGAATATGAAGCCAATCGTTTTCTTGCACTAGATGAAGATGAATCTTTAGGTGTTTTTCCTAACGAATATTTTGTTCTTCAAGAATTTCACAATCCAAGAAGAAGACTTCTGGGAAGATTCCACGCTGGGAAAAAAGGAATTGTTCCTCTAATTTCTCTTCGTGAAGGTATTTGGGGAATTTACCCAAAGAACGTTGAACAACAATTCGCCCTGGATTCTTTATTAAATGATGAGATCGCTCTTGTGTCTCTAGTTGGTAAAGCTGGTACTGGTAAAACATTATTAGCAATCGCAGCTGGTCTTGAAAAAGCAATCGTTCAGGGGAAATACTCTCGTTTACTAGTTTCTCGTCCAATCCAGCCGATGGGACGCGACCTTGGTTATTTACCAGGTGACGTAAATGAAAAGTTAGCTCCATGGATGCAGCCGATTTTTGACAACATGGACTTCCTATTCAACCAGAATAGAAAACAAGCAGGGACTTCATACGAAGAACTTATCAACCAAGGTATGTTACACGTTGAACCTCTGACTTATATCCGTGGTCGCTCGATCCCAGGTCAGTACTTGATTGTCGATGAAGCACAGAACTTGTCTCCGCACGAAGTAAAAACAATTGTTACAAGAGCGGGAGAAGGAACAAAGATCGTATTAACAGGTGACCCTCAGCAGATCGATAGTCCATACCTGGATGAAACGAATAATGGTTTAGCTTACGTTGTTGAACGTTTAAAAACTGAAGATATTATTGCTCACACAACATTAAGAGTAGGTGAGAGATCTCCACTATCAGAAGTGGCCTCAAAACTTCTATAAGGTTTAAATGTCTGATCCGCGACTGCAAAGAAAATTTTTACGTGCTCCCCTTAAATCAACTGCACTATATGTTGATGGGGAGCATGTCTTTAAAGCACGTACACTGAATCTTTCAGAAGGTGGACTGCTGTTATCTGAACTTCCACATATTCCTGAAATCAATTCTCTTCCAATTGCTGTTAACCTGATTCAGTATCCGCGTTTTCAGGGAATGTCGCTTGATGATGTGAAACAACTTTCAACTGATGATTTCGCACGCACAATTATTAAAACGAAAGTGCGTATGGTGAGATCATTTGAAAATCAAAGTAACGTTGATAAAGTTTTTATCAACTTTATTGGATGTGAGTTTTACAATCCTGATCCGGAGTTTAAACTTGCAGTGTTTTCTTATGTAGAAACATTCGCTAAGAACACAGTTTATCTTTTAAGTTTATTTGAATCGCTCGGGAATCGTACTGAGCAATTAGAGCTCTTAAGAAGTGTGGCCCATCTTCTAGGTTATGATCGTCGAATGAAGGTTCCTCTCTTACGAGCGAAGGTTTTACACGATTATCAAAGTCTCGGAAGTCTTTAATAAATCATTCGGTATACAAATAAATTAGACGCAAATTAAGGACTTTGAGAAGTGATGCTCATTTGTAGGGCTATTGTCCGGATAAATTTTCCTCATTCCACTAAGCATAATTTTGCTTATCCATGAAAATACAGGAACTCTTAAGATTGTAAATAAATAATATTAAATAGATACCTACGTATAGGTTTTTCTAAGGTCATAAAATTAATTTTGTTGTTTATATTCCATGAAAATAAACAGGATTCGACGATAATCATAATTACTATGGTTAAAATAAAAACGATTTATCGACATCAGCTATTTACCTTTTTGACCCTCACGCTATCAGTCTTTATAGCAGGATGTGTTCCTAAGAGTAAGATCTCAGTCAATATCCCCAAACTAGGAATAACTGATTTAAGTATCAGTATTACAAATGTTAAAGTCGTTAATCATCAAATCATCATTACTGGACATAATCTAAATACAGTTACTAATTTCAAAATACGTGAAGGTGCAACTAATAATGTCCTTCAGATCGAATCACAAACTAAAACTTCACTTGTGGCCAATACTATTTCGAACGTAACTTTTGCGGCCGGAAGAGTGTTTGATTTTATTTTATCGAATGCTAGTGCAGCTTCAACTTTTACAGTTGATTTCTCTCTTTGTGATTCAACACTTGGTGGAAAGAGCATTGCTTGTAATATTGCACCAACAGACAAACAAGTTTTATCTTATGATGCTGCCACAGGAAAGTGGAGACCTCGTTCGGTAAATGGACTTGGTTATAAAGGAGTATGGGGTTCACTTCCAGCTCTACCGGCAGTCGGAGCATTAGTTCCAGGTGACTATTTTATTATTAATGTTGCTCATGGTGCATTCAACGTTGGGGACTGGATTGTTCTTAATGATGATGGTGTGACATTTGAGCAGGTTGAAAATTCAACAACAATCGTAAGTGTATTTGGTAGAAGCGGAGCTATCGTAGCTACTAAAAACGATTACCACTTAGATTTAATGGGTGATGTCGATTTAACGACGAGTCCTCCGATTGTAGGAGATGGTCTTGTCTATAATGGTGTGAAGTGGGTTGCTGGACCTGTGACTAGTGCCGGAGCAACTGGGGCCGCTGGAGGAGACTTAAGCGGAACTTATCCAAACCCAACAATCGGTAACAATAAAATTACAGATGCTCATATTGCAAACGCTGCGATCTCACAAACAAAGATCAATGGTCTTGCGACATCACTGTCCGGAAAAGAACCAAGCATTACAGCAGCAGCAACTACAACGTATTTTCGTGGCGATAAAACATTTGTCACTTTAAATACAACTGTAGTTGCTGAGGGGACAAATTTATATTTTACAAATGCCAGAGCACTTGGTGTTCCGCTAGCAGGATTTAATAATGCTTTAACGGGACAAGTGGCCGCAACGGATTCAGTACTGCAGGCATTCGGAAGAGTTCAAAATCAAATTAACTCTCTGACTAGTGGTGGATCAAATTATTTAATTAAAAATGCTCCGGATACTTTATCGGGTGCAATCTCTCTTACGAATGTCATCACTGCCACAGGCGCAGGTGACATTGTTGTTAACAGCGTTCCTCTAACAATGACTTCGGCAGTTAATAAAACTTATGCTGATGGAAAATTAGACAAAACTGCAGGTGGAACTGTTGCTGGTGTTGTGACTCTTGATAACGATTTAAAAGTTAAAGGTGGAACGAATTACGTGACAATTAAAGGTCATGCAACTTCTGCCAATTATAATTTAGTACTACCTTCAACAGCTGGTACAGCAGGATATGTTTTATCAACTGATGGAAGTGGAAACACTTCATGGATCACTGCCGCTGGTGGTGGAGCTCCAACTGGAGCTGCAGGTGGAGACTTAAGCGGGACTTATCCAAACCCAACAATCACAGCACTTGATGCTGCTAAAGTTGGTGGTGGAGCCGTTTCAAATACAGAGTTCAGTTATCTTGATGGAGTGACGAGTTCAATTCAAACTCAGTTAACTGCAAAAGAGCCAGCGATCACAGCTGCTGCAACGACAACTTATCTTCGTGGTGATAAAACTTTCGTTACTTTAAATTCAACAGTGGTTCCAGAAGGAACAAATTTATATTTTACAAATGCCAGAGCACTTGGACTTGTCTTAGCTGGTTTCGATAATACGTTAACAGGTCAAGTGGCCGCGACTGATACAATGTTGCAGGCATTCGGAAGAGTTCAAAATCAAATTAATTCACTTTCAAGCGGTGGAACAAATTATTTAATTAAAAATGGCCCGGATACAATCTCTGGAGCGATCACTCTTACAAGTGTGATCTCTGCGACAAGCACAGGGGATTTACTTGTTAATAGTGTTCCTCTTACATCAACATCAGCAGTGAATAAGACTTATGCTGATGGAAAATTAGATAAGACTGCTGGTGGAACAGTTGCTGGAGTGGTGACTCTTGATAATGATTTAAAAGTTAAGGGTGGAACGAATTACGTGACAATTAAAGGTCACGCAACTTCTGCCAATTATAATTTTGTTCTACCTTCAACAGCAGGTACGGCCGGATATGTTTTATCAACTGATGGGAGTGGAAACACTTCATGGGTAACAGTTGGTGGTGGAGGCGCTCCATCAGGAGCTGCAGGTGGAGACTTAAGTGGAACTTATCCAAACCCAACTATCACAGCACTTGATGCTGCTAAAGTTGGTGGTGGAGCCGTTTCAAATACAGAGTTTAGTTATCTTGATGGAGTAACGAGTTCAATTCAAACTCAGTTAACTGCAAAAGAGCCAGCGATCACAGCTGCTGCAACGACAACTTATCTTCGTGGTGATAAAACTTTCGTTACTTTAAATACAACAGTGGTTCCAGAAGGAACAAATTTATATTTTACAAATGCCAGAGCACTAGGACTTGTCTTAGCTGGTTTTGATAATACGCTAACAGGTCAAGTGGCCGCGACTGATACAATGCTGGAAGCATTCGGAAGAGTTCAAAATCAAATTAATTCACTTTCAAGTGGTGGATCAAATTATTTAATTAAAAATGCTCCAGATACTCTTTCAGGGGCCATCTCTCTTACTAACGTGATCACGGCCACAGGCGCAGGTGATATTGTTGTTAACAGCGTTCCCCTAACAATGACTTCTGCAGTTAACAAAACTTATGCTGATGGAAAGTTAGACAAGACCGCTGGCGGGACAGTTGCTGGTGTTGTGACTCTTGATAATGATTTAAAAGTTAAAGGTGGAACGAATTATGTGACGATTAAAGGTCACGCAACTTCTGCCAATTATAATTTAGTCTTGCCTTCAACAGCTGGTACAGCAGGATATGTTTTATCAACTGATGGAAGTGGAAACACTTCATGGATCACTGCCGCTGGTGGTGGAGCTCCAACTGGAGCGGCCGGTGGAGATTTAAGTGGAACTTAT